>JBIKMU010000006.1:0-121657 GCA_044359075.1 Cyanobium sp. | reverse complement strand
TCCGGGCCGCCGAAGATCCCGAATTCGAAACCTTCTACACCAAGAACATCCTGCTCAACGAAGGTCTGCGCGCCTGGATGGCCCCCGCAGACCAGCCTCACGAACAATTCGTCTTCCCTGAAGAGGTCCTGCCCCGTGGAAACGCCCTTTAATTCTGGCCTTATCTCTGTCGCCGGCAAGGACCTTGATTCCACCGGCTATGCCTGGTGGGCAGGTAATGCCCGCCTGATAAATCTTTCAGGCCGTTTGCTTGGCGCCCATGTCGCCCATGCGGGTCTGATGGTCTTCTGGGCTGGAGCAATGATGCTCTTCGAGGTGAGTCATTTCACCTTCGACAAGCCTATGTACGAGCAGGGTTTGATTCTCTTTCCCCACGTCGCCACGTTGGGCTATGGGGTCGGACCAGGCGGTGAAGTCACCAGCCTTTACCCCTTCTTTGTGGTCGGGGTGTTGCATCTGATCAGTTCTGCCGTTCTTGGCCTGGGCGGTCTTTATCACGCCCTTCGTGGCCCAGAAATCCTGGAAAACTATTCCGCCTTCTTCTCTCAAGATTGGCGCGATAAGAACCAGATGACCAACATCATCGGCTACCACCTCATTCTTCTTGGTGTTGGTGCCCTGCTGTTGGTCTTCAAGGCAATGTTCTTTGGAGGTGTGTACGACACCTGGGCTCCAGGGGGTGGGGATGTACGCCTGATCAGCAATCCAACCCTTAGCCCTGGCGTGATTTTCGGTTATCTGTTGCGCGCCCCTTTTGGTGGTGAAGGCTGGATTATCGGGGTGAACTCCATGGAGGACATCATTGGTGGTCACATCTGGATCGGCTTGATTTGTATTTTCGGTGGCATCTGGCACGTAATTACCAAGCCCTTCGGTTGGGTGAGGCGCGCCTTCATCTGGAACGGTGAGGCATATCTGAGCTACAGCCTCGGAGCCTTGAGCCTGATGAGCTTTGTGGCTTCGGCCTACATCTGGTTCAACAACACCGCCTATCCCTCCGAGTTCTACGGCCCAACCAACGCAGAGGCCTCCCAGGCACAAAGTTTCACTTTCCTGGTCCGTGACCAAAGGCTCGGAGCCAACATCGGCTCTGCCATGGGTCCAACGGGCCTAGGCAAATATCTGATGCGTTCACCAACCGGTGAAATCATCTTTGGTGGTGAAACCATGCGCTTCTGGGATTTCCGCGGCCCTTGGCTTGAACCCCTGCGAGGTCCGAATGGTCTGAGCCTAGACAAACTCCAGAACGACATTCAACCCTGGCAGGTGCGTCGAGCGGCCGAATACATGACCCACGCGCCCAATGCCTCCCTCAATTCCGTGGGTGGCATCATCACCGAGCCCAACTCGGTGAACTACGTCAACATCCGTCAGTGGCTCTCAGCCACCCAGTTCGTTCTTGCCTTCTTCTTCCTGGTGGGCCATCTCTGGCACGCTGGTCGGGCCCGCGCTGCTGCAGCCGGCTTCGAAAAAGGCATTGACCGAGAGGCTGAACCCACCTTGGCGATGCCCGATCTGGACTGAGTTTTTCTCCGTCTGTTTCGTTTCCCCTGCCTTGGCAGGGGTTTTCTTTTTGGATTATTTAGACCATCGTGAAATTATGCAATAGAAACTGGTTGCAAGAGTTAATCTTTGCCCCGGAGCCCATTAACGTGATTTCACTAAACGGAGTCCCTTCGGCTCAATTCGAGAACCTAACGATTCTAATTCTACCATTACCACACTAAAATTCGAAAATTTTATTAGACTTTCAAGAACCACACCATGCAGTTAGTGCTAGACAAGCTTCGTTCTTTAAAACGCTTCCTACCAAAGCCACTGTTCAGCCTTCTTTATCACGAATACCCGCTAGAAGCCTTTTGGCAGTCCTTGCCAATTGGACTGCAGCGAAAGGCCTCATCTATGGCGGGATGGTATTTGAGGAGTTTTGAGGGAAGACATAGAAGATATCGATTAATTCACAATGTTTGCCTGACGACACCGTTTCGAGCATCGATCTATCATTGGGCAGATTGGAGCATTAGTGAGTTAGGTTTTATTGGCAGACTCGATAAACAGCCAAAAGTAATTTTTGTGCAAGCTATACCAGCACAGTGGAATGAGTTTTTCGATTTCTTGCTTCCCAAAATTGACAGAACTACCAGCTTTGTTTTGATTTCTGGCGGAAGCGACGATACCATTCCAGATCAGGTTGATCAACGCTTTCCTGGATATGCTTCCCTTGGCCTCACCAAACGACTTGAAAAACTTCATGATGATCCGAGATTAATTGCATGGTATGTACATAATTTGGATCGTTATTTACCCAAAATGATTCCTTTACCTGTTGGTTACTGGGAGGGAAATGGCACCCCAATACTGCGCAAATGTATTCGAGTTGATACCGGCACTGACATTCGCAGAAGACCATTGAAGGCTCTCTGTATTCATCGCATCAGAGATGGCGCTCAGTGGGAGAAAAGAAAGCATGTATCTGATCTTGCCGTCAGATACTGGGGTGCATTTGTTGATTCTGTAGATAATATTCCAAAGACTCAGTTTTCCTCGAAGATTAGAGATTATTCATTTGTCCTTTGCGTGCAAGGTGGAGGCCTTGATCCTTCCCCAAAGGCTTGGGTTGCTATATTGAACGGATGCATTCCAATTATCGAAACTAATCCTACAACAGATGGCTATATTGGACTACCGGTAATAAGAATAGAACGCTGGGATCCTGATACAATTAGTATCGAGCGTCTTTATGAGTGGAGAGAGGAGCTGATGCCATACTTTGAAAACCCTGAACTTAGAAAAAATGTATTGAAAAAACTGTCCCTAGGCTATTGGCTTGATCAAATTCATAGTCGACTCAATTAGTGTTTGCCAACCCATCCCCCTTGCGCCATGTAAACAAAAAAAATCGGCTGAAAATACTTATGATGCCAAGCAACCACGCCAACATCTTCGGCGAAGATAATATATACTTATATCATTGAATCTACTATTTAATACAAAGCTTTTCCACTGCCTGATCAAGCGTCTTCGACTTTTCGGCTCGGAGAAGAGATCCACACACACCCGGCAGGTCTGCCAAGCAGATCTGCTGAAGCGAGGATTTAAATGGCCATCAATCCCAATTATTGGTAAGCCTTCGTCCAGCATGCTCTGGCTTGAAAACTTGAGGATCGCATCCATACAGATTCAAAAGCACCCACTTATTCGACGGTTTATTCCGCAATTTTCATTTTGTCAAACCAATCCATCGCCGGAGCAAGGGAAGACTTAATCCAATTACATTACTATAACACCCTTCAATACGGTCCACCACCATACCGCCGCGTCCCTCTAAGGCAAAGCCACCGGCACAGGCGAGCGGTTCGCCGGTGGCGACGTAAGTCTCGATTTGATCTGAATTGAGGGCAGCAAACCAAACCAGGGTGGTAACCACCTCCTGTCTGAATTGGTTCTGGTCGGCAGATACCAACAAAGCATGGCCGGTATGCAGGCGTCCGCAGCCGCCCGCCATGCGCTGCCAACGGGTAACGGCCTCACGGGAGTCACGGGGCTTGCCAAAAACCTCTCCTTCAAATTCCAGCAGGGAATCACAACCCAAGACGGGCGCCATGGGCACCCAAGGCAAATCTCCCGCCTGCTCCCCGGGATGGCGGGTGACTCCAGCCTGCAACGCTTGGGCCACGGCCTTGGCCTTGGCGAGCGCAAGCTGCTCCACGATCTCCCGCGGGGACATCGTGGAGCCGAAAGACTCTTCATCCACCCCACTGATTTGGACCTGATGGGGAATCCCTGCCTGCTCCAGCAGGCGGCGACGGGCCCTAGAAGCAGAAGCCAGAATCAGCATCAACGTTTTGCAATCAAACCAAACCCTGCCACAGCTAAAGTGTCTAGTACCAGTGCTGATCCCTACGGTCAAGCTCAGGATCGCTTCTGGGCACTATGAGCCTCGCTGTTTCGGTTGCTTCTGAAATGGGCCGCCGCTATGTCCCCCCTGCCCTGCTGCTGGCCCTACCCGTGCTGGGTCTGGCGGCAGCACCTGCGCCGGCCTCCGCCTACGGTTTGCCAAGGCCGGGTGTGGTATGCGACAAGGTTCAATCCACTTGTTACACCGACAAGGGACCCTCCGTTGCCCAAACCGGCCGCGAATACGGCCGCAAAGCCCAGGATGATCTGTTGCGAACCCTTTCCGGGCGGCCGCCAGTGCCTGTATTCCGTCTTAGTGGCGGCGAACTCTGTGATCTGCGCCAGCGCCGCTGCTGGGATGACGGCAACCAGCGTCGCAATCCAAGCAACACAATCACCCGCCAACTGTTTGGCTCCTCCAACAGTCATGGCTGGAGTGACAACGGCCATGCCAGTCGCCAGTGTCAACTTGAACAAAGGGGTCGAAGCCTGTTTCGCGGTGCCTGTGATCTCGAGAGTCGCCGGGAGGGAAGCGGTGTGACCTACCGGGTGGCTACTGACGATGGACGGAACTACAACTTTTTCGCGAGGGCCAACCAGCTGTGGCTGCGTGACGCCACGGGTCTTTGGCCCGTGGTCCTGCGAGATTGGGGCGATCAGGTGATTTTCCGTTGGTCCGATCTGGAGCTGAAGGCCAGTCGCGGCCGCTCCGCCCGTCCTGATCGCAACCAGGGCCCTTCCCAACAGCAGCAAGACTTGAATCAGCTCCTAAAAAGCCTCTTGCCATGACCCCTGCTGGACTTCCGCCCACCCCAGATCGCCGCGCTTTGGATCGAGCCACACAATCGATGCGCTGCCTGCCCTTCCGCAGGGCGTTCTATGAAGAAGTGGCCGACACCCCGATCTCCAGCAGCGAACTCTGTGGTCGTGATGATTGGGCCGATCTGGTGTTCGCCCCCTTTGGACCGGAGCGCGCCGAGGCCCACTTCAATTGGATGATCCGACTTGGGATCTTGAGGCGCGAAGTGGACGGCCAGGGCCTCACAGAACGGGTGCGTCTGACTCCTATGGGCCGTGAACTGCTGGCGAGTTGGCAAGGAGAAATCGGCAGGGCAAACCTGCGCGAGCGCATCCAGGAAAATTTCCAACGCCACCGGCCCCGCTTTTGATGGTTGATTTCACCAGGGCTTGGCCTTGATACGTCCCAAGGCGGCCGCAGCGACTCCTCTGATGGTGCTTGGTACCAGCAGTGGAGCAGGCAAATCCTTAATGACCACAGCGCTCTGCCGCCATCTGATGCAACAGGGCGAACAGCCGGTGCCCTTCAAGGGGCAAAACATGAGCCTGAATGCCTGGGTGGATTGCAACGGCGGCGAGATGGCGTACTCCCAGGCGGTCCAGGCCTGGGCCGCCGGCCTGGAGCCGGAAGCAGCCATGAATCCGGTGCTGCTCAAACCCAAGGGAGACAGCAGCAGCGAAGTCATCCACCTGGGGCGTTCGGTGGGCAGCGCCCGGGCCGAGCACTACTACCGCGATTGGTTTCGTCCTGGATGGCAGGCTATCCGGCAGGGGCTTGAGCAGCTCGATAACCATTACCCAGGCGGCAGGCTGGTGCTGGAGGGAGCCGGCAGCCCCGTGGAAGTCAATCTCCAAGCCCGTGATCTCACCAACCTGCGTTTAGCCCAATACCTTCGGGCACGCTGTTTGCTGGTGGCGGACATTGAGCGGGGCGGGGTATTCGCCCAGATCGTGGGCACTTTATCCCTACTGCGGCCTGTAGAACGGCCCCTCATCCGC
Organism: Cyanobium sp.; assembly: GCA_044359075.1. GTDB lineage: Bacteria > Cyanobacteriota > Cyanobacteriia > PCC-6307 > Cyanobiaceae > Cyanobium. Next base: position 115,963 of record JBIKMU010000006.1, on the reverse strand, counting down.
GGCCTGCTGATCAATCGTTTCCGAGGACGGCGCGAATTGTTCGAGGAAGGACGCCAATGGCTGGAACGCCATACCGGCCTACCAGTGCTTGGGGTGATGCCCTGGCTCGAAGATATCTTCCCCCCTGAAGACTCCTTGGATCTGCTGGAGCGACGGGGAAGAAAAAACAACGCTGAAATCAAAATTGCCGTTCTGAAACTGCCTTCCCTCAGCAACTTTTCCGATCTAGATCCACTCGAAGCCGAAAGCACGGTCCAATTGCAGTGGCTCGAAGCGGGCCACACCCTGGGCCCTGTTGATGCGGTCATCGTGCCGGGAAGCAAACAAACCCTGCGGGATCTGGCCGCCTTGCGCCAGGCGGATCTGGACACAACCCTGGGTGCCTACAGCCAAGCGGGGGGCATGATCTTTGGCCTCTGTGGGGGGTTGCAAATGCTGGGCCGCTGGCTCGATGATCCAGATGGTCTTGAAGGTGCACAAGAAGGCCATCGGCGCCAAGGGCGGGCAGCGGGGTTGGGTCTGCTGCCCCTGGGCACCCGCTTCAGCGACAACAAGCAGTTGCGCCAACGGCAGGTGGACTCCCTCTGGCCGCCAGGTCCTCCCTTGAGCCTGGAGGGCTTCGAATTGCACCATGGCAGCACCACTGTTGACCTTGAGCCCCAAAGGGGTGGAACCTACGCCTCCAACCAGCCCCTTGGCCCCATGACAACCGACCCCAGCCTGGGCTGGTGGCAACCAGTGGGCGACCGCGGCGGCATCGTCGCCGGCACCTACCTACACGGGGTGTTTGAAAATGGCCCCTGGCGTCGGCGCTGGCTCAACCTGCTGCGGCAACGGCGAGGCCTCGCTCCCCTCAATACCCACGCCCCCCACCACAGACACCAACGGGACAGCCTGCTAGAGCGACTGTCTGCAGAGTTCACAAAGGAAATCAACCTGGAGCCCCTGCTGCGCCCAGATCTGTGAGCCACCTCAGCCTGCGATGGCCCAATGGCCGCGTCAGTCACGCCCAAGTCGGCACATCGTGGCTGGAGGCCGCCCAACTAGCTGGTTGCCCCATTCCCACAGGATGCCTGGGGGGCAGTTGCGGAGCCTGCGAAATCGACGTCAATGGCGAAACCCTGCGGGCCTGCATCTCCTGTGTCGAAGGCACGCAAGGGGTCACCCTTGAAATTGAGCTGGGCAACGATCCCTACTGGTGAGGTCGCCTCCAGGCAGCAGCGATCTGACGAGGATGGAGATTGAGGCGACGAGCGGCTCCTGTCAGCCTCAATCGCTGCTTCTGCAAGGAGTTTTGAAGGTTGGATAGGGTCTGATCCCAAAGGAACTCCAGGTGCCATCGAACCAGCCTGCGGCGTTGAGCCTGGATCAAAGCCAAAGGCAAGTCTTGCGGTAATGGCAGGTTCAGCTGACGGGCCAGCTCGGAGGTCTGGTTGCGCCAAAAAGCACTGGCTTGTTCCGAAAGGCGCAGGCATTCTTCCAGCGAGAAGTGTCGATTGGCCTCCTGGGGGCCAAAACTCTCGACCTCGATCAGACCCGGCAGAGCATGGGGATTGGTCCCGGCCTCGCTGATCACAAAGCAGCCATTGATTGGGGCTTGCCACATTCTGCCGGAAAGGGAGCGACCCCGCTGATAGGGATACATCAGACCGAAGCAACTGCTCGAAGTGGCAATCAGCCGATTGGCCTGCCAATAACTTAGAGAGCGACTGGTAACACCTATCCGCTGCCACCGGCCACCGAAGACCCGCACCCGCCCCTGCTGAATCAGGGAAACCAGGTCATTTTGAAAGACATCGGCCGGCATCGGTTTGTAATTGGACAGATGGACCGGCCGGGAATTCTTGCGAGAGAATCTCCGCCGCCAGATCTCAGGAAACACCGGCAGGTAGCCGGTTACATCTCCCCCCGACAGGCTGATGATCTCCAGGCGACTGGCATTGGGAAAGCGATCGCTCCAGTCGATATCCAACTCTTTGACATAGTCATAAACATGCACCGTACCGCTGTAGGCGACCCAGGCCGAGCCTGGATCACCCCGCAACATCACAATTAGATCGGGAGAGCGGGAGGCGGAAACCGAATTTGGGGTCCAGACAAAAACTCGATAACCAACCAGAGTATAGAAAAGTTCGATATTTAAATAGACATCTTTATCAAGATAATCCGTCGAGATAACTGCGCAGAATCGATTCTTCATCAGCGATAAAGCATCATTTAAGTTAAATATTGAAGAGGGTGGTGTGGGGAGGGAGCCTAAAGATGAATCAAACCACCACCCAGCAATTTGTCCTGCTCGTAAAAAACAGCCGCCTGACCCGGGGTGATCGAAAACTGATCCGCATCGAAATCAAGTCGGCAGCGGTAGGGACGTCCCGCCTGGCGATCGGACTCTTGGCAGGACACCGGCGTGAGCAGGGCAGCCACGGGCTCACTGCGATACCGCAACTGAACCTGCACGGCCATGGGCGCTTGCGGGGGGTCGATGGACACCCAGTTCACGGCCCCGACCCCACAATCCTGACGCGAAGCCTGGGCCCGGGGAGCCACCACCACCCGATTGGTGGAGGGCTCCAAGCCAATGACATGCAAGGGTTCGCTCCAGGCGATCCCCAGACCGCGACGCTGCCCCATGGTGAAGTGCTCAATGCCATCGTGCTCGCCAATCACCGTGCCGTCGGCCAGGACGATCTGACCCTGCCGGGGCGGCAAGTAGGCATCCAGAAAAGCCCGCATCGAACCATGGTGGTCGGCCAGACAGAGATCCATGCTTTCAGGTTTCTGGGCGGTGCGCAAACCAAGGGCTGCCGCTTCGGCACGGGTTTCTGGCTTTCCCATCTCCCCGAGGGGAAAAACCAAGCGGGCCAAAACCTCTTGGGGCAAGTCGTAAAGGAAATAGCTCTGGTCCTTGTGACGATCCAGACCCCGCCAAAGCTGATGACGTTCGCCGCTCTGCTGAGCATGGCGCAGGCGGGCGTAATGGCCCGTGGCCAGTCGTGGCAGGCCCCGTTCTCGCTGGGCCCATTCCAGCATCGGGCCGAACTTCACCTGCCGATTGCAACGCGAACAGGGCAGGGGCGTAACACCAGCCTGATAGCCCTCCACCAAGAATTCGACAATCTCAGTTCTGAAGGTGTCGCGGGCATCCACCACATGATGGACGATGCCTAATTGGTCACAGATGCCCGTTGCATCGACCAGACCCTCGGCACAGCAGGCTCCCTTGCCACTCATCAACCATAGGGTGAGCCCCTCGACCTGCCAACCGGCCGCCACCAGCAGGGCGGCCGCCAAGGAGCTGTCCACCCCGCCAGAAAGGCCAACCGCCACTTTATGGTCGCCCTGCCAGGTGCGCAGCAGGCTCAGCACGGTCTCTCCCGCCTCAGTGACGGGATTAAGAGCAAGGGGCGACACGAAGACAAGCAAAAGTTAGAGGTCCATCATGGGCGCAAGCCCCTGGTTTTTGTAGTGATGGTCAGTGCCCCATGGCCAGAACGGGACGCCAACCACTTGCTGGTGACTGGCGCCCAGCTGGAGGACCTGGAAAAGACGCTGTTCGCCAGTGGGCTCCCCGTCGAAGCCCTGATGGAAAAAGCCGGGCTTGCCATCAGCAAGCAACTATTGCAACTACTGAACCAACCGGACTGGCAGCGGCTGACCGCTGGCGGGATAGTGGTCTTGGTTGGGCCGGGCCACAACGGTGGCGATGGTCTTGTGGTGGCTCGCGAACTGCACCTGGCGGGGCTGGCGGTGCGGCTCTGGCGGCCGTACCAGACCCAGCGGCCTTTAACTGAAGCCCACTGGCGCCATGCGCTCTGGCTGGGTCTGCAGCAACTGCCTGACCCTCCCGATCCCCGCCAACCCCATCTCTGGGTGGATGCCATCTTCGGCATCGGCCAGAGCCGCCCCCCAGGGGAGCAGGTCGAGCAACTGCTGATCGAACGGCAGCGACAGCGCCCCGGGGCCCTGGTAGCCATCGACTGCCCAACAGGCCTGTGCGCGGATACGGGGAGGCGTCTCGGCAAGGGGGCCGCTACGGCCGCCATCACCTTCTGCGTTGGCTTGCTCAAACAGGGACTGATCCAGGATCTGGCCCTAGCCCATGTCGGTCGCCTGGAAAGGATCGATCTGGGCCTGCCCACCCAACGGCTCACCGGCCTGGCGGACTGCGCCCTCGGCCTAGGGGAACTAGATGTCCAATCCTTTGCAACTCCGAGTGGAACCTCGGGGTACGACTGGCAGGGGCCACCCGATCCGGCCGTCTCCAAATACGAACGCGGGCGATTGCTGGTGGTGGCCGGCAGCGATCGCTATCGCGGCGCGGCCCACCTTGCCCTCGCTGGGGCCTCCGCCTCCGGTTGCGGCAGCCTGCAGGCGTCGATTCCGCTAGAAATGGCCGGTGACCTTTGGGCCGTTCTGCCCCATGTGGTGATTCGCCAAGGCCTGGGGTCCACAAAAATGCAGGGACTGGACTTGGCGGCGCTGGAACTTGATGGGGTGGAGCGCCTGGATGCCATCCTTCTGGGCCCAGGGATTGGCTGCCCGAATCCAAACAGCCTTTTAAGCCCCCCCAGCGACACCAGCGCCTGGGACCGGCTGGGCGCCTTTGCGGGACTGCTGGTTCTCGATGCCGATGGCCTCAATCGCCTGGCCGGCCAAGAAAGCCAACAACCCGACGGCGCCCTTGGGTGGCTGCGCCGCAGGAGCGGCCCCACCTGGCTGACCCCCCATCGAGGCGAATTCGCCCGGTTGTTTCCCGATCTGGCAGAGCTTCCGGCCCTGGAAGCCAGCCTCGCCGCCGCCCAGAGCTGCGGGGCCACCGTTCTTTTGAAAGGGGCGCGCAGCGTCATCGCCGCAGCTGACGGGAGGCGCTGGCAACTCCTGGAGGCCTGCCCTGCAGTGGCCCGGGCTGGATTGGGGGATGTGCTTGCCGGCTATGCCGCAGGTGTGGGGGCCCGGGCCCTGTCCCATGGCGGCCTGGACGCCCAGCTGCTGGCGGCTGCGGCCCTGTTTCATGCCCTGGCTGGATGTCGGGTGGGCCATCTCCCTGGACCTGCAGGCACTGAGCCCCTGGCCGTGGCCCAGAATTTGGCCCGCCGGTCAGCCATGCCATCGCCAACGGACCGGGCATACCTAGCAAAATAAAGCGCAGCGAACCAAAAGAAAATCCTACATAATTCCTTTAGGAGAATTAACTGAAACTGAAAGGTGCGGGAATCGGCATTCATTGGTGAGGAAACCTAAAAAATTCCTGAAAAAGTGGATCGATTGCTTACTTGACGCCGATAGTTGCTACCCAATCAGCTTTCGCCATGACAGTCTCGCCATCCGCCCCCCCCTCTAAAAGACGCGAAGCATCAGGCCTGAGAAGCAGTGATTCGATGACTTGGTACCTTGCCACCATCGGTAGAGAGCCCCTGCTCACACCTAGCGAGGAGATTGAACTTGGTAACCAGGTTCAGAAGATGATGGGACTGACAGAAACAAAAGTCAATGAATTTTCTCCCCAAGAATTAAAAGCGATTCGCGTTGGCCGCCGCGCCAAAGATCGCATGATCAAGGCCAATCTACGGCTTGTCGTTAGTATCGCCAAAAAATATCAAGGCAAAGGCCTTGAACTCCTGGACTTAATTCAAGAAGGTTCCCTCGGGCTTGAGCGTGCGGTAGAAAAATTTGATCCAAGTCGTGGATATAAGTTTTCCACCTACGCCTTCTGGTGGATCCGCCAGAGCATGACCCGGGCCATTGCCTGTCAATCCCGCACCATTCGTTTGCCTGTTCACCTGAGTGAACGGTTGACCACAATCCGCAAGGTCAGCCTGGATCTTGCCCACAAACTCGGCGCCATGCCCAGTCGCCAAGAAATCGCCGCTGCGATCGAGATGCCCATAGAGGAGCTTGATTCTGTGCTGCGACAGTCCTTGACCACATCAAGCCTGGATGCCCCGATAAAAGCCGATGAAGGCAACAGTTGCTTGGTCGATCTTATTGCCGATTCCTATACGGAAAGCCCGCTCGAACTGGTGCAAAGGAGCATTGACCAAGAACAACTCGCTCTCTGGCTCAGCCACCTCAATCAACAGGAACGGGAAGTTCTATCCCTGCGTTTCGGACTGGATGGCCACAATCGCCATAGCCTTGCTGAGATCGGCCGCAACCTCAATGTTTCACGGGAGCGAATTCGCCAAGTAGAACTAAAAGCACTTCGTAAACTTAGGCAAATAATACGCAAATCTCCCGTAGCAATTTCAATTTAAAATATATTTGCTGGTTTTCATGTGCACAAACAGTACAGAATAAATAAAAACTCTGTTGGGAATCATTTCAATCCTCGGCCCAGATATATCGCGTAAGTTCGCTGGGATCAGGCTCAGGCGCACCTAGGGCAAAGGTAACGCAATCATCAATTTCGGCATCTACCTCATGCTCAATTTGTCGTAATTCCGCTTCCGAGGCCTTGCCTTCAGCAAGAAGTTGGCCTGCGAAAGCCTTGATTGGATCACGCTTCGTCCAGAATTCCTTTTCGGTTTGGGAACGCAGCTCATCGGGATCAGCCAGGGAATGACCACGAAAACGGTAAGTAAGGCATTCAAGCAGGGTGGGTCCATCGCCAGCACGCGCCCTGGCGATGGCCCGCTGGGCGGCACCGCGAACAGCAAGCACATCCATCCCATTCACCTCTTCGCCGACCATGCCGAAAGCTTCGGCTTTACGCCAAATTTCCGTATCGCTGGTGGCACGATTGTGGTCCATACCAATACCCCAACTGTTATTTTCAACCACGAAAAGGATCGGCAATTTCCACAAAGCCGCCATATTCAGGCACTCATAGAACTGACCTACATTGCAAGTGCCATCACCGAAGAATGCCGCCGTCACCGAATCACTATCTGCCTGGCCCAAGGCGTCACGGCGGTAGCGACTGGCAAAAGCGGCCCCCATTGCCACGGGAATGCCCTCACCAATGAATGCGTAACCGCCTAACAAGTGATGTTCGCGAGAAAAAAGGTGCATAGAGCCGCCACGGCCCTTGCTGCAGCCGGTGACCTTACCGAATAATTCACTCATCACCTCCCTGGCCGGCACACCACAACTAAGGGCATGAACGTGGTCGCGATAGGTACTGCAGAACCAGTCATGCTGCAAACGCATGGCACGAATCACACCGGTGGAAACGGCTTCTTGACCGTTGTAAAGATGGACAAAGCCAAACATTTTACCGCGGTAATACATTTCAGCACATTTATCTTCAAAGCGCCGGCCCAGGGTCATGTCGCGATAAAGCAGCAGGCCCTCATCGCGACTCACGCTAGCCGGTTGGAACGACACCAAGCGTTCGACCCTTTCGGCATGAAACCCAGCCTCGTGGGGCGGCGCCGGGGGGGGAGCCACTTGGAGCGCCATCTTGGGCTCGGCAGGCAGGGCAGCAGTGAGTTCCTGGCTCATAACAGTCGCGCTAGGCATCGCTTCTGGCGACTGTACGGGGTCCGTCATGCAACAACGGTCAAAACCGCTGCCACTGACTACAGTCACCGCTCCGGCACCCCTTTGGGTTGGATCTGCCCATTGACCATTTTCGTCTGCTCGGTGTCAGCCCGGCTGCCGATGCCCAGACGGTGCTTCGCACCCTTCAGCTTCGGCTCGATCGCCCCCCTGCCCAGGCCTACACAGAGGAAACGCTTCAGGCCCGAGCTGACCTGCTGCGCTCCAGTGCCGAAATGCTCAGCGACAGCAACCGTCGCCCCGCCTACGAAGCCGCCCTCACGGCCCTGGGAACGGGGGGTGAACCCCTGATGGCTGCCCTTGAACTGCCATCCTCCAAGGAGGTGGCCGGCCTGCTGCTGTTGCTGGAGGCCGGTCAACCCCTGGAATGCTTCAACCTGGCCCGCCGCAATCTCCAGCCCCCCCAAGCCCCTGCCCTGGGCAGCGGTCGCGAGGCCGACCTGACCCAACTCGCAGGCCAGGCTTGCTTAGCCGCAGCCAGGGATCTTGAAGATCGACGCCATTACCAAAGTGCCGCCCAGACCCTGGAAGACGGATTGGTCTTGCTGCAACGCATGGGGCAAAGGCCGGAACTGAGGGAGAGCATGCGCCAGGCCCTTGAACAAATGGCCCCTTACCGGGTCCTTGACCTGCTCAGCCGCGATGCCAGCGCCGTCAAGGAAAGGCAGGAGGGTCTGGCGCTCCTTGAGGAGATAGTCCAGCGCCGCGGCGGGCTCGAGGGCGATGCTGACCCGAACTTCAGCCTGACGCAATTTGAGGCCTTTTTCCGCCAGATCCGCTGTTTCCTGACGCTGCAGGAACAACTGGACCTCTTCAACCGCTGGTCTAAGCAAGATTCTGCCGCCGCTGAACTGCTTGCCACCACCGCCCTGACGGCCTCTGGTTTCGCCCAGCGCAAACCGGATCGCATCGCTGAAGCCCGGCAACGCTTGATGGCGGTCGATCCGGCCCAACACCAAACCATGCTGGCCAATCTGCACCTCCTGTTAGGAGATGTGGGGGCAGCCCGCACCTGCTTCGAGGCGGGCGCATCGCCGGATTTGAAAGCCTGGGCCGAACGCCAGAGCGCCGAGGACCCCCTGGGCCAACTCTGTGCCTGGTGCCGGGAGTGGCTGGCTCGGGACGTGCTGCCGGGCTACCGGGACCTGGAGGCAGAACCCGATCTGGAGGCCTACTTCAACGATCGCGATGTGCGTACCTGGGTGGAGCGAGAGGATCGTCGCCAGGGTCGATCCTTCATGGCCGCCGCACCAAGCCCGTCCCAAGCCTCGCCGCCTGAGTGGCTGGTATCGCCGACAAAGGGTGATTTCTCCGGGTTCGCGGCCTGGGCCCAGGCGACTCTGAACGCTCCATCAGGAACCCCTGGGACACCAGCCGCCATTCCTCGCCGCAGCGATGGCACCGACTCCCCCTCAGTTGCTGATTCTGCTGCGGTCTCTGACCATTCCTGGCGATCCCGATTCAGCGGGGGCGGGCAGGTTCCCGTTGATCGGGACATGCAGAACGACGAAGGGGATGAAGATCTTGACGAAGTGGCCCTGGCCTGGCCGATGGCCCGCTGGCGCGACCAACTGAGGGAGCGCTGGCGCAACCGGGGCCAAGGGAGCTGGAACCGGCTGCTGCCCTGGGTGCTGCCGGCCGTGGCGGGACTGGGCGGACTGCTGCTGGCGACCAGCTGGCTGGGCCAGCGAGCCAAGGCCCCAAAAGCGTTGACACCAGCCATGCCCACCCCCTTGGTGCAACGCGGGCCTGTTCAACCACCCCCCGCTGCCGTCAAACCGGAGGCGACCGGCACACCCACGGCTCCATCCCCCACTGCCACGTCCCCCTTACAGGCGCCGCTCAACAGCGACCAACCCAGTGAAACGGAGCTGCGCACCCTGCTGGACCAATGGTTGGCAACGAAACGCTCGGTTCTGGGCGGCGAATCCATGCCAGCGAACCTGGAGCGCCTGGCCCGGCCTGACGCAATCGCAAGCCTCGCCGCCGAACAAAAACGCGATGCCGCACGAGGCGAGCGCCAACAGATCGATGTTGAGGTGAAAAGTGCACGCATTCAGAATCAGTCTCCTAGCCGCATCGCCCTGCTGGCAGAAATGAACTACAGCGATCGTCGCCTCGGCTCTGACGGCAAGGTGGTAAGCCGCACGCCGCCCTCAACCCTGCGCAATGTTTATGTGTTTGGCCGCGACGGCCAGACATGGCGGCTCGTCGCCACCCAACCGGCCCCCTGATCCCAATCCCCGATGTTCGACGAACTTTCCCAGCGTTTCGAAGCCGCGGTCAGGAACCTCAAGGGCCAGGCCAGTATCTCCGAATCCAATGTGGACGGCGCCCTTAGGGAGGTGCGAAGAGCCCTGTTGGAGGCGGATGTGAGCCTGACGGTGGTCAAGGATTTTGTCGACGACGTGCGCCGCAAGGCCATCGGCGCCGAAGTTGTGCGGGGCATCAGTCCCGACCAGAAGTTCATCCAGGTGGTGCATGAGCAGCTGGTGGAGACCATGGGCGGCGAAAATGCGCCTCTCGCCCCGGCCGGGAAGCCGGGGCAGCCGACCGTGGTGCTGATGGCGGGTCTGCAGGGGGCCGGTAAAACCACCGCCACCGCCAAACTGAGTCTCCATCTCAAGGAAAAAGGCCGTCGTCCCCTGATGGTGGCGGCCGATGTCTATCGGCCAGCAGCCATCGACCAACTGCAGACCCTGGGCCGCCAGATCGGCGTGGAGGTCTTCAGTCTGGGCGACGGTGCCAGCCCGGAGCAGATCGCCGCCGCCGGGGTCCAGAAGGGGCGGGATGGGGGCTTCGACACGGTGCTGGTCGACACGGCCGGACGACTCCAGATCGATCAATCGATGATGGAAGAGATGGTTCGTATCCGCGAAGCGGTGCAGCCTGATGAAATCCTGCTGGTCGTGGATTCGATGATCGGCCAGGAGGCCGCCGAGCTGACCAGGGCTTTCCACGAGCAGGTGGGCATCACAGGTGCTGTCCTCACCAAACTTGATGGCGACTCCCGGGGCGGGGCCGCTCTCTCGATCCGCAAGGTGAGCGGGGCCCCAATCAAATTCATTGGTACCGGCGAAAAGGTCGAAGCCCTGCAGCCCTTCCATCCCGAACGGATGGCGAGCCGCATCCTGGGCATGGGTGATGTACTGACCCTGGTCGAGAAAGCCCAGAAAGAAGTGGAGCTGGCCGACGTGGCCCGCATGCAGCAGAAACTGCAGGAGGCTTCCTTTGATTTTTCCGACTTCCTGCAGCAAATGCGCTTGATAAAACGCATGGGCTCTCTGGGTGGTCTGATGAAGCTGATCCCCGGTATGAACAAGATTGATGACGGCATGCTCAAACAGGGGGAGCAACAGCTCAAGAAGATTGAAGCGATGATTGGTTCGATGACAGAGGCCGAGCGGCAGCAACCCGAACTGCTCGCCTCCCAGCCGTCCCGCCGCCGGCGCATCGCCGCCGGGAGCGGCCATCAACCGGCGGATGTCGACAAGGTGCTAGCCGACTTCCAAAAAATGCGGGGCTTCATGCAGCAAATGACCCAGGGCGGCGGCATGCCAGGCATGGGGGGCTTCCCCGGCATGGGGGGCATGCCCGGCATGGGGGGCATGCCCGGCATGGGCCGACCCGGAGCCCCCGGGGCCGGTGGCCGCAGTCCTGGTGCTCCGGGAACCCGAGCCAATCGACCGGCCAAGAAGCGCAAGGGATTCGGCGAGCTTTAGGGGGGGAGGCAGATCCCAAAGCAGCCGCAGGCCGCAGGTTAGAGTTTGCCTTTGCGTAACCTCGGTAAGCCCAATGATCAAGCTCCGGCTGAAGCGATTCGGGAAAAAGCGGGAAGCGAGCTTCCGTCTGGTGGCAACGAACAGCACCTCCCGGCGTGACGGCAGACCCTTGGAGGAGCTGGGCTTCTATAACCCCCGCACCAAGGAAACCCGGCTCGACACCGAATCAATCCGTCTGCGCTTAAGCCAAGGCGCCCAACCTACTGATTCCGTGCGAGCCCTGCTTGAAAAAGGCGGACTTGTTGAGAAGCGAATCCGACCCGCAGAAGTCATCGGCAAACTCAAGCAGGCGACAACTCGAGCCGCCGAAGCCGCCGCCGCAATCAAGGCGGAAGCTGAAGCCAAGGCCGCAGCCGAAGCGAAGGCAGCCGAAGATGCTGCAGCTGCCGCTGAAGCAGCAGCTGCAGCTGCTCTCGAAGCTGCCGCTGCACCTGAAAGTGTTGAACCCGAAGGAGCTATCGAAGCCTGAACGGCCTCACCACCTTGAGCCTGCCTTCCCCTGAGGCGGCTGTAGCTCTTGCTGGCCCATCAGAAGCCAACTTGCGACGGCTGGAAGCACTTACCGGCACCAGCCTGGTTCTTTATGGACTTGATTTGCGGATCCAAGGCCGGGAGTCCCAGGTGATTCGTGCCCATGCGGTGCTCTCAAGCCTCAAGCCCCTCTGGGAATCCGGCGAACCGATTGCGGCTGTTGATCTGCAGACCGCACTAACGGCCCTTGATACCGGCAAACACGAAGAGCATGGGGAGCTGGCTCGCCAGGTACTCACCACCACCCGCCAAGGCAGACCGCTCAGGGCCAGGACCCCCCGTCAGCGGGCCTTCATCGACGCCATTGAACGCCATGACCTCACCTTGGCGATCGGTCCGGCGGGCACCGGCAAGACCTTCTTGGCCACGATTCAAGCCGTACGCTTTCTGCAGGAACAGCGGGTAGAGCGGATCGTGCTGACCCGGCCTGCCGTAGAAGCGGGCGAACGGCTTGGCTTTCTGCCCGGCGATCTGCAGCAAAAGGTGGATCCTTACCTAAGACCGCTTTACGACGCCCTTCACAACCTGCTGGGGCCCGAGCGGACCGCCGCGCTCCAGGAAAAGGGAGTCATCGAAGTAGCCCCCCTCGCCTACATGCGTGGCCGCACCCTTGCCGACTCTTTCGTGATCTTGGACGAGGCCCAGAACACCACTCCCGCCCAGATGCGCATGACCCTTACCCGGCTTGGGGAAAACTCGCGCATGGTGGTGACCGGAGACATCACCCAGATCGATCTGCCTCCGGGTCAGCCGAGTGGCCTGATCGAAGCCGCCGAGGTGCTGAGTGGGGTAGAGGGGGTGGCCCTCTGTCGCTTCAGTGATGCCGACGTGGTCCGCCACCCATTGGTGCAGCGCCTGGTTCAGGCCTACGCCCGCAAGGATGACCGGGGCCGGCAGGGCCGATAGACGCTCCGATAGACGCAAAAGAATAGGGAGATCCGCACAGCCCCCACGGCGGTTGTTCGATCACGGCTGCCAGGATGGAAAGACTTCGAGAAAGTGCGGCAAATGCCCGCCAGCAGCAACTTCCAACAAGCCATTCGTGAGGCCCAGTCCAGCGCCCTCGTAGGGCCCAATGTGGTCAACAAGGCCCTGCCCTATGTGGGTGGTGGCATGGTGCTGACCGCCGTTGGCGTCATGGGTGGACTTTCCCTGATGGCAGCGAACTCGGCCCTGTTCATGCCGCTGTTCTTCTTGGCCCTCATTGGCAATCTGATTCTTTTCTTTGTCGCCCAGAATGTGGCGGCCAAAGGTGACAACGCCACCGCCTTGCCCCTGTTATCGGCCTATAGCCTGATCACCGGTTTCACCCTGAGCGGCTTAGTCAGCTATGCCGTTGCCGCCGCTGGAGTCGGCGCCGTCGGCACCGCCGCCCTGGCCACGGGCATCACTTTTGTTGCGGCCTCCACCATGGGCCGCCGCATGAGCGACAACGTCGGGCAGGCATTGAGCGGCGTGGTTGGCTTGGGCCTACTCGGCCTGATCGTGGCCATGCTGGTGCAATTTGTGGGCAGTTTCTTTGCCCCTCAAATCTTCAGCACCGGTGGGTTTGAACTGTTAATTGCCGGTTTTGGGACGATTTTATTTGTGGGTGCAGCTTTCTTGGACTTCTACACAATGCCTCGCACCTACCGGGATGACCAATACCTTTCTGGCGCCCTTGGCATGTATCTCACCTACATCAACCTGTTTGTTTTCCTGCTGCGTTTGATCGTGGCCCTTCAGGGTGGTGGGGGTGGCCGACGGGACTGAGTTTGGTCTGGCCTTGGTCTGAACCACCAAAACAAACAACGGCAGACCTACTCAGGTCTGCTTTTTTATGGCCCGATCGCCGAGCCAAGCTCAAGCCCATGCAGCCAAAGTAGATCAGGGCCAAGTTGATGCCAGCCCTGGGAGGTGAGCCGGGGAGCCTGGGCGAGCCGCGTCAGATTGAGGGAGCCCAGGGGGGTACGAGCCGACTCACCTCCCAACAAGGTGGGTGCAATCACGGCCGCCACCTGCTGCACACAACCCTGACGGACGGCGGCCGCCGCCAGGGTGGGACCGCATTCCCAGAGCACCTGGTTGCACCCCCGGACAGCAAGACTCTCGAGCAGCCCCATGGGGGCGCATTGCGGCAGTTCTAGTCGTTCGATGCCCAGACGATCCAGCCGCTCCCGGGCCGCCGGGGAGGCCTGCGAACCATGGGCAACCAGGGTGGTGGCTGCGGCGCTGTCATTTTGAAAGAGCTGAGCGGTCTGCGGTAGATCCAAACTGCGGCTGAGCACGACCCGCAGGGGTTCGGGAGTGCGGGCGCCCCGGCTGGTTAACAACGGGTCATCCGCACGCAGGGTGCCGCCGCCGACGATCACCGCATCGCAGCGACCCCTGAGCCGATGCACCCACTGGCGGGCCAAGGGGCCGCTGATCCACTGACTTTCGCCATTAGGCAAGGCCGTGCGTCCATCGAGGCTCATGGCCCACTTGAGCAAGCCCCAGGGGCGCCCAGTGCGGACCCGATGCACAAAAGCTTGGTTGAGACGGGCAGCCTCCGCCTCCGCCACCCCCTCCACCACCTCCAGACCGGCGGCCCGCAAACGGGCGATACCCCCGCCGGCCACCCGGGGATCAGGATCCGCCATGGCCACCACCACCCGTGCCACTCCCGCCGCCAGGACCGCATCGCAGCAGGGGGGCGTGCGGCCCTGATGACAGCAGGGCTCCAGGGTCACCACCAGGGTGCCGCCCCGAGCCCGACCGGAGGCCTGGGCAAGGGCCATCAGCTCAGCATGGGGTTCGCCAGCCCGACAGTGATAGCCCTCCCCCACCAGTTGGCCTTCCTGGTCCAGCACCAGGGCCCCCACCATCGGATTGGGGCTTGTCGTTCCAGCCCCGAGGGCAGCCAGGGCGAGCGCCCGATCCATCAGGGGACGCCAGTTCATGGCAGGTCCCCTCGCCCCCAATCAGGCAAGCGGCGCCATTCGGCCACAACATAAGGAGGCACTGGCAACTCCAGAAACACCCCTGGCAAAGTCAGGCGCAGGGGTCGGGCCTGGTCCAGATCGACCAGCAAAGGTGCCAAGTCAAACTCGGCCGCCGCGGCCCGGCCATCCCCTGCCAACTGGGGCTCGCTGAGGGTGACATCGGCCAACTGCCACTGGCGCCGGCCACTGCGCACCTGAAGGCTGGTTGGGTGTTGCAGACGCACCTTGCCGGGGTACCCCACGAGCCGCAGCCGCATGGAAGCCTTGGCGGCGTCGGCTTCCTGCCGATAAGCCACCACCTGCCAGCTCTGGTGGTCCAGATCCCGCAAGCTCTCAAGGCTGCGCACCATGGCCGCCCCAGCACCAAGATCACCATGGGCCTGGATCTGAGCGCTGCCAGGATCGGGGCCAACCAACAACAGAACCAGGGCCAGAGCCAGAGCCAAGGGCTTCAGCAGCCAACGGGGCAGACGGGCAGGGAAGATCATCAAGGTCGACGCTGGGCACCAGGGATGGGCTGCCACTGGGTGTGGGTGGCCCAAAGGGCCCAGATCGCCATGGCCCTCAGGTAATGACAGGCCCTGTAAGTGTGGACGGCGGTGATGGCCTCTGGGGTTCGAAACTGGAGACCGCCCCCATAGACCTGACCCACCACGGCACTACAGATGGCCAGAGCGGTGGGGGTCTCCCCCATGAGTCGGTAGTAGGCCGCCAGCCCGAAATTGATGCCTGTCCAGACCTCCAGGGGATGGGTGCCCTGGGGATCCAGCGGGGTGCCATCGCGCCGCAGACCATTTGCCACCCCGATGCTGCCGCCATGGAAGCGCTCGAAGCAGGCCTCCCTGATCGCCTTGAGGGACGATCGGGCCCGCTCCTCACTCACCACGGGCGGTAGGCCCAACAAGCGCGCATAAAAATCGCCACACAGTTGGTCGGCCATCACCACGGGAGTGCCGCTATTGGCATCGATGTTGTAGTACTCGCCATTCCAAAGCAGGCGATCAAAATTGGCCCTGGATTGCTCCAGCCATCCCCCGAATTGCCGCTGTTCTTCGCCGGTGTCCAGCCCCAGATCCAATTGCAACCTCTGGGCCATGGCCAGGGCCGCCTCCAACGCAGCGATCCAGAGGGCACCGCAATAGGCACTGACCCCCTGTAGGGGCCAGTCGTCAAAGGTCTGGTCGGGGGCACCGCCATTGTCGGGTAGACCATCATCATTGACATCAAATTGCTTGAGGTACCTCAGTGCCTGGAGCGAGGCCGGCCAACAATCCGCCAGAAACTGAAGATCTTCACCGCTGGGGGAAAGGCGGAAAGTGCGCCATACCTGCAGCACAAAATCGCTGGCCAGATCTTTCCAGAGGTTGCAATCCTGGTAAGCGGTGTAATTGGTGGCCTGGAAAGGTCGCTCGTTCGGGGCGCCGAGATCGTGGGGGGTGGCGCCCGCCAGCTTGCGAGGCGCTTCCACCCGTCCTTTGCCCTGGGTGAAGTACCAGCCGATCGGCCGCAGGGTGGCATCGGCGGCCGGGATCGCCCTGGCGAAATCCAACAGCACCGCCTTATCCAATTCGGGCCAAAGTTGCAACAGCGCCAAGGAGCCGTATAGACGCACATCCAGGCTTTCGTACCAGGCGTAGTCGAGGCACTCGAGCACTCCGAAGTGGCCGATAGGCGCTTCGGCCGTGGCGGCCGTCCAGAGGCTGCCGCCACTGGCCAGGTCGTAGAGCTCATTAAGCAGGGCCATGCGCAGGTCTTCGGGAAGGTCCGTGCGCTCCAGGACGGGGGCCTGCCAGCGCTCAATCGCGGCGGACCATATCTGGTGATCCCGCAGGGCTTCGGCCGCGATGGCGCCGGCGTTATCGCCCCCAACCCCAAAGAAATCCGTGTAGCGCCGCAGTCGCCTATCACCGCTGGCAAAACTGGTGACCGGCAAGTCCCAGCTGATCGCCAACGGAATCTCCAGACTCTCCCCCGGTTGCAAGCTAAAGCGGATCGACAGGGCGGCACTCAGCGGTTCGTCCTCCCCTGCTGCGGTCTGATTGTCGTGATCGGGGACTGCGCCCTCCCGGGCGAAGGATTCCCAGAGTTCGCCGCCATCGCCGGCGGGATTCCAGCGGCTGCAGCGCATCACTTCGACCGGACCATTGGCCGTGGCCAGGCCATCGGCCACGGCCAAACACCACTGGCCCTGGCCCTCCGCCAGGGGTTCACAGCGCTCGCCTTCGAGCACCAGCCCCAGCCAGCCGGGGCCATCTCCCCAGCGGTTGCGTTGACCACGGCTGGCGCCGATGGAAGGGACGTAATTGTGTTCCGGACTGCCGTCGTCACGGAAATGGACGGAAGCGGAGGGGTCGGTGTTCGTGAACCAGCCACAGGTATTGCGCCAGCTCAGCAGCAGGGACAGGTTTAGGGGTCCCGGGCTGGAATTGACGAAGCGCCAGCGAAACACTGCCACCGGATAGCTGGTGCGCTCATAGTCCCCCGGCAGGATGGGACTGAAAGCCTCACAGACCGCTTCCACCGCGAAGACATTGCGGTAATGCGCCTGGCTGACCGGATAACGGGCCGCGTAGGTGCCAGTCGATCCCGTTCCAGGGGACTGGGCCTCGCCCATCGGGTACCAGCTCCAGGCACCCAGGGGAACCTCGGTCGCTTCAGGCCGCGAATCATCCCGAACCGGCGCCTGCGCCAGGGCGTGGGCGAGGCGGCGCTGGCCATCGTCCTCAAACAGGGCGAACTGGCAATCCGGCAACACTCCAAACCAGTGTTCGCCGCCATCGAGATGCCAAAGATTGAAGACGCCATCAGGGGCCCGAGCGATGCATCCGGCCCCGAAGCCCCCCAGGGGCATGCCGTGGTTGGGGCCGTCATCCAGGTTGCTGGCGTAGCGCACCGTGTAGGGACGATCCCAACCCTGACCCAGGGGCCTTTGCCAGCTCGCGAAAGGCGGCTGCCAGAGAGGTTTCTCTGCCGATCGCGGCGGGCGAAGGCGGGGGAGACCGAACGGCGCCATCGAAGCGAAGCTTTTGTGCGCCAGCTTGTCAGAGCTGGCGCCACCTGACGAGGCGAGCACACGCCGCAAGCAAGCCAAGCGACGTATTAATTTCAATCAAAGCAGTTACGGCTGATAACATTTGCCCCAATTACAAGTGTTCCAATGGCCCCAGGCTCGTCGCCAGCCCCGATCGAGCCAATGACAAAACCTCCTCAGTCTATCCATCGGTATCGGCCCGAAATTGATGGCCTGAGAGCATTCGCGGTTCTAGCTGTTTTGATTAATCATCTCAATAGCGAGTGGCTGAAAGGCGGCTATCTTGGAGTAGATATCTTTTTTGTGATTTCCGGCTATGTGGTGACCGCATCACTCGTGGCCCGTGAGGATGGTTCTTGGGGCCGTTTCCTACGTCAATTTTACGAACGTCGCTGCCGACGACTTTTACCTGCCCTAGTTGCTACGGTACTAGGGGTTGCCCTGGTGATGGGACTGGTAGTTTCCCCCTTAGAAGACACCAGAATTGCGAGCCTACGCACAGGAATTACGGCCTTATTCGGCCTAAGTAATTTATACTTAATGAAGCAGGGTACAGATTACTTTGCTGCAGACACCCAATTCAACCCCTATCTGCATACATGGTCCCTGGGGGTAGAAGAACAATATTATTTACTCTGGCCCCTTATAATACTCTTGAGCGGACTAGGGCTCAAGCCCGCCACACCCCTGGCCCTACGACGCCTGTCCTTGCTCAGTTTAGTTCTGCTTACGGGTTCGCTCTGTCTCTATGTGATTCTAATTGTTCGCGGTCAGACAGATCGGGCCTTCTTTCTCACCGCAGCCCGTTTTTGGCAGTTAGCGGCAGGTTGCCTCGCCTATCTCCGCTTCCGCCACAATCAGAACCAACCGCCCATTAGCCCAAAGTTAAGCGTTGCCAGCAGCGGTCTGATTTTCGCAGGACTGGTCGCCCTGTTGATCGTCCCCTTGCCGATGGGTCCCACCGGTTCAATCGTGGCCACATTGCTGACCAGCCTGCTGCTCCTACTCCTCAAACCCGAACTGGGCCTCGGACGCTTGCTTCGCCATCCCTTGAGCCTGGCGATCGGTTTGCGTTCCTATTCCCTTTATCTCTGGCACTGGCCGGTGATCGTGCTGGCCCGCTGGACCGTGGGAGTGTCCATGGCGAGCCTTTTGCCCATCCTTGGCTTGACGGCCCTGCTGACCCTGTTCTCCTATCGGCTGGAAACCTTATTCCGCTCGCCCCGCAAAGCCAAGACCCCGGTCCAACGCCCAACAGATCCAGTTGAAGTAACCCTGCAGCCTCGCCGTCCAGGTGCATCACCCATCCTAATCTATCCCTTTTTCACCCTCGCTACCGCTGGGTTGCTGTTGGCCCTAGAGGGTCCTTTTAAGTCGCTGCTGTTCATTGGACGAAGGGATCTACCCCTTAACGGCACCAGCAACATGAAGGAAATCAACGGCACGCCAATCAATACGGTCAATTGTTTTCAGGAGCCGACGGCCGGGGCCCGCACGGATCGCCAAAGGGAGCAATGTCGCGTTATGCGTCACCCAGGGAAGCCAACCCTATACTTTATTGGGGATAGCCACACCAATTCCATTATCCCCCTAGGAGAAGATATCCTAAACAGAACCAACTTTAACGTTTCATTTATGGCACGGGGAGGCTGTCCCTTCCCCCATTTCTCACCATGGGTCTCCAACAAAAATTCAGAAGCCCGCTACAAATTATGCCCGCAAAGCAGTGCGAATGAGTTGAGTTACCTGCAGACCCAGGTGAAGTCAGACGACAGCATTGTCATTGTCAATAATTTAAAAGGTTATCTTCTCGGCTTTCAACATGAGCAGGCGAAAAAAGCCTTTGTCAAGGCAATTGAGCAACTAACTGGCGCCATGGCTCAACGCGGTGTCAATGTCATTCTGTTTGCGCCACTACCCTCCTTCGACAGCCGCGAAGAGGTGCGCCTCCCCATGACGGTCTGCCAGAAAGAATGGTTCCGCCCCCAATGGAGCCTCAGCCCCCAATGCCAACCGGTACTGATCAATCGTTCCGCTCAGGAAAACCGATTGGCCCCTCTGCGCAGCTTGTTGAACCAACTGGATCAATCGATCCCCAACCTCACCGTCTTCGACCCCTTCGATAGCCTCTGTCCGCCCAGCCAAAGAGAGTGCTCAACCCATGCCGGCGAACGCATGCTTTTCAGTGACAGCAACCACCTAACCAATGCGGGAGCAAAACAAGTCAGCGAAGCGTTTCTGCGTTTTCTGAATCGCCAACCCTCGTGACTCCGTCAAGGGCTGTCGCCGCCCAGCCTGCCAACAACTGGTCTGACCCCCCACCGATCCAGGTGGTGGGCTGTGATGGCTCCGGTTTCATCGGTCTGACCCAGGCCTGGCAGGAGGCCCTGAGCCAGGCCGATCTGGTTGTGGCCCCCGCCCGACTCCTCGATGATCTGAAACGGCAGGTGACGGCACTTTCCCCTGGGGACGGTCCGGCCTTGCTGGCCAGTGATGGCCTAACTCCGCTCCTTGGCCGATTACGCCAGGCCCTCGAGGCCCGGGAATCGGTGATCGTGCTGGCCAGCGGCGATCCCCTCTGGTTCGGCATCGGCCGCCTGCTGCTGCAGCATCTGCCCCCCGGGAGCCTGCGCTTCCATCCCGCCCCCACCTCCCTGCAGTTGGCCTTCGCCCGCCTGGGAAGGCCCTGGCAGGACGCGCGCTGGGTGAGTCTGCATGGCCGCGATCCCGAGCCCCTGGCCCAGGCCCTGCAGCAGCGCCCAGCGGCGCTAGGGGTGCTTTGCGATCCAGACCAGGGAGGTGCCATGACCGTGCGGCGCCTCCTGACCAGTTCGGGTTTGGAGGCGGCCTACCGCTTTTGGCTGGCAGAACGGCTCGGCCATCCGGACGAACGGCTCCGCTGCTTTGCCCCCGCTGAACCCCTACCCAGCGACCTGGATCGATTGCACTTGGTGGTGTTGATCGCCGCAGCGCCAGAGCTCCCTAGGGCCGAGAACCTGCCCCTCTTTGGCCTCGCAGACGGCCTGTGGTTGCAACACGAAGACCAACCGGGTCTGATGACCAAGCGCGAGGTACGAATTCAGCTCTTGGCTGACCTGGAGTTGCCCGAGCGCGGGGTGCTCTGGGATGTGGGAGCGGGGGTGGGTTCGGTGGGACTGGAGGCCCTGAGACTGCGGCCCCAATTGCAACTCTGGGCAATCGAACGACGGGCCGGGGCCGCGGCCTTGATTGGCGCCAATGCGGCTCGGCTGCAGGTTCAGCCCGCCGGCATCCTGGAAGCTGAAGCCGCCGAGGTCCTGGCCTGCTTGCCCGATCCGGATCGGGTGCTGGTAGGCGGCGGCGGCCGCCGTCGCGACGCCCTGCTTCAGGAGGTGCTGCAACGGTTGCGCCCCGGCGGAATCGTGGTCGTTCCACTGGCCACCCTGGAGGCCCTGGCAGCGGTGCGCCAAGCCCTGGAACAAGCAGGTCTTGAGCTGGAAATCAGCCAACTTCAGGCCTGGCGGGGAACCCCCCTGGGCGATGGCACCCGCTTGATGCCCCTGAATCCCGTTCTGATCTTGAGGGGACGGCGGACTTAAAGCGGCAAGTCAGGGCATAGAGCGAATTTCAACCGGGGTCCCCACCCGAATCCCGAGGCGAGCCGCTTCACCGGCGCCTAACTCGACCACGCCATCCACTAGATCTCCAGATCCGTAGCTTGGACAAGGCAAGCGCGGACAGGGAGGGGCTGCGGCCTCAATGCTGGCCACAGCGCCCGCCCGGACAAACACCATGTCCAGGGGGGCCAGGGTGCGATGCATCCAAAAACGGGCAGGGGTGGGCGGTTGAAAGGCGAACCACATGCCATGCAGGGGGGGCAGGGGGGGGCGCATCTGTAGGCCCCAGGCGTACTGACGCTCCGTCCTGGGGACCTCTAGGGCAAGGCAAGGACCAGCCGCCTGAACGGCCGCTGGCTTGGCTGGGGACCCCGTGGAAGCAGGGGCACCAGCAGGTCCAGATAAACACCACTGTGCCTTGATCGGCAGGTATTGGGGCGGCTGGCGTAGGCCTGTTGCTTGGATGCCAATGTCCCGAGCACACCCCTGGGGAACCCAAACCAAAGGTCCCACGGCCAGCAGCCCCATCCATCTGGTACTTGCAGAGAGTCTTGGTCCAAAAATGCTCATGGCTACTCAGATTGGGGTGCCGGCAATCGCTCCGCCAGGGCATAGCCCTGGCCTCGCACGGTCTGAAGCAGGCGACCCTCGCCGCCGGCTTCCAGCTTCTGCCGCAGGTAGCGCACGTAGACGTCAATCACGTTGCTGCTCCCGGGTTCAGAGTGGCCCCAAACCCGCTGCAAAATCTTGTCGCGGCTGATCACCTCGCCAGGATGGCGCAGAAAGAACAGCAACAACTGGTACTCGCGAGCCGTCAACTCGATTAACCGTGATCCGCGCCACACCTTTGCCGACGCCGGCACCAGGCGCAGGTCCGCCAAGCGCAGATCCAACTCCGGTGCTGGATCCTTGGTCCCAGCGCTGGTGGGGGCCAGCCGGGGTTCCGCAGTTGGGCCGAGGGGAGCCAGGACGCTGCGGCGCCCGAGCTCCAGATGCAGTCGCAGGCGGGTCAAAAGCTCACTGGGCCCCGAGTTGGTCAACCAGAAATCGTCGGCGCCGCTGGCAAGGCATCCTGCCCGCTCCAACATCCCGTCTTGCTCCAACCCGAGCAACACCACCAGCAGCGGGCCCCAACAACGGCGTAAATCTGGAATCCGGTCCGCGTAATTGGGCGACAGGATTACAGCCGCCGGAGGATCCCGATCGGCTACCCCTGCCAAGAGAGGCTTAACCGCAAAGTCGTCCGCGACCAGGCTCGTGTAACCGGTGAGCTCAAGACGGGGCCCCAGCGCGGCCGCCTCCGGACCCACCAACAGAATTGGAAAGGCCAAAGGGGCGCCTGGGGTCATCGCCCTTGACCGGCTGCCCTTTGGCCGGCCATCTCTGGGGGTTCGAGGCCATTTCCTGGCTTGGCCACATGGGGCAAACCCCAACCGAGCTTGTTGCGCAACACCTGGAAAAATTCGTGATCCGCAAGCCGCACAAATCGAACCGGATGGTCACTGCGACGAATCAAGACCCGATCCTCTGGCCAGACATAGCAGCCGGCACTGCCATCCACCACCATCATCAGGCGCTCAGGCGTGGCCGGGAAGACCGTTACCGGCTCCTGATCACTGAATACCAGCGCCCTGGAGGCCAGGGAGTGGGCAGCAATGGGGGTCAGTTGCAGCACTGGACAGTCGGGGGTAATCACCGGACCTCCAGCACTAAGTGCATAGGCCGTGGATCCCGTCGGCGAAGAAAGAATCACGCCATCAGCGGCGATGTCCACCGGAGCATGACGTCCAATGGCGATCTCAAAATGACACATGCTGGTCAGGGGTTCCCGGTGCAGGGCCATTTCGTTGAGGCACAAAACCTCCCAACGCCGCTGCTCGCCCCTCAAGACAGTAACGACAAGCATCGAGCGCTCCTCGACGGACCACCGGCCCGCCACAACCCTGCTCAGCACCTCATCGAGATCCTTGAGATAGGCCTCTGCCAAAAAGCCCAGGTGACCGGTGTTGATCGTCAAGATCGGCACCCCGACAGGGGCGGTCTGGCGGGCCGCCGAGAGCACCGTGCCATCGCCCCCCAGGACAAGGGCCATGCTCATCTCAGCATCGAATCCGGCCGGGACACAGGCGGCATAGCCCCTGGCCCTCAGATGCTGGTCCGGATTGGCAAAGCCCACCACACCACCGGAGCTACTGACCCGCAAAACATCAAAACCCGACGCAGTCAAACTGGCCTCAATGGCCTCGGCGGTGGCCAGCGCCAAAGGCTTGCCGTCATTGACGATCAGACCGACCCGGGGCACTGACTGGAGGCAAAATGCCATTACGAGTGTATTAGCACCCTCAAAACTGCTCAAGAAAGCGCAAATCACTGGTGAACAGACGCCTGATGTCATCAATGCCGTGGCGCACCATGCAGAAGCGCTCGACCCCAAGGCCTGCGGCAAAACCACTCCAGCGCTGAGGATCAAGACCCAGACCCTCCAAAACCGCCGGATCGACCATGCCGCAGCCCATCACCTCCAGCCAGCGGCCGCGCCACTGCACATCAACCTCGGCGGAAGGCTCGGTGAAGGGAAAGTAACTGGCCCGAAAACGAACCGGCAGGTCACCGAAAAAGGCCTTCAGAAAAGCCATCACGGTGCCTCGCAGATGGCTGAAATCCAAGCCTTCATCAAGAGCCAACACCTCTACCTGGTGAAAAACAGGCGAATGGGTGGCATCAACTGCATCGCGGCGGTAGACCCGACCAGGCACCACGATGCGCACCGGTGGGGCGTTGGCCTCAAGGTGGCGGATCTGGACAGGGGAGGTGTGGGTGCGCAGCAACCGATCAGCCCCCAGGTAAAAGGTATCCTGCATGTCCCGTGCCGGGTGATTGGGCGGGATGTTGAGGGCGGTGAAGTTGTAGTGATCGCTTTCGATCTCCGGCCCCTCGGAAACGCGGTAGCCAAGACCAGCAAAGATATCGAGGATCTCCTCGGTCGTGGCGATCAAAGGATGGCGATGGCCGGGAGGAATGAAGCAAGGCGGAGCCGTTACATCCAGCCGTTCCCGTTCCAATCGCTCCGCCATGGCGGACGACTTGAGCCAATCCATGCGGGCTGCCAGTTGGGCCTGAACCCGTTCCTTGAGATCATTGGCCCGCTGTCCCACCTGGGGGCGCTCTTGGGGCCCAAGCCGTCCCATGCTGCCCAAAACGGCCGAAAGGCGACCCTTCTTGCCCAGCAGGCTGATACGCAGTGCCTCTAGATCAGCCTCGGTAGCGGCAGCATCGATCGTCTGCAGTGATTCCGATTCCAGATCCGCCAACTGGTTGGTGAGCTGCTGCAGGCTGACGGTGGCGCTCACGGCGAAACAGAAAGATGAATGACTGTAAGAAGCCGTCGGCTCCACCTACGGTGCGGCAGTTCCGGGCCCGACCATGGCTGGTTTGAGCATCTTGATCAGCAATGACGACGGGGTTTTCGCCAAAGGGATCCAGGACCTGGCCGCCGAAGCAGTGGGCCGCGGTCACCGGGTCACCGTGGTCTGCCCAGACCAGGAGCGGTCCGCCACGGGCCATGGCCTCACCTTGCAGACCCCCATCCGTGCGGAGCGGGCCGACGAGCTGTTTGCTGACGGTGTCACAGCCTGGGCCTGCAGCGGCACCCCCTCCGACTGCGTCAAGCTGGCTCTGTTCAGCCTGCTGGACCAGCCCCCCGATCTAGTGCTTTCGGGCATCAACCACGGCCCCAACCTCGGTACCGACGTCCTCTATTCCGGCACCGTCTCAGCGGCCATGGAAGGGGCCATCGAAGGCTTCCGTGCCCTGGCCGTCAGCAGCGCGGACTTCCAATGGCGCCACTTTGAGGCCGCCGCCGTGATTGCCCTTGATGTGGCCGAGGCGATGCTGGACTACCCATGGCAGCCGGGCCTGCTGCTCAATCTCAACGTGCCTGCCCGGCCTGCCGCCGAAATCGGTCCGCTGCGCTGGTGCCGGACTGCGGTTCGGCGCTATGTGGATCAATTTGACAGGCGCCAGGATCCCCGGGGTCGCACCTATTACTGGCTTGCCGGTGAGGTGGTCGATGACAGCGAAGCAGGCCTAACTGCCCCAGCAGAATGGCCCACGGACGTCTCTTGGATCGCCGCAGGCGGCGCCTCCCTGACACCTTTGCAACCGGAGCTGTTCTGGCGGGGGGAGGCCAGCTCCCTGCCCCCTACCAGCGCTCTAGGACCGCTCAAGCCCGACGGTGGATCCTCTGCAACATCCAAAGGCTGAAGCCCAGGCCGATCAGGTGGGCGAACAACACCTGGGTGTTGCTCAACACCGAGAGCATCTCGATCGAGGTGATCGGGAAAGTGCTGATTGGTCCCCGGCCCATCCCTGGGGTCATCATGGGTCCGAACAGCCCCGGAGCTTGGAGAGAGGCTTGCAGGAAAAGGCTGCCAGCCAAGGCCTGGTACCCAACCGCCGCCAGGGTGAGGCCGATCAGGTCTGCGATCAAAGCCCGTTTGATCAACCGCCTGGTCTCCCCTTTGCTGGGCTTCACCGGACTGGCCAAGGCCCGCCCGCAGCGGACTATCAGCCAGCCCTGCCAGAGACTCCAAAGCAGTACGAAAAACGACAGGGTGGATAGCGAAAGTCCCGGCCCCAGGCCCAAGGCCCGATCAGCATTGGCGACGACACGGCTGCCGATGTTGTTGAACGTCAGCACGCCTACCACCACCACACCCAGTACCAGCTGGGTCCAGAAGCGAACCCAGCCGGCCCGGCGCAGGGCGAAGGAAATCGTTTGCAACTCAACCGAATCGGCCATGAAAGCCCCAGGGCAATCTCCCAAACTTGCCATGGGAAGATCATGGAGGCGAGAGCGAGGCTCGACCATCCCGATGCAACGGTGGTGATCCCCCTCCACACGCCCTCCGAGGCCCTGGGGCCCACCGCGATTGCGCTGGGCAGCTTTGATGGCCTCCATGCCGGCCACCGACGGGTAATAGCGGCCGTCAGCCCCGGTCCCGCTCCGCTGGTGCCGACGGTGGTGAGTTTCTGGCCCCACCCCCGCGAGGTGCTGCATGGGGAGACCCGGCTGCGGCTGGACCTGCCAGAAGAAAAACTCGAACTGCTCGAACCCCTGGGCATTCGCCAACTGGTCCTAGTGCCCTTCACCTTGAATCTGGCCAGCCTCAGCCCGGAAGCCTTTGTGCAAGAGGTTTTGGGGCAGCAACTCGATGCCCGGCGGGTCGCAGTCGGTGAAAACTTCCGATTTGGGGCCAAACGCAGCGGCGACTGTCACGATCTTGTACGCCTGGGAGAGCGCCACGGCATTGCCGTGGAGGTAGTACCCATGCTGTGGGACCAGTTCAAACGAATCAGCAGTAGCCGCATCCGCCAAGCCCTCTCCAAGGCGGATCTGAAGGAAGCCCGGCGACTGCTCGATCGCCCCTACCGATTTCGGGGTCGGGTTGTGACGGGGCGGGGTCTGGGACGCCAACTGGGCTGGCCCACCGCCAATCTGCAGGTGGATGGCCGCAAATTCCTACCGTTAGAAGGCGTTTACGCCGCTTTGGCCTGGAGGGTGGGAGGTGCGGAGGGCCCTATGGCCGCCGTAATGAACCTGGGCCCCCAACCCACCGCCGACCCCACGGCCCCGTCGGCCGTGGAAGTGCACCTGCTCGACCGTCAGCTGGATTTGGTGGAGGCCAGCCTGGTGGTCGAACCAGTAAGTCTGCTGCGCCGCCAAGAACGATTTGCAGATCTGGCTGCCCTGACCAGCCAGATAGCCAGGGACGCCCAGCAGGCTCGCCAGATCTTCGCCGCGGCCTCAGCTGGTCGAATAAGCGTGGGTGAGTCCCCAACCGATGAACAGGGCGATGGCTCCGAGCAACAAGATGCCTGAAATCAAA
This sequence comes from Cyanobium sp., assembly GCA_044359075.1. Taxonomy (GTDB): domain Bacteria; phylum Cyanobacteriota; class Cyanobacteriia; order PCC-6307; family Cyanobiaceae; genus Cyanobium. Next base: position 88,669 of record JBIKMU010000006.1, on the reverse strand, counting down.
ACCCCCATAGGGTTTTCTCCCCCCGTGGCATCCGGGGCAGCAGGAGCGGAGGGCAGCCCATAGGATCGGGTCACCGTGGTGCCAGAAGCCCCAGGTCCTCTGACACTGACCACGGATGGATTCACGGGTGGTCCTGGCTCGACGGCCATCCTGGTACAGCTCTTTATAGGCAGCCTAGCCACTTATGCCGATTGGGACCAGAGCCCCATTTTCTTGCGCCCCTCCCCAGCCCATGTCCCATCCCCCTGCGGCCCAGGCCCCGATTGAGCGCCTGATCGACGCCAACCTGGATCGCGCTCGCGAAGGGTTGCGGGTCATGGAGGAATGGGCCCGCTTTGCCCTGGAACGACCCGATCTTGTCTGGCGCTGCAAGGACCTGCGCCAGCAGCTAGGCCAACTCCATGAAGAGCGTTACAAATTCGCCCGAGATGCCGCTGGGGACCCGGCCACGGGCCTGGCGCACCCAGCCCAGGTCGGCCGCCGCGATGGCCCAGCGATCGTCGCCGCCAACGCCGCCCGAGTCCAGGAAGCCCTGCGGGTGCTCGAAGAATTCGGGCGACTGGTCGATGGCGACCTGGCCGCCGCCGCCGCCGCCTGCCGGTACAGCCTCTACGACCTCGAAGTCGCCCTGCTGAGAGCCACCAAGAACGAGCACAATCGCCGCGCCCGACTGGCCCACTGTAGGCTCTATCTGGTGACTTCGCCGGTGCCCCAGCTGGCCCCAGTCGTGGAGCAATGCCTGCAAGCTGGTCTCCGGCTGGTGCAGTACCGAGCCAAGCCTGGGCCCACTGTGGATGGGGTTGAGTTCGACGACCGACAGCGCCTGGAACAGGCCCGTCAACTGCGCCGCCTCTGCCTGGAATACGGCGCCCTTTTCTTGATCAACGATCGCATCGACCTCGCCCTGGCCGTCGATGCCGATGGGGTCCATCTCGGCCAGGGGGATCTGCCGGTGGCGATGGCCAGGCGATTGTTGGGCCCCGAACGACTGATCGGCTGCAGCACCCACGCCATCGCCGAACTGCGCCAGGCCGTTGCTGATGGCTGTGACTACGTGGGTGTCGGGCCGGTGCAGGCCACCCCCACAAAACCGGGACGGGAGCCGGTGGGCCTGGCCTATGTGGCCGCAGCAGCCCAAGAGTGTCCGGTCCCCTTCTTCGCCATCGGTGGCATCGACACCAACAACCTGGCCGAGGTCCAGGCGGCCGGTGCCACCCGGGTCGCTGTCGTGAGGGCTCTCACCGAAGCCTCCAGTCCCGCTTTGATGACCAAAACCTTGCTTGACCAACTCGCGAACCACCCTTGAGCCCCCCTGACCGCCAAGAGCCTTTCCGCCCCGAGCTGGATAGAACGGCAATCACCGTGCAGGTGAACGGTGAGCAGCGCCGATGTGCCTCAGGCCAGTCCCTGCAGGGCCTGCTCACAAGCCTCGGCTACCGGCCCGAGCTGGTGGTAGTCGAATTCAATGGCGCGATCCTGGCGCGGGGCCACTGGCCCGGGCAAGAGGTTGTGGAATCCGATGTGCTGGAGGTGGTCACCATCGTGGGGGGGGGTACCTAGATTTCGGGTCAACCTCTTCAACTCCCATGGGTCCCCGATTGCTGCGGCGCCTTGCCGGCCTGATGGTGGTGCCAATGCTGGTGACCACCCTGCTGCTTGCCCATCCCGCTGCCAGTCTTGCGGCCAGCGGCGGACGCATTGGGGGCGGCAGCTTCCGATCGGCTCCCTCAGCGCCGCGAAGTTACGGCGGCCGCTCCGGCGGCTCCGGCGGCGGCTATCCCCGCGGCACGTACTACCCCCGAGGCGGCTACTACGGCGGTGGTGGTGGTTACTACGGAGGCGGTGGTTATTACGGAGGTGGTTACAGCGCCCCATTCGTCGTGCCGATCTTCGGCTTCGGTGGCAGCGGTCTGCTCGCCTTCCTGGTGCTGATGGCTGTTGTTGGCTTGATGCTCAGCTCCCTTCGGGGCAGCGGGGGCTCGGCCAGCCTGCCCGGCCGTGATGGCCAGGACAGCCTGGCTTCCAGCGGTGTGTCCGTGGCTGAAATTCAGGTGGGCCTGCTGGCCTCCGCCAAGGTGCTGCAAGCCGATTTACGCCGCATGGCTGAAACCGCCGATACGACCACCAGCAGCGGTCTGCAGCGGGTTCTCCAGGAGACAACCCTTTCGTTGTTGCGTAACCCCGAACTCTGGGTTTATGCCAACTCCGAAGTCGGCCAGATCCCGTTTACCTCCGCAGAAGCCACCTTCAACCGTCTCTCGATGCAGGAGCGCAGCAAACTGGAGCGGGAACTGACGGCTAATGTCTCAGGCCGCCGCCACAATGAAACCAGTACAGGGGTCGCAGGCCAGAGCGATGCGACCAGTGATTTCATCGCTGTTACGCTGCTCGTGGCTAGCCGATCCAAATTGGATCTCAAGGGCTCCGGCACAGCTGAAGATCTGCGCGAATCGCTACAGCGTCTTGGTTCGGTACGCTCGGAGGATCTTCTAGCCCTTGAGGTCATCTGGCAGCCCGAAGGTCGTGGTGAAGTGCTGAGCCAGGAGGATCTCCTGACCGCTTACCCGCAAATGCAACACCTCTGAGTTGCCGTAGATTTATTTGCCCTAGTTGGGCTGCCTTTAGCCCCCATCCCCCCTGGGGGCCTGAAGAATCCTGAGGGCTGCCATCGCGGCCCCATAACCATTGTCTATGTTCACAACCGTCAGGCCTGGGGCACAACTGGCAAGCATGCCCTGCAGGGCGGCCTGCCCACCCTTGCTGACGCCATAGCCCACCGACACGGGCACGCCGATCACTGGCTGGGGCAGCAAACCCGCCACCACGGTCGGTAATGCCCCCTCCATACCGGCACAAACGATCAGTACGCGGTAACGCACCAATTCATCGAGACGGGTGAGCAAGCGGTGCAAGCCGGCCACTCCCACGTCCATTATCAGATCACTGGCCACCCCGTGGCAGGCCAGGGCGAGATGGGCTTCTGAAGCCACTCCTAGATCACTGCTGCCAGCTCCCAGAATCGCCACAGTCCCCAACCCAGGGTCAGGAACAGGCAGGGCGGGAAGGGTCAGACAACGGGCCTGCTGGTGATGCCATACCCCCTCAAGAACATTCCCTTCCGGCCCCAGCAAGGTCAATACCGCCGCAACCTGCGCTTCGGATACCCGGGTTACCAAAACAAGCTCGTCAGCGGCCCGCATCGCCTTGATGATGGATGCGATCTGCGAGGGGCTCTTGTGTTCGCCCCACACGGCCTCCACTAAACCCAGACGGCGGCGCCGATCGAGATCTAGATCGTAATCACCAGAACCCGGGGGAAAAGCCATCGCTCAGCTCCTGGCCAGCAAAGCTACGGCGTGACAAGCCACACCCTCTTCGCGCCCCTCAGGTCCCAATCCCTCATTCGTTGTTGCCTTCACCCCTACCTGCTCCGGATCAACCCCAAGACCCGCCGCGATAGACGCCCGCATGGTGTCGATGTGGGGCTTGAGTCGGGGACGCTCGGCAATCACCACCGCATCAACATTCACCACGCGCCAACCCCGCTCCGCCACCAGAGCTACCACTTTCTGCAACAGTTCAAGGCTATCGGCCCCTTGCCAACGGCTGTCCTCCGGTGGGAAATGGCGACCGATGTCCCCGAGGGAAAGGGCCCCAAGCAGGGCATCCATCAAGGCATGCACTAGGACATCCGCATCGCTATGGCCATCGAGCCCAAGGCCGTCGGGATGCTCCAATCGGACGCCCCCGATGATCAAGGGACGACCCTGCACGAGGCGATGAATGTCATAGCCGTTGCCAATCCGCAGATCCATGCTTGTTCCTGGGGAAGCCATCGACAAAGCCCAGTCTTCCAGGCGGGACGGCCCTTCGGCAGCGCCCCCCTCCAGCCAGCGGGCATACAGGTCGGGGCGACGCAGACGGGTGCGCTCCTGGCTCTGCTGCTGGCGCCATCGTTCAATGGCTCCATGATCGCCACTGCGGAGAACTTCGGGCACTGCTTGGCCCCGAAACAGGGCGGGGCGAGTGTAATGGGGATGTTCCAGCAAGCCATCGCCATGGCTCTCCTGCTGCAACGAAGCCGCTTTGCCCACCGTGCCCGGCAACTGGCGAACAACACCATTGATCACGGTCATGGCAGGCAATTCACCCCCGGTCAGGACAAAATCACCCAGCGAAACCTCCTCATCTGCAAGGCCCCGAATGCGCTCGTCAAAGCCTTCGTAATGGCCACAGAGCAACACCAACTGGTCGTAGTTCTCGGCCCATCGCAGCAGATCTGCCTGCCCCAGGGGCTTACCCTGGGGACTCATCAGCAAGACACGGCGGCGCGTCCGCGCTGGGATCGCCTCAAAGGCAGCAAAAACCGGCTCCGGCTTGAGCACCATGCCCACTCCGCCCCCGTAGGGCAGATCATCGACCTTGCGATAGCGATCCGTGGCGTAATCACGGGGGTTGTGGGTGTGGAGTTCAGCGATGCCGGCAGCGAAGGCACGGCCAATCACCCCAAGCTCCCGAAGGGGCTTGAAAGCCTCCGGTAAGAGACTGACGACATCCAGCCGCATCATCGCCACACCATTACGGGGCCTCGGCAGGCGGGCGACTGACGCGGCGAATCTCCGTACTGAAGCTGGCCCGGCCCAGTTCCCCATCCGCCCGATGGGCCAGACTGCTTCTCAGGCGCAGATTGGGCTTGGCAAACCAGATCCGCTCACTGACCATGCCGTCCTCTGCGGTATAGCCCAGTTCCAAAATGCCGTTAGGCCAAAATTGCCAAGTGCCTGAGGCAGTCTCCTGGGAGGAGAAGACAATCAGGGCACGACCGTCGGCCAGGAAGGTCAAAGTGTTGACATCTCCTCCGGGTGCTGTGACCCGCAGGCCTCCTGGGGACCCATTGATCCCAGATTCAAGACAGTCGACTTTGATCTCACCCCGCTCGGAATCGTGCCAAGCCTCATCATCCTGGCTGGGGTTGATAGGGGCGAACTGGCTGCGCAGGGCAATCCACTCACCCGCGCATGAGCTCAGGAACGCCTCAATGGTGGAGGGCGGAAATTCATTCAAGGGACTCAAGGGCCAGGGGAAGGATCGGCCGCACCCATCCTCTCAGTCGGTGTTGTAGCCGAGTTCTGCCAGCCGAGTGGCACTGCGCCGCCAATGGGGCACCACCTTGACGAATAGCTCAAGGTACACAGGCCCATTCAACAGCTTCTGCATCGATAGCCGGGCCCCCTCACCGATGCGACGCAGCATCTGCCCACCCTTGCCGATCACGATGGCCTTCTGGCTACTGCGTTCAACCACAACGGTGGCCAACACCGCCAGCCTGGGTCCGTCCTCCACCATCCGCTCCACCCTGACGGCCACCGAATGGGGCACTTCCTCACGGGTGTGGTGCAGAACCTGCTCCCGGATCAACTCCTCAAGTAAGAGCTGCTCGGGCTGATCCGTCACGGCATCGGCCGGATAAAGGTGGGGCCCCAGGGGCAAAGCCAGGCTCAGGGCCTTCACGAGCGCGTCGGTGCCCTCGCCCGTCAGAGCACTACAGAAGTGCAAGGGCCAGGGTCGGCGGGGGAGGGTTCCCTCCCTCGGTTCGGCGACAGGGCCATCAAGCAACTGTCGATAATCGTTTGCCACGGCCAGGCGCCGATCGGATTCGAGCTGATCACTCTTGTTGAGGGCGACCAGAACTGGCAAGTCACCTTGGCGCAGGAGCTGGGTAATGAAGGCGTCCCCACCGCCTGGGGGCTGGGAACCATCCAACAACAACAACACAAGATCCACCTCACCAATAGCCGTGCGGGCACTGCGAACCAAACGCTCCCCCAGCAGGTGGTGAGGCTTGTGGATCCCAGGCGTATCCAGAAGGACAATCTGGGCCCCAGGGGTGGTGAGGATGCCCCGCAACCGATGGCGGGTGGTCTGGGCCACAGGGGAGGTGATTGCCACCTTGGAACCGACTAGCTGATTGAGAAGGGTGGATTTGCCCACGTTCGGCCGTCCGATCAGGGCCACGAACCCAGAACGGAATTCGTTGGAGCTGGCAACAGGGAGGGTGGAATCCATATCCTCAACATTGACAGCCCCAAGGGCTGCCGTCCCGACCAGCCTCCCTCTGGCAGCCCATGAGCAACCATCTGAACAGCGACCCCAGCCATGGAGACCATCCCCTGGACAAGCCGCCCATCGGCTTTCAAGAAGCCATGGCTCTAGCTAGCCAGTGGCTGGAGGAATGGGAAAATGATGAGTTGAGCGATGAGGTTTTGGCCGAGCGGGTCGGGGGTTTGGTGGCGAGTCGCGATGGGGCGAGGGGTTTCTTTGTGGTAGCGATGGCAGGGGAAGGGCCCTTGATGGACCGCATGCCCGAGGCCCTGATCCAGTGCCTTCGTCTTGCGGGAGAGGGGGTTGTCGATCTCACAGCCAGGAATCTGGCCATGGGTACAGCAATGGCCGTGCATCATGCGCGCAATCAAGACAGGGTGTCAGCCCAGGCCTCCCAACGGGTCAGTGAGCGCAGCCGCGCCTTGCTGCGCTTACTGGAACCCAATCTGGTCAAGCTGCGACTCGAATCGCTGCTGGCCGGCACCCGGGGCGAAGGGCAGGATGTGGATTTTCTGGAGCGATGGGGCTACGACGCTGAGCAACGACATCAAATCGCTGCTGCGATTGAGGCAGTGGCCGAAACTTAGATCAGGGCAATAACGAATTCATGCTCAAACAATACACAAATCTAGCTAAAAGCGAAAATAAAGCAAAGCCATAGCTTCCCAGTCAGTGTCGTTGAGCTCGGATTGGATAATATAGTTTACATTTAAGCCCAGGGTCAAATGGCGCACTAGATTCAGATCAATACCACCGGTAAGCATGGCATCGGTTGTATTATTTGAATCAGTATTTGTGGCAATGCCAGCCCCGAAATAGGGAGAAAGGATCGCACGAGGGAACAGATCAAGCGTGAGGGGCATCTGAAAAGCTCCGTCACTGTTATCAACGCCCTGCAGGTCCCTGTTCAAGAAAATATAAGTTGGACGTAGGGAAACCCCGAATCCTTCACCAAAGGCATAGCCAAGGCGTCCGGTCAGCACAGGACTGGGGCGATCACCAGCAAAGCCGTGATATCCGGTTCCAATACCAAAAATTGGCCCAGGTTGAGTTGCAGGGTCGACCACTGGACGGGCTGTTTCAGCGACCGCTTCAGCTTGGTGGGCTGGCGGCAAAACTTCATAAGGAGACACCGGCCGCCAAGCCAGGGGATTTACACGGGGATCAGATAGTGGGGTCCAGGCGGCTGCAGGGGCCTGGGGGGCCACCTGACGCCAAGGTGCCAGGGGCTGGAGGCCCTGGGCAAAAACCGATGGGGCCGCCGCCAAGACAACACCAACAGCCACAGTGAACCTGGCAACAGGAGAGCGGAACATCACGAAGCAGGCTGGGGAGTAGAAGATGCCGGTGATACGGCCCGCGGGAGATTGGGGGCCGTGGCCGGAGCCAACTCGGGTGCGGGAGCGACAGCCGCCGGAGGAGGAGTTGAAGGGACCAGGGATTGGGGGGCCGCACTAGGGGCTACCGCCGCCTCTCGCAGTCGGGGAACAAGCGGTTCCCCACGGACTTCAGAGACTGAAGGAACAGCGCTTGAAGGAGCAGGGGCCGAAGACTTCGGCGTCGGCGCAACCGCAGGGAGTGACGGGATAGGGGCAGCAGGTGCAGAGTAGGTCGAAAAAATGGGACCAGAAGCCTGGGGCCCAGGCTGGGCCTTCCCAGCCGTCGATCTCAGCGGTGGCAGCTCCTTGAGGGGTTCGACATGCACGATGGCGGGAGCCACGCGACCCAAGGCGGGTGGATCTTGACGGCCACTCCAGCCGCGAATCGCCTCAAGAACAGCCGGGTCTTCCGGTTTTGACAGCAGGTCAACGCTGCCGTCTGACTGCAGCGCCAAAGGAACTGCGATGGCGCGTGAGACCTTCATCGAAGGCACGTGGACCACGCGGGCGGCCTCTAGCTGGGCGGGGGACTGCAGGGGCGAGGGGATATTGATGGCGTTGAGAGCACGACGCATTGGTTCACGCCAGGCCTGGGGTAGGGGAGCCAACGGGTCCGAGGAACGGGCCAAACGGGCCCGTTCGGAAAGGGCGACCGCCGGGATCGGCTCGGCCTGCAAATCTTGCAAGGTCAAAGCTCCACCCAATAGTTCTGCAGGCGTAAACGAACGCTGCAACAGGTCGTAGCCTGAGGCGCTAGCGAGGTGACGATTAGCCGAGGACCCGGAGCTACCTGAGGTCGAAGCAAATGATTGCATAGCAACCTTGAACGGTCGCCGGGTCATCGCGTCCTGGCCAGCTTGAAAAGCCTCATCAGCCCCGTCGAGAAGATGACCCACTTGGGCTTGAGCTGATGGAGAGGAAGCCCCAAGCAGAAATCCACGGGCAGAAATTTTGGATCTGGCATCGGGTGAGAAAGGAGCCAGATCGGCAGGATTCAGCAAAGGAGAGGGGGGCAGGGACGCCGCCAACTCGGCCTGGGGAAGCACGTGGGGACGGGAACGACGAGTCTCCGCTTGCAAGTGGTCGTGAAAATAGATGCCTACAAGGGGCAACCAAACGGCTTGGGACAGCAGAGCCCAAGCCACGGCCCTGGTATTGACGGCTTGGCTGTTGCGTTCCATGGCGACTAGGTAGATACTGAAAGGATAAATGAAAGGTCAGGGGAAATTAATTGTTATTCCAATAATTCCAGTAGTTTGCATAACCTAATATGCTGTTTAGTGCTCCTAATGGCTCGGCCAGGTCATTCAAAAACGTGAGAGCCTTGCCGTATAGGTTGCTGCGCACAATTATTGTGTCGCCATTTCTCAAGGGTGGGTTAGACAGATTAGAAACAGCTAAATCATCCTTATAAGAAAAAAATTGACGAGTCGTAGTGCCGTTACGGTTGAAGCGCACCAATTCAATATTGTTCTTCTGAGCGCGACGTCGAATCAGTCCTCCTGATCGGAATATGGCTTCAACGAGTGGGGTGTTTGCAGGCAAGGAGACGCTTCCAGGAGTCTTGACCTCACCAATCACGGTTACACTGATGGCGGATGGAGCCAGATTGGTTTGGCCAATCGCCAAGACTTCCTCGGGAATAGGCTGTAGGGCGCGAGAAACTACAATAGTGTCTCCATCGAACAACACAGGATTTTGCAATTGATTGCCATTAACGAAAAGGTCTGCCAGATTTAAAGTTGTCTGCTTTTGAGCCCCCGCTTTACCAGCCAGTCGCCGCAAAAGAATATTGCGTACATCAGCATTGACCGTCACGCCACCTGCGGTTTGAATCGCTTCTACAGGATTGGAAAAAGAACCAAGAGGGTAAAGACCGGGACGGCTCACCTCCCCGACAATGGTTACTTTGACTGGCCTAGGAGTTGTGAGAGTCAGAGTTAACTGAGGACGAACCAGCTGTTTGGCGTAAAGAGAGCTCAACCAACGTGTTGCCTGACCGATGGTGAGGCCAATCAGTTGGACAGAACCAACTAGCGGTAGTGTCGTGGTACCATCAGCCAAAATACCGAAGGCACTGTTAAGGGACTTGGCTTCTGGATCCAAAAAAGTAAGCTGTAATCCATCACCAGGTCCTAGAGTGTAAAGATCACTATAAAGTTCCGGAAGCGAAAGCGATCGCTCATCAATCGGCATTGGGCTAGGTGACCGGTTTAGATCCAACAAAACAGGCCCTGATGACTTGGGGATCGGCGCTTGATTGGTTTGGACATGCGAGTTCGGGTTGCCTGGATCTGCAGCAGCCAATGATCCTGCCAATGGAGCCGCTAAAAGGCCGACGGGCGAGACCACAAGGGAGGCGGTCGCAGAAAGGGCCGCCAAACGTCTCAAGCCATGGTGCCGAGGCCAAAGAAGGCCGGGCAAGAGAATCTGAGACTGGTCGTCAAGACTGGAATTCCGCACGAAGAGCGCAAGTTCGTGGTGGAACCTTAACCGATAAAGACTGATGATTACTAGGCCCGAAAGCAAAACCGGTCACCAACAAAGCATTGGGGCTCTGCAATGGTCCTAGAATACGCACATCTGAGATGATCTGCCGTGACTCGAGCCGGTGCGCCCCTGCTTCCAGCACCCGGGGGTGACCCAACGTTGGGCGGACTTGTTCCCCTGGGTACTCCAGTCATGGAAAACCGACCTACGGAGCAAGGTCAACAAGCCTTATCGCCATTCTCTGGCGAAATAAAAGAAAGTGGTATCCAAAAATTGCTGCGCACTATCAAGCGCAGACAAAACCTTTTTCTTTTCACTTCTGCACTTGTCTCTGGCGCCCTAGCTCTCAATACAATTCGTGAACGCATATTTAGTCCTGTTTACCAAGGATCTTTCATGCTGCAAATAAGCAGCCCATTTGACGAAAGTGGTTCACCTGCTGCAGGAGACGGAGGCAAATTAGAAGCAGTTGCAAGATTTAAACCAAAAATTGACGTCCCAAGTCTGATGGTACTTTTACGTAGCCCTTATCTAACAACCCCCGTCGCAACTAGACTTGGCTTATCGAACGAAGAGATTGTTAAAAATCTCAGCATTGACACGGCAGGCGTTCAAAATGTAATTCAAGTTGATCTGCGATGGCCAGATCCGACAAAAGGCAAAGCTGTGCTTTCTGCATTGGCCAACGACTATGTTGCCTTTTCTCTTTCCCAGCGGCAAGCAACTCTTAATTCAGGGGTCAAATATCTCGACCAGCAAGCTCCCGCAATTTTACGGGAAGTAGCCACACTAGAAAACAAGCTAAGCCGCTTCCGTGAAGCCAATAAAATGATGGACCCTCTTGCCATGGTCACGACAATTGAAACACGACGTAATGACCTCGCCAGTCAATGGCAAAATCTACAACTTGAGCAGGCCCAACTAGAAAGCGAACTTAACTCTGTCAACTCAGGCCAGCTATCATTTACTCCAAGTGGTGCCCCATCTGCCATTAATCAATTAGGAGAAAATAGCGCACTTATTCCAGGCAGACAAGAAAAAAATGACGGCAACTTAGGTCAAGTAAAAACACCTTCTGACCAGCTTAATGAGTTCGAGACCGAACTTGCCCAAGCCCGAGCAACCTACAAAGAAGATTCGCCTATTGTTCAATCAATTCTAGCCAGAAAAAATGCACTTCTTCCGGTTGTGCAATCACAAAAAGCAGATTCTATTAGGGCCAAGTTATTTGCAAACAAGTCTCAGCAAGATGAAGTTAATAGGCAAATAATGCTCTACAATCGTAATTTCAAGAATAGTCCCAAAATCTTAAAAGAATACGAAAATATTGTGACGAAGTTAACCGAAGCAAGAAATAATTATACTTCTTATCTCAAAGCCAGGGAAAATTTTAGACTTGAACGTTCACGCTACATTACTCCATGGCAAATCATCTCTCCCCCTAATTTTGGAGATACCCCAGTACAGCCTGACATTAAAAAAAGCATTCTTCAAGCACTGTTACTTGGATTACTATCTGGTGTAGGAGCTGCAATGCTACGTGAAAAAACTGACAATGTATACCATACTCCTATGGAAGTTGAAAAAGAACTACAGCTACCTGTCTTGGGTTTAATTCCATATCTACCTTTAGAGCCTGGAGTAGATATTGCTACAAGCATATCCAAGATGACTGTCAGCGAAAGATTTGCAATCAAAGAATCCCTGCGGAGCCTCTTCACCACTTTTCGACTATTGAGAGCAGACCATAACATCAGACTAGTTGGCGTCACATCCTCAAGTCAGGGCGAAGGTAAATCAACATCAGTAAGTATTTTTGCACGTACACTATCAGATCTTGGCTTAAAAGTTCTTGTAGTAGATGCTGACATGCGACTGCCAATGCAAACTCGATATTTTGGAATTGCTTCCGGTGAAGGCTTCTCTTCAGTTCTTTCTAACTCCAATATTTCAATTAGTTCTCTTGTTATTAAAATTCAAGACAATCTTGATGTACTCCCGGCTGGTCCTAAGCCACCCGATCCTGCGAAACTTTTGAATTCAAACAGATGCGCCGAGGTAGTTAACGAGTTAAGGTCAATGACAGACTATGACATGATTCTCTTTGACACCCCCCCATGCTCCATGTTATCCGATCCAATTCTATTGGGCGAAAAACTGGATGGTATTCTTTTTCTGGTTGGCCTTGGAAAAGGAAGTCGAATGCTTGCCCCACAAGCATCGCGGCGCATCAAAGCAACTGGCGTTGATCTATTGGGCATAATTTGCAATCAAGTTAATTTCCCAAGTCGCCTCAACGATTATGGCTATGAATATGGATATTACTACCACTATGCCTATGCCTATAAAGATAGCTATGCCAATAAGAATCCTGAATCAGGAAGCTATATTAGTTCTAAAAGAAATCGAAATGAACAAGATAGATATATTCAAGATGCTTCGAATTCAACTGAACTTGAGCCATCAGATAAAACTTTGATTAAAAAATCTAAAAGTTCCAAGAATAATTCTTGGCTGCCAAAGATATTCCGTCGCGATAAATAACAAAATATCATAACTTTATTTTTAGCCTAGCCGTTGATTCTTCAAGATTATTTCAAGCATTTCAAGATATTCATAACTTGGTGCCGAAATTGGATGACATCTCCTTACCCATTCCAGAGCTGAAAATACATCAATATTTTTAAGTTTTGAAGTTAAACCAACGGCTAACAAAGAAGATCTTTCTTGCCCAGCAAAACAATGAAGGTAAACAGGTGCAGACGTAACCACTAATTGTTCTGCAGTATTTAAAGCTAATGTTAATCTATCAATATCTAGTAATTCCTGTCGGCGGTGATCAGGCAATGGGATATTGGCCGAAGACCAATCGCTCGGGATCGGTGCAAATACATTTTCATGAGGATAACAGCAGCTAAATCTGGTCTTAAATCCTACATCTTCTAACTGCTTCCATTGAAATGATCTTCTAGGCATTGGTCCAATAGCCAATTGATAATTCAAAATCCAACTATAAGGTAAGGGCTGACTATATAAGAGGTCCTGCGGAGAAATGGGGTTGCTTTGATTTCTTAAATTTTTTTGGCGCTTATTCCAGATAAACATAATATTTAATATTAATTGTTAAAGGTAAATTGAATCTTATTAAGCAAATCAAGCCATAACTGGTAGCTTTCTTGGCGAGGCAATGTGGATTTAAGTGTGACTAACATGCATTGATAACGGCGACTTGGTCTCAAACCAAAAAAGCGTTTCAAACCAAGATTTTCTTCATTAGATTTAACTTTATCTACTGCCAAACTAAGTTGATCTTGATTTATACCAAAGCGTGAGGTCGAGGAATTACCTGAAACAAAACAGGTCTGAAATGTATTTCCTGTCTTGGTTTGTTCAGAAAGTGAAAAGGGAGGTTGGTTACTTTGAATTGCAGAGGGATCCAATTTAAGAGATTTAACTGAATCAGTAATAAAAGATATTCTAAAATCGGCTCGATCTCTTACTTGGGCATTTGCCAAGATCAAGGTTGAGTCTGGGTTAATCTTAAAACTAACAATTGGTGAATGAGATATATCATAGTTGGAATGAGCGGATTTAATGAAAGTGGTTTTAATAGATTTTCCATTACGGGAAAATCTAGAGATAAAACTATTAATTTTTTCCGATGAAATTGTTGATGCCTGAGGCTTTCTAGGAAATAGCATTGACTGAGTAGCTGCCAGTGTAGAAACGACGGCCAAAATGCAATAAAAATTCCTAAGGTTAATGAGTTTCATTGGTCTTGATTAGAAGAAAGTTCTTGAGTTTGTTCACCTGAAAAGGTTTCAGGTCCGAGCTCGTGTTCCAGAAATCTCATGTAAATGGAGCCAAAAACAAAAACAGCTAGACCAGAAAAAATCAAAGATCCAGTATCCTTGTGGAAAAAGTCAAACCAAAATCCGTAACCATGACCAGATCCATTAGCACTAAAAATTGTAAGCAGAGCAATTCTAATAGTATTTGAGAGAAGTCCAATAATAGGAGCCAGTAAAAGAATTAAGATACGCGAGGTTGTAGATCGCAACCGAAATGCAAGTAAAAAGATAACTGAAATACAAACAACTTGAGAAATCATATCAAGACCATTACATGAACCTAAGACAGTTACCCCTCCTCCCTTGAGAAATACGTCTCGGCCATTAACAATAGGATCTAATCCTAATATAGACAACCAAAAAGCTGCAAGTTTAGCGGTCAACAGGCTCATGGGAACTTCGGGTATTATTCGATTTAATAATGCATTTGCAGGAAACAGTAGTATACATAATAATGAGTCTCTGAAATTAAAAATTGATCGCGGTTCTTTTACTAAAAGAACAAGAGCAAGAGCAGCAATTGGTGGCAACAAAAATATAACTCCGTCAGAATGCAAAATAAGCGAAGTTCTGAACAATACAAACAACAACATTACCGAAGCAAAAAGAGCTACAGCAAGGTTTGGAGAAGGGTGTAAATGTTCAATAAGATCTTCCATACAAATAAGTGCACCGCCCCAAATCAAAAGAGCAAATACAGTCATTGATTCATTTTGGCTAGTATGAAACACAACAATATTCTGAATTGCAACAGTAGCTGCGATTAACAGCCATGCGTTACGGGCCGTGAGTGGTGGGACATAACGATCCCAGGTTGACTTGAACAGGTTTGGCATGGAAGAAAAATCCATTTTATGGGGACCCTTGCGAACGGTTATCTCTATTGTACTCTGGCACAAGTCTCAGAAGCAATTCAGATGTACCTTTATCATCCCATCGGCTTAAAGCAATTTCAAGCTCATTTAAAAGCGGAAGTAGATGTTGATCGGAAGGATTTGGTTCACAAGCTCGTCGGATAAGAGGATGACTAGTTGGTTGATCTCGGGTATCAATTAGAAGTTCTTCATATAATTTTTCACCTGGTCTAAGCCCTGTATATTCAATGCTAACATCACCATCCGGATTCTGTGCATCACGCAAACGAAGACCAGATAGTTCTATCATTTGACGAGCAAGATCTGCAATTCTCACTGGTTCTCCCATATCAAGCAGAAAGAGATCACCACCTTTGGCCATTCCGGTGGCTTGTAATACTAATTGAACAGCTTCAGGGATTGTCATAAAATAGCGAGTAACTGCGGGGTGGGTGACAGTTACTGGTCCGCCCGCAGAAATCTGTTTGTGAAACAGCGGAATGACTGATCCAGAAGATCCCAACACATTACCAAACCTTACCATTGCCATTACGGGACCATCAGGCCCGCAAGAGGAGGCAGCAGATTGAATCATCATCTCACAAATGCGTTTACTGGCTCCCATGGCATTGGTGGGTCTCACTGCTTTATCTGTTGAAATAAGTGTCAGCCTTTCAACTCTAGCTAGAAGAACTGCATCAATAACAGATCGGGTCGCGCGAATATTGTTGGACACACCTGCACAAATATTTGATTCAACCATAGGCACATGCTTATAAGCTGCGGCATGGAATAAAGTTTGCACACCGTGCTTAATACAGAGGGCGGTTAAAGGTTTTGAGTTACTCACATCTCCCAAAATAGGAAAGATACCAATCGACTTGTTTTTGGAACGCAACTCATTATCTATGGTATAAAGAGCAAATTCATTCTGCTCTAGCAAAAGTAATTTTGATGCTCCTAATGCAACTATTTGTCGACAAAGCTCGCTTCCGATAGAGCCCCCGGCTCCGGTTACGAGAACTACCTTACCATCCACACTTGCTTTAAGAAGAATTGGATCTGGTATAGACGGTTCACGCCCTAACAAGTCTTCAATAGCTACTGTTTGAAGATCACTAACGATTCTCTCTTTTCCTGCCAGCTGAGATAGGGAGGGAATAGAAAGAACCTCAAGGCCAGAATGAGTTAATTGATCGACCAGTAAACGTTTGCGAGCTCTAGATATTGAAGGCAATGCCAAAAGAATTTTTCGAATGTTGTGACGCTCAATAAGTGTTGGCAATCTAGCTGGATTATCTATGCGTAGATTCTGAAGAGTTCTACCATGCAAGAGAGAATCGTCATCCAAAAATCCAATTATACGAAATCTTGGATCATTACGAAGGGCAGTGAACAACTCCATGCCAAACGAACCAGCACCATAAATCATTGTTGTATTGTTGGCTGATTGAGGAGACTGAATGGAATTTTGGCGTGATAATTGTTTTATTAGCAAATCACGCATGAAAATTCGAGTGGCGATCGCTCCACCGGTAAAGAAAGTCCAGTATAGAAACCAGGAACCAAGCGGCAACTTGATAGCCAGAAAAAAACTGAAGGCCATCATTAATACAACCATTGACGCAGTTCTTGGAATCAACCCGTAGAGAGAATGACTCCCAGTATAACGAGTTAAACCTCGATACCAGCCCGAAAAAAGCAAGATAAAAAGACCACTTGCAACTGCGACAGGAAGAAGCTTGGATGTAGCTACAAAAAGAGTTTCAGGAGACCTGACTAAAAGCAGTGAGCCAAGAAAAGCAATAACAATTAATAGGCTATCAAAGCCAAGCAAAACCAAACGCCGCAGCAAGACCAAGGACCTAGAGGATTTAATCAACCGAATTTCGGGAAAAAGAGCACTAGATTCAAGCGAAATATTGGGCGACTCTAACGAATCGACTGTTGGGGGGAGAAAGTTGAAGGCCATGGAAATAATTAATGCAATTACAACATGGAGATTTCAAAAAATAAATGAAAGCATTGCAAAAGAATCGGCTTTGGCAACTAGAATAATTCATGAAAATATGTGAAGGCAAACAGTTTATGAAAGTTGGTTGGCCAAGGAAAGGCTTTGCGGGCAAATTCAATTCCTGAATATTTTAGCATGCATCCTTTGCAGCGGAACCTGAAAAGGATGCTGCATGCTTTTGATCCAGCCATAATCCAAGGCCTAGTACCGCAAGTACGGCCCCCACCATGGTTGGCAAAGGCAAGGCATATAAATGACCAAAGGCTAGCAAAGTGATGATAAGCAAATATATAATACTCACCCTGGCATGGGGCCAGCCAGCGCTATGAAGACGTTGGTAAAGATGCAAACGATGGGCCTGGAAGATCTGATGACCAGCATGCCAACGTCTCAAGACACAAATAAAAGCATCAGCCAAAAGGGGCGTGGCGACTAATAAAAGCTGTAGGGCTTGAAGTGGTTGGTGCCTCTGTAGCACTAGCCCCGCAAAAACTGCTCCTAAATAAGTGCTTCCCACATCGCCCATGAATATTCGGGCTGGACTCCAATTCCATAGCAAAAATCCTAAAAGTGCACCCGCCATAATCCATTGTCCCGATGCCAACATCAAGACAGCACCACAACCAGATACAAGACCATCAAGGCCATCCATAAAATTGAAAAAATTGATAATAGCGGTAACCGCTAATAATACCAAGGGCAAACTCCACGGGGGCAAAGGCATAGTGGCCATTTCTATTAAAGCCATCGCTGTGAAGATTTGAGCTAGATAGCGCCATAAAGCTGGCAAATTAAAACGGTCATCCAGAACCCCAACTAGGGCCAGTGGGGCGCAAACAACAGGAATCCAAGCAGTGGCTCCTTGAGCAAATAATGGGGTAAATAGAGTTGCCACAACAACAAATGCCAGGCCGCCACCGCGAGGAGTGGGGGAGCGATGCAAACTACGGGCATTGGGGATGTCAGGAAGGCGCTTTCTCAGCACCGGGACGAGCCACCAAAGTAACAACCAAGACAGGAATCCGGAAAGGAACAAAAGCAACAAGGCAGGCAGAGTCACAGACAGGGACGATTCACAGGGATAGGATTCCAGCGGGTAGATCGCCAGATCTGGGCGCGGACCTGGTCACGGAGAGTTCGCAGGGGGGTTTCGGGACGATTATCTCCCGTGGCAGCTGCAACCCCGGTAACCGACCACCCCAGGGAACCCAAAACGATGCGGCCAATTGCCAAGGCGCGCCGAAGATGGGCCTGACTAGTGACAATAGTCACATCACCATGGCCTGGTTGGTTGCTCAACCAGAGAGCAAGGGTAGTCAATTGACCAAAGGTGTCGCAACCTGCGGTGAGGATCACTGGAGGTTTCATCTCAGGCGGCCACTGCCCGTGACGCACAAGTTGACTGTGGTTGATCTCCTGAAATCGTGGAGATCCTTGCATAACCAGAATCGAGCCCGGTCGTCTTTGGTGCAGTTGGATGGCGCTAGAGGTACGCCAGGGATCCTCGACAAAAACGGTGATGACCTGGGGGCCGCCTGCTGTTGTCTGCATGGGACTCCGGGGCCACATCCACCAGAGAAGGAATCCCAGCCCCAAGCCTGGTAACAGCCAACGCAGACAGAAGACACGCCTCAACGCTACACGGGCAGCACTGGAAAAGGTCGCGGATCCTCACCAACCAGTTGGTGGGAAGGAAGGAAACCGGCAAGATCTACCTGCATACGCATCACAGCTTCGAAACCTTTGGGAGCCACCACCAGCAGGGGGACGGCCAAAACACGGAACAACCAGGTGGGAATAGACACTAGTCGACAGCCCTGGGCACGATCAGAGGCTTCACATTGTTGTTGAAGACGTAGCAGTAGTTGGTGATAGGTAAGAGTGTCATCTCCGCCTACCGCGATTATCTCACTCGTCAGAGCTCGATCGGTTTGGCGAACCAAAGTCATGACCAGTGTTCGAACCACAGCTGCCAGCTGACTGGCATGGATGGGCTGGCGTAAACCGGTGTCGGCTGGTATAGGCAAAAATGGAAATCTACGCATCCATTGCAGCAGCTGGCTCAGGTTGCGGTCGCCATGGGTCCCGACCCGGCCGTAGATCAAGGTCGGTGCAACAATCGTGCAGGGCAGTCCCAGATCCTTACAGGTGCGGATCAAACTATCCTGAGAAGCGCTAAGACGCTGCACCAAATCGCGATCGAAGCGGTTGAAGGCAAAGCGTTTTGTGATCACCGAAGAGGAAGAACAGGCAACAACACCCCTTACTCCGGCGAGTTGCCCCGGGCGCTGCTCCGCCAGCCTCGCAAAGAAAGGGGCGAGATCCCATAGGGGGGCAAAACTCACCAAAATTCCTTCAAGGGGTTGTTCTAGGGAATCAGCTGTCCGCAGATCACAATGCTGGAAGGGCCCTTCAGCAAAGCATTGCGGCCGACGTCGACCGGCAACTGTGACCGACAGGTTGTCCGCTGCCTGAAGGAAAGCCAGACCCGATGGGCTGGTCGCGCCGAAGAGCAGAACATCACTCATGTTTTTAATATGCTAGTTAAACGCTGGGCATAGCGCAATCCGTAAGGCAGCCACCAAAGCCAACCAAATGCCCTGCCATAAGCAAGGCGTACCTCGTAAAAACGACGTCGCGATTCGCGCCCGCTCACCCCTCCTGACTGCATATGTACTAGTTCAAGGTCGATGCATTCGACCTCAAGATCGGGCCAGCGTGAAAGCTGGAGAAAGTAATCAAGATCGGCGGAAAGCCGGAAGCCAGCCGTATAGCGTGCAAGATGTTTACGGGCCCCAGGACCGATGAGGCTGGCTTGATGGGGTGGCGTGGAGCCGAGAAATAGGGAGCGGCGAAAGGAGTGACTCCAGCGAAAGACACTGCGCCGCCCCATGGTTGGCGTAGTTACAGCGGCCACATCTGTGGGCTTGACATAGCGACCCATCGCGACCAAGAGATCGGGATCGCCACCCCGACTCCAGGTCGATTTCAGTACATTGACTATTGTCTCGAAGACTTGGGGAGAGGCAGCCCAGTCATCACTTCCCCAGAACAACAGCCAGGTATCCGGATGGGTCACCAGGGCGAAACCTTGATTCATGGCTCCGAAGATGCCAGGCTCGGTTGGGTCCTGAGGCCGCCATTGAAAGCGAGGATCAAGAGCACAAAGATCCTCGATCCAGCGGCGGTGCCTAGGCTGACTGGGACCATCGATGAACATGACGCTCCAATGGGGCCAAGTTTGTTGCTGCAGAGAGGCAACCAACCGCGGCAGCAATAGATAGGAATCGAGAGTGGGTACAACTACAACAATCGACGTAGGGGGAAATCCGGCAGACGAAGCCATTAGCCGCGCCGGCGAATCAATACATCATCGAGAACGAGTAGATCCATTTTAGTGCGCAGAAAACAATCGAGGGCCTGGGAAGGGGTACAGACAATCGGTTCGTTTTCATTAAATGAAGTGTTCAGAACCATCGGCACTCCAGTGAGATCACGAAAGGCACGAATCAAGCGGTAATAACGGCCATTGTCAGCCTCGGTCACCGTTTGCAAGCGCCCCGTGCCATCGACATGGGTGACAGCCGGAATCAGAGGACGCTTGTCCTCCCGAATCGGATAAACCTGCATCATGAAAGGCACATCGCCATCAAGACTGAACCATTCCGAAACAGCTTCCCGAAGAACCGAGGGGGCAAAGGGGCGAAAAGACTCGCGTCGTTTGATTTTAAGATTGAGGATGTCCTTCATGTCAGCCCGGCGCGGATCACCCAGGATCGAGCGGTGGCCAAGGGCCCTAGGGCCCCATTCCATCCTGCCTTGGAACCAGCCGATCACGAGTCCCTCACTGATAGCGCCAGCCACTGCTGAACAAATCTCCCCATCAGAAAGAGTCTGGATGGAACAACCCGCCGCCGCCAGGGCAGAACTTGAGGCGGGTTCCGCAAGCAGCGTCTCGATGGCCCCTGGAATAGGGCGACTGCCCAAGTAGGCCGTGGCCATGGGACGACTGCGGGAGGCTTGGCCCTGGCGATTCCATACTTCAAGAGCAGCCCCCAGGGCGCCGCCTGCGTCCCCGGCAGCCGCCTGCACGTAGACATGGCGAAAGGGAGTGGCCACGGTCACCTTGCCATTAGCCACCGAATTGGCCCCACAACCCCCGGCTATACAGAGGTTTTCGCTGGGATGGAGTCGATGCAGAGCACGCAGGAGGTGGAAAAACGCTTCTTCATACATCGCTTGCGCCGATCGGGCGATGTCCTTATGGCGTTGATCGAGGGGCTCGTCCGATCTACGGGCAGGTCCCAGCAGGTTCTCCAAAGCAGCACTCCAATGGCGGCCAACCTCGGGGATGCCGTGGCTCCATTGGTGGGGCAAATTCTGGCCAGCATGCTGGAAGTAGGTCAGATCGAGGTTGTAGGTACCATCGTGCTGCAACCTCACCAACTTCCTCATCTGAGGAAGCCAACTTGGCTGGCCATAAGGTGCAAGACCCATGACCTTGTATTCATCGCCATAGTGAGGAAAGCCGAGAAACTGGGTGATTGCCGTATAGAAAGCACCCAAAGAATGGGGAAAATATATCTGACCGTCAATGGTTAACTCAGTTCCTTTGCCATAACCCCAGGCCCCGCTGGCGAAATCTCCGAAACCGTCTACAGACACCACAGCGGCCTCCTGAAAAGAGGAGGCGTAATAGGCAGA
Source organism: Cyanobium sp. (assembly GCA_044359075.1). Lineage (GTDB taxonomy): Bacteria > Cyanobacteriota > Cyanobacteriia > PCC-6307 > Cyanobiaceae > Cyanobium. Next base: position 67,275 of record JBIKMU010000006.1, on the reverse strand, counting down.
AGCCAAATGGGCACGGTGATGTTCGACAAAATGGAGCTCGGCGCGCAATGGCTGACCGGGGAATGCGGTGGCGAGTTGCTGGGCCAGACCCGACCGTTCCCGTTTATTGCGCCAGCGGCTCCAGAGAAACCGAGGATCGGGACGGGTAGCCAACGTGTATGCGATCTTGCGCCAACGATGGGCACCTGGGAAGGAATTGATGGCAATGTGATCTAAATCTTCAAAGCGCACGCCCCCATCCTCCAAACACCAACGAATGGCCTCACTGGGAAAGCCCGCCCAATGTTTGATACGACGAAAGCGCTCCTCCTCAGCAGCGCCAAGGATCTCTCCATCACGGATCAAAGCAGCGGCAGCGTCGGCGTGGAAAGCATTGATGCCGAGAATCAGGGTCATGACAAGGGCAGTTCGATCGCAAGGTGTTGGCGGAGCCACTGCTCGAGAACCATCAGGCTCCAGCGGCGGTACCAGGGCGCAAGGTCCAGGCCGGCCGGGGTAGCTGGCAGGCGCAGAGTAAGCCGGGATGACGGGTCATCGAGCCATAACTGAAACGGGAAGCGGAAACCCTGTTTGGGCCGCTGCCTGAACCACTCGGGCAATTCCGGCACCGCTTGCTGCAGGAGGCCCTTGCCGGGGGCTAGGCGCAGCGAGGCGGGAATGGGAGCCAGGGCAGTCTGAAGACGGGCATCGACAAAGGGAAGCCGCAGTTCCAGGGCCGCTGCCATAGCCATGACATCGCTGTCGGGTAGAAGCTGGTTGCGGAGGTAGCGAGTGCCCTCAAGCCAGGCGACTTCATCAAGATCGGAACCTGGTGGAGGTTCCTGCAGAGCAGTCCCCGACCCGGCACTCCCGGACTGGAGACCCCAATGGGTCAGTAACTGGTTGACTTCCCGCGACGTGAACAGGGACCGCACACAGCCATAGGCACGAGCCATAGACGCAGGTGACTCAAGCAAGTCCGCCAAGCGTTGACGCCGGTGTTGATGGCCGCCAGGCCCGTGACGCATCACAGCCGCCCCCACCGGGCCGGCAGGGCCGAGACGACGGCGCCAACGCCGCAAACGGGGAACCATCCGAAAACTGGGATATCCCCCAAACAATTCATCGCCACCAAGGCCGGATAGGGCAACCTTCAAGCCCTGCCCATGGGCGAGACGGGAAACACACCAGGTGTTGTAGCCATCGAGAGAAGGTTGATCCTGACTGGCCAAGAATTCGGGCAACCAATCCCTCGCCTGACTGGCAGAAAGCTTAAGAAGCGTGTGCACGCCACCGAAGTGGGAAGAAATTCGCGCCGCAGGCTCAGATTCATCGAAACCGGAGGCGCCGGCATCGTCAAATCCGATCGTGAAGGTATGCAGTCCGCGGGGAGCAATGGCAAGTATGGCAGCAGAATCAAGACCCCCACTGAGAAAAAGCCCAACACGCACATCGCTGACCATGTGGGCGGCGACGGAATCCTCCAAGGCGGACCGGGCCAGCGCCCCAGCCCCAGCCTGGGTCCAGTCCCCACGGGGAGCCGGCAGACTTTCTGGCAAAGGGCCGAAGGAATGAATTCGCAAGTAACCGTCGTCCCATTGGGCCACAGCACCTGCGGGCAGACGAAAAACCCTCTCCACCAGGGTGGCAGGTTCCGCAACAGAACCAGCACTGAGGAACCCGGCCAGGGCAGCCTGATCCAGGCGGCAAGGCATCAAACCACTGGCCAGAAGGGCTCGCAGTTCTGAGGCAAAAACCAATTCGCCCGCAGGCCCATGCCAGTAATAAAGCGGCTTGATGCCATGGGGATCCCTGGCCAGCAGGGCACGGCGCTCCAGGGTGTCGTACAGACAGAAGGCATACATTCCCCTCAGATCGCGCAGACCCTCGATTCCGTTACGGATCATCCAGGCCAGCAGGACCTCCGTATCTCCATTGCCATGGAAACGATCACCCAGTTTCAGGAGTCGCTGGCGCAGCTCTTGATGGTTGTAGATCTCGCCGTTAAAGACCAACGACCATCGGCCGCAGGCAGACGCCATGGGCTGGTGACCGGCTGAAGAAAGGTCTAAGATGGCCAGTCGGGTGTGAATTAAACAGGCGGATTCGTCACGCCAAAGACCAGAGTCATCGGGACCTCGATGGTCGAGGTGGGGGCGAACCCGTTCGGCGAATCCATCGGCAGAACGGCCTAACAATCCGGCAATGCCGCACATTTAGGCTGCCCCCGAAGCGGAGAAAAAAGTGGGGTCCATGGCGGCTAACTGCTCGCGCACAATTTGACGCGCTGCATTAAAGCTGGCGTTGGTTTCAATCCAGACAGCGGCAGCTGCACCACAGGCTTGGCGATGGGCGCGATCTATGCACATCAAGGAGATCGCCGCCGCCATGGACACCGGGTCACTGTCCACAAGGTCTCCATTGATTCCAGGCTGTACGTAATCCTCGGGGCCGCCGCAGCGAGTACTGATCACGGGGACGCCACAGGCCATGGCCTCGAGGGCGGCGATGCAGAGACCCTCCTGATGGGAGGGAATGACAAACACATCAAACCCCTGGAGTACCGCCGCCAATTCCTGGCGACCCAGCGTAGGCAAACAACGGGTGACCTTGGTCAAACCCCTTTGACGCAGTTGCTCCTGCAAGACGGTCGTATCCATCTCACCCACCAAATCCAGTTGGACGGGACGACCAGCGGCGACCAATACCTGTACGGCATCAAGAAGGAGTTCGATGTTCTTGCGAGGATCGGCATAGCGCCCCGCAAAACCAACCTTCCAAGGCTGGAGCCGCTCTGGGGCCGGGAAAAAGACTGAGGGATCGACTGGCATCAACAGCACTCCATCCATCGGACGGGAGGCAATGGTTTGCAGAGCCTGGGAGGTATATGAACTCAAGGCCAGGATGCGGCCGCCGGGGGCCCTGAGGATCTGGCGTTCGAGGCGTCGTAAAACCGGGCCATTAAGCCCCCGATCCAGAAGACGACGCGGCAATGAAAACTCCAGTACCCTTTGGCTTCGATCCGCTTCCCAGGGAGTAGCCACCCATGCCAAGAAGGGCAGGCCCAGACGGGCATAGGGGGCCGCACAGAGAGGGTTGCCGGTGACGCTGAGGTGAAATCGGCAATCGGCTATCAATGATCGCCAATGGCGTCTAGGGAGGTAGTGGGTAAATTCAAGCTCTGGCAACCAGGCACCCAATCCATAGCCTTGATGCCCTTCGTAAACCGAACGGCCCACCAAGCCCGGTCGCCGTCCGCTAGGCAGGCCGTAAAGGGGAACGGAAAGAGCAGGCTGTCGGCTCCATGGTTCGTACCAGGCAAACACGGGTTCGATGCCGAGCTCCGCGAGAATGCGGGCCATGCACAGGGTCATGGTAGGAACCCCGCCATCAATTGGCTCGATGGTACTGATCAGGGCCTTGGGGCGATCAGAGATACGGCGTTGTTGATCTCTAGGGATGGTCTCCACGGCGAGTGACTCCAGGATGGGCATCACGGTTTCAACCAGGAAAACAGTTCCCTGTTGTCGCGCACCCAGCGAATCAAATCACGAACGCCGTCACTGACACCGATCTGGGGGCTCCAACCCAAATGGGCCTGTGCTTTGCGGATGTCACAAACGAATACCGGTTGATCACCAGGACGGGATGCACCAGAAAGGGGGTTGATGCTTACTTTGAGCTCTTCCTCCAAAAAGCTCAGCAAGTCACGCAAGCAAAGGGTGTTGGTGGGTCCGCCACCGATGTTGAAAGCCTGACCGCTGATCTCAGCTTGATTTTCCCACGCAGCCTCATATGCACGGGCCAAATCCTTGACGTTGAGAACGTCCCGTGTTTGCCAGCCATCTCCGTACAAGGTGATGGGACGACCCAGAAGAGAAGCGATACTGAACCAGGCCACCCAACCCTGATCCTCAATCCCAAACTGTCGTTGCCCGTAAATACACGACTGGCGAAATGCACAGGTTCGAAGATCGTAAATACGAGCGTAATCAATGGTGTATTGATCCGCAACTCCCTTGGAACAGCCATAGGGAGAATGGAAATCAAGGGGTTGGGTCTCTGGGACTCCTAAAGGCAAATCCCGGAAGGCATATCCATGGTCTCCAAGTTGGACGGCCACAGATTCCATTCCTCCATAAACCTTGTTTGTCGATGCATACACAACAAAGCATTCGGGCGAATGAAGACGGACGGCCTCCATGACATTAAAACTACCGAGGGCATTAATCTCAAAATCTTCGCGCGGATCGGTATAGGAGGTAGTGACTGCAACCTGGGCTGCCAAATGCAGAAGCATGGAGGGCTGCAAATTTCTCACCGCAGTGGCGATGGCATCAGAATCACGAATATCGACGCGTTGGAAGGAAATGGCAGGATGCTGGGCGAGAAGCCATTGAAGATTCTGGTCCGTGCCTCGGCGCGAAAGATTATCAAGAACGGTCACATCCCAACCCAAGGCTGCGAAATGAAGGGCAGAGTTGACACCAATGAAGCCAGCGCCGCCGGTGATCAGGATCGAAGGCATCGATCAGTTACGAAGGACAGGAAAAAGGAAAACAAGAAGGGGATCAGGATTGGAATCCAGATCGCGCAATCAGGGAGAGCGTAAACGCTTGAGCTGATCAAAGGCCGTTGGATCGGGATCTCGACGTATGGCCCTGGTTTCTAACAGCATCAGCTTGAGCAGAATTTCGGCATAGCAACGCTGAAGCGCATAGGTCCAGCCTTGCCAGCCATCTAGAATGCCTCCATTAACAAAAAGACACAGCACCAAGGCGGCCAGAGGAGCGAGTGGCGTTTTCAGACGCAAACGGTCCGCTATGGACAGTTGGTTTAAGGGGGTGGTCTGAAGTTTTCGCGTTTCAATGGTCAGATAAGCCAATTGGGAGGCCAGCCACCGTTCTAGTGGCTTGCGGTCATCGTGAAGGATTGGGTTGTGTAAGCGCCCGACCTTACCCGGAACATCAACCCGATGACCATGTCCATCATTGCGATATCTGGCCCCGGCAGTTCGGTACATACAAATCCGAGGCGGCAACAAAGTGCCACGCAGTGGTTTGCCGGCAATACAATAACGGAAAGGTATGGCAAAACCAGCAAACTGCATCTGCTCGGCTAAATGAAAACTGGAACAGATCTCTTTTACAAGAGCCGGAGTTACAACGTAATCAGCATCAAGACTGAGCACCCATTCAGTCTTAATTAGATTGAGACCGAAATTGCACTGGTCCGCAAAACTGTCAAAAGGTCGGTGTCGGACAGTTACGTTTGGTTCAGTTGCCAATATTTCTAAAGTCCGATCGCTACTACCGCTATCGATGACGAGAATACCTGGAACCCACTTGAGAGCAGCCAAAGTACGCTCTATATTGGCCTCTTCATTATAAGTCAGCAACAAGACTGTTAGGGGAAGAGTAGGTTTAACCTGTTTCAAATCTAAATAATTTATCAAGGGAACCCCCTAGCCAAAATGGGATTTGACTGTTGTAGTTGCAAACGACTATAAACGAGAACGGGAACCGACAACACCGAGCCAATTGAAATACCCAACAGAATAAGTATAAAGGGATCGCTGTACAATTGGGCCGCAGAGAAAAAGAAAACTATGTTGGCAAGACCAAAAGAGAGAGTGCCGGCAATCAAGGCAATCTCATCAGAAGGCAAAAAACGAATTAGCTTAAAATTACGCCAGAGCATTTGAAAAGAAACAAAAACAAGCCAAATAATAATAAGAATTCCAGGAATGCCAAGTTCGACAATAAGTCGCCCTCCACCTCCTTCGGAAACGAAGCCTAAACTACGTACAGCGCCACGGTTGACACCAGCATCGAAATTACCCAGGTTTGATCCAGCCCCCAATCCCAAACCTAACCCGCCGCCGACTTCTAAACCTTTTAACAAAGCATTTAAACCCTGAGATTGAAGACGATCTCCAAGTTCGCTCGTTGAAGTGGATGAGCGACTAAGAAAAATTTCAAAGTTTGAACCCAATAAATCGATTAAGAACATTGAAACAACAGCAAAAGATATTCCAGCACCTCCCAAAACTGACATTATAATTCTTTCACGTGAGGCAGGACTTGAAAGACGGCTGAAAATAAGTAGATAAATTCCAAGAAATGCAACAATTAATACCTGAGACTTACGTCGACCAGTTGTAACAGAAAGCACGGCGAATACAACGGCAATGCATATATAAAGAATCTGCCACCCAACATCACGATCCGAAAAAGTCAAAAGGATACTGAAACAAGCTGCTGCCGCCAAATGCCAAGAAGCAATTTCACTTGTTCGCCATAAGCCAGAAGCACCAGACTTTGCACCACCTTCGAATGTAATTAAAATACCCGTACCCACTTCTTCAAATGCCGGAATATCAAACCCACGAAAATCAAGTAAAACAGTAAAAGCAAAAATAGAACTAAGAATTAAATAAAACATAATAATACGACGTAAAAGTGAGAGATCCCGACCTATATGAAAACCAACCCAAAGGGCAATCGCTGGAGCAATATAGAAAGACAAACCAATAGCCACGAGAGCTGGACTGCCAAATCGAAAGAATGAATTTCCAGCTTGAGCTAGTAATAATATCACGAAATAAGGAACAATGTCTAATAATTGAGGAGATGTCCAAAATATATACTTAAGATCGAGCTGACCTCGCTCTTGATAAATAAAAATAGCGCAAATCAAGAAGGCAATCAAGACAAAACCAACCATAAAAGTAGGCTGGCCTGGTGTCAATTTACGAATCGGGTCTTGGCAAAAACCAATGGCAATTGTCCAAAGAGTTCCTGACTTCCAATCATCACTAAGTAGCGATACAGCCAGGCCCGCAAAGAGGATCAGTAGTAATAGCGTCGTCATCGAACGGAAAGTGGGTAAAGCATTTGGCGGTAGCTGGTTTCCAGTTGATCCGCGACCGAACTCCAAGAAAAAGTCGTTTCCGCCAAAGATCTAGCTGCCATTCTCATGGCTGAACTGGGACCCTGGAAATGCTTGCGTAAAACCGTACAGAGAGCTGCAGGATCGCTAGGACAGACTAAGCCGGCTCCAGCGGCCACAATCATATCTGCGACGGCCACCTGGGGGGAGACGATCACAGGAGTGCCTGCCGCCATTGCCTCTACGACAGCGATGCCAAAATTCTCTGCTGCAGATGGTAACAAAAACCAATCGGCCTGCTGCAACAAAGAAGTCTTAGCATCACCTTGGACATGCCCCAACCAACGACATCGTTGCGTCAGATTAAGCTGCCCTGCCAATTTCTGAAGGCTTGATAAGTACGCGGGCTCACCAGAGCCCGCGATATCTAACTGCCAATGGCCTTGAGGATACTCCGTCTGAAGCAAGGAAAGGGCCTTCAAAACCACCTCCAATTGCTTTTTGGGATGAAGACGTGATAGAAATAAAAGGCGAAGGCCCTCCTTTTGGGACTTGACTTCCGGTAGAAGAGAGGGCAGTCGTACGCCAAGAGGAAGGACTAGAGAAGGGAAAGACTGGCCGAACGCAGTGAAACATTCATCCCGCTCGCGAGGAGTAGTAAAATGCAACAAGCTTGCTGCATCAAGATTACGTTTCTCTACCAGTTGAAGCATCAACTGTTTGCGAAGTTTACTTTGAGCCAGGCTCCACGGACTGAGTTGACCAATCGTCCTTAAAAGATAAGGTATACGAGCCCGACGGGCGTGAACCATCGCCATGGTGGATGGGTAACAAAACAACGCATGAACATGGAGGAGATCAAAATTACGTATGTTATTAGGGAGCCATCGATTCAAGCGATAACTAAAGATATAATCCTTTAAAGCCCCCATTGGCGGGCTCCAACGCGGAAAAGCAAGAACGGGCACTCCAGCATAAGTAGTCCAAGCCCCCATTGGCAAATCTGTCAACAGTGACTCACAATCGTCATTGGTTGTCAAGATGGAGGCGTCGACATGTCGCAATCTCAGGGCGGTCACCATCTCAATCGCCGCCTGACTGGGTCCCCCCCGGCGGGGACTGATCGAGGGAATCACATGTAGAACTTTGAGGGCTTGGGGGCCAAAGGATGACAAGGTCATCGGCGGCTACGCAGCAGCAATAGTCCCTTACGAATGCCTTCTGCAGCCGCCTCCGTGGTGTATTTGGTAAGTACCAATTCGCGAGCGTTTTCACCCATGCGCGCAGCCCGTTCAGGATTTGCCGCCATGGCAATAATACTTTGGGCAAGAGCTTTCGGATTAGCACAAGGCACTACATCACCGGTGATGCCGGGATGGACCAGATCCTCGGCACAACCGACCAGATCACTGACAATGGCAGGAAGCCCACAGGCCATCGCCTCATTTACAACAAGGCCCCAGCTCTCACCATGGTCTGAAGGGAGAACTAGGCAATTACTAACAGCATAAGCACTGGGAATCTCGGATTGGTTAAGGAAGCCCACGAAGGAAATCGGCAGATTCAGAGCTGCGGCATGGCTGCGACAACTAGCCTCCATCTCACCAGTGCCGACCATAAGTAGATGCAAAGGACGACCCGAGACAATACCTTGAGCCTGCACCAAAGCAAAAGCATCGAGAAGGTCCTGCGGTCGTTTCTTGGGCTGAAACTTACCTGCAAAGAGGAAACAGAATGCATCTAATGGGATCTGCCATCGAGTGCGTAATTCCTGAGTTTGGAGACGAAAACTGGTGGCCCTATCCAAAAAATAACTGTTATCAACAAAATGGGGAGAGGGCACCATTCGCGAGGGCGGAATGCCATTACGTCGACACCAGCGAGCATTGGCAGAGCCCACCGTAAGCACCCCATCAACGCCCCTGAAGAGTACTAGATAAATTAAATTTAGGATCCAGGATCGAGGACGGAAATCATTAGAATCCATCCTTAACAATACCGGGATTCGCCTCAATTTTGCCGCCACAAACAACTGGACTAGGCCTAGAAAGTGCCACCCTGTCAACAGCAATACAGAAGGACGGTCACTGTAGGGGCCCCAGCCCAGTTCTCTGCCTGGATAACGAAGCCAAACGCCGAGATAACCACTGGTAATTCCCAAACCACGCCCACTGGTGGCCTGATGCCACCGATATCCGTCGAGCAGAGGGACATCCCAGGTGAAGGCTTTGCCAAAACCTAACCCTTGGGTTTCGGCCGAAGGCAAGGTGAGATAAAGCACATCAGCATCGATAACGGGATCGTCACTGAGCTGCCGAAACAAGGGTGAGTGGTACTGGATCGGATGGCTGCTGGCAATCAAGAGACGGGTACGCTTTGAAGGCAGTAGGGCCGGTCCCCTGGAATAAAGTTTTAGAGCCCAGAAAAGGCCACGAATCTCGGCCAACAGAGTCAGGGGGATCCACCAAGGATGACGAAGATGGTATCGAGTCCGCACTGAGCGCCCAAAATCAGACAATGAACCTGCCAAGGCCGGACCGAAAGATTGGGTGCGAAACCGATAGTAATAACGACCAACGGCATGATCGGGTTTAATCGTTGAAAGATGTTCGCCATAACTGCGAGTTCCACCGCGTTCTGTCTTGAGATGGCGAATCAGGGCAGAAGGCTCGTATCGAACTGGAAAACCTGCTTGACGCCAACGGTAAGAAAATTCGGCCTCATAACGGTAGGCAACACGCACGAAGTTATCGTCAAAACCTCCCAATGACAACGCTAAATTTCGTGGCAAAGAAAAATTACAGCCAATAAAATCAAGGCATTCACGCGGCTGCAGTGTGTTGAAAGTGAAGGGTTGTTTGTCTTCCGACTCCGGTCCATCAGTATGCCATGGCTGAATTACTCTTCCAGCCAATAAAGCGGTAGGAGTGCGCTGACCAGCGTTTAAGTGAGCCTTAAGAAGATAGGGATCAGGAATGATGTCGTCATCGAGAAACAACACCCGCTCTCCAATAGCCTGTTCAAGTGCAACATTCATTGCATTGGTGATCGAGGGCCGCTGGAGCCTTAACCACCGCAGTCGACCCTGCCGCTGCCAGTTCCTTAAAGCCGTTTCGGTAGGTTCATCGTGCCTGAGTGTCTGGTCCAGCAAAAGGAAATCAACCGTTGGTGGATCGAGGGCCAAAAGAGCCTCGATCGTCTCCACCAGAACCTGATCACGGCCGTAACTTGGAATGGCGACGGTCAGATTCATCGGAGACTGAAAAGCTTTAAACGGGCCTTCATGTGCAGAGGATTGAGATCGAGAGCTTGCCTGAAATATTTAGCAGCTAACTGGGGATGCTCTTTCTCAAGGCAGGCAGCTATAAAATAAGCGCCATTCGCCTCCCCCTGGCGCCGCCCTTTAGCGGGCGCATTCCTGCAATGCATCGAAAGAGTCTCAGCCTTAGCCAACCACGATGATTCAGATAAACCCTGGCGACGAGCATGAGTAAGATTGACGATATAAGAATGAAATTGCTCTTGTTCCTTACGGCGGGAACCGCTGATCGAACCAGGGGCCACCGTGGCTTCATAGAGAATGTGAGGCACAATCCTATGGCGACCGTATTCGACAAGCCTGGTCCATAGATCAATGTCTTGGGCATAATGAAAAGCAAGGCGATAGCCCCCTACTTGCTCGTAAACACTTCGGAGCATCATTACTGCACCGTGATGAGCAGGACCTGTCAAACCATCGGCCAGGGAGGCCTCGTCAGGCGCGTTGACTGTAAGTGTGGCACCTTCCGGCACCAACAGACGCACAAAAGTAGAGCACAGTGCCGCTTCCGGATCAGCCTTAAGACAGGCAACCTGAGTAGCAAGCCGACCTGGTAGAGACCAATCCCCTGAATCTTGGCGGGCCAGGTAAGTCCCCCGGGCCAGCTGACAACCTTCGATCAAAGAAGCGGTCAAACCCCGCCCAGATCGTTGCAGCACCACCAACCGAGGATCTCGCGTGGACCAGTCAGCAAGCAATTCGGCAGTGCCATCGGTGGAACCGTCATTGACGACAATGATTTCAAAGTTCACTCCCTGCTGTGTGATCAAGGACTCCAAGGTATAAGCAAGCTCAGGTCCGCCGTTGCGGACGCCCATAACCACAGAAACAAGGGGAGGTTCAAGCATCAGCTACCGCTCCGTTTCGATAAAAATCTATAAACGGAAAGGATGATTCGAGCCGCTTTGGTCCAACCCAATAGATTCCCTAGAATTCCATAGATAAGATAATCGGGGCCAAATCGACGGGCTGGCGTCGATGCACGTCTGGCCAAAGCAAAAAGGTCCTTGGAGGCACTTTCTAATCCAGCTAAGCCACATTGGCGACTTAACAAAAAAGCCGAGCGGGCAAAATGGGCCATTTCGGGTTTGCTCGTGTCAATTCCAGCAGCAATCGCTGACAAGAAAATAGATTGACGAGCTGCTGCACGATCAAGAAGTTTGCGGGGATCCTCGGTACCCCCCGCACTGAGATGCTCTGAAGCCAAATTGATACGCCTGACGGAAACGTCCTCGTTCACCCAACAAAGACATGCCCCAGTAGCACCCGCACGGGCATCATATTCCCAGTCCTCCTCATTGAGCCAAGCCCGCCAAGGGCCAATGCTTTCCAGAAGACTGCGCCGGTAAAGGGGACTACTCGTGGTCCACCAACGTTCAACCAGCAACAACGGGAATAAATGCCGATGGAAACGTCCGGTTTGGCGCATGGGCCCTTCGCGTCGAAGGGGTAGCTTTAAAAAATTTTCCTCGTAACTACGGCCGTAGCAGATTTGAGCCTCTGGGTTCGCGACAAGTGCGGCCACCTGGCAACTGAACTTATTTGGCAGTAGTAAATCATCACTGTCAAGAAACTGTACGAAATCCCCCCTTGCCAGCTCAAGACCGTGTTGTCGAGCCGGTCCTGGACCGGCATTGGCCTGACGAACCACCTTCACCAGATCAGGCCAACGACGAAATAAATCTTCCATAACATCGGGCGTTTCGTCAGTGGAACCATCATCTACGATAATAATTTCTAAGGGCCTATAAGATTGCTTGATAACACTATCAACAGAATCAATCAACAGACTTGCCCGGTTGTATACGGGTATCACAGTGCTCACTAGGGGCCCGTCATGGCCAAACTCTGTGGTCAAGATAAAATCCCTCTTGATAATTTCAGAGCCGCAATTCGATCCTGGGCGGATCGTTGCATGATTTCTCTACATCGGAGAATGTTGGGATTGTCCAAGTCATCCTTAAGCGGTTGACTGCGGTGCCAAAGATGGACAATTGGTTCATAACCCCAAATCCAAGTGGGAAGTGTCAGACAACGATCCCAAAACTCATTGTCCTCACCGCCCCAACCAACAAAACCTTCGTCCATTCCTCCAATAGCCTCAAATCCCTTGGTGCTTATGGCCATACTACCACCAGCCTCGAGGTTCTGAACGATATAATCAGGAGGAAAAGCATCATATCCTCCAAGTCCTCTCTGAACGTTTCTACTGTGGCTCTCAGTAAGATAAAAGATATAACGTTTAGGATTGATCACTTCATAACCCCTCCCACGACGATCAAGAATGCGACGACAATAACCAGCTGGCACCAACATGTCATTGTCATGCAGCAACAAAGTCGTACCCAAGGCGTTGCGTGCACCAACATTGAAAGTTTGGGATCGGTTATAGGGTGCTGAAGCTTCGGCCAATGGAGCCATGACATGGCGGACCCAGTCCGGTAAATCGTTGACGATCTCGGATACAGCCGCCTGCTCAATCACGAGACACTCAAGGTGGACATCCTGCTGGGCTGCCAGGCTGGCTAAGGTAGCCAACAGCAGCGGCAGTCTCTCCCGGCCGCGATGTCCGATCAAAACGCTGATTTCCGGGGGAGATGGGGAAGCTGGCCTGGTTGGAGCGCACCTAATCGGAGCGTGCTCAAGACAGCGACGCATTAGCCTCTGACCAAGATTTGGTTGGAATTTAGGGGCATGCAACCTGGAGGTATAGGGCCAACGACAATAAAAACCTGTGCCATCAGGTGATCTTTCCAGGCTCTCCATACGATTGGCAAGAGCTAGGTACTCAGGGGTTGGGCTGCGCAGGGCCCTCTCGTAACGCCAACGGTCCTTTAACCAGACGCCTAGTTGTTCACGCATTGTTTTCAAGCTGAGTGGCGAGAGAGAGCAAACGACCATTGTCACCGGCTCCGTGCAGGGAATGGGGCCATTCGCTCCCCGCTGAAAGATGGCGAAAATTAAGGCCAAGCAAACGGCGGAGGTACTCAGCCCTTGTAACCCCAAGCAAAATATCAAACCTTCCACTGGGGACAGTGGCAGGCAATCGAGAAAAATCGGAGTAGATCAAAGACAGGGGAGGAAGGTCCATACTTATACAAAAAACCTTGAGCCAGGCTGCCAGAGAAGCTGAATCTGAATACCGATGGCGGACCATTTCGAGAGCTGAGTTAGCTAAAGATGTTCGCAAGTTGGAATCGAGAAGCTTGGCAACTGCCGAGGCGGCCGCTTCACAGTCACCTACAGGAAACAAAAGGGCAGTTTGACCATCTTTAAGGGCCCCTTCAGTTCCGCAACCCACATAACGACTACTCACAACTACCATACCAGCCGCCATAGCTTCCCAAGCCACAATCGGGCCCGTTTCCCAGCTAGAAGTAATCAACAACACGTCACTTCGATCATAGACTTGATGCTGAAGTTGGTGCCTATCCAGGCGACCCAACCAGCGTACTTGCTCCGAACGAATCCAGGGTTGAAGCTGTTCCTGGAGGCTGGTCGCATCAGGACCATCACCTGCCAAGGATAAACAGAATGGGAATGAAATGCGATCCAGCCGCTTAAGTATTGATACAAGATCGTTAACACGTTTTTGAGTTTGCTCAAAACGTCCAACCCAGGCAAGTCGCAAAAGATCATCAGACTTGGGCAGGGGTGACTTGAATGTTGATATTTTAACACCGTAAGGAGCGTACAAGATTCTTTCCTCCGGAATAAATGACTCCTGGGCGACTAAAGCAAGAGTAAGCTTATTCGTAACCACAACTGCATCAACAATAGCGCGAAACTGACGCAGATCTTCGAGATAATCAGCCTCAATAGCATGAAGCGTAATAATTAATTTTCCTACTTGATCTCCACGCTGACGTAGTCTGGCTACCGCAGGATAAACTGCACCTATATTGACACCGACGATCAAGTCGGGCTGGATAAAAGCTATACAATTCATGATGCACTGAATTCTACCTTCCTGACTCCCAGTCGGATTTCGCAGCGGAATACAAGCCAACTCAGGATATGCCATTCGATAAGATTCGAAGCAATGAAACAAACCATCCGGTACAGCAACAGTAACTTCATGACCCTCTCGCCTTATACCTGGCACCAGGTCAGCCAACCAGTCTTGAACTCCGCCGAAAAGGTAGGCTGAGGGGGCAAAGAACAGGATCTTCATGAAAACTGACGATCTGGGAAAGACAAACCCCTCTGAATTTGAAGGGGTTTTAACGAAGACAAAGATACTGGGGAAAGAGCCTGAACAGGCTTGACAAAGCCACGGATCTGCTTGATATATACTCCCTCACCATCAGAAGATCTAGCCCAGAGACGGTAAAAATATTCTTCATTAGCAGTCGTATATTTTCCCCACGTACGGCCAGAAACATCGTCAAACGAAGTGTTCTTAGGTTGATGATTACAGTGATGCAGATAAGGGCAAGGGATGTTGCTAATTGCAACTCCCGCAAGACCCGAACGAGCCGTGTAGTCCATATCCTCAAAACCAATCCCCAGAAATGAAGGTTCAAAAATGCCAACTTTATCAACAACTTTAGGAGCAATAATAAAATGGGACCAAGTATCATTTAAAAGAGTAAGATTGACGTTATTCCAATCAAACTTTTCCGCCCAACGCCTGATCCAAGAATCTACACGTAAATCATCGTTCAGGACCCAAAGAGGTTTATTCTCAGCTGCCTGAAGCATTTCATTCCATAGAGTTGTCAAGCCACACGGGCGATCATGAAGGACAAAAGTGTGATGAGCTGGCGCCTGATCACATAATTCGGATTGAAGCCGCGTAAGATAATCATGTTGCTTGTTTGAATCTGGGAAACCATTAACTGTTACGACGATTCTGACATCTGGAAAAAGATAAGAAAGTGACTCATAAAGAGGCTTAAAATATTCATCATAACGCTCGACGTAAGTTGTGATTCCAATGACAAACTTGTCACTTAAATCAAGCCTACGAGGCATCAATTTGATAGGAATCAGTCGCTTGGCTGCGTGCACTCTCGCGAGGCCAAAACGATATACATAAAAATTTAAATTGGGCTTAGTCATGATAAAAAACAAAATCAACTAAAAACGTTCATGGTTGCTACAAGGATTCGATCGCTCTGCATAAGGAAGGGAAACGATCGGTAGGCATGATGTAGTCATGAAAGCAACGTCTACAGTTCTCACGCATCTGGGTGAGGTTGGAACTAATATATGAGATGGCCTCCAGAAACTCTGTGTAATCAGAAACAACTACACCACACTCATACCGAGATACAAAGGCAAAGCTGTCCTGCTTACTACATATAATCGGCACTCCCATAGCAATAAACATACATAATCGGTTCGAGCTGATTCCCATTTTTTGGAATTGTGGCGCTTGGTTAGTATATATGGCCATGCCAATGTCAAAGCCAACCGCAGACCGCCACGCCTCATTCCAGCCAAGCCGATGACGTTGAAGGAAAACTCGGTCTATAGAAGGGATATTCTCTAACAAGTAAAGAGCAAGTGGATCAACTCCCAAAGGTTGAATAACTGCATAAAGATCAGGCCGATCTTGAAGTGCTTTAATGAGCCAATCCGCACCTGCCGTCAAATTGAAGCCACCAGATGAGGCTACTACAAGTGCTTGATCAGGAATCTGCCAATGTTGGCGAAGTTCTTTTCGATACTCGACTGACGGAACTGGAGGTTGATGGAAACAGCCTGGATAGACAATGATATGGGCTTGAGAGGACAATGGCACGTATTCTCGAAGCAGCGAAACTCGCGATTGATCATTCACGATATTAAATTTAGCATGCTTCATTGCCCAGCGACATAAGTTTTTCCATCGCTCAGAACTATTTCCCCTATAGCTACCTGCCTTAATTTCGTCTGCCAAAATAAATGATTTCTTTTTGAGTATAAATGCCAAAAGACCTACGACAGCCAAAGGCTCTTCACTCGTTCCAGAAATGCAACTAACACTCCACCAAAATGGATGGAAGATGACTTTCGCCACCCAACGAAATGAATAACTAGCTGTATGGGTAATTACCTTCGGACCATATTCCGTCGGTGAAGATGCCAAATTAGGCGAAAAGACATGAACTTCATAACCACTAGCAAGTAGTGCTTCAATAATGGCGCGATTGGGAGGCGAGTAAAGTAGTTCAGGAATCAAAAGGAAGTGAACAGCTCGCTTAGTTGACATAGCCATTTAGAAAATTGGTTCAAATAACAAGAAATCAAAAAATCAAAAACATAAAATACTCAAAGGGCCTTTGGATGGCGACGTATGTTTAAATCAATAGGTAGGTCTAAATTATTTTGTTGATAATCTGATAAAAATCGGGTAGTATAGTCATAAATAAACTCGACTGGAAAATCTTTTTTACTCTCAACAGTGGAAACAGGGGTATGGGACCTTGTGGATATCCGATCATACCAATTATGATAGTGAGTGATTATGCCATCAATGCTATAAAAATTTCCAAGGCCATAACGCAAGTACATTAATTCATCGGACCAAACTGTAGGAGGTTTAGAAGGCCTGAACAAGGGTTCACTAACTACATTAGAAGTTAAGACATTCATGGCAAACCATCGGAACCCGTGACTTGACAAAGTGGCGGGGATATTATGGGTTACGTGATGTCCATTAAAGTCGAATTCATAGCGCGGGAAAAAACTGTTGCGAGTCGGGAAAAGCACCAGGCGACGACATTTTTTGATCAGCTTTGTATTAAAAAACATAAATGAACTTTCAGGCATGTTAAGCCCAAAAGTACGAGTCATGGGACCACAGCCAATATCCTCAGGAGATACCAGCACAACAGAATCATTGATCTTGTCTATACAAAGTGATGGCCAACGTGGATCAATCAGTATGACATCAGAATGAATTAACAAAGTATAATCAGCCTGCGAGCGATTAATCAGAAAGCTAAGTGCTTGTGGCTGGGTGCAAGCCATCTGAATGACTTCAACCCCAAATGATCGTGCAATCGCAACCGAATCATCCGATGAATTATTATCAAGAACGCAAATGGAAATATCTTGACCTTGAGTAGTCTCTATGAGAGACCGAAGACAATGAGGAAGGAATAGCTTACTATTCCAACTTGTTATGCCAACAAAAATTGACTTGCTCAAATGATTCATAATGATCTATCGATGAGGATTGGGGAAAAGATAAAGGCGTTTAAGTAACCGGACAGGAAAACTAGATTCAATGGCCCAAAGTTGAGTCTCTAACTCTTGATTCTTATTGGAAAGAGAAGCAACCAACTCCCTGAGTTCGTCAAAAAGACCGTACTTTGCATATACATATGCAAGTTCTTGGTTAGTTTTGCTTCTAAACTTAACGGTCTTAGCATCTGGATGATAACGCATAATGCCCAATTTCTGATCTAATGCCGTGGGCTGGCAACTTGAAGAAAACTTAAACCAAAGATCGTAATCCATCAAGAGTCCTAGGCTTTCATCTACCCCACCTACTTTATGCCACAAAGATGATCTCCAAAAACAGGATTGTTGCATAATCCAGCGATCATTCTTCCAGTCAATCAAGGCCTGACGATTTAAAATACGTTCAGGAATAAAGCGTAAAAACTTATGTTCCATAGATACAACATCACCAGCTCCAACAAGAAACTCAATGCTTGGATCAGAGAATGCTTTGGCTACTTTTGACAGTGCTCCTGGTAGATAAAAATCATCTGAATTCAGCCATGCAAAAATATCACCAGATGCCCGCTGAAATCCCCTATTTATTGCTTGTGACTGACCCTTGTCGGGTGCTGAAGTGACATGAGCTAAATAGGGTCTATAACGGTTTATGACATCAAGAGTAGTATCATTACTTCCGCCATCCATGATTATAATTTCATAGTAGGGATAATCTTGGTTGATGATTGAAAAAATTGTATCTTCAATCGTATCACCTTGATTCAAGGTTGGTATTACTATTGAGATTTTCAAGCTAGGGTTGAGATCGCCATGAGTTTTGCTTTGAGGGAGCGGTGGCTCTTTTAGAGATAGCGAAGAAGGCCAACCATAAAGAGGCTCTCCTGATAGTCTTTGATGATTCGATGTCATGATAAATTCTATAAATTGTGACGATTCAGATTTTGCTTCCAATAAATCATGGTGAGTAGAAAAGCTAAAGTGCGTGTCCTGTCATTGCCTGATTTGTGGCTGCCAAGAATTGTTGCAACCAAGGCTGGATCAATTAGATCATCTATAGATTGTCGGTTAGAATAAATAAAGTCTTGCAGCATAGAATCCCGGTACCATTCAGAACTTAAATCATAGCTAATATAGGGGGTTCTTCTCATAAAAGATGTCCAATAAAAGGGTGGTGCTTTCTTAAGCATTCTATTGGAAACGAAACCATTCTCTTCTGGAAAGTCTAATAATTTAGACATATTCATACTAATGGCATACCTGTGCCAATTAGATCCTAATTTCCAAGATGCTGGGAGATTCCAGATTTGATCAATCCAACGACGGCTATGGAATGGAGATCGCCATTGACTAGAGTCCATATACATTTTTATACCATTAGCATAAAAATTAGGCACCCTTTGTTCAAAGTAATAACGGGTTAATCCAGGCAAAAATTTCTGTTTACAGTAGCTAGTAAGTCTATGCGCCCGGGAATCAATACCTTGGGGGGATAGTTGCTCGGCAAATTGATTATTAAGTGATGATAATTCATGTGCGAGAAATGTCGGATGACGATTGAGTTTCATGTTCCAGAATCTTTGAAGTGCCATATTAGGATTCAATGCTGCTATTCGACCTAATTGACCTTTGTCAAAATAATATGAACGAGCAAATTCCCCTAGAGTGCCCACAAAAAAGCTACTTTCAGTTGGAATCCGGGCCTTCAAAGGATAGAGGTAAGTATGCCAATGCCAAGCGGTCTTAGTACCATTAGTTAAGAATGAAATTCTGGCAGCATGCTCAAAAAAATCATTAAGCGTAATTCTAACCAAATCATGGGTTAAACTATACTCAGATGCAATTGCTTTTGCCGTCTTAACATCAGAACACCTATCATTGCCCATTGTAATCAAATGGGGCTGAATACCTTGCTGTAACATCGATCCCAAAATCACCCTTGAATCAAACCCCCCAGACAGGGAAAGATAGGGATTATTTCCCGACCAAGTCGCTACTTCTAGATTCATCGCTTTTACAGCAGCTTTTGGATCTGGACTAAGCGACGGAATTGAATCTATATAACATTTGGAGTCTAGATTGAGCTGACCATTTTGATAGTAAAGACTGCTTCCTGGCGGTACTCGTCTAATTAACGAATGCAATGTTTGATTATCTGTAAGATTTTCAAGTTGACATAAATCACCCAAGGAAGTCCAATTCCATTGCCAAGGCAAAGCTGCTTGATTGAGAATATCAATAATCTTGGTTCCGTGGTAGAAACGTTTGCCATCATAATAGTAATAATAATGCATGGCGCCGACAGGAGAAGTAATAATCGCGCATTCGTTGTTCCCTTCCAAGATTAAAACATATTCACCACTTATATCTCTAAGCGCCTCAATCCCTTGATTTAAAAATAATTCAAATAGCTGTTGATCGGAATATTTAGTGTAACCGATTTGCCGCAAACTTTTAATTGTTGTATCACTCATCATGAATTTGATAAATTTTGTGAGAGAGAATCGTCAGGCGAGTTTTTTTACTTAAGAGTGAACTTGGGATTGCGACTAAGCTTCAAAACTTGAACTTGATTTTAGCAGCATCTTGATCGAAGCATTGACTACACAAGTTTGTCCTGGGCGCAAACCCAGCTGACTATACCACGAAAGTTTTCAGCCTGTTGGAGAGAAGACCTTCTGACAGCCTGAAGGATTCCAGCGTAATGGTGAGACACAGGGCTGGATGCCCACTAGGATAAAACAACTACTACTGCTGGTATCAGCAAGTATAATCGATATGATTTTTCTGAGCAAAGCAACTCGATAATGCTTACATTCATTCAATTAAAAAATGCCATGAGACCTAGTGTGTTTTTTCTGTTGACGGGCTTACTATTCATCAATACTGACTTAGGACATAATCGCAAGCCCATGATATCTGAATCAATGCCGGCAAGTGGCATTGATTCCAAAAATTTGGCTGTGGTTATCAATGATCAGGATCCTTATAGTGTTGAGATTGGCGCCTTTTATGTCAAAGAGAGATTGATTCCTAGCAGTCAGGTCATTCATATATCCTTACCTACCAATGTAAGTGAATTACCAGTATCTCAATTTCGTTGGATTTTGCGAGATGTTAACAAGCGAGTTCCCCAGCATATTCAAGCGTTTGCATTGGCCTGGACGAAACCCTATCGCGTTGGCTGCCAATCGATCACCAGCGCCTTCGCCTACGGAATAGAATCTGGACTTTGCCAACGATCATGTAAAACAACGCGTTTAAATCCCTATTATGCAAGGGGTGATGTTAATAGGCCGTGGAAAGAATTAAAGCTTCGTCCAACAATGCTACTGGCTGCTAGTAACATTAATCACGGTAAGACTTTGATTCGCAAGGGCATATCTTCTGATGGCAGTGCGCCGGGGGGAACAGGCTATTTAATGAGTACAAGTGATCCCGCAAGAAACAGCAGAGCCTTACTATTCGACGAAACCAAACGAAGTGTTGGTAATAAATTTAAGCTTAAAATAATTCACTCTAATACCCTAAGCAACGCCCAGGATGTTATGATTTACTTCACTGGATTAAAATGGGTAGAAAAGATTAATACAAACCATTTTTTGCCAGGCGCTGTAGCCGATCACCTTACATCTTTTGGAGGCGCTCTAACAGACAATAGTCAAATGAGCGCGCTAAGGTGGCTTGATGCTGGCGCAACTGGAAGCTATGGAACCGTTGTAGAGCCATGTAATTATACTGCTAAATTTCCGCATCCTGGTTTATTTTTAACTTACTACCTTAGAGGAGATACCCTAATTGAGGCCTATTGGCGCAGTGTCGCAATGCCAGGACAAGGGCTCTTTATCGGTGAACCACTCGCCCGTCCTTGGGCTCCTGAAACCTCAAAAAAATCACAAATCAGGGGTGGCGTTTCTGGTGCCAAGCCCATGCGTGAGCCAGAATCGTCTCAAGATCAGGATAGCGTGGACGCCAGCCAAGCTCATGATGAGCCTTAACTGAACTGGCGACAAGTTGGGCCGGATCACCAGACCTTCTCTTAGCAACATGGGCAAGTAACCCGCGTCCAGTGACTTTCTTGGCAGTTTCAATAACTTGCTGCACTGAATAACCCGTGCCATTGCCAAGATTATAGATTAGTGGCTGGGAAATCACCTCTTGCTTTTCTTGTAAACGCCATATCCTTTCCAGACCAAGTACATGAGCATCGGCTAAATCCGAAACATGAATATAATCTCTTATGCACGTTCCATCGGGAGTTGGGTAATCATCGCCAAAGATTTGAAGGTAAGGCTCTCGGCCACTCATGGCATCAAGAACCCTTGGGATTAGGTGTGTTTCCGGATCATGATCTTCACCAATTTCTGCCGAAGGATCCGCACCAGCAGCATTAAAATAACGAAAAATTACGCTAGGCAATTTATAGGCACTTGCAAAATCAATTAAGAGTTTTTCTACCATCAATTTACTTTGACCATAGGGATTTATGGGATTCTGTTTATGATCTTCAGTCATGGGAATTTGTTGCGGCGGTCCGTAGGTTGCACACGTGGAAGAGAAAACTATGGGTATGGGCAATTGGTCTTTTTCTTTCGCCATGGCAAGCATGACTTCAAGAAGTGTGAGAGTATCACCCAGATTATTTCGATAGTATTTGGCAGGATCACTGACAGATTCACCAACGTAAGCATAGGCTGCAAAGTGAATTACCGCCTCAATCGGCTTGGCTTCCATGCTTGTACCTTGAACACAAGGGTGAAACCCCCGCAAAAGAGCTTCAAGCATGGGCGTATCACCGAGCTGACCACACGCAAGAGGAACCTTCAGGACTTTCTCGACAATCTCACGATGTCCATAGACGAGGTTGTCCAAAACAACCGGTTCGTGGCCGGCTTGGGTAAGGGCACGAACGGCATGGCTGCCGATGTAACCTGCTCCACCAGTAACTAGGATTCTCACAGGCGTAATTCCTCACCGCAATTAAGACTAGCAACGTAATCCATCACGGTTTGCTTAAGTCCGGTGTCCAAGGGGATTGAAGCTTTCCAGCCAAGGGAAGCCAGACGTGAAACATCAAGCAACTTGCGTGGGGTGCCATCTGGCTTGCTGGAGTCCCAAGTGATGCTTCCGGTAAAACCAATCGCCGCAGCCACGCTTTCAGCCAATTCCTTGATCGACACATCAGTGCCAGTACCCACATTCATAAACTGAATCTCATGGGGATCGGGCTGCCAATGCTCAAGACAGAATAGGACAGCATCGGCAAGATCGTCCACATGTAAAAATTCTCGGCGAGGCGTCCCACTTCCCCAACACTCGACTGTGGGGGCGGCTAACTTATGGGCCTCTTGAAAACGCCTAATCAAAGCCGGCAGAACATGACTGTTTGTAGAATGATAATTATCCCCGGGTCCATAAAGATTGGTGGGCATTAAACTTATAGCATCAAATCCATACTGAATACGCAAAGCGCGACACAACTGAATTCCAGTTATTTTTGCTATAGCATACCATTCATTGGTAGGCTCCAAGGAACCTGTTAATAGCGACTCTTCGTGAATAGGCTGCTCCGCAAACTTAGGGTAAATACAACTACTTCCTAAAAACAACAACCTACGGGAGCCTGATCGCCAAGCGGATTCGATAACATTGTTTTGTATTTTTAGATTTTCAAGCAGAAAATCGGCCGGATAGGTGTTATTGGCCTGGATACCACCGACTTTTGCGGCTGCAAGGACAACGACATCAGGGCGATTAGCAATAAACCATTTAGAAACAGCGTCTGCATCAACAAGATCAACGTCTTGGCGGGAAACTGTGAGAATATTCCGGTAGCCCCTCTTCTGGAGACAGCGAACTATGGACGAACCAGCCATACCCCTATGACCAGCCACAAAGATTCTGTCTTCGGGGCGAAGGAGCGCTGTCATGGGTTGAACATCTGCCATTGGCTGGCGATACGACCTGCACAATTATACGCACTGATTCCGGCATTCCAAGCAAAAATCAACAGTCGCTCCAGATCCAGTCGCTCCACGAATGACGGTGATTGAATAGGCATCTTATCTTTCATGGTTCGCTGAATAAAGCCATAAGCAGATTGGGCATGAACCATGGTTCGGTCATTCCAGTTTGCGCTCCTTAGGTCCGATCCCCTTTTCTAACCAATCCAACTCTTTTGGCGAACCAGACCATGGGACCTGCATCGGCCGATATCTCGCCACCCTCGGTTGAATCGTTCCTGGTGGCATTAGATCAACGATCATTTCAGCCAAAGACTTTACCGCCCCAGGCTTTCCCCGTAGGGAGCGGAGCTCATCGCGCATGATCGCTAGCTTTTCCGGGTGTTGCAGCCAGTGTGCCGCCTCGGCAGCGATGCCAGCAGGGGTGATGCAGCCCACATGCTCTGGAACCACGCTGCGACCTGCTGAGATGTTGGGCCAGGCAAGAAAACCACGATGCCTCAGACGCCAAGCAGTCAAGGCCACACCAACAAGTCGCCGCAACAATGGCAGCCGTGCTATCAGCCCCATCCAACCGTCCCAAGCCTGCATGACCTCCAGGTGCTGGGTGGGTAGAAGGACCAGCATGGGCAACCCAAGAGCCCCGAGTTCTGCGGTGTTGGCCCCCACCGTGGTCAGGGCAAGCGAGCACTGACTCAAGATTGCATGGGCCGGGTGCTCCTGCACCAAAACGATGGCCTGGCCCCCGGCAGTGCGAAGGACATCACGACCGCTGGCATCTTCACTGCGCTCCAAAGTTGGTTGGCCGCCTCCAAAGTGAGTCGTGATCAAATTAGAGGGTCCGGCAAATGCCATCAGCTCTGCCACGGAGGTGGTTGGGGCCACCGGCAGCAAAAAGCGACATCCTGGCCGCAAACTGGCCAGGCAATCAGCGGTCTGCAGCAAAAACGGCATCCCCACTTGAAGCTTGGCCCGCTTCGAACCCGGCAAAAGGGCGA
Organism: Cyanobium sp.; assembly: GCA_044359075.1. Taxonomy (GTDB): domain Bacteria; phylum Cyanobacteriota; class Cyanobacteriia; order PCC-6307; family Cyanobiaceae; genus Cyanobium. The sequence continues at coordinate 42,952 of JBIKMU010000006.1, read as the reverse complement.
TCCATTCCCCCTCAGCCAAGGCGGAATTTTCCGTCTGGCCTTTGTCAAGATCCGCCATCAAGTCACCGACCACCTGAGCTCGACTGCGCCAGCGGGGGGCCAACCGAGACGAGGCCGCAGAGCCCATCAGGGCCAAGCGATCATTCCAGCGGGGCCAGCGGGCCACCCATTCGGCGTAGGTGAGATGGCGATAGCCGAGGCGGGCCGCAAGCAGGACCGTCCAGAATTGGTCACCACCTAGAAAAACCACAACACCTTGACGCGGCCAAGGGCCGTGGCGAGCTGGCCTCAAAAGCAACCACCAGAAGCGAACGGCGGGCAACACCCGATCGAAAAGCTCCCAACGCCTGGCGACCGAAGCTTCCTGGCCTGTGCCATTGGGACATGGAACAAGCACAAGGTGCAGGGCGCAGATGGCATGGGGGTAACTAGGACGCAGGGCCCACTGCTCATGCAACCTGAGCGCCAAAGGTCTTACCCAGGTGCTCAGCTCACCGGGCCCATTACTCACCAAAACAATGGCGGCCTCTGCCTGAGAAGACACAAAAATGTCTCGCCGTGGGAGGGTCTGATGAAAAAAAATCATGCGGATGGCGAGACTTGAACTCGCAAGGCCGAAGCCACACGCCCCTCAAACGTGCGTGTCTACCGATTCCACCACATCCGCATAAGTGGCGCGAACACCAGGGTATCTGATGAACGAGCTTCTCGGAGCTTCGGCAAAGCCGCAAGCTCTCGAAATATACCCTTCCACCGGACCCGTCCTCCAGCCACTAGCCACGGCAACACCCAAGCCTGGCCAGGGTAAGCGCTGATACAGTCTCCCATGGCCTACCACGCCGGACGCGAAAGGGATGCCCATCGGCAAACTGCTGATCGCCAACCGTGGCGAGATTGCCTTGAGGATCCTGCGCACCTGCCGCGAGATGGGCATTGCGACGGTGGCCGTTCACAGCACCGTCGATCGCAATGCCCTGCATGTCCAGCTGGCCGATGAAGCCGTTTGCGTGGGGGAAGCCCCCAGCAGTCGGAGCTATCTGAATATCCCCAACATCCTTGCGGCCGCCACATCCCGGGGAGCAGATGCCATTCACCCCGGCTACGGTTTTCTAGCGGAGAACGCCAATTTCGCTGAAATTTGCCAAGCCCACTCCATCACCTTTGTCGGACCCTCGCCGGAATCGATCCGAGCCATGGGAGACAAATCCACTGCGAAGCACACGATGCAGCGGGTAGGGGTACCCACCATCCCAGGCAGTGAGGGTCTGCTGGACACGCCTCAAACCGCAGCCCGACTGGCTGAAGCGATGGGATATCCGGTGATGATCAAGGCCACAGCTGGTGGCGGTGGACGGGGCATGCGCCTTGTCCCCTCGGCCGAGCAGCTTGAATCCCTGTTCCGCGCAGCCCAAGGCGAGGCCGAGGCCGCCTTCGGTAACCCCGGTCTTTACATGGAAAAATTCATCGACCGGCCTCGCCATGTCGAAGTGCAGATCCTGGCCGATCGCCATGGAAATGTGGTGCACCTCGGCGAGCGGGATTGCTCTGTGCAGCGGCGCCACCAGAAACTGCTGGAAGAGGCCCCCAGCCCAGGACTCTCGACCGATCTGCGTCAGCGGATGGGGAATGCGGCGGTGTCAGCGGCCCGAAGCATCGGCTACGAGGGGGCCGGCACGGTGGAATTTCTACTGGACCGCAGTGGCCATTTCTATTTCATGGAGATGAACACCCGCATTCAGGTGGAGCATCCTGTCACCGAAATGGTTACGGGCATTGATCTCATCGCCGAACAGCTGCGGATTGCGGGCGGCGAACCAATCAGTGTGCTCCAAGAAGAGATCCAGATCCATGGCCATGCAATTGAATGTCGTATCAATGCTGAAGACCCAAGTCACAATTTCCGGCCCGCCCCTGGTCGTATCACTGGTTGGTTGCCTCCTGGCGGTCCTGGGGTGAGGGTCGACAGTCATGTGTATACAGGTTATGAAATTCCACCTTTCTACGATTCTTTGATCGGCAAATTGATCGTCTGGGGAGTTGACCGCGATGCCGCCCTGCGACGCCTGCGGCGGGCCCTATCGGAATGTGCCATCACAGGCATACCCACCACCATCGATTTCCACCTCGCCCTGCTCGATCGGCCGGAATTCCAGCGTGGTGACATCCATACCAAGTTCGTCGAGCAGGAAATGCTCTCCCCCTAGGAAGGCCGCGAATTGCCACTCAAGCAAGATTCGCGCTGACTTGTCTCACCAACTGGGTGACTAGGCCCTGCTGGCCCACCAGCAGCTCCCGCAGAAGACTGGTGAGGCCCACCCAAATCACCGGGGCCACATCCACGCCGCCGATCGGTTGGATCCAACGGCGAGTCGGGGCCAACAATGGCTCCGTCGGCACCCGAATCCAACGCAGGACGCCCCGTTCCAGGTCGAGCTGGGGATACCAGGTGAGAACGATGCGGAACAAGAACAACAGGGTCCATAGCCCGAGCAAGGCGCCGAGACCGAATTGGAGCGATTGCAGCGCCGCAGGGGTGGCCGTCACAAAGCTCTAAGCGAACAGGGCTTGATCGTAGGGAGTGACCGGGCACTGCCTAGAATCGCCTGCGTTAACAGCGGCCTCACTGCCATGACCCCTTCCCTGGGCAATTTCCTCAGCAGCCTCGTCTGGGGCGCCATGATCGTGGTCATCCCCATCTCCATCGCGCTCTTCTTCATCAGCCAGAACGACCGCGTGGATCGGCGCCTCTGAGCCCGAAGCAGCGGTACATTCGTTCTGACGTTGCCTAGAGTGGTGACAACCTGGAGTCTTGTGAGATCCGACCTTGGTAAACGCCAGCCTTAATTGGGCCAGTATCGTTGGCATCGTGCTCGCGGTAGGTGGAGCTTTCCTTTATTTCATGAGGAACTTCAAGCCGGCTCTTGCCAGGGATTACGACGTTTTTTTTGCTGCCATAGGCCTACTCTGTGGCGGAATTTTATTCTTCCAGGGCTGGCGACTCGACCCGATTCTGCAGTTCGGCCAATTCCTTCTAGCCGGAACCACTGTTTTCTTTGCTTACGAAAGCGTCAGATTGCGGGGCATCACTACTGAGCAGGCACGCCGCTCATCATTTTTTGATGACGAGGAGCCCCAACCCCTCCGCAGTCGTGGTGGGGGCGAATTTGGGCGGGACTGGGATCGCGAGCGGGACGTCGACCGATTCGAGGATCAGGATTCGATCCGACGTCGGATACCAACCCGGCAAGAAGAGGATGACTTTTACAGGCCTCGGCGCTCCAGCCGTGCAGCCATACCTGAACAGGCCGCCAGTCGCTTGGGTGCACGCTCGGATGACTGGGATCCAGAACCTAGGCGGGGTGCCGTGGCGGATCCCCAGGACGCCAGCCGCTATCGGCCTGCCCCCAGCTCCCGTAGCGTCAGCGGCAGCCAAGAATTTGGTGAGCGACGCCGAAATCGTGACGGACTACAGGACAACAGGCGCGGTAGCCGTCCCGCTCCTGGCACCGCTTCAGCTTCCCGATCCAGCCGCCGGCCCGATCCCGCAAGTTCACCATCAACCTCTGGTCTTTCCCCAAGTGGCGTTCCTGAGGGGACGCCCTTGCGTGGCAAACCCATGGTGACCAACGACGTGAGTGATGCTGATTACTCACCCCTTGCAGGGCCGCCTACCCCCCGCAGCCGTCCTGACAGCCCGACCGCGCCTCCTACCGCCTCCCGCGATCCCAGACCGTCCCGCGGACCCGGCAGCAGGGACAACAGCTCCCGCTTTGACGATTGAGAGTCTGGGTTAAGCCCCTGGTTCTGCTGGCGATCAACCTATTAGTTGTGGGCTGCGGTGATCCTGGCTTACATCGGCGACGGGCAGGTCCTGCCAGCCTTGCCATTGGTGGCCAAGACCGCGAACAGCCTGCCCTCAGCGGCCAGGGTGAATGGCTGGTCAGTGTGATCAATCGCCAAGGTCGTCAGTCCCTGATGATGCAGGCCCAGCCCTCAGGCCAAGCGGTGCCGCTGCCGTCGCTGCGGCGCTTTGAACCCCATGATTCCCCCTCCTTGAGCTGGAATGGCCGCTACCTGGCTCTGTTGGGCAAGCAAGGTGGCAGGAGTCGAGTGCTGATTTTGGATCGGGCCAGCGGCCGGTTGCTGCCGTTGCAACTTCCAGGAGATCTCCAACCCGAACAACTGAGCCTGGCCCCTGATGGACGCCGTTTGGCTCTTGCAGGCATTACCAGGGGCCGCCGTCTGGTCCAGGTGTTTGATTTGGCCAAACTGATTGAACCGGATTTACCCAGGGGGCTGGCCATCGGCACCATGGTCAACCCCAAGGTCCCATGATCAAAGGGGGATGGAGTCGCAAAGCCCTGCGACTGGGTTTGGTCGCTGGGGGGATGGGGGCACTGGCAAACCTGACTGGCTGCATGGGGACCGCACCCCAACCGGTCTTCCCCCTGGATCGGCGCCTGGAAGAGCTGGGTCCCAGCCGAGACCCGAGCCTGGCCGGGCCTTGGCTGGCCCTGATCTCCAACCGAGGCGGCCGTGACCAGGTGGTACTGCTGAATATTGAAGATCAGCGGCCGGTGCCCCTACCCGGTCTCAACCGGCCGGATGCCCAGCCGTTGAGTGTGGGGGTGGAAGCAAAGGGCGAACGGTTGGCCCTTGTAAGGCAGTTGGAAGGAAGAACCGAATTGCTGCTCTACCGGCGTCGCCTGATGAGCAGCCAATTGATCGCCATCAATCCCCCAGGGGTGCCCAGGCGGGTGATGCTGAGGGCCGATGGCCGGGAATTGGCGGTGGAAGTCAGCCGCGATGGCCATTGGCAGGTTGACATGATCGAAATTCCCTGACCGGACCAGGACCCAACCAAGCCTCAGGGCACCAGGCCGGCCCAATGCAGAAAGCTGTCGCGACTGAGGGTTTCGATCAGCACCACTGCTGAAAAACCAAGCATGGCGAAACGGCCATTCACCCTTTCGGCGTAGGCACTCCAGCCAAAATCAGGCACATCGCCGGTGGTGGCACTTGTGGCCGGGGGCACCGGCACAGCGTGCTCCTTGGGCTTGACGTCGTCGACGTTGTCGGCGGTTTCTAAAGGGGTGGGGGGATTCATAGGGGCTTCAGCGACCGAATTGATAGCTGGAGGATGGCATCAGACGCCAGGCGCCGGTGCCATCCAACTCCAGCACGGTGTCGTGATAATCGCGCAGGGTGGGGCGGTGGCCGACGCTGACAAAACCCATGTCAAGAGCGACGAGCATCCCATAGAGAGCCTGTTCTGTTGTCACATCCAGGGCACTGGTTGCTTCATCCAGCACGACAAAGCGAGGCGAATTAAGCAGCAATCTGGCAAAACCCAGGCGCTGTTGCTCGCCCAGGGAAAGCAGCCGGGGCCAATCCTGCTTGATATCGAGATCTGGATAACGGCGAACCAGGTCGGGCAGACGCACCTGTTCGAGAACATGGCGCAACTGGTCATCGCTGAACTTTTCAGGAGACTGGGGGTAGCAGAGCTGCTCCCGCAGGCTGCCGAGCAACATATAGGGTTTCTGCGGAATGAACATCAGTTCACCTACCGGCGGCCGCTCGACCTGGCCCGCTGCCGGAGTCCAGAGTCCGCTGACCAAGCGCAAAAATGAGGTCTTGCCACAGCCCGAAGGCCCTACCACAAGCAGGCGATCACCGGGTGCAATTGTCAAGCTGAGATCACGGATCAGGTGGCGTCCACTGCGGGGAGGCACCAGATCGGCATGGCGGAGCACAATCGCGTCGCTGAACTGACGGGCATCAACCGCCGAAGCTGTTACGAACGATGGATCCAGGAGATCGTGACCCCCAGCCAAGGAATCGATCTTGCTTTGGAACCCTTCCAAGCGACTGATGGAAGCAGAGAATGCCGCCAACCGATCGACATTGTTAACGATGTAGCTGACAGAAAAAAGAACTTGGGAAAAAGCAATGCTGGCCTGACCAAAGACACCAAAATCAACTTGCTTAGCAAAGTAGATTGGAGCAATAACCAACCAGGGCAGAAAACGTGAGAAATAATCGTAAGAACGCTGAATCACACTGATAAGAGCTTCCCAAACAATCAGCCGATTGTAGTTACTGATAGCTCCGCCAAGGCGCCTCTGGGCTTCCTTGCCTTCCTGGGCTTCGCCTCGATAAAAAGCAATCGACTCGGCATTGTCACGGATATGAACAAGCCCGTAACGGAAATCGGCCTCAAGCTTAAGCTGTTGATAATTGAGCGCCACCAGACGCCGACTTGCAAAAACAATCAAAGCAGTACCGGAAACCGCATAGACAAGCAGCAACAGAGCCAATCTAGAATTAATACTCCAGAGCACCAGAATGAAACTTACAAAGGTAAGCAAGGCAGATAGAATTTCCACCGAGACACTCAGACTTGTATTTGTGAAACTCGCAGTGTCCTGGGAGATGCGCTGGTCAGGGTTGTCGATCTCCTCTGTGCTTTCGTCATTCGGATTCAACTCGTAGTAGGCACGATTACTCAAATAACGTCCCAAAAGACGACCGCTTAACCATTCTCGCCACAACAAACCAAGGCGGGGAATCAGATAGGCCTGCAACGCCCTGATGGGCAGCGCCAGCATCAAACAGAATGCGTAGATGGCGACCGTTTTCCAGAAACCATCCCGGTCGTAAGCCACCAGTGAGTTATCGACATTGCGAGCGACGAAGCTGATGCCGACGTTGATGCCATTGATAACCAGTATCAAAAGGGCAATCACCCCAAGCAATACCCAAGGAACCCAGCGCCCCTGTCGCAACTGGCCGCGATAGAGCCAAAAGCAAAAGACGCCTGCCGCCATCAAGCCCATGAGCAGCCAACCGATCGGGCCAGCCCAAAGGGCAGCCACCTGCTCGGGAACACCTGGCAGGAAGCGACCCTGCAGCTGGGGAATGAGGGCACCGCTGAGGGCTACTGCCCCTGTCAGCAGCACAAGGGTCAAACCGACCACGATGGCCAGCAAGGCTGCCAGCAACAGGAGAAAGGAACCACCCCCTGTCCTTCCCTCTTCCAAGGGAAGGAAGTAGGGCTGGGCAAGCCGCTGCAGTTTGCCCAGCTGTTCGCGCAGGGCCTTGGCGGGATTCATGCACAACGGCAATTTCCGCCATTGTGGCCGTCGGCACGCAAGCCAGTAAGCCCCAGGGCGCGGATTATGGGGCGGCACGCTGGCCCTAGGGCCCCTCTGCTGGCAACCTCCAAGGCCAAGCGTTCAGGGATCAGCCTGGGGGCCAGCTGAGGGCGCGGCCGCCGAGGACATGGACATGCAGATGGAAAACGGTCTGACCCGCCCCTGCGCCGCTGTTGATAACAGTGCGCCAACTGTCGAGACCCTCCTGACGAGCCACTTTGGCGGCCACCAACAACAGATGGCCCAGCAACGCCTGATCCTCAGGAGCTGCCTCAGCCAACTCGGCGATGGGCTGGCGGGGAATCACCAGGGCATGCACCGGCGCCTGGGGATTTACATCCCTAATGGCCAGACAGAGATCGTCGCTGTAAAGGGCCTCGCAGGGTATCTCACCCCGCAGGATGCGCCCGAAAATCGTGTCCACGCTCGCACTCATTGAAATGGGAACTCCGTGCTCAAGGCAACCGGCAGGGCCCTGGCAGTAGGGCCATTCTGCCCATGCTGCCTGAAGGGACAGGGGGTGGCACTAACTAGCCAGAGACATTGCTTCCCCCATGGCCCTTGCCCACTGCCACAGCGGCGCCCTGAGGGGGGTGGAGGCGGTCGCCGTGCGGGTTGAGGTGGACATCGGCCCCGGCTTGCCCGGGCTACAAATGGTGGGCCTGGCAGATGCGGCGGTCCAGGAATCGCGGGAACGGGTGCGGGCGGCCCTGCGCAACAGTGGCCTCCGGATGCCGCTGAACCGGGTTGTCGTGAGCCTGGCCCCAGCGGACCTGCGCAAGGAAGGCCCCGCCTTCGACCTTCCCATCGCCCTCGGCCTCCTGCTGGCCAGCGACCAAATGCCTGCAGAGCGCATGGAAGGGATTTGGAGTGCGGCAGAGCTCGGACTGGACGGCCGTCTGCGGCCGATCCGTGGGGTGCTGGCCCTGGCCCTGGCGGCCAGGCGCCTGGGGGCTCGGGGGCTACTGGTCGCCGCCGGCAATGCCGCCGAAGCCGCCTTGGTGGAGGGACTGCGGGTGTGGGGCGCCCACGATCTGCCTGGCGCCCTTGAGCAACTGGCCGATCCGGAACGCCCCCTGTGCCTCCCCAACCCCACGCAGGCGCATCCGGCCCCGCCGGGCCTTGACCTGGCGGATGTGAAGGGCCAGGGCCATGGCAAGCGAGCCTTGGAAATCGCCGCAGCAGGAGGCCACCACCTGCTGCTGGTGGGCCCCCCAGGCAGTGGCAAAACCATGCTGGCCAGGCGATTAGCCGGGCTGCTGCCAGCGCTGCCCCAGGAGGAAGCCCTGGAACTGACCCAACTTCATTCCGTGGCCGGTCTGTTGGATGAGGGCGCAAGCCTGATGCGCCATCGCCCTTTCCGCAGTCCCCACCACAGCTGTTCAGCAGCGGCGTTGGTGGGCGGGGGGAGCCGGCCGCGACCAGGGGAGCTCAGCCTGGCCCATAGGGGCGTGCTCTTTCTCGACGAACTGACGGAGTTTCGTCGGGAGGTTCTCGACCAGCTCAGGCAACCGTTGGAGGCACGGGAGGTGTGGATCAGCCGGGCGCGGGACCGCTGCCGCTTTCCATGCGCGATCACCCTTGTGGCCGCCACCAACCCCTGTCCTTGCGGCTGGTGGGGGGATCGGGAACGGGAATGCCGCTGTCCAGAAGGGGTCCGGCGGCGCTACTGGGGACGGCTCTCAGGGCCGCTCCTGGATCGCATCGATCTGCAAGTGGTGATGCAAAGAGCCCAGCCAAGGGAGCTGGTTTCCGCCCTTGATGTCAGGGTGGAAGAAGGTCCCAGGGGGGAATCAGGGGTAGATCGACCGGAAACAACGGCCCAGGTGGCAAGGCGGGTGATGACCGCTCGAACGCGGATGGTGGGCCGTAACCCTGGGGGCTGCTCCAACAGCGACTTGCCCGCTGCTGCCCTCAAGGAGGTGCTGGGGCTAGATCAAGCCTGCGTCAACCTTTGGGAAGCAATCATCACGCAGCGGCGTCTTTCAGCCCGCAGCTCCGATCGCATTTTGCGGGTGTCGCGCACCCTGGCCGACCTCAAAGGGGTCAGGACGGTCGGAACCGGGGAAATTTCCGAAGCCCTGAGCTACCGAAGTTTTGACCTGACAACTAGGGAAACAGGTTGAAAGGACCAAGCAAACTGGAAAGATCCAACCTGGGGAATCCTTAGGCGACAACTGCCAGAGGTGAATTCCAACCGTGGAGCAGCCAAGCTTGGCTGATTGCATGAATAATCCCCTGGAGAAACCCATGGGAGCCGATCGTCCAGACCCCCAGCTGGTTCTGCCCAGAGCGTTCGTTTCGAGTCAGCCTTAGCCAAAACCTGTGCTGCAAACAGCAGTCAAAGGGGAGCGTAGGCCCAAACTCAACGGCGACGGCGACGCTGTTGAGCTTTGCGCTTGTATTTCTCAGTGGGGGTCTCGTGGTGGCGCAGCCGCTTGAGGTCGGCGAAGATGCCGGCCTTGGAGACCTGGCGCTTGAAGCGGCGCAGGGCCGATTCAATCCCTTCGTTTTCGCCGACGGTGACCTGGGTCATGAAAGGCTGTGTGAACGCAAACAGTAAGGCAACTTAGCAAGAGGGGGTTCGCTCAACGGGGGGTGGCGGCTGCGCCGCTTACGGCAGAAGGCCAAGCGGAGGTGTACAGATAGACGTGGCCGAGGTTGCGGCCCTTGAACTGCCGGCGCATCAGCCGCCAACCCGGCTCCAGCTCAAACTTCAGGAAACCGCCGGCGCTGCCGAAGGTGCGAGCCACCATCATCTCGGGCCCCGCTCCCGCCCGGGTCGGCATGGCCATTAAATAGGTGTCATTGGGACTGCGCACCACCGTGAGGCGATAGCTAGAGGCAAGGTCGCGATCGGCAACCCGCAGCGAGTAGCCATTGGCGTCGATGTAGCGGGAGCAGACACCGGTGAAATCAAAACTGGCCAGCAGGGGATTCACCGCCGCCGGTCGCCCCTCCGCGACGGCGAAGCAGGGACGGCCGCCCCGTACCTGCTCGTAGATGTTGAGCTGATAACGGCTACCGCTACCAATCGGCGCCGCCACCACCAGGAAGCGGCCCTGGTCCAGCTCCCCTGCCCCAAACAGGGACTGGCTGCGCGACGGCAGGCCACCGACAAGGGACGCGAGCGGGAGCAGGGTCGCCAGACCCAGGGCAGGGAATCGGGCTGGGTGAAGGGCCGAGGGGAACATGGAGTCAATCGCGGCAGGACAGATCTAAGTGGCCGTCTTTCAGAGAGATCGGGCTGGCAGGGCCTGGGCTGGCAAGACCAGTAAAACCGGTGCTCAGGTCTGCTGATTGCTGCGGATAGCGAACAACAAAGCCAGGAGGCAACCGGGAATGCTGGCCGCCAAAATCAGGCGTGTAGTCACCACTCCAAGATCGGGTTGGCCGTAGGCCAGCTCAAACACCGACCCGGTGGCGGCGATGCCGAGCACACAGGCCAGGGCGAGCAAAACGCCGGCCAGGGGTTTCATCGGCATGGGGAAGGCTCAGGGCAGCGACTGGACGTGGTCGAGTTCGAAACCGTGCTGCCGCAATTCGGTGCTGAGGCTGGCGGTGTCTGTGACCCGATCCACGAACAACACACCCTTGAGATGGTCCATCTCGTGCTGAATGCAACGAGCCAGTAATCCATCGGCCTTCAGGCGCCGGGCGCGGCCCATCTCATCACGGAAGCTGACCTCTACCACGGACGGCCGCACCACTTGCAGATAGACCCCAGGGATGCTGAGACAACCCTCCTCATAGGTATTGCAGGAGGCCCCGGCGGCGGTGATTTCCGGGTTGATCAACACCAGTGGGGGGGTGGCAGCCTCTTCTAGATCGAGATCGATGACCAACAGCTGCTGATGCACCCCTACCTGGGGAGCCGCTAGGCCGATGCCGCGGGCGGTGTACATGCTGCGCAGCATCTCACGAGCCAGCTCGCGCACTGCCTCATCCACCTTGCCGATACGGCGGGCCGTCTGGCGAAGCTCCTGCTCCCCGAGAGTGTGGATGCGCCGCGATGGGTCTTCGCAGGGCTCCTTGGACACAAGCATGGTCTTGTTGCCCTGTTCGGCATTGCGGGCCATCTGGGCGAAGCTGCGCGCCAAAGAGACACCTAAAACAATGGTGTTAATTCTAGGGTCCTGAAGTCGGAGGCACCGGTGACAGCAAGGGGTAAGGGGGCACCGCTCTCAGCGTCTATAGCCGTGGGATCAATAGCGGTTCCGAAAGAGCCGCTATTGGCCCAGGGACGCCTTTTTTGGCTGGAACAACGGCCCCAGGAAAACGGTCGCACCACCTTGATGGGCTCCGGGATGCGGGGGACGCCCCCCCGGGACCTGACCCCCGGCCCGTGGAACCTGCGTAGCCGCATCCATGGGTACGGCGGCGGCGCCTACACGGTGGACGGCACGATCGCGGTGTTCGTCCATGACGGTGATCGTTGTCTTTGGCGACTGGATCTGGCGGCGGGGCTGAAACCAGGGCAGGAGGTGGTGGCGGTCGGTCCGCCACGCCAGCTGACAGCGCCTTGGGAGCAGGGGGCAAGGGCCTTCAGCGACGGACTGATCGATCGGACCCGGGATCGCTGGATCGGCGTGATGGAGCTTGGGGGAGAGGACTTTTGGGTCGCGGTCCCCCTGGAAGGCGGCACTCCCCAAATCCTGCATCGCCCAGCTGACTTCTGTGGCTACCCGGTGCTAAGTCCCTCGGGAACCCATCTGGCCTGGGTCGAATGGCAACAACCCCAAATGAGCTGGGAGCGAAGCAGCCTCTGGCTGGGGCAATTTGATACCGATGGCTCCCTGGTCGACGTCCGCCCGATCGCCGGTTCCGTTGGGGCCGCGCCGGTAGCCATTTCAGTGTTTCAGCCCCTTTGGGCTGGGGATGATCTGGTGGTGGCCAACGACCGCAGCGGTTGGTGGAACCTGGAGATTCTGCGGGACGCGGAGCATCTGGCCAATGGTGCCGAACCCCACTGGCAACCCCTGCTGACCCTGGAGGCCGAATTCGGTGCTCCCCAGTGGATCCATGGGCTGCGCACCAGTGCCTGGGACGGCCAGCGACTGATTGCCGCAGCCTGCCGCCAGGGCCAGTGGGAGTTGGGCAAGGTACCCGTGGAGCCGGAGCCATTGCCAGGTGAGGGCCACGGGCCCGCAGTACCTGCTGCCTGGCACCCCCTGGCCCTCCCCTTCGATGACCTAGCGGGCCTGTGCGCCGAGAACGGCACCTTGGTGGCGATCGCCAGCGGTCCCACCGCGACGGCAGGCCGACTTGAGCTGAACCTGCATGACCTGAGCTGGAGCCATACCCCGGCGGCGTCCGCCGTCGGTCCCCGCAGGGAACAGCAATTGCCACAAGCCCTCTGGTTTGAGGGAGCCTCGGGCAGGCCCACCCACGCCTGGTTTCATCCACCAGAGGGGGGCCGGCACCAGGGAGCACCCCTACTGGTGAAGGGCCACAGCGGCCCCACCGGCATGGCCCGCACCGGGCTGAGTGCGGCAATTCAGTTCTGGACCAGTCGGGGCTGGGGGGTGCTGGATGTCAATTACGGCGGCTCGACCGGCTTCGGCCGTGCCTATCGCCAGCGACTCAATGGACAGTGGGGTGTGGTGGACGTGGCAGACCTGGTCGCCTCGGCCCAGGCCGTGTTGGCCAAGGGCTGGGCGGATCCTCAGCGGGTTGCAACCGAAGGGGCCAGCGCAGCTGGGTTCACCGTGCTCTCTGCCCTGGGCCAAACAGCCATCTTCAAGGCTGGGGCTTGTCGCTACCCGGTCACCGATCTGGCGGACCTGGTGAAGGTGGGCCACCGCTTTGAGGCCCACTATCTTGATGGTCTGGTGGGCCCCTGGCCCGAGGCGCGTGATCTCTACGAAGCCCGATCGCCCCTGAACCAGATAGAGCGGCTACGCACTCCCCTGATTCTTTTCCACGGTCTTCAAGATGAGGTGGTGCCCGCCACCCAGACTGAACGGCTGGCCTTGGAACTGTCGCGGAGGGGGGTGCCCGTGGAACTGCATCTCTTCGCCGAGGAGGGCCATGGGTTTCGCGCCAGCGCCGTGCAGGTGCAGGTGCTGGAGGCGACGGAGGCCTTCTTCCGCCGCCACCTGAAACTTTGATGCCCTTCCTGGAACGGACTGAAACCGGTCCCCTCCTGGCGGCACTGGCCCAGCCGCTGCTGCCCCTGGCCCTCCTGGCGGCGCTGCTGGTGGTGGGCCGCTGGATCGGCAAGGGCATCCAGATGAAGCGCCTGGGCCTGCCAGAATCCCTGCTAGGCGGGGGCCTCGGGCTGCTCCTGGCCCCTGGTGGCCCCCTGCCGATGCTGCCGCCAACGGTGGTCTCCTTCTGGGCTGAGCTGCCCCTGGCCCTGTTAACCCTGGTTTTCGGCTCCTTGCTGGTGGCCAAACCCCTGCCCAAGCCAGGTCCCCTCTGGCGGCCTCTACGGGCCCAGATCCTGCTAGCCCTGGTCCTGGCCTTCGGCCAGTTCCTGGTGGGGGCGTTGGTGGTGGGGTTGGTGCTGCAACCGTGGCTGGGGGTGAGTCCGGTGATGGCCTGCCTGATAGAGGTGGCCTTTGAGGGGGGCCATGGATCGGCGGCGGCCATGGGTCCCACCTATGAGCGACTCGGGCTGGTGGGGGGTCAGGACCTGGGCCTGGCCATGGCGACGGTGGGTCTGTTGACGGCCAGCCTGATGGGCGGGCTCCTGGTGGTGTGGGGTCGCTGGCGCGGCTGGCTGGCGACCCCACCATCCCAAGGTGAAGCCCAGTTGGCGGAAACGAAGCCGGTGTTGGCTGCCCAGGAGAAACCGGACGAAAGGCCTGGAAAAAGCCCGCCGACTCCTGACGCCGCACCCTCCTCCACCGCACCCACCCAGGCCGCCAAGCCTGGACCCTGGGCGGCCGTAGCCCGCTGGCTAGGGAATCTGGGCCTGGCGGGGGTGGCCGTGGCCCTGGGCTGGGGGGCCCAGCTGCTGCTGGGACTGGCGGCAAATCGCCTGGGGGGAGGCGTGGCCGTTTTGGTGAGCGTCCTGCCGGTGTTTCCCCTGGCCCTGCTCGCTTCCTTGCTGGTGCGCTGGGTGCTCGAACGGTGGAACCTGACGGACTGGGCTTCGGCACCAGTGCAACAACGCATCGGCACCTTGGCGGCCGATCTGCTGATTGTGGCCGCAACCGCCTCCCTGAACATGGGACTCCTGACCAGAAGCTGGCAGCCGCTGCTGGCCCTTTCTCTGGCGGGGCTTACTTGGAATCTGGGGGTGGTGGTCCTGCTAGGGAAACGCCTGATGCCGGCGCCCTGGTTTGAACGCAGCCTGGTGGAATTTGGCCAGGCAACCGGGGTTGTGGCCAGTGGCCTGCTGCTGTTGCAGATGGCCGAAGCGGAGGGCCGAACAGAAGTGCTGACTGCGTTTTCGATCAAACAACTGCTGCTGCAACCCCTGCTGGCGGGAGGCCTGATCACGGTGGCGGCGCCCCTGGCGGTGGATAGCTGGGGCCTGCCGGCCTGGGGGGGCCTGTGCCTGGCGGTGGTACTTGGGGCCGGGGGCCTGGGGCTATGGCTGGCCAGGGTGGAGGTATGAGACCACAGGCAATTAGCGCACCATGGCGGGCACGTTGCCGCCATCGACCGTGAGCACGGCGCCGGTAGTGCGTTCCATGCGGGCCAGGGCCACAAAAGCGGCGGCCACATCACCGGCTCGCACCTCAGCTCCGAGCAAATTGCCGCCCATGTAGGCGGCCTCGCTGATGCCCCGGGCGGCGGCCCGATCCCTAATCATGGCGTCATCCAAGAGACCGGAGCGGATACGATCTGCATTGATGGCGTTGACTCTCACGCTGGCATCGCCACCCTCAAGCGCGTATTGGCGCATGAGGGCGAGCAAGGCGGCCTTGCTGGTGCCATAGGCACCGAAATTGGCCCCGGGGTTGAGGGCTTGCTTGCTGACGTTGAAGAGCAACTGGCCGCCTAGCCGGCCGTTGGGCTCTGCTTGGCCGTTGCTGGCACTGAAAGACCGATCCTGGGCACGGAACACGGCCATTGCCGCTTGGGCGACGGACTGGTGGGAGAAGAAATTGAGCTCGAAACTGCTGCGCAGCACTGCGTCGGGCAGATCGGCCATGGCGCCGGTCCAAGCGGCTCCAGCATTGCTGACGACGATATCGACCCCGCCGAAGTGGGCGCAGCAGCGATCAAAGGCGGCACGCACCGCTGCAGAGTCGGTGACATCGCAGCGCAAGCCCAGGGCACGGGGGCCACAGGCGGCGGCCACGGCGGCGGCGCGCTCGCCATCGAGGTCGATCACGGCCAGGTCGGCGCCGGCGGCGGCAAAGGCCCGAGCTGTCGCTTCGCCGATCGCCCCGCCGCCACCGGTGACCAGTACTACTTGACGGGCCAGGGGCTTCTCGGCAGCCTTGCCCAGTTTGGCCTGCTCCAGGCTCCAGTACTCCATATCAAAGGTGTCGTCCTCATTGACGGGCTGGAAGCGGCCGATGCTCTCGGATGCCAGCAGGGTGGTGGCCCAGGCTTCAGCGATGTCAGCGGTGACCGCGGCATCGGCGGCTGAGCGGCCCACACCGATCAGGCCGTGGCCAGGCAGGGCCAGCAGGCGCGGCAGGGGGTCAAGGGGGGTTTTACCGCCGCCGACGCGCTGGTTCTGGCGGGTGAAATAGGCTCTGTAGTTGTCCAGATAAGTTGCCAGGGCAGCCTCCACCTGGGTTCCCCAGGCGACCACGCCCCCGGGATCAACGGCGGCCCGGTCGGCAGCGGCGGGGGGAGGGGGCAGCACCAGGGGCCAGGCCTTGGTGCGGATCACATGGTCCGGGGTAGCCACGCCCCGACTGGCCCAGTCCGGCAAACGGGCGTCATCCACGACGGAGCGGGTTAGGGGGGTGTCGCGCAGCGCCAAAATCCAATGGCCGGGACAGCCAGCGGTGACGGCAGCCCGGCCCAGAGCCCCCCGCAGAATTGGCAGCAACGCCGCCGCAGGCGCCGGGGGCGCCGGCAAGGCCACCGCCTGGAACGTGCGCCGACCCTGGCCCAGGAATTCTTCGGCCTGCCGCACCAGCTCGATCATGCGGCTGTAGCTCTGCTCGGCCGTGGCGCCAAAGGAAAAGAGACCGTGCTGCAGTAGCACCATGCCCTCCAGCTCAGGCCCCCCCTGGGCGAGACGCCGGGCCTCGGCGGCTTCCCAAGCAGCGGCGCAGGCCTTTGCCAACGCAAAACCGGGCATCACATAGGGCACCAGGGCGACCCGCTCTCCAAACACCTCGCGGCACACCTGGGCAGCATCGCTCTGGTCGGCGAGGGCCAGCAGGGCGGTGGAGTGGGTGTGATCGACAAAGGTGTGGGGCAGAAAGGCATGCAGCAGGGCCTCCACCGAGGGGTTAGGGGCTGCGGGATCAATCAGGTTCTGGCGTTGGGCGGCCACCATTGCCTCATCACTGAGAGCATCAAGGGCCCGCAGGGCGCGCAGGGGTTCAAGGCGCACCGCAGGATGGCCGGGGGGCTCAATGGTGCCCAGATCCCAGCCACTGCCCTTGACGCAGAGGACGGAGATCGGTTCACCGAGCAGGCCCACCACCGTGGTCTTAACGGAAGTATTGCCACCGCCATGGAGCACCAACTGGGGATCCGCCCCCAGCAGGCGGGCGCTGTAGGTGCGCAGGGCCAGATCGGGGCCCACTCCCTGGGCCCCGTAGCGGGCGATCGCCTCGTGGGCGTCGCTATCCGACCAGCGGTTTTGGACGGGCATGGCAGGGAAGCTGCAGGGCCAAGAGGCTAGGGGGCAGGGGGGCTGGCATCACCCTGGGGCACCACAGCAAGGCGGCGTTGGCATTTTGATTCTGGCCATGAAAATGAGCTGGGCAGGCACGTACCCGTTGCCCTGGGCTCTGTCTAGGGACACATGGGCCAATCGAGCGGCCGGAGGGGGGTCGGCAATCCCAAAGCAAAAACAGTGTTTAAAAAAGCAAGAAGTCTGTCTAATCTGAATTGGGAGTCCCTAGCTCCCACCGGCCAAACGTCCCCAGATTCTTCACACCAATCCATGGCGCTGCGCACGCTGCTGTTCTTGCTCACCAACCTGGCGGTGATGCTTACGATCTCGTTGATCTTGAATGTGCTCACGGCCATTGGCTTGCTCCCCCCAGACCTGCCCCTGTTGCCGCTGCTGATCGGTTCGTTTTTCTGGGGCGTGGTGGGGGCCTGGGTCTCCCTGCAATTTTCCGCCGAATCGGCCAAGCGGATGATGGGCATCCAGCTAGTGGGACAAGGGGGCGGCGGCACCGAGCGCTGGCTCAATGACACTGTGGCCGGTCTAGCCCAGCGGGCCGGCGTGCCAATGCCCGAAGTGGGAATCTATGAATCTCCCGAATGGAACGCCTTCGCCACCGGCCCCTCCCCCAGTCGGGCGTTGGTGGCGGTGTCCACCGGCATCCTGCAGGGCATGCCCGAACCCGAACTGGAAGCGGTGCTTGCCCATGAGATGAGCCATGTCAGCAATGGCGACATGGTGACGATGACCCTGCTACAGGGGGTGATCAACGCCTTCGTGATGTTTTTGTCTCGGGCGGTGGTATTTCTGCTGCCCAATCGCTCCAATGAGGAGGGGAGGCAATACGGACCACCCCCGACGATGCTGCTCGTGTGGCCGCTGGAAATTCTGTTGGGGGTGTTGGGTTCACTGGTAACGGCGTGGTTCTCCAGGCACCGGGAATACCGGGCCGATGCCGGAGCCGCCCGCCTCACAAACCCCGAAACGATGGCAAGCGCCCTGTCCCGGCTTGGCAATATGGAGAATCTTCAGGATCCCCGTGACGAACCCACCCTGGCGACCCTGAAAATCAACGAACCACCAGGGTTTCTACGGCTGTTCGCCAGCCACCCGCCGATCGAAAAGCGCATCCGTGCCCTGCGCCAGATAAGCCCTAAATCCTCTCTTTTCTGAATGTGCCCTTGGACTTGCGCCCCTCATCTGCCGCCCCTTCCTTTGGGATTTAGTTTGTGGAAGCCGTTTGGGGGTAATGATTTCACTAGCCCAGCTGGACGACGAAGACCTTCCCCTCAAAAGAATCTGCAAGGATCAAAGCCGAAGAACCCATAGCTCCTAAGCACTCCGATCGGCCGGAGGCTAAAAATCAGTATAAATTGATCACGCTTAAAGATGAAGCATTAGCTTCAATTTCAACTCCCTATGAGTGAGGCAAGGTTTTGCAAAACCGTTGATAAAAAATAAAGGCCTTCGCAAAATCTTTAACAGTTTTTCAGATGGAAATTAAATTTATATTGCCGATTCAGCGCCCTAAAGGCTAACGCTGATAAAATTATAATAGATAAATAATACCAAACAGAATTACCCAGATCCCATCAACAAAATGCCAGTACAATTCTGCAGCTTCCAGGCCAAAATGGGAATCACTGTTAATCGAACCGCCGGACCTAGCTTGCCACCAAACTATCAAAATCATTATTACTCCTAGGGTCACATGTAAACCGTGAAAACCTGTCAAAACATAGAAGGTGCTAGCAAAAAGATTGGACGTGAGTCCAAAGGGCAGCTTGAAGTATTCCAGCATCTGACTTGCCAAAAAGGCTGCCCCCATTGCTGCAGTGATCAACAACCACAAGCGGCAACCAAAGCCATCGCCTAGCCGCAAATTCCGCGCCGCCCGATGGAATGTCAAGCTGCTAGCTACCAACAGGGCCGTGTTAATAGTAGGAAGCAATAGCTCAAGATCATAAACACCGCCGGGGGGCAAGGGATTGACGGCTCGAAAGGTGAGATAGGCCGCAAACAAACCGGCAAAGGTCATGCCATCTCCGACAAGAAATAGCACCAGACCAAACATCCGGAAATCGCCGTGATGTTCTTCGTGATCGCCTGAATGGTGCTGGTCGTTGGAGGACTGCAGCTCTGGGTTTGATTCGATCGCCTGGGCAGTAATTGAGGTGGTGCTACTGGAAGTGGAAGAAAGACTGGTCATGGGGTGGTCTCCGCAAGTCCATAGCCGTATGGATGTTCCACGTGGGGGGCCGGTCCAGCCCAGTTCTCCACCGGCGGCGGTGAACTGGTGAGCCACTCCGGTGTCAGAGCACGCCAGGGATTGTCACCGGCCAGCCGACCATGCCAGGCGCTGTGGATGACGTTGATGAGAAAAGGCAAAGTGCTTAAGGCCATCAGTAAAGCCCCCACACTGCTGATCTGATTCATAAGGGTGAATTGGGGGTCGTACTCGGAAACTCGTCGAGGCATGCCATTCATGCCCAGCCAGTGCTGGGGACCAAAACAAAGATTAAAACCGACAAATGTGAGCACAAAATGGAGGACACCCAAAGATTCATTTAGCATCCGACCGGTAAACTTTGGATACCAGTGATAAATTGCGCTGAAAATAATAAACACAGTTCCTCCATAGACAATATAATGAAAATGGGCTACCACAAAATAAGTATCATGCACATGAATATCGAATGGCACCTGAGCAAGGGCTACACCAGTGATACCTCCAAGCACAAAATTAACTATGAAAGCGCAGGCAAATAGCATGGAACTATTAAGAGCAATTTTTCCTCCCCATAGAGTAGCAAGCCAATTAAAGAATTTGATACCTGTCGGAACAGCAATGAAAGAAGTGGCAATCGTGAAAAACAGGCGCATCCATGGCGGCGTACCACTGGTGAACATGTGATGGGCCCATACGATGAGTCCAAGAAAAACAATCGCCAAAATCGAATAGACCATCGTGGTATATCCAAATAGTGGTTTGCGGGCATGGACGGGCAAGATTTCGCTGACAAGGCCAAAGGCTGGCAAAACCATGATATAGACAGCAGGATGGGAATAAAACCAAAAAAGGTGTTGATAAACAACCGCATTTCCCCCAATAGTTGGATTAAAGAATCCAGTATGGGCGACAATATCGAACGCCAACATTACAAGAGTTCCTGCCAGAACTGGGGTGGACAACACCACCAAAATGCTAGTGCCCAACATGGCCCAACAATACATAGGTAATTGCATCATCTTCAAACCGGGACGCCGTAGTTTCAAGATGGTCACAATAAAATTAATTCCCCCCAAAATAGAACTTCCGCCCAAAAGCAGAACACTAAAGATCCAGATCAACTGGCCTAGGGCGGGAGTCCTTAGGCTAAGGGGGGGATAGGCTGTCCAGCCCGACTGGGAGGCCCCACCTATAAAAAAGCTTGCAATTAGAAGGAGGCCAGCGGGAGGAATCATCCAGAAGGCAACGGCATTGAGGCGTGGAAAAGCCATGTCTCGGGCGCCCACGTAAAAGGGAATCAAATAATTGCCAAAGGCGCCATTGACTACGGGCACGATCCATAGAAAAATCATGATCGTACCGTGCATAGTAAGAACTTCATTATAAACTTCGCGGCTAAGATAATCAGATATGGGCGTGGCCAACTCAGTGCGAATCATTCCTGCCAACACACCACCAACCAAATAAAACAGAAATCCGGTCAGAAGATACTGAATACCAACGACCTTGTGATCGAGACTGAAACTCAAATAGCGCAACCAACTACCATGGTTAGGAAGCAGGGAAACGGGCAGCTCTGTGGTGGATTCCATGGCAAAATCGTTGGTGGTTTAGGCGACAGGGGGGGTATTTTTCGTAAGCCATTGATCAAAGTCCCCGCGGTCGTGGACCACAACGGACGTGCGCATGCCACCGTGATAAGGACCACAGAGCTCGGCGCAGATGATCGGGTAAGTACCTGCCCGATTGGCGGTGAAGGTTAGAACCGTTGGCTGTCCGGGAATAATGTCTTGCTTGATTCGGAACTGGGGAACCCAGAAGGCATGGATGACATCATTTGCCTTCATCCGCAACTCAACTTTCTGTCCTTCGGGTACATGCAGTTCTCCCGTAGTGATATTGCCTGCAGGATAGTGGAAAATGAAGGCGAACTGAAGGGCAGTTACATCCACAGTCAAATCAGCACTTTCGCCTGAAACAGTGCTAATACCACCCCAGACGCGATCTCCGGAGCCTGGATCGCTCATAGGCATTGCGTGCATAGCACTATGGTCGGCCAAGGGAGCCATACCCCCCATCCGTTCATATATGTTGTAACTATAAAGACCTACAAATAAAACGACTGCGGCGGGGATGGCAGTCCACACAATTTCCAGCGGCAGATTACCTTCTATGGCAGCTCCGTCGCCGAAGTCACCAGCTTGGCGACGAAAACGCACCAAGCTGTAGAGCAACAATCCACAAATTCCCAAGAACAGCATCGTACCGATGCTGAATAGAACCCGAAACAATTCGTCATAAACGGGAGCATTCACACTGGCCTGCAGGGGCAGCATTTCAACCCTCTGGCCGACGACAAGGCCGATCAATATCAGGCCGACGGAGACCAAAAAGGTGATCACCGAGGCACGCAACGTCAAGGTTTTCAACCCATTCGACTCTCACCCTATGCAAACGGGAAAGAGAACGCTGGCTTGGCAGCTGAATATGTGGAAAAGCTGATCAAAGGCACTGCCCAGGGTGCCTTCAGCCGCCTGCGGCAAAGGTGAATAACAGGACGACCGAGAGGACCATGCCCGGCAAGAGCAAAAGAACCAACTGGCCCAAGTCGTGAGGAGTCATGTCCAAGTGGCACGGGATCTCAAGCCTAATCAACCTGCCGTCTTGAGAATACTTGTTGATTTCTTGGCCCAAGGCGACCGAACTTTCCTTAGCTGGGGGAGTTCCCCTGCCGATCCGCCATGGAGCTCCCGCAGCCCTATCAGTTCCGTTGCACCCTCACCTTTGGGGACATCTACGCCCAGATCATCGTCTGGCTGCTGGTGATCTTCGTCAGCCTGGCGGCCGGGCTGGCCTTGATGGGGGCCAACAACCCGATTTTCGCCTTGGTGGTGGTCGGCATGATCTTCGTATTGTCCCTGCCCTTCCTGCTCTTCGCCTTTATCACCACCCTGCTCAACCACATCGCCCTGGACCCTGCCCCAAACCAGGAGCAGTCCTCCTGAGCTCTCGCCGGCCCCCTCGGCAGCTGTCAGAGCTGGCCCGTTCGCAGCTAAAGGGAAAGCTGTCCGGCTGCTGTTCCTTCAACTCCTGCTGCCAGGGCCGAGGCTGGTGCAAGTCCGCCCCCCCCCCAATGCGTGCCATCGTCGCCACCCGCGCCCTGCCCAGCAGCAATCCCCTCGCCTTTGAACCGCGGGAGCTGCCCGATCCCACCCCAGATGACCAGGACCTGCTCATCCGAGTTGAGGCCGTAGCGATCAACCCCGTGGATACCAAAGTGCGGGCCTCCCTGCCCCTGGAGCCTGGCGCAGCAAGGATTCTGGGCTGGGATGGGGCCGGGGTGGTCGAGGCTGTGGGTGGGGGGGTCCGTGGTTTCTCCCCTGGTGACGCTGTCTTTTTTGCCGGTGACATCACCCGTCCAGGCTGTTATGCCCAAAAGGTGCTGGTGGATGGCCGCCTTTGTGGTTTGAAACCGGCCAGCCTCTCCTTTGGCGAAGCCGCCGCCCTACCCCTCACTTCCCTCACCGCCTGGGAGGCCCTGTTTGAGCGCATCGGCCTCGACAGCGAAGGCGCGGATGCCGGTCGGAGTCTGTTGATTATCGGTGGTGCCGGCGGCGTCGGCTCCATTGCCATCCAGCTGGCCCGTCGCGCCGGCTTGGAGGTTATCGCAACGGCCTCGCGGCCGGAAAGCCGCGCCTGGTGCCTCAAACTGGGGGCACGCCACGTGGTCGACCACAGCCAACCCCTGGCGCCCCAGTTAGCGGACCTGGGCTACAGCGAAATCGACGTGATAGCCAATTTCAGCAATACCGACGCCTATTGGAACGTGATGGCGGAGTTGATCAAACCCCAGGGGGCAATCGTATGCATTGTAGGCAACCTGAACCCCGTCGATCTCAACGTGCTCAAAAGCAAAAGCGTGCGCTTCGCCTGGGAATTCATGTTCACCCGCCCCCAATACCGCACCGCTGACATGGCCCAGCAGGGCGTGATCCTGAGCATCATCAGCCAGTTGGTCGACAGCGGCGTCATGCGCAGCACCTGCCACGATCGCCTCAGCCCCATCAACGCCGACACCCTCGCCCAGGCCCATGCCCACCTGGAAAGCGGCCAGGCCATCGGCAAGTTGGTGCTGGAGGGGTGGAGCAAATAGCCAGCGTCAGCTCCACCTGGGCTGGGATCTCGGTGTCGCCATACAAGAAATCTCAATAAAACCAATCACGATCAATTAGAATAGAAAAAAATTTAGATTAACCGCAGTGCGGTGGAGTCCTTGGGACGGCATCGTGCACGAATTGACTAGATTAAGCTCTTTTTTGGCTTAAGGCTACTCTCGCAGCCCACCTCACCTACGTTTTTGACGCATCTTTGCCTGCGCAACGGTGCCAAACTGCCAAACAGGGCCTTCCATCCCAGGAGAGCCTTTTGACGGATTTTTGTTAGGGTTAAGCAAGCAGCACGCTCCCTGACCATGCCGACTCCAGCCCCACCAGCCCCGCGTCGATGGATTGTCACACTCACGGGCGACGCATCGCCCGAACAGACCGCTGAGGACTTGCGAGCCAAGGGCTTCATGGTCGAGCAGGTACTGGGGGCTGTGGGTGTTATCACTGGCCAAGCCAGCGACAGCACCGTGGAGAAATTGAAGACGTTGCCTACTCTCCAATCCATTGAGCCCGATCAACCGATCCAGCTGCCTGACCCCAGCACCGGCATCACCTGGTAACACTGGTCTTAGCTCTTGCACACTTGCTACTCCAGGGGCGGATTCCGGCAGGGAATTGGCGCGACTGAGGCAAGCGGCCAGGTTTAGGCGGGACCGCTGCCGTAGATCTGTTCAGCCCGGTTGAACAAGATCCAACTCGTGGCTATGTATTTGTCACCGCCAATGGGGCGGTTTCCCCTGTGCGTGTGGGTGAAGGCTGTGGGGGCGATCAACACACTGCCGGCCTTTGGGATCACCTTCTTTCGCTGGTAGAAAAATTCCGTTTCGCCCTCATGAAAGTCATCATTAAGATAAATTGTCCACAGCAATGTACGATGCAATGTTTCCCCATTGGCATCTTTTGGATACAGTTCACAGTGCCAATAAGGATAGCCTCCTTTGTTGGCGGTGTAGCGCTGGAGGTTGATGGCTCCAGGCCGCAGCAATTGTTGAACGATCATCAACAGGCTTTCATCGTCTAGGCCGGTCAGCTCCCGATCGCCCAGCCGTTGTGAGGGACCTCCATCTTCGGGATAATGCTCCAGGAGCAGTGGTGCCACCAGCACGTGGGGGTACTTGCGTAAATAGCGCAATAAGGCTTTGAGCACAGCCTCCATAAGTAAGGCGGCCATGTCATTCCACTCAACAAGGCCAGTGATCGCCAGATCACGGCTTTTTTTCAAATCTGGGTAAAGACCAGACCCGACCAGACCCTCTCCATGGGCCGAGCTATCGAAACGGCGGCAGATTGCCGCGCAGATGGCGGGATCAACCAGCCCTTCGTACACCTCAATGAAATCCAGGATAGGAGTTGTCACCACCTCAAACTCACCATCAACCAATCTTACTTGTCTCTCAGCCCTTGGGCGGTGATCCCTGATTGGCCCCCCGCATGCCGGACTCTTTCTTCCTGGTTGTGGGATCCCGCAGTTGGGCCCACCTGATCTAGATCGCCTCCGCAGAGATAATTGTCACCGTGACACGCTTCGACACAGCGCTCCTGGCCAAGAGCGACCTGCCTAGCCTGACGAATAACAACTACGCGCTGGAATATCTGTTAAGCGATCTTCTGAAAAAGCAGCCAACGATCCACTGCCTGTTTCTGGTGTGCTCCTACCCTGCGAGGGGGATGATTTGTCTCTAGCCAAGACGGCTGAGTGGCACCAACACCAGCTGGCTGAACGGGTACGGCTACTCAGCTTTTCGGGCAGGGAGATAGGGACTGCCTCAGCGAGCGAGAAGTCCGTGCACATCCGGCTATACCGCCGCCACTGGCCTCCGGGTGCCTACTTGGCAACGGGGAGGGCCCAATAGGGATGACGTATTACGAATTATGTACATCATGATTCATATAATAGACCTAGGCTTTAATTAGTTAGTCCATCCCAATAAGGATCATGTCCATTGACCTGAGATCATTAGCCGACTCCTCCAAGCCTGAGGGTGAATTCCCCATCTCCAACAGTGTGGATGATCTGCTGCTTGCCTCCCTTGATCGCGGCGGCGACAACCTGGAAACAGGCCGATATCTGGTCACCTTCAATGAAGGGCAAGAATCAGCCGGTCTCAAACAACTGCGTTCCTGCGGCGTTTATGGAGCCGATTCGCGAGATTTCGCCAATCAGGACGTGGAAATGGAAACCCTGGGGGACGGTGGCTCCCTCTATTTCTCTGAAGTCAATGCGGCCCTGATCAGTGGCTCCGCCTTTCGTGAGATCGACATGGCTGGTCTGCTTTCTGCCGAGGCCGACAGCGGCGCCATCGCCTCCATAGAGCCGGAATATTTTGTTTTTGCCTATAATTCCGATTATCTGCGCGGTTTTGCCAGAGCTGCCCAGGTGATCGCCGAAGACCTGGGTAAAGAAGGAGAGCCACCATTGCCAACTCCCCCCGAAACCCCCGACCCCCCTAGCCAAGAAGTGCTTGGTGCCACCTGGGGCTTGGTGGCCACCCGGGGGAATGTCAGCAACTTCAGTGGCAGTGGACTCAAGGTCGCGATTTTGGATACGGGATTTGATCTCGGCCATCCCGACTTTGTGGGCCGTCCCATCGTTTCCGCCACCTTTGTCGGCCAGCCAGTTCAAGATCTCAATGGTCATGGCACCCACTGCACGGGCACCGCTTGCGGTCCGAAAGCACCAGCGGGTACTACGCCTCGGTACGGCATCGCCCACCAATCAAACATTCACATCGGCAAAGTGCTATCCAACAGTGGCGGTGGCACCACCGCCACTGTGCTGGCGGGCATGAATTGGGCCATTGCCCAGGGATGTCAGGTGATTTCGATGTCTCTGGGTGGCCAAATTCCCGTGCAGACGGCCTACACCAACGCGGGCAACATCGCCTTAAGCCGTGGCTTGCTGATTGTGGCAGCGGCCGGTAATGCCGCATCCAACACCGGTGCGCCCGCCAATTCGCCTTCCATCATGGCCGTTGCCTCCTTGGATTCGAATTTGAGGCCGTCCAGTTTTTCCAACTTCGGAAAAATTGAAATTGCCGGTCCCGGACGCGATGTGTTCTCGAGCTGGCCACGGCCCCAGCGCTACAACACGATCAGTGGCACCAGCATGGCCGCGCCCCATGTGGCGGGATGCGCGGCCCTTTGGGCCCAGAGCAATCCTTCCTTGCGAGGCAAACAACTCTGGAATAAACTACAAGCCACAGCCCGCCGTCTTCCCTTCCCCGCAACGGCGGTTGGTGCGGGCCTAGTGCAGGCACCCTGACATCAAGCAATCCATGCCGTCATCATCGGCCTTGGTGGCGGTATGGATTGCTTCCGATTTTGCACCGGTATTGGTACCTGGGCGTTCGAAAGGGTTGAAAAAGGGGCAAGGGCAAAAATTCCGCCCCCCAAAGAGGCAGTCCCATGGCACGTCATTGACATGCCATGGGACTGCAGTTTGATGCTAAATGAAATGACGTTGACAGCACTTCCGGCTACCAGACGACAATCAACAGCGACCGATCACTCTCGTGAAGATAGCCCTGCCATTAAGGTAAATCGTTACTTTTGCGCCAGATGGAATAATCCTTCCACAGGTTTGGAAGCATGCTTTAACCTGAGCACGAGCCGGGATGGGGACAGGCGAAGGGAAGCAAAATCTGCCAAAGATGGGAATGGTGAAGCAAATTTGATTTCCAGATACACTGGCAGTCACGCAGCCCGAAATTGCCAGGGCTTCCACATCCTGAAGCGTGGCAAGAGCAGCACTAAATGTTTCCGCATTGGCGGAGACTTCGCTGCTGGCAGTGAAGCCGGCTTCGCTGAAGTCTGGGACTTCAGCAGCTGAGAGATTATTCGGTTGTTTTTCGCATTCGCACATGGCGTAATCCTTTGCTTACAGGTGGGTTGGGAAGAAGGGGCAGTGGCAAAGTCTGCCCCAGAAAGCGGCTTGGCTATGGCAGGTCATTGAAATGCCGTAGCACAAGATATTGCTGAGCAGGGAAATGACGCTGGAAGCGCTTCAGGCTGCCCGTCAACGATCAACAGCGACCAACCGATCTCGTGAGGATCGCCCTACCATTAAGATAAATCGTTACTTTTGCGCCAGTTGGGATAATCCTTCCACAAGTTGAGAAGCATGCTTTCAACTGAGCACCAATGGGGATGGGCACTGGTGAGGGGAAGCAAAATCTGCCGAAAATGGGTATGGAAAAGCATATTTGTCTTCCAGACACACTGGCAGTCACGCAGCCCGAAATGGCCAGGGCTTCCACATCCTGAAGCGTGGCAAGAGCTGCATTGAATGTTTCCGCATTGGCGGAAACTTCACTGCTGTCAGTAAAGCCAGCAGCTGAAAAATCAGGCACTTCATCGGCGCCTTGGGAAAGATACTCACTCATGGTTCTTCTCGTTGGAGGAGGAGGTTGATGGCTTGGTGATCAGAAGTAGAAGCGCACTGACACGATGTTGCCAAGGTGTTCAATGCTTATGGCTGTACTTGTGGCTGTAGCTGTAGCTGTAGCTGTAGCTGTGAGGGGTAGCAAGCCTGATTGGCGCTCTCGAAGAACTTTGGACTGACTAAGTCATTAGCCAAAGGAAATTCAGGACCTTTTCAAACTAAGCGAATCTTGCTGCGAAGAACTGTCATACAAGCGAACAAGACCATTAAAGTTCCAGACAAAAGTTTGTTTTAAACATGAAGAATATCTGTCATGCAGCGGACATCTCTCTAGGATTCACAACCGTCGCAAAATTGGCCTCGCCCCCCAGACAGACTTAAGCTTTTTCACCAATCCTCGTCAGCAAACGCCGTGGCAGCCAACCCCTTCACCTGGGTAGAGATTTATGTGCAGGATCTTGAACGTGCCAAAACGTTCTACGAAGCGGTGTTCGATTTCAAGCTCGAGAAACTGCAAACCGAGATCCCCATGTGGGTCTTCCCCGCCGATGCCGGCCAGTCGAGTGCCGGCGGCCAGGTCTACACCGCCAAGAAATCGATTGGCCTATTTGGCTTCATCTCCCTGCTGATCGACACCGAAGGGAACCTGATCGGAGTGCATTCAATGGCCTGAAGCTCCCCTGACGTAGCCCCCGCCAACGGCCTCCCATAGCGTCTCTCCACCCCCACCCACCAATGCCGAACCTCAACTTCCGCCATGGCGACGCCATGCCGGCCCTGGGCCTGGGCACCTGGCGGCTGCCGCCTGAGCAGACCACCGCCACGGTGCGCAGCGCCCTGGATCTGGGATACCGCCACATTGACGCCGCCGCGATCTATGGCAATGAGTCACAGATCGGCGCAGCCCTCAAGGGGGCCATTGACGCGGGCAAGGTGCAGCGTCAGGAGCTGTGGATCACCTCGAAGCTATGGAATGACTGCCATGAACCCCAGGAGGTGCGTCCGGCCCTGGAGCGGACCCTGGGGGATCTGGGCCTGGAGCAGCTGGATCTTTACCTGATGCACTGGCCCGTGGCCCAGCGCCGTGGCGTGTCCATGCCCTCCAGCGCAGCGGACCAATACGATCTTGCCCAGGTGCCCCTGGCCGCCACCTGGGCCGCCATGGAGGATCTGGTGGCAGCAGGCCTGACCCGCCACATCGGTGTGTCCAATTTCAGCCGCACCAAATTGATGGCCCTGGCCGCCAAGGCCCGGATCCAGCCGGAGGTACTGCAAGTGGAGCGCCACCCCCTACTCCAGCAAAACGATCTGCTCAACTACTGTCACGCCTCCGGCATCCAGCTCACCGCCTACGCCCCGCTCGGGGCCAGTAATGACTCCCGGCCGCCAGTGGTGCTCCAGCACCCGGTGGTGGTGGCGATCGCGGCGGAACGGCAAATCACGCCAGCCCAGGTACTGCTGGCTTGGGGGATTGGTTGTGGAACCGCCGTGATTCCTAAATCCGTGCATCCCGAACGACTGGTCGAAAACCTGGCCGCCGCCGCCATGGGTCTCAATGAAGATCAGATGGTGCGCCTGGACGCTATTGATGAGGAGCAGCGCCTGATTGATGGGCGCTTCTGGTGCCTGGAGGGTGGGCCTTACACCATGGCGAATCTGTGGGATGGGGAGACCTATTGACGGGCAAGCAGCCCCGCCACTCGATCTTCATGGGCGAAAAGTCCCGACCCTGGCGAGACTGAGCCTGCCTGTAAGAGTACAAATACAACCATTAACAGTTGCACTGCATAATAGCCCTGCCGAAACATGTCAATTAAAAAAATGCGTTCATAATCTGTAGCTTCGCCGCAAACAATTGCGATGAATGGGTTTTAGTCAAGAAGACAGAGCCCGAAAAGCCTCAAGGGTCAGCTCTGAGGTCGGGCACAACATGAAATAGGTAGGATGAAAACAGCCCAAAGACATGAGGCTCCATGGAAATTCCTGCCAAGCAACTTGCTGCAATTCTGAAAACCCTAACGATGAAACTATTAGCAGGCTTGATATGCTTGTCCTCCTGGATGCTGATGCCATTACCTGCGGTAGCCATCACCAGCAATCACGCAATTACCCCCCAGATCTTCGCAACCATGGCTCAGAAAATGGATGCGAAAGCCAAGGAGACAGAGGGCAATGTGCAATCGGCTTATGGTGAGATAACTGGTAAGCCCCGCGAGCAAATCAAAGGAAAAGTCAAGCAGGTTCAGGGATCGGCCAAGGGAGCGCAACAAGACATCAAGCAAGGGGCCAAATCCATAGCAGAGAAAGTCTCTGACGCCGCCGACAATCTGGCCGACAGTCTTAACTGAACTTCTATTTCAGGGCCCTAAGATGGGCCCAAAGTCGCCTTCTACACAAGGCAACTTCGTTGATTGGCTTTAATCACCATTCCGGTCAAAATCATGCTTGAATCCCTTGCTATTGTCCTTGTCATTCTCTGGATTCTTGGGTTAGTCACCTCCTATACAATGGGCGGACTGATTCATATCCTGCTAGTCATTGCCGTCATTTCTATCTTGCTACGGTTCATCAGTGGGCGGCGCGTCTAAGGTCTTGAAACAACCCCTTCAGCCCCGCCTCACTCGCCGCCGCCACACCCCGCTCGGTGATCAGGGAGGTGACCAGCCGGGCCGGGGTTACATCAAAGGCGGGGTTGAAGCCGGCGCTGCCATCGGGGCTCAACTGCACGCTGGCCAAAACGCCTGCAGCTGGGTCGCTGGCGTCAGCGTCGCGGCGACCCTGGATGTGGGTAACTTCCCTTGCGGAGCGGGCCTCGATCGGGATTTCGGCCACCCCATCATCCAGGCTCCAGTCGATGGTGGAACTGGGCAGGGCCACGTAGAACGGCACGCCGTTGTCGTGGGCGGCCAGGGCTTTGAGATAAGTGCCGATCTTGTTGCAGACGTCGCCGCTACGGGTGGTGCGGTCGGTGCCGACGATCACCGCATCCACCTCGCCATGCTGCATCAGGTGACCGCCGGCGTTGTCGACAATCACGGTGTGGGGCACACCCTCCCGTCCCAATTCAAAAGCGGTGAGGCTGGCCCCCTGGTTGCGGGGTCGGGTTTCATCCACCCACACATGGATCGCCATCCCATAACGGTGCGCCTTGTAGATCGGCGCCAGGGCCGTTCCCCAGTCCACCGTCGCCAACCAACCTGCATTGCAGTGGGTCAGCACATTGAAGGGGCGGTTCTGGCGCTGCGCCGGCCGCGCCGCCGCCAGCTCCTGGAACAGGCGCAGGCCGTGGTCGCCGATGGCTTCGCACATGGCCACGTCCTCCTCAGCGATGGCGCCAGCCTCGGCCTGGGCCGCCTCGGCCCGTTCCGCCTCCGGCAGGGAAGCCACCCGTTGCCGCACCCGCTCCAGGGCCCAGCGCAGATTCACTGCCGTGGGTCGGGTGGCATTAAGTCGCTCGAAGGCCGCCGCCAGGGTCGCATCAGTTGGATCCTGCTGCAGGGCCAACATCAACCCATAGGCCCCCGCCACGCCGATCAAGGGTGCCCCCCGCACCACCATCGTGCTGATCGCCTCAGCAGCCTGCTCCACGGTGGCCAGGGATCTGGTTTCAAAGCGATGAGGTAACAGGGTCTGGTCGATCACCCCGACCGACCGTCCCCCCTCCTCCAGCCAGATTGTCCGCCAGGCCTTGCCGTCGATGTTCATGGTCGGTGGCGGGGACGGGGCCCAACAGGAAACGCTGGCCAGAAGAGTATCCCGCCCCAAGATGGCCTTTGCTCCTGCCCCAAGCCCATGGCCAGCACCTCGCCTGAACCCGTTGATGTGGTGGTGGTCGGCGCCGGCCTCTCGGGGCTGGTCGCGGCCCACCGATTGCAGGGCCAGGGCCTGCGGGTGCGAGTGCTTGAGGCCCGAGATCGGGTCGGTGGTCGCCTGGTCACTGCCACCACCGCCTCCGGTGCCACGGTCGATCTGGGAGGCCAGTGGGGCGGCGCCAGCCACCACCGGTTTGCCGCCCTGGTGCAGGAGCTGGGCCTGGCCACCTTCCCAAGCAATTACGAGGGCCTCGGCCTCTTCCATTGGCAAGGCAAGACCCGCAGTGCTCCCATGGCCAGTGACCTGCGCCAAAGCTTCCTGTTTTTCGAGCCGGATGCCCTGCCCTTGGATCGGGCCGCTATAAACGCAGCCCGCCATCTCAAAGAGGACTTCGATTGCTTGGTGGCTCAGGTCCCACCGCTGGCCCCCTGGAGCCTGGATGCCGCCGAACTGCTTGATCGTCAGACAATCGCCAGCTGGATGGAGGCCCGCAGCAACCACCCCATCGCCCAGATGCCTCTGCGCTGGTTGGCCCTGGTGGGGGGATCAGGGGGGTTTGATCCGGCCGAGAGCTCGATCCTGCACCTGGCCTGGACCCAGGCCGTGGCACCCCAGGAAGAAAACCCGGAAAGTTGGTTGGTCCACGGCGGCATGGGCCAGGTGCCCCAGCGCCTGGCCCAACACCTGGGCGAATCAGTCGTGCGACAGCGCAACCCCGTCGTCGCCATCAGCCAGGACGCCAGGGGGGTGAGGGTGCAAGGGGCCGATGGCCACAGCCATCGGGCCGCCGTGGCCATCGTGGCGATTCCGCCGCCGCTGCGCAGCGGCATTCGCTTCGAACCGGACCTGCCCCCGGAGCAGCGAGCCCTGCTGCAGCGCTCGCCGATGGGTTGCATGGCTAAGTGGCTGGCCGTTTACTCAAAACCCTTTTGGCGCGAATGGGGCCATAACGGCCTGGCCCTTGGTGATCTGCCCTGGTTGGATTTGGTCGCCGACAGTTCGCCCCCCTGCGGCTCCCCGGCCATTTTGGCGGGCTTCGTGGCTGGCCCTCGGGCCATCCGCCTGGGCCAGCTGGCCCCAGCCCAAAGGCGGGCCGCCGTCCTGGCGGACCTGGAGGCCTGTTGGGGCTCGGAAGCGGCCCGCCCCCTCGATTTGATCGAACAGGACTGGACCCAAGAGAGCTGGAGCACCGGCGCCTTCACCACCTACCTAAGCCCAGGGGCGTGGACTGGCTTTGGCTCAGCCTGGCGCCAAAGCCACGGCCGGGTGCTCTGGGCTGGCACCGAAATGGCAACCCACTGGCCCGGCTATGGCGAAGGAGCAATCCTGGCCGGCGAAGAGGCGGCCGATCAGGCCATGACCCTGGTGGGCTAAATCAACCATGGGGTCTGCGCTAAGGCCCCCAAGGTGGCATTAGCGCAGACCACCCGCAATTGGCGCTCATCCAGGGCGGCCTTGGTCAGTCAGTCTTGTCCCCAGGCTGAATGCGGCCCAGCGGCGCGTTCTTGAGGCCCCTCTCGCCGATTGATGCCCGGGTTAGCGAGCCGCTAGTGGAACGGCGCCGGGCCAGGAAGGCCAACAACACACCAGCCCCCCCCAGCCCCAAGGTGGCCAGCAGCGACGGCCATGGCGACCACTTTTGGGCGGAATTAGCCCCAGCCCCTGGCACCCTCGCCGCCGGTGCATCCTGTGGCTGGACCCCAGGGGGAAAGCCACCAGGCGGCAGAGAGTCGGGAGGTATCGCCCCAGGCCCAGGTCTCCCTGCACCGGGTGGCATCGCGCCAGGAGGTATGGCACCTGGAGGCATCATTCCCGGTGGCACAGCCCCTTGAGGAAGCATCCCAGGGGGAACGGCGCCAGGGGGAAGCATCATCCCCTCTGGCATTGGGCCTTGGGGGCGGCCGCCAAGGGAGCCTGCACCAGGGGCAATCGGCATGCCATTGGGCCCCTGCCTGAGCCGTTGTTGGGGCCGAGCATCTGGCGCCCCCCCACCGGGAATGCTTTGCCCGCCCCTCCGCCTCGGATCCATCTGATAACCGCCGGCTCCCTGGGGAGCCATCCCTGGCAAGAAGGGATTGATTCCAGCCCCAGGTCCCGTCGGCGCCAGACGGCCCGACGAGGTGACTGAGGGAGAGGGGGACGCAGCAGGCCTGGGACTTGTGGAGCCCTCGGGCTGCCACAAAATCAAAGGTTCGACCAACACCTTGGGGGCCAAGCCGGCCGGGGCCGATCGGACCGGGGGCGCTGCGACCCCCGAACCTTCGATGGGCACCGCCCCTGACTTTGCAGGGGGGGTAGCCGGGACCACGCTGGGGGCCACCACAGCCCCAGCCCCCTTAGGGGACTGAGGCTGACGGGGTCCTACACCTGTGACGGGAGTCGGCGGTGGGTTTGGTGAAGCTGTCTGGGCCAGGACCGGTGCAGCCAGCAAGGCCATCACCGCCGCAGCCCCAAGGGTGATCGGCTGGTTTTGGCCCATGGTTGCACTGAAGGTTTGCAGCAAGAACCTAGCCACCAAAGCTCCAAGTCACTCCACGTGTCGCCAGCGGGCGGGGCCTGCCCAAGCCCATCAGGCGTGCTCCCTGAGGAAGCCTATGGCTCCTACCAGCTCATCAGTGAAATGGTCAATTTCCGCCTCCGTTGTAGTGAAGGCCAGACTGGCCCGGGCCGAGCCAGATAGACCGTAATGTCGATGCAAAGGCTGGGTGCAGTGGTGACCGCTGCGAATGCAGATACCCGCCGAATCCAGCAGGGAGGCAAGGTCGTTGGCATGTAACCCCTCCACCGTAAAAGCCGCCAGGGCACCGCGATCGGGTTGTTGTTCGGGGGTGGGCCCAAGTATTCGCAACCCCTCGATCGCCTGCAACCGTGCAAAAAGCCTGCGGGTCAAGTGCTGCTCCCAGGCGTGGATCCGATCCATTCCCAACGCCGACAAATATTCTAAGGCGGCCCCCAGGCCGATGGCCTCGCCAATGGCCGGAGTGCCGGCCTCGAACTTATGGGGTAATTCGGCCCAGGTGCAGCGATCCAAAAATACGTCTTGAATCATCTCGCCACCACCCAGAAATGGGGGCATTGACTCCAGCAGCGCCTCCCGGGCCCAGAGGAATCCCATGCCCGTTGGGCCGCAAAGCTTGTGGGACGAACCCACCAAAAAATCACAGTCGAGCTGAGCAACCGAAAGGCTCTGGTGCGGCAGGCTCTGGCAGGCGTCCACCAAAATGAGGGCGCCGGCGCTGTGGGCCAGTTCGGCGAGGCGGGCCACTGGATTCAAGGCCCCGAGGGTATTGCTGACATGCACCACGCTGACCAGCCTGGTGCGCTCGTTCAGCTTGCTGATCCAATCGTCAACATCCAGCTCGCCGCTTTCTGTTACTCCGGCATGGCGAAGAACACAGCCAGTGCGCTGGGCAAGCAACTGCCAGGGGACGAGATTGCTGTGGTGCTCCATCAAGGTGAGCAATACCTCGTCGCCCTCCCGCAAAAAGGCGTCTCCCCAGCTGCGGGCCACCAAATTGATCGCCTCGCTGGCATTGCGGGTATAAACAATCTCGCGGGGACTGGTGGCAGCAATGAAACGGGCGACCGACTCCCGAGCCCCCTCAAAGGCCTCGGTAGCTCTCACACTCAATTGGTGGGCCCCCCGGTGCACGTTGGCGTTGTCGTGACCGTAATAATGACTGAGGGCACTTAGAACCTGGCGCGGCTTTTGGCTGGTGGCGGCGAAATCGAGATAAATAAGGGGTTCGCCAAGACAGGCGATCTGATCCAACAGCGGAAAATCAGGCCGCGTCAGAACTGCCAGGTCTTCCACGGCGAGCGCCGAAGCATCTGGAGCAGCCCCGAGAGGGGAGGGCACCGCAGCGGCTGGCAGTGGCACCTGGGGCTCGGTGGAACCAACCATGGTCATCGGGGCCGGGCCGGGCCCAGCAGGGCAGCGGCAGGCTGCCAACGGGATGCCGACTCCGGCAAATTGGCCAGGATCTCATCGCAAAACCCTGCCAGCAGTAGGCGCGCAGCTTGGTCGGCACCAAGGCCACGACTGCGAAGATAGAAGAGTTCTTCTTGCTGCAACCGGGTCACGGTGGCCCCGTGGGTACAGCGCACGTCATCGGCGACGATCTCCAGTTGGGGAATCGCGTCTACCCTGGCCCGGTCTGAGAGCAGCAAGTTGCGGCTCAACTGGGATGCATTTGTACGCTGGGCCGCCTGGGGCACCTGCACCGCCCCATGGAAAACACTGCGCCCGGCATCATCGACCACGGCTTTCTGTAATTGGTCAAGCTGACCCTCCGGGCCTTCAAAACGCACAAGGCTATGGAGGTCGGCGATCTGCCGATCGCGTGCCACCTGCAAGCCCCGCAGCCGCGTGGCCGCGGCCCCCTGAACCTGGGTGATGGCGGGCTCCAGGCGCACCAAACCCCAACCACCCGCAACCGTTGTCAGGTCCAGTTCGCTGGCGGGGGCCTGGGAGACAGCCAGGTGTGCGAGCAGACAACTAACATCCGCGCCCTGGGCCAGGACGCCATGGCGCAACCGGGCCCGAGGTGCGAGCCGGGCTTCTACCAGTACGGTGGTGAGGCTGGGGCCCGCAGCACGATGCACCTGCAGCAATTCCAGACTGGCGCCCTCCTCCAAGAGCAACAGCAGTCTCAGGGGCCGTACGCCGGTCCCATGACCGCAATCACTGACCAACTCCAGAGGAAAGGGAACCGGCCCACGCACCCGCAAGGCCAACACCTGACCAGCAAGGGCAGCATTGAAGCGCACCAACCAAGAGTCTGCGGTGCCGACAGCCTGTAGCACCGTTCCGAAAAGGGCGTCCTGGAGATCGGTTTCCAATCGGGAAAGGCCTTCCGGCAGATCCACCCCAGCCAGAGGATCACGATCACCGTCCCAGTACAGCCTCAGGGCATCGCTGTCAGGGGGATGGTCCGCCTCGAGCGCCGGCGCCGGCGCTGGCAACACCTGGGGGGGCACGGCGAATAGGGGGGCCAGGCTCGTGAACCGCCAGGCCTCCTGACGGGTGGAGGGCGGACCTGCGCGCCGGATATAGTCACAAGCTGCAGTTCGAACCTGGTCCAGGCTCCCGGCGGATTCGCCAACGGCGGCGGTCAGGGATGGCTCAAATACCCGCAAAACAGACTCCAGCCAAGCCGCTGAGGCCGATACGGGGGCCGTCATGGTCGACATTGCGAGAGATACCATTTCAGAACACCTCCAGGGGCGGAGCAATTGCATCGGCCAGAGTTGAGGAAGCAAGGCCTTCGTCAACCCAGTCGTAACCACGACGCTCGAGTTCCAGGGCCAGTTCCTTGCCACCGGTGCGCAGGATGCGGCCAGCAGCCATGACGTGAACGTAATCAGGGGTTATTTCATCCAGCAGCCGCTGGTAATGGGTAATCAGCAGAATGCAGTTGTCGGGCGTGGCCAATTGGTTGACGCCGGCCGAGACAATGCGCAGCGCATCTATATCTAGTCCAGAATCGGTCTCATCAAGGATTGCTACCAGTGGATCCAGTAGGGCCATCTGCAGAATCTCGTTGCGTTTTTTTTCGCCACCTGAAAAGCCCTCATTAACACTGCGTTCCAAGAAGGCCGGATCCATCTGAACCACCTTCAGGCGTTGACGAACCAGATCTTCAAAGGCGAAGGTATCGAGATCTTCAGCCCCTAGGGCCACGCGGCGAGCATTGGTGGCTACCCGTAAAAACTCAAGGTTGCTCACCCCAGGAATTTCGACGGGATATTGGAAGCCCAAGAAGACGCCTGCGCGGGCCCTCTCCTCCGGCGCCAGAGCCAGCAAATCCTCTCCCCTGTAGCGAACAGTTCCCGCTGTAACGGTGTAAGCCGGATGACCTGCCAAGACCTTGGAGAGAGTACTTTTACCGCTGCCATTTCGACCCATTACGGCATGAATCTCGCCGGCCCGCAGGGTGAGATCGACGCCTTTGAGAATAGGTTGATCCCCCACCGTGGCATGGAGATTGTGGATCTCAAGTAGAACGGGAGCGTTGGGTCGGATCACGGGATGCAAAAACAGATCAAGAGCTGAACAACGAATAAGGCAGGCACAAATATGCCGAAATTGTGGGCAAGATCGTAAGCCCTACCCGACGGAGCCCTCAAGCTTGAGGGCAAGGAGTTTATCGGCTTCAGCCGCAAATTCCATGGGCAACTGGTTAAAGACATCGCGACAAAAACCACTCACCATCATTGAGACGGATTCCTCCAAGCCAATGCCGCGACTCTGAAGATAGAAGAGCTGATCTTCCGAAATGCGACAGGTACTGGCTTCGTGCTCGATACTGGCATCAGGTTGTTGGGATCTCAGGTAAGGGAAGGTATTGGCGGCGGCCTTATCGCCAATCAACATAGAATCACACTGACTGTAATTACGTGCTCCTACCGCCTTGGGACCGATCTGAACCAATCCGCGATAGCTATTACTAGAGCTGCCGGCACTAATACCCTTGCTGATGATAGTTGAGCGGGTGCCGGGAGCGACATGAATCATTTTAGTTCCGGTATCTGCCTGCTGGCGGTTATTCGTGAGGGCTACTGAATAGAATTCTCCACTGGAGTCTTCACCTTGCAAGACGCAGCTTGGATATTTCCAAGTAATAGCCGACCCCGTCTCCACTTGGGTCCAACTGATATGACTGCGGGCGCCACGGCACTGGCCACGCTTTGTGACAAAATTATAAATACCTCCGACACCTTTCTCGTCACCTGCATACCAATTTTGAACAGTAGAGTACTTGATGTTAGCATCATCAAGTGCTACCAATTCAACTACAGCTGCATGGAGTTGATTAGTGTCGAACATTGGCGCGGTGCAGCCCTCAAGATAACTGACACTGGCGGCCTCTTCCGCGACAATCAATGTGCGTTCAAACTGTCCCGTATCGCCTGAATTTATCCGAAAATAGGTGGAAAGTTCCATGGGACAAGAAACGCCCTTGGGAATAAAAACAAACGACCCATCACTGAATACCGCCGAATTAAGAGCTGCAAAAAAGTTGTCATTACTTGGCACCACGGTACCCAAATAACGCTCTATCAGATCGGGATAATCCTTGACCGCTTCACTGATAGAGCAAAAAATTACACCATGTTCAGCTAATTTTTCCCGATAGGTGGTAGCGATAGAAACACTATCGAATACCGCGTCTACTGCAACATTGCTCAGGCGCTTCTGCTCGCTTAGAGATATTCCCAGTTTATCAAAGGTCTCCAACAGCTTCGGGTCAACCTCGTCAAGACTGGCCTTCTTTGCTTGCTGCTTAGGAGCGGCATAATAAATCATCTCCTGATAATCAATCGGGCCATGGCCCAAAGCGGCCCAGTCTGGCTCTTCCATCTGCAGCCACTGGGCATAGGCCTTGAGCCGGAAATTCAGAAGGAAGGCAGGCTCCTGTTTTTTGGCTGAAATCAGCCGCACCACGTCTTGATCGAGGCCCTTGGCGATCTTTTCAGTCTCTATATCGGTGACAAAGCCGTAGCGGTACGGCTGACTCACCAAATCTCCAACAGAAGCGGTGCTGGTCATGGTGGTGGGGGGGGGTCAACCGCTGGTCAGAGCCTTGACCTCAGCAAGGCTGATGGTCTGCTGATCACCGCGGAAAGGATTGTCTTCGGTGAGAAAAAGCATGCAATGGCATTCCTTGCGCTCACGCATCGGCACGCATGGGCAGTTCCAAAAGGCCTGGGCAACCTCGGCTTTTTTGTCCTCGTAATGGCGACAGGGACACAGCGCACCGCCCAGCTCATCTTTGTTTCTTGCCAATCCCTCAAGCACGACAGCGGTGACGCCTGGATCACTGCAGAAATAGGTGCCGGTGCGCTGGGCATAAGTTTCGGCAAAACGACGGATCACCTCCAAACTGTTATCGGTTCCGCCCGTAACTGTGGTGCTGCTGGGGTCCGTGGGAACAGAAGCGTCGGAAGCAGGCACGGCAAGCAATAGCAAGGACAGGGATAGGGGCTCAAAGAACGGCAGGAATCAGCCGCATTGACTTGCGAAACCCCATAGTTTCGTAAGTCCAGATCTTAGGGCACTGAGGCCAGGAGCTGGGGCCTTCGCTTCATCAAGGGCCATTGTGCTCCCTGGGGGAGGGGATCGTGGCCAAAGAGCCTCCAACGAAGCGTCAAAATGCGTGGCATGGTGGTTGGGCAATGTGCCTGCCATGGAGCCCCAACCCCGTAACCGTTCCAGCGTCACCGCCGAGGCACCTCCCACCCGGGAAGCCGTTCTGGCTGTGCTGATGCGCCAAGGGGAGTGCACCGCCGCTGAACTCGCCGAGCAGCTTGCGGTTTCCGTCCAGGTGATGCGGCGCCACCTGCGCGGCCTTGAGGAAGATCAATTGGTCGAAGCAAGTAGCTCCCAAGTCGGTCCGGGCCGTCCGAGTAATCGCTGGAGGCTCACGGTGGCCGGGCATGGCTGCTTCCCCGATGGCAATGAGGCTTTTGCCTTGGGCCTGCTCAAGTCCATGGCGGCCACCTTGCCCCCCGAAACCCAAGCAGTGCTGCTGCAGCAGCAGGCCGTTGTCAAAGCTGCCACCTATCGCCACCAGATCGGTGAGGGCCCCCTACAGCAGCGACTGCAGCGCCTGGCAGAACTGCGCTGCAGCGAGGGTTATGTCACCGATTTCCACCGCGAGCCTTCCGACACCTTCCCCCCCGATAGCCCCAACCAAGCCTGGCTGATCAGTGAGCACCATTGTTCTGTAATGCGCATCGCGGAAGCATTCCCGGTGATCTGCGACCAGGAACTTTTACTGATTCGTCAGACCTTCCCCGATTGTGAAGTCGAAAGGATCCACTGGCGTCTGGAAGCTGGCCACGCCTGTGGGTTCCGGCTCATACCACTGGCCGCCATCTCTGCGGCGACACCACCTCTTTCCAAACCATAGTGTTAAGCGTCGACGACCTGCGCTGGATCGAAAGTCTCAGCCTGGCCCCCAAGGAGGACCATCAGCTAAGACTGCTGGCCCACGGACTGCGAACCCTCCAGACCATCGCCTCTCGCAGTCATGGCGAATCACCGTCCAGCGCCACCATTCAATCCTGGGTCCTGGCACAGCCCATGATCGCCGAAGATCCTGGTTTTACCCAAGCCTTTGTCCGCGAACTGGTCGGACTTGGCGCCCTGTTTGAACGGCTCGCCACGAACCGATCCATAACGCCCCTGAGCCTCGAATTGGCCGATCTGCTGATCTGGATCGAAGCGCACCGGTCCCCTAGCCCAAACCTCGCTGAACCAGACCCTGACTGCGATCATCGTGTTCGAATTTCCGCGCCCTGCCCGTGACCAATTCACCGACTGATGCCCTGGCCTTCTTCCGGCAGAGCTGTGGGCGCTGGCGATCCCGCCGCAGCAGCCATCACCTGCTGCATCGCCGGGCCGAGGCTGGGAGTTCGTTCATTGAAGTGCTGGCCCTTGGGCCGGAGGACCCCCGGCTAATCGCTATCGCCACCCTGCACGGTCAAGATCCAACCGGGCTGGTCGGTGGCTGCCAGGTGCGTTGGAGCGGCTCAATGGCCTGGGACAAAGCCGGCGAAGCACACGAAGGCGAAAGCTTGTTCGGATTGATCCCCACCGATGGCCTGGGTCGCGAGGGGCTATTACTGCGGGATCGGGGCTACGCGGAAACGGCACCCGTCGCCGGTCGCTTTGCCATGGACGCCAACGACGAGCTGCTGCTGACAACGGACTACGAAACGATGAGCAGCGTCGAGCGCTTCAGCTTTCTTGGCCCGAACGTGAGGCTGCGGAGCAGCACCGTCGAAGGGCTTTCCAACACAGCCTCATTTTGCATCGAAACCCGCCTGGTCGGGGGCGAAGCCAGGGAGAGCCACCTGGCCAGCTCCGACCCGGGGATAGCCCTAGCGGTTCCAGGTCCCACTACGGCCCCATCCAAAGCGCAGCGACCGCTCTCACCCCTGGGCTGGTGATCGCGGCCAACGCCAATTGCACCAACGTTACGGTCTGTGAGTCCTGCGGTCCCTAGCCGAGACAGGTAGGGGGGGTCGCTTCTAGAATCCTTGTCACGGATGCCTGACCCCGCGTGGCTCTTCCCCTCCTCAACTACGCCCCCACCACCAAAAACTCCAGGGTGACTGCCTTTCGGGTCGGCTCTGACGAGGATCCCAAGGCAGCGTCCTTGGAAAAATCCCTGGACCGGGAAGATCAGAATTTCGTAATCGAGTCGGCCTATCGCCAAATTTTCTTTCACGCCTTCAAGGTGGATCGGGACCGCACCCTGGAAAGCCAACTGCGGGATGGCCAGATTACTGTCCGTGACTTCATCCGATCACTTTGTCTTTCGGATACTTTCAACCGCAGTTTCTATAATCTCAACAGCAATTACAAGGTTGCTCGTCACCTTGTCGAGAAGCTGCTAGGACGCACCGTTCATGGCAAGTCCGAAGAAATCGCTTGGTCCGCCGTGCTGATGACGCGAGGCGTCAAGGGCATGGTTGATGACATTATCAATTCAGAAGAATACCTAGATAATTTTGGCTACGACACGGTTCCTTACCACCGCAATCGGGTCGTGGGCTCTCGCCAGATCGGCGAAACTCCTTTCAACATAACCTCACCCCGTTACGACTCTTATCATCGAGGAGTGCTCGGGTTCCCCCAGATCGTTTATACCGGAACAGCCAAAGCCTATCCACCTCGCGCAAAGCAACGGCGAGGCGGCTATCCAGAGGATTACCTCACCTGGGTGCGTTCCTTGCCTGCAATGCGCGGTGTAGGAGCTCCTGCTGGCAACGCATCTATTGACTACCTCTCCAAAGTCCCTTACCGAAGCATCGGCCGCTAATACGCCAATTTCAAACCATCCCAAACGCCACGCAAGCTCTCGTGGCGTTTTTTGCTTTCCAGTCGCCTGACTTACCCTGGACGAGGGTCAGCGGATGCTGACGGCCAAACCCCTCAGTCAGCAGAAGGGCAGCGATCAGTCCAGACTGGGATTCAGCCAATCTCATTGCTGTGAACGAATTCTCCTCGTTGGCCTTGCTGACGCTCAACCAGTTGCGTCAAATCGCCAAAGAGGTTGGGGTGAACCCCCACAGCTTTAAGTCCAAGCAAGAGCTGCTGGAATCCATTGCCTCCACTCCTGATCTGCCAGATCTGGGACCCATCATCACGGCCGTCATGGCCATGGAGACCCAGCCAGAAGACACCGCCCCGCCAGAGCCCGAAACCCGCGTCGTCTTCCTTCCCCGCGATCCCCAGTGGGCTTACGTCTTCTGGGAAATTGCCGACAGCGATCGGCAACTCGCCCTGGAAGCCGGGGCTTCCCAACTAGCACTGCGCGTCGCCGATGTCACCGGCCTCCAGGGAGGTTCCTCCCACCCCCACACACTCCAGGAGGTGGTCGTCGACAGCCATGCCACCGAGTGGTACCTACCGGTTCCCCTCTCTGATCGCGA
>JBIKMU010000072.1:0-11455 GCA_044359075.1 Cyanobium sp. | reverse complement strand
GAGATGCCATCGCTGTTGCCCGATCCCTGAGGACAGGAAGAACAACAGTCCGCATCTCTGCATGCTCAGTGGAGTGATCATGCTTGCATTCGGCCGCGTCAGCGCGTCCCGGCCTCTGAACGGGTACATTTCTGCTTGGTTTTACGCATGGCAGAGGCACGCATCCTCGTGGATGGTGCTTATGCACATTTGGCGGCTTGTTACAAGCGAACAACTGATCACTGCATAGCCGAACTGAATGGTTGTCTGACACCTGGCGCTTGGCTTAAATCAAGTTGCCGGGCTGGTCGCTTTTTTCAGGAATCCCGAGTTACTCGGGAGCGATGGGGGGAGATCGTGGTGGCCTGCAGTCAGCGGGTTGTCGCGTGGGATGTGGGGGAGGAGTGATGCCAAGATCAGAAGCGGTCAGAGGCATTGATATTGACCATTGCCTCCGCTCCCGTACACCGCATCTTTATGCAAGGATTCTCTGCACTTATCAATTGCCTGCTCTTCTATTTACAAACCCTGAACACTTTTTCCTGATCCGCATATAACATACATAAGAAAATCTCGGATCCGGTCGGCCCACTCGTCAATCGTCTCAACATCTACGCCCAGGATTTCGCCGTCTTTCTCGTCCATATTATGCACGATTAGATTCCGGCGCGAGCAAACCTGAGCAATTACTGCCTCTGACTTCCGGATGAAATGGTCATCAACTACCTGGTCGCATATCGACAGCATCTTATTTATGTCGCCAATTCCTTGTATGCTTGTTCTCTGAAGAGTCTCAGAAAGTCTTGAGGAAATCTTCTTAACCAATTCAGCCTCGGTGGCGACAGACAGCTTTGCCATGGCGATTCTGCTCATTACATCTTCCTTTGTATGGGCTTCTTGAAGTGCTGCCTGAAGCAAAGATGTTGAGGTATCTTGTCGCGATAAGAACCATCGCACAAGAGTCCCTGGATCTTCAGTGGCAGTCTGGAAGACAAATGAACGCATTATCTCCTCAACCATCGAATGAAGAAAAACAACTGCCATCCGGTTGATTTCATCACAATGCAGCCTGGCATCGTCTGTAGCGTAATCTGATATACCTTTGATCTCGCGAGGGCCGCCAAAGGCCTGGAAGTAATCCTTGACGATAGTAGATGAAAACGTCAGTTTGTAGAATCTGGCCATTGCTTCGTCAATTTTGCCTATATGAATCAATTGATTCCTCGAATATCCTAGGCCCAAGCGCTGAACTTGAGGTAAATATCCTGAATCCATAGTTATTTGTCTATGATCTCAGAGTCTAGCTGCACGGGACGTCACCGAAAGGG
The DNA here is from genome assembly GCA_044359075.1 of Cyanobium sp. Classification (GTDB taxonomy): domain Bacteria; phylum Cyanobacteriota; class Cyanobacteriia; order PCC-6307; family Cyanobiaceae; genus Cyanobium. The sequence goes on along the minus strand of JBIKMU010000072.1, from coordinate 10,148 downwards.
GCCAAACTTTGCAAAACTGATAGCGCATGCCTCCGTTTCAGTGTGCACGCTGGCTAGGCACCGCCTCGCCAGTAGTTTCTTGTGGCAAAAAGACAATGAATGAGGCAAGTAACTCAACCAGGCATCAGCAGCAAGTCAATCTGATCCGCCATCCTCTAAGTGAGCTCGATAGATGCTAGCCATTTGCTCGCCAGCGGCGGTGAGACTGAATTCCTGTGTGGCATTTCCCTCGCTATCACCAGCATCATCAACTGACTGGTACATAAGACCATTTGCCTGCAAGCGATGCAAGGCGCTGAAGTCCTCGTCGTTATCGGAGACCGAGAGGGAGGGATTTGCTTTGGCAAGCGTTTCAAGATCATCCATGACGACACGGTCAAGTATTGCGGAAAGACTCATAGCCATTCGGTAGCTCAGCCTGCCGGTCATTAGCTCACCCATGATCCGCCCGTGGATCGCTGGCTTTTGCATGTCGTCGACTCTTTCCAAAAGAAGAATCATTGTTTCCCCGAGTCTCTGCCTGTTCTTCTCCCCACCGAAATGCCTCATTACGTCCTCTTTCTTCTGGTCACAGGATTCAATGGCCTTTGCCGCAGAAGTCAAGAAGTCTTGAAGCTTGCGAAGATCAAGACTCTGTCTAAGGCTGGTCTTTGCTTTGTAGAGGCCCGTTACTATCTTTATGCCAGGCAAAGACTCCCAAGCATCTGCTGATGTCGTAAGGGCATCCAGCCCCACTTCAGCTATGTCGCCCAAAGCATCGACAAGATTACTGCCTGCATTCTTGACGATCTCTCCATATCCAATCTGTTTGCCTTCTTCTGTCATGTCGAAAGCAGCGAGAAACTGTTAGCATTACTATACGCCCAACGCTTACGCTGCAGCCGCGGTTAGGCCGGAGCGAAACGGAGGCGAAACCGCGGCTGCAGCGTGCTGTTCGGCTTCGTCGCACCTTCCTCTATGTGCATTGAGAGAGAGGTCCATAGGACGCCGATAGCATCATCTCATATTTCTTCAAAGAAACCCCAAAAATAGCGTTCGCGTCGATGTCACCAAAGCAAACAAGCGCAACAATATGCCCTTCGGCATCCATGATGGGAGCACCGCTGCAGCCTTTGAACTGCTCGTGGCCTGGGTGTGCCATTGGGAGCTTAAAACGGTAGTAGTCGTCGTGGTCGCCGTCGTAGACGAGGCCGGTATAGACGCGGAGTTCGGTCGTCAAATGGCTTCCGGACACAGTGGGCAAGACCTGCCCCGAGAAGCCGTACTCCACCTCCCGACTAGGAGTGAGACTGAAATCCACCTTTCCGATACGCCGATCAGTCTCTTTCTCAATCGTTCCGGTCAGAGGATTGATGGTCTGATCCGTAATCTTTAGATCATCGGGAATCTCGACATACGATAAGTCGACGTTCCTTGCCTCGCCGCTAGACGTACTCATCCTCTTGATGAAGCACATCGACCCGATGCGCCAGACGGCGGTACCCTTCCCTGGCTCATATCTGCATTGAATACCCCAGTCGCCCATGTCCCCAGTGGCGTGCTGAACCGAAAGAAGTATTCGCTTCCCATGGTAGTCGACCATACAAGCGGACGCGATTCCACCGGGTAGCAACGTTGCTTCATACCGTCTTATGGGTACTGTGCTGAGAACCAGGTTCTCTCGGAACTCCTCCGGCGTCATCGTCATCCTTTCCCTCCATTGAGTTTTAAGAATCCCAGTCGAATCTGCCAAGACGCCGAATTCGTCAATGGATGGTTCCGTGAACCACGCACTCTCCGGTGATCCTTCCGAGACCCATCAATCAGAGACGGTGCCACCCGCCGGGATGCAAGTACAGGCATGTCTTTCTGCGCAGATCCCCCTATCGGTAGCGCTGGTTCCGGGTCCGTGAACCAGCTGTGCAGATGGCGACACAGTTGGATAGGAGTCTTTTCAGCCCATTGGCCCACTGCTCCGCTGGCTGGGACTGAATCCGGCCTGTGCGCATGCACCTGCTGGCAAGAGCCGGTGGCTCCCCGCACACCTGGGTCTCCGTGCCATCCCATCCGATCTCTGCTGCAGCGACTGTTCATGCCCCCTGGGCATCACACCCCACCCTGACCGCCCTGCAGCCCTCCCTGCAGATCACCGCCGACTGCTGGGCCCTGCTCGCTGCCCCTGATGGCAGCAGCCGCAAGGAGCAGTACCTGCCCAAGGGAGAGCGGGAACCGGAGACCGCCTACCGCAAACGGCTGGATGCCGCCCGCCCCTCCGGCTTCTTCCGCGATGCCCTGCGCACCTACGCCGGCATGCTCAGCCGGGGCAGCTGGATCAGCCTCCCCGCGAGCCTGAGCTCAGTGCTCACCGACGTGGATGGCCGGGGCACAGATCTGGGGGTCTTCCTTGCTGCAGCCGACCTGCTGGTGCTGCGCGACGGTGCGGCCCTGGTGCTGGTGCTGCCGCCCGAGCACAGCTGGCCCAGTGAGGGGGACCGGCAGGAGGCCCTGCGAAACGGTGATCGCCTGTCCCTGCCCCGCCTGCAGCTGGTGCCGCGGGCCAACTGCCTCAACTGGGAGCTGCCGGTGTCGTATGGCCTGCCGGGGCGGATCATCTGGCGGGAACCGGTGAACCGGCCGTTCAGTGCTGAGCCCCCCGGCAGCGAGGGTGCTGTCACCGAGCAGATCAACGCCCTGCTTGGCGATGCCGATGCCCCGGACCGCTGGCACTACCGCAGCCTGCAGCTGCTCACCTCCGGAGATGCGGTCATGGGAATGCAGCTGGCCCATCACCCGGTCTGCGCCGACCCACAGGCCAGCAGCGGCTGGGGCTGCGATGAGCCGGTGGCCACCACCTACGAGGGCATCCACCGGCTGCCGGCCTGCTGGTACACCTCCGATGGCTCGGCCTTTGGTGAGGGGGACCTGCCGCACCTGGGGCTGGCCCATCAGTACCTCAACCACTTCCGCTGCAAGTCGGAATACGAGGAACTGCTGAGCCGTACGGCCCTGCCAGTGGGCGTGCGCAAGGGGATGGTCGATGCCATGGGCAACAGCCAGGCCGGCCCGGTGGTGCTGGGCCCCAACACCTGCATGGACCTCCCCGCCGATGCGTCCTTCGAGTTCGTGGAGATCCGGGCCCGCTCGCTGGCGGAGCACCGGGCCTGGCTGCAGATCCTTGATGACACCATGCGCCGCGATGCGTTGATCCCGTCTCAGAACCGCGGTGCCGCCCGCACCGAGATGGAGATCAGCCTCACCGCCTCCCAGAGCTATGCACTGCTTCAGGCGATGGCGATTCAGAAGGCGTCCCTGTTCTCGACCCTGCTGCAGCACTGGTGTGCGCTGACCGGTGAACCGCTCGACCCTGGTGCCGGCCTGCAGGTGACAGTGAGCCCCCTCACCCCACCGATCCAGCCGCAGCCACAGGTGAAGGAGTGGATCGAGCTCTACGACAAGGGAGTGATCACTCGGGAGGAGCTGCGTCACCAGCTGGCACTGGCGACGGCCAATGCGATCAGCAGCCCGACGCTGGATGACAGCCCGGCGACCAAAGCCGGTGAGGACTCGGCCCCGTTGCCTCTGCGGCAAGAGGAGACAGCCGCGCCTACAGCCGCATGAGCCAGACCCCGACCGACTCGCCCTACCGCTGGCGCGCTGCTGATCTGGAGGTGATCCGCGTTGCCCTCTCGATCCCGGCCCGCCTGCCGGCGATCCGCGCCATCAACGACGCGATGGCGGATCTCGAACAGCTTTATCCCGACGCCATCCCCACCGCCCGGCGGGAGCTGGATGCGATCTGCGCCATCGACACCGAGCTGGCTGGGCTGACTCCTGATCAGCTCCAGGCCCCGATCGAGACCCGCCGCAAGGCCGTCAGCCCCGACGCTCTGCCGGAGGACGGGACGCTGCCGGTCAAGAAGGCGGACGTGATCGAGTTCGACACAGAGCTGCTGCGGGAGGAGACGATCACCCGTTTTGGCGTGGGCCTCTCGATCGAGCAGGCCCTACGCCGCCAGCGGGGCAGCCATGCCCAGGCGTTGCTGCTGATGCTCCCCACCCTGGCGGGCTGGAGCCGCGACCCGCAGCTCAGCGGCCAGGGCAGTGGGTTCACCGCCGCGCTGGAGCGGGGCTGAACCGTGACGAGCACTCCCTCACCTGGGGCGCTACCTCCGTCGGCGCTGCAGCCCTACGCCAATGCCCGCATCCTGCTGTTCTCCAATGCGCTGCCAGGCGTTCTCGACTCCGAGCGCACGGGGAGGTTCCTCTTCGAGGGGTTCATCAAGCGCCTGCGGGGGATCTCCAGCAAGGAGAACGCCCCGGGGCTCGACACCGGCGACTTCACCTACGAGGGCTACCTCACCCGCGGCGCCGTGCTGCCGCTGACACCGTCCCAACCCTGGGACTGGCTCAGCTCAGCCATTCCTTGGAGCACCAGCGGCATCCGGCCGGTTTCGTCCACCACCCCGGCGCTGCTCACACCCTGCTTCGGGGCAGTGTGGCTGGGGCCCTTGGGCGAGCTCACCTCGGCAGGGGTGCTGCCGTCCCCAAGCCGCGGCCAGTTCGCCGCCTTCTCCGTTACCGAGTTCGCGGGCCTCTACGGCGCAGGCGGTATCGGTTCGCTGACCCAGCCGCTGCTGGGCGAACGCATCCAGGCGGCGCTCAAGCCCAACCGGGTGGTGGTCGTGGGCCCCGGCGACAGCCTCAACGTGCTGGCCGAACGACACGGCACCACCGTGACCACCCTGCGCAGCCTCAACCCCACCATCACCGCCCGCCCGTCGGATCAGTTGCCCCTGGGGAGCTGGCTGTTCATCCCCAAGCGGCGTGCCGCGGCCAACGCCGACACGAGCACTACCACCCTTCCCTCCGGCTTCTACACGCCAGAAACACTGGCTACGTACCTGGGTGTGTCGCTCTCCACCATCTACAGCTGGAACTCCAGTGGCTACGGGCCTCCCTTCGTGAAGCTGGGCAACCTTGTCCGTTACACCTACGAGGACGTGGAGCTGTGGCTGGCCAGGCAGCTGGAGCTGTCCCGGGGCTGAGCGGGGCCGCTCTTGTCGCTTACTTCTTGGTCCCCTCTGTGTTGGTGTCGCTGCTGTTCTGGTGCCCGTTGAGGTGCTTCTCGCAGGCCATGGCCCCGCTGCCGCCCAGCACCGCAGCAGCGATCAACGCAATCGAGAGCAGGCGCTTCACGGGGTGGGTGACATCTGACCTTGACCGTAGACAGCTCAGGGGCTTTCAACCTCGCTGCACTGCCGTCTCCTCACAGATCGATGGCAATAGCTGGAGAGCACAGCCCGGATGGGGTGCTCACTCCACGACAGCCGCGATGGGTCATGGCCACTGCCACTACTTCTTCCACCTCCAGCACCGCCGCCGTAGCAAGCGGCCAGGGCGCTGACGACAACTACTCCACCCACCAGGGCGCCGATGGTGCTGCTGCTGATCACCAGGCTGCTGCTGATGGCGCCGGTGCTGCAAGTGCTGCTGGTGCTGCTGCCGCCACCACGGCCGCTGCCGGTTCTGCGGTTGCTGGTGATGGCGCTGGTGCTGCCAGTGCAGACGACAGCCGCCTCAGCGATCCCCTGCGGGCCGAGCGGCGCAAGAGCAACCAGCTCGAGAAAGAAATCCGCACCCTGCGCCAACAGCTGAACCGCTTCTCGGAGATCAACCCCGAGGAGTACGCCCGTCTGCAGGAGGCCGAACGCCAGAAGCAGATCCTCGAGCAGCAGATGGAGCTGCGCGAACGCCAGATGGAGGAGGCCTCCGCCCAGAAGGTGGCGGCCGTCGCGGCCGAGCGCGATGAAGCCAAGCAGCAGGTGCTCCAACTCCGCAAGGACCGGCTGCTGGAGCGGGCGTTCTCCCAGGCTGAGGGCCGCACCGGCGGTGACGCGCGCGGGACATTCTTCGACATCTTCAAGGGGCAGCTGGGCACCTGCTTCCGTCTCACCACCGGCAGCGACGGCAAGGACGTGCTCGAACCCCTGGACTCTCAGGGCAAGCCGCTGCTGGGGGACGACGGCCGGCCGATGACCACGACGGAGTTCCTCGATCAGATGCGCGTGCATCCCGTCTATGGCTTCCTGTTCCAACAGCGGGGCCCGGCGGGCATGCAGGCCGCTGGTGGGCTGACGGTGTCGGGCATTGGCAGCAACGGCGAACCGATCAACCCGCAGGCGATGTCAGCTTCCGAGCTGTACCGGGCGTCCTTCGCGGTGAACGGCCGCGGGGCTCGTCGCTGAACTCACCAGCTCACCCGATGGCACGGCGGTCCCGCAGCTTCTACGCCGGCCTCTCCTTCCGGCCACCCGAGCCTGTGGCCGCTGCCGCCCGTCGTGCCCTGGAGCGCCGGGCCCAACAGTCCCCTTCCAACCGGGGCATGACGCCGGTGGGGCTGGCCCGGGCGCGGCAACTGCTCAACCGCCAGGAGCTCTCACCGCAGACGATCGATCGGATGGTGAGTTACTTCGCTCGCCATGAGGTGGACAAGCAGGGCTCCAGCTGGGAGACCTACGGCAAAGGCCGTCAGGCCTGGGATGGCTGGGGCGGTGACCCTGGCCGCCGCTGGGCCGCTGGCCTGGCACGCCGGATGGATGCAGCGGAGCGAGCACAGCAGCGTTCAACCAAACAACCCCGCCGCCGCTGACACCCGAGCCGATCAACACTGCAACCGCCCGGAGCCCGGGAAACACCACCGGTCAAACAATCAACACCTCAAAAGGGGAGAAACTGACGCGAAAAAAATCGCGAATTCTCCTCATAATTCGCTTTTCAAAATCAGCTCCCTGCAACTCCCTGGAGATCCCTGCAGATCGCTGTAGAGGTCTGCAAACCTGGGGGTATTCCCCCTGTTTCGGGGAGCGGCGCAGGGTGCCTCGGAAATTTTTCAGATTTCGGGAAATCCCCCCTCAGCCCCTGCTGTTCTGGTCGGCCACCAGCAGCAAGCCGCCCATGATCGCCAGGTTCTTGAACAGCTGAATCCGTTCGCCGCTGTCCGCCACATCGCCGTGGAACAGCAGGGTGGTGGGCACCAGGAACAGCAACAGCAGCACGGCTCCGAGTCGGGCCTTCCACCCGCTGATCACCAGGGCTGAACCGACCGCCATCAGGGCCATGGCGGCCACCAGCAGCACCGGAGCCAGCGGCAGCCCCTTGGTGGCGATGGCGCCTGCGACACCGGCAAAGCCCGTCAGCTTGCCGATCACGGCATTCACAAACACCAGGCACAGCAGCACCCGCGCAATGCGGTTCAGCAACGAGGGCTGGTGGCTCGGGTAGGTCATTGGGGCGGCGTGCTGGAAGACATGGCGCCACGCGTTCGTGGCGATGCAAACGGAAAGGCTTACGGCTCTCCGGCTGCATGACTTGTCAGGAAGGCCCTGATCATGGACTCCATGCCTTTCTGCGTGCGGCCATGGGGCCTGAGGCCCTGCTCGGCCCAGGCCCGATCAAGCTCCTGGCGCAGCTCCTCGGAAATCCAGCAGGAGAGCATGACCTTCCCTTCCCGGCTGGAGGTGCAGTGGCGCTCAGGCGCGGACATGGATGCGAGTTGCACACATGTACACACTCTGCCTCAGCAAGGGCGCTGCTCCGGTTACGTGACCTGCACCGATCGGGCAGAATGAGAACCGTTCTCGCCGATGGTGGTCCATGGATCAGCAGGCCATCCAGGTCCCCGTCACGCTGCTCACCGGCTTCCTCGGCGCCGGCAAGACCACCCTGCTCAACCACATCCTCTGCAACCAGCAGGGCCTGCGCAGCGCCGTGCTGGTCAACGAATTCGGGGAAGTCGGCATCGACCACGAGCTGGTGGTGGCCACCAGCGATTCGATGGTGGAGCTCAGCAACGGCTGCATCTGCTGCTCGATCAACGGGGAACTGCAGGACGCCGTGCATCGCGTGCTGCAGCGCCCGGAGCCGATCGATCTGATCGTGGTGGAAACCACCGGACTGGCTGACCCCCTGCCGGTGGCGCTGACCTTAATGGCTGGCGACCTGCGCGACCGGCTGCGGCTGGATTCGATCATCACCCTGATCGACGCCGAGCACTTCAGCGCCACCGCACTGGAGAGCCCGATCGCCCGCGCCCAGGTGGTGTACGGCGACATCCTGCTGCTCAACAAGGCCGACCTGGTGGATGAGCAGCGCCTAGCCGAGGTGGAGGCGGAACTACGGGCGATCAAAACGGATGCCCGCATCCTGCGGGCCTGCCGCGGGGATGTGCCGCTGGGTCTGCTGTTGAGCGTGGGCCTGTTCGAGAGCGACCGGCTGGCTGAACTGCAGGCCCAGGAAGAGGCCAGGGACGATGCGCAGGTTCACCACGAAGATCAGCTCCATCGGCATGCAACCAGTCATCCCAGTCATGACCACCAGAACAGCCACCACAGCCATGGCGATGGGCATCACCACCATCACCACGAACACGACCATGAGCATTACGGCCATGCCCATACCCCTGAGCTGGAGGGATTCAGCTCTGTGAGCCTGGCCGTTGAGGCCCCGTTCGACCTTCGCCGCTTCCAGCACTTTCTCGATCAGCAACTGCCTGCATCGGTGTTCCGCGCCAAAGGGGTGCTCTGGTTTCGCGAGAGCAACCGCCGCCATCTGTTTCACCTGTGCGGCAAGCGCTTCACAATCGACGACTCCGACTGGCCCGAGGGCTCAGAGCGCCACACCAAGGTGGTGGCGATCGGCAAAGACCTTGACCAGGCAGGGCTCAGGGCCCAGCTCGAGGCCTGCGTCGTGGCGCCATGAGCCAGTCCCTGCTGATCTCAGGGCCTCCAGGCTGCGGCAAAACCAGCTGGATCCTGAGCCAGATCCAGAGCCATTCGGGACCATCTGGCTATCTGCGCCTTTCGGGCTATCCCGACGAGGGTCTCGCCCAGGCCAGAGACGGCGGGATTGATCTGGCCTACCTGCAAGACCAGTGCCCGGAGCTGCTGGATCTGGGCGATCCGGATCTGGCCCTGGCACCCCATCCCGCCGGCCTGCTCGCGCTGATCGAACTGCCCCAATTTCATCCACCTGCGCAGACCGGACTGGCAGGGATGGAGCGGCGGATTTTGCCGCAGCTGGAAGCCCTGCATCTCACTCCCGATCGCCATCTGCACTTCGGTCGAGACCCTGAGCTGCCCCGGCACGACACGCTGGACTTCAGCCATCTGCAGGCCTGGAGCCTGAACCTCAACGGCTCTGTCTGGGATCCCGCCAGCCTGAGCAGCTTTTGGTTCGAACTGGTGAACGGTGCCTATGGCGATGTCTACCGCGCCAAGGCCCTGATGAACCTGCCCGATGGCCGGGCCTTCTTTTGCAACTGGATGGTGAGCCAGGAGGGATCGCAGTTTCTGCCGCTGCAGACGATCGCACCGCCCGACGGTCGCCCGGAGCGCCTGTCGCGCCTGGTCGTGCAGGGCAAGGATCTCGATCCCGCCGCCATCGAGGCCACCCTCGCCGACTGCCTGCTCAGCGATGCGGTGCTGGAGCTGCAGCAGGCACCCCTGCGCCAACGGAAGGCCCCGCCCCATCCATCCCCTGCCGCCTGATCGCCATGACCCATGCCGTGATCTCCTGCCTACACGCCAACCTCGCTGCCCTGGAGGCCGTGCTCGCCGACATCGACCAGCGGGGCATCACCACCATCACCTGCCTGGGGGATCTGGTGGGCTATGGCCCCCAGCCCAATGAGGTGGTGAATCTGGTTCGCGAGCGTGCCATCCCCAGCTGCCAGGGCTGCTGGGATGAGGACATCATCGAGGGGCTCAACTCCTGTGAGTGCAGCTACCCCTCCCAGCTGGCGGAACGGCGCGGTCATCAGGCCCATCAATGGACTGCCGAGCAGCTGAGCGAGGAGAACAAGGCCTTCCTCGCCAGCCTGCCGATGTCCTTGCGACGCGATCGGCTGCTGTTTGTGCATGGCAGTCCCAACAGTCAGCACGAATACCTGCTGCCCGACATGGATGCCTTTGCCGCTCTGGAGCGGGTGCAGACGGCCGACGCCGACACCCTGTTCTGCGGCCACACCCACCGCCCCTATGTGCGGGAGCTGCGGGATGGCGTCATCCGTGTGCGCGTGCAGGCGCCGACGGATCCGCAGTCACCAGCCGAGCGGGAGATGGCCTTGCCCGTGCGCCGCATCGTCAACGCCGGCTCTGTGGGTGAGCCGCGCC
>JBIKMU010000071.1:0-11527 GCA_044359075.1 Cyanobium sp. | reverse complement strand
AAAATCGAGCACTTCATCGCAAACTACAACAAGGATTCAGCGCCTTTCAGCTGGACTGCGACCGCAGATTCGATCCTGGAGAAACTCCATCGCCTTTGCTCGCAGATTTCTGGGACGTGACACTAGCCTGTGTTAATATATTGTCTATAAAGTTTAGTCTACTTATAAACTTCTTTTTGCCTTTATTGGTCTTGCCTGTTTCGATTCCAGGCGTTAGGCCTGTGCCTATTGATACTAATAGCATGTCCTGTTCATTGGTTGTTTCCCAATTTACATTAAATGGTGCAGAAGTAGCCATAAGAAAAAGCTGAAAGCCTGGGCTGTTAAAAGATGTCATGCCCCCATCAACAAACTTGAAGGTTTTATTTGCGGCAATCGCCACTTCTTCAGGCGGAAAGAAAATAGGAGCCGCGGTGCTGGCACGAACTAATTGCCAAAGCGGTAGATTAAGATTGCAATCACTTCGTGCAGGATCATTGTATTTAGCTTTAGGGTTATTTGTCAGCAACCATGGTGAATCAGTGGTGGCATTACGCATGACAAGCAAAAGTAAGGTGCGCAGATCTTTGTCTCCCATGGTAGTAGAATGACCAAACTTACGCTTTAAAATCTTTTCAAGTGGCAATGAATCGTACTTTGTAAGCTTGCGAATCAACTTGGACCAGGGAAGTTTTTGAAACATTTCTTCCCCATACGTTTCGTATAGATCTTGCAAATTTTTGACACTCCAGCCTAGGGCTAATCCCGTGGCAATTATCGCACCTGTACTTGTCCCAGCAATGTAATCAAAATAATCACCGAGTACAAAGTTATCGTCTTGCTTAAGCTGGCCTGATTGGCGAAGTGCATCGCCAAGCATTTGTTCAATTTCAGCAAGAATCTCTAGCGAAAGCACTCCCCTAATGCCACCTCCATCAAGGGCAAGCAGCTTGTAGGGGGCTTTTTTGGAGAGCTTTACTTGAACAAAACTGTTGGTCATTGTTGTTCCAGAGTGTGATTTTACATTGAGTGGCTGATGCATAAATTTATCGATCAGCTATTGTTAATTATACAATATTTTACGGGGGTAGATTGAAAAGGTTATTTGTATTTTCACTACAAAGTTTAAGACCCTTTTCTGTGGCAAGATTGACCATATCCGAGGTGCCACCTGGTCCGTCTCCTGATCTTTCATTCCAGAGGGCAATCAGTGTAGCATCACTATTGGGCTGGAGCCTGGCGTATTCCATCATCCATATATTGCCCCGTTGAAATACATTATAATTTTGAAGATTTTCTATCCAGGTAGGCAACTCATCAGTGTCGCTCAAAATGATAGGCTCGTTGCGATCAACAAGGTTGTTAAATTTTTCAATCCAGACTGCACCACCGTCAGCTACGGACTTGCGCCGGTAGTCGTCTTTAGGAATTGGCAATACAATTTTAGTTGAGATGTCAAGTTCTTCACAAATCTCAAGAAATAGGAGGTCAGTACCACTGGCTGCTCCGGCCATAGCAAAAAGTGAGCCTTTAGTTTGAGCTTGTTCAATCAGGATAGTCTCTTTTAGCCATTTTTTAGCCTTATCAATGCACTCGGGAGTGTTGGGAAACCTCGGATTTGGTCTGCCTGGCGCATCGGCACGATGACCGGTGGCAATAATTATGCGTCCACGTAGCTGGGCTTGATCGATTAGCTGGAGGCTAGTCTGATAAGTTCCTAACTCTTCGAGCGCTGCATCGCAGTTTTCAGAAAATAAGCCAAGTTTTTTAAATATAAGCACTTGCCTGGCCTCAGCCTCTACCGAAAAGTCTTGCCCACCAGCATTCTTGGCCTCTTGATAGCAAGTACGGACGTAATCAACATTTTCAGAAGTGAGCAGATAAAACTGTGCCTCTGAAGGCAGCACCCATTCATCTGGTTTGCGGCCATCATCGGCTTTTCTGCGGGCATTTTCGAGAGATAGCTTAACGGCGCCAGTCAAAAGATCGAGTTGCTCTTGATAGTCATTGAGCTGATTGTCAGCTCTTCTTTGTGAAGGGAATGAATGGGACCATTTTTCTGATTCTATTTCAGCCAACTTGACAATTGCCGTCAGCAAGCCAAGGGCGTTAATGCCAGAGTAGTAGTGATTCAAATCATTTTCAAAGCCTTTTCTATAGTTATCAAAGGCCTCAGCCAACCGTTTGTCTGAGATTGCCTGTTGGCGTCGCTCCTTCTCTGAGGCTAAACTTTGAAAGTTCTCCACCCAGATCGTTTTTTGATTGCGAGCCAGTTGACTGAGTGCTTCAGCTAGGTCATTGGGCTCTGCTGGTGGATTTTCTTTGTCGAGCACGCGACAGCAGGCCTGCTCGGCTGGTTTAAGTTTTCCTAGGCGTTGGTAAATGGTCGCAAGTTGTAAATTGGCTTCAATATCATCTGGCAAGATATCGTGGATCGACTCCCAGGTCTCTCGAGCCGCTTCAAACATCTTCATTTTCCTCTGTACACGACCGATGATCCTTAGTCCATCCCGTTCCCATTCGGTCCGTTTAGCTTCCCAAGCAAGCAGAGCCAGGGTTGTAGCACCATACTGATCATGCTGGGCAATCTCGATAGCTTCCAGGAATTCCCTCGGAACCAAGGTTAGCTTCGCTGCATCGGGCGGAATGAGTCCTGGCAAAAGCAGGAAGACCGGGCTATCAGGCCTGCGATCGGCAGTACCCCTGGCCATCACTTGCAGTGTTTCCTTAATGGATTGGGCCAACGGTTCAACGGCCGCAGATGGATTTTCCCGCTCGTATGCGATATAGCGGTCGGTCTTCAGGTCAAAGGGAACATCCTTTCCGCTTGTCGGAAAGCGGATCAAGATTGTGCCATTGGGCCTAAGCCCGTGCCGAATGCCCAGTTCATAGAAAACATTGGCGTTATCAATGGAGATATCGGCAATGACCAAGTCATAGGCAATTAACATTTTAAACATATCTACTCGGATATTGCCTGCTGACGCAATCAATTCAGTCGTATAGCCCTTGAGATTATTCTTGATTAGAGCTGCCTGGATCAGGTCTTCGTCGATCTGATTGAAGTCAACCTCCACCAGGGTATCATTCCCCTGTGGATTTGGTACCGTAACCCTTTTTTTACCAAAAGGGCGAATGATAAATACTTTGGTCATGTCAAGGGTTTGGTCATTTCAAGGTCTCCATCTTGGCAGGCTGATAATCGATGCGGTAGCTTACCGCGATTTTGCTGTGAGAGTTCGGCTTTTCCATGGTTGTTTAACTTTCTTGTTGCTTATGTCATTGGGCTGACACCAGGATGTCTGATTGCTGAAAATCAAGGGCCTATTTACTGGTCGGTTTCTTGGGCCGTGCCCCTAATCTACTCAAAATAATGGTAAACTGATTGAGTTAAATACATTTCTCTGCACAGCTACAAGTTGCATCGATTGGCTGGCAATGCTCAGAAGTATCCCGCGTGTAAGTAGGGCTAAGAATGTCTTTAATTCGGGAAAAGAAGCATGGTTTGCGAGTGTAAAGCGCTATCTTCTGCCTCCCTCAGCCCAGCAACGCCCTCAACCCCGGCTCAAGCAGCGCAAAGGCCCGGCCGCGGTGGCCGATACGAGCCTTCGCTGCTTTGTCCATTTCGGCAAAACTCAGGCCCGTTTCAGGCACCAGGAACACCGGGTCGTAGCCGAAGCCGCCGCTGCCGCGGGGGGTCTCCAGGATCTCGCCCGGGCAGTGGCCCTCCACCTCCAGGCGCAGGTTGCCACTGGGGTCGGCCAGGGCCAGGGCTGCCGTGAAGCGGGCGCTGCGTTGCGCTGCCAGGCCGGCCGCGGCTCGTTGACTGTTGGCGTCGGCCAATTCGATCAGCAGCCGGGCGATGCGTTCCGGGTCGCTGGCGGCATAGCGGGCCGAATGCACCCCCGGCGCCCCATCCAAAGCATCGACCGCCAGCCCCGAATCATCGGCTAGGGCCCAGCAGCCGGTGGCCCGGGCCACCGCAACGGCTTTGAGGCGGGCATTTTCGCCAAAGGTGAGGCCCGTTTCCTCCACCTCCAGGCCCTCGGGCTGGGGCCGAATCTCCAGGCCCAGGCCAGCCAGCAGGGCGGCGAATTCACGCACCTTGCCGGCGTTGCCGCTGGCGATCACCAGGGGGGTGGCGGGCGGGCTGTCGTTGCTCAAATGGCCTCCGCCAGCTGCCTTGCCCAGAGCAGCACCTCTTCGACCCGCTCGGCCGTGGGTGATTCGCAATAGAGCCGCAGCACGGGCTCGGTGCCGGAGAAGCGCAGCATCAGCCAGTGGCTGGGCCCCAGCCTCAGCTTGACGCCATCGGTGCTGATCACCTGCCGCACCGGCGCACCGGCCACTTCGTTCGGAGGCGTTTCGGCCAGGAAACGCTCCAGGCGGCCGCGGGCGGCCATGTCCGCCAGGCGCAGATCGAGGCGGTTGTAGGCGGCCTCGCCGCCGCAGCGTGCCTGCAAGGCATCAATTCGCTGGCCCAGGGGCACACCGCCCTCCACCAGCGCTTCGATCAGCAGCAGGGCGGCAAACGGCGCATCCCGCTCCGGCAGGTGCATGCCGAAGCCCACCCCCCCCGATTCCTCGCCGCCCACCAGCACCTCACCGGCCAGCATCTCGGCGGCGATGTACTTGAAGCCCACCGGCATCTCGATCACCTGGCGGCCCAGTTCTTCGGCCACCAGGGCCATCAGATCGGAGCCGCTGACGGTCTTGATCACCGTTCCGGGCAGGGCCCTCGCCCGGGCCAGGTGGTCGATGAACAGGGGCATCAGCAACTGGGTGCTGCAGAAACGGCCGTTCTCATCGACGGCGGCGATGCGGTCGCCATCGCCATCAAAGACGATGCCCATCGCCGGCTGGCCCGCGGCGGTGCTGGCCCGCACGGCGGCGATCAGTTCGGCCAGGTAGGGGGCCAGGGGCTCGGGCGGATTGCCGCCGAAGAGCGGGTCGCGTTTGGAGCGGATCTCCCGGATCACGCCCGTATCCACCGCCGTGGCTCCCAGCAGGGCCGGCAGCACCCCGGCCGCCGAGCCGTGCATCGGATCGACGATCACCCGCAGCCCCAGCCGCTCCAGCCCCGCCGCCAGGGCGTCCGTATCCACCTTGGCCCTCAGGCCCGCCACGTAGGCGCCCATGGCATCGAACTGTTCCGTGTCGCCGGCGATCGGCACTGTGATGCCGCCGGCGGCCAGGCGCCGCTCCACCCGGGCGGTGAAATCCCCCTCCACCGAGCCGCCGAAGGGTCCCTTGATCTTGAGGCCCAACCACTCCGGTGGGTTGTGGCTGGCGGTGATCACCAGGGCGCCGAGGGCGCCGCGCTCCACCACCGCCCAGCTGGAGGCGGGGGTGGGGGTGGGGCTGGCCGACAACACGGGCTGGAGATTGGCGCCGCGCACCGCCGCCGCGATCGCCGCCGCCAGCTCCGGGGCCAGGAAGCGGCGGTCGTAGCCGATCACAACCTCGCGGCTGGAGAGGCCTTCAGGGGCCGAGGATTCCAGCTCCCGTGCCGCCGCCGCCGCCACAGTCAGCAGCCGCTCGACGGTGATGTCCACGCCGAGGATGCCGCGCCAGCCGTCGGTGCCAAAGGCGATTGGGCTGGCCTGCAGCGGCAGGGGCGCGGAGGACATGGGACCCAAAGCGACAACTCTCGGGGCATGGTGCAGTACGCGGGGGCCCCCGCCCGCCGCCAGGGGGCCGGCCTGAGCGCAGGCCACCGCGACCATTAACGTTTGGTTACCCGAATGTGGCGGCCGCTCCCATCACCGGATCCCCTGTGCAGAAGCCCGGATCCGCCCCCCGCCAGGGGGCGCTCAGCGACCGCTTGCTGGCGAGCTGGTTGCGGTGTCGCCGCCGCGCCTGGCTGGATCGCCATGGACCAACGGAGCGACGGGTCTGGAGTGCCCACCGGGCCTTGGCCCTCGATGAACAGCGGCGCCTGTTTCAGCTGCTGGTGAGCGAACGTCCCGGCCATGGCGAATCCGCCTGCCGCGAGGGTCGGCCGGGGGTGATGGGCCTGCGGCTGAGCGGCCTCAGTGGCGGTGGCCAGCCCCTGGAGGGCCATCCCAGCCTGCTATTGCGGCTGGAGGGGGCCAGCCAGTGGGGGCCGTTTCGCTATCAGCCGGTGCTGGCCCGCCAGGGTCACCACGTCACCCGGGAGCATCGCCTGGTGTTGGCCCTGTGGGGCCGGCTGCTGGCCGAACGCCAAGGAGCGCCGGTGGACCAGGGCCTGGTGCTGGGCGGCGCCGGTGCCGGGCGCCCCGAAAAGGTAAATCTGGCTGGCTCCCTGGGCTCCCAACTGGACCAGAGCCTCACCCGCCTGGCGGCGGACCTGGAGCGCCAGGGGCCGCCCCCCCTGGTGAGCGACCGCAAAAAATGCACCCTTTGCTCCTGGCGGGACCTCTGCGATGGCGAGGCCCGCCAGCAGGGCCACCTCAGTGAGGTGAGCGGGATTGGCGGCAAGCGCCGCGAACTGCTTTTGGAGGCCGGCATCAGCAGCCTGGCCGACCTGGCGGCGGCCGATCCCCAGCACCTGGCCGACGCCCTGGCCGCCCATGGCGAACAGCACCGGGAGATGGCGCCCCAACTGGTGGCCCAGGCCCTGGTGCAGCAGCGCGGCCAAGCCCGGCGGTTACACCACGGCCCCGCCCTGCCAGCTCTTGCATCGCCAGAGCCGGCACTGCCAGAGCCGGCACTGCCAGAGCCGGCATTGCCAGAGCCGGCATTGCCGGAGCCGGCATTGCCGGAGCTGGCCCGGGCCGCCGGGGTGTTGCTCTACGACATCGAATCGGACCCCGATGCCCGGGATGACTTTCTGCATGGGCTGGTGCGTTTGCGGCGCCAGGGCGGTGCGGCGGGGCCTGGGGGAGAGGCGCCAGATCCGTGGCCAGCCAGCGCGGCGGCGGCGCCCTTCACGCCGCTGCTGGCCCTCCAAGAGCACGGCGAAGCCAGGCTTTGGCGCCGGCTGGCGGCCCTGCTGGAGCGCTACCCCGACTGGCCCGTGCTCCATTACGGCGAAACCGAGGCCATCAGCCTGCTGCGCCTGGCCGAGCGGCAGGGGGTGACGCCCGAGGCCCGCGCCCGCCTGCGCTCGCGCCTGGTCGATGTGCATGCCCGGCTGCGACGCCATTGGTTGCTGCCGGTGCCCAGCTATGGGCTCAAAAGCGTGGCCGGTTGGCTGGGTTTCGAATGGCGGCAAAAGGGGGTGGATGGGGCCCGTTGCCTGATGTGGTGGCGGCAGTGGCGCCAATGGCACCTCAGGCCCACCGACGAGCCCAGCGACAAGCCCAGCAACCCTGCCGCCGTCCAGGCCAGTCGCCAGCTGCTGCAGCGCCTGTTTCGCTACAACCAGGACGACAACCTGGCCACCTGGGCCGTGGCCCGTTGGCTGCTCGACCAGGACCAAAATCTGCCCTGAATCTGAATCTGCCCTGAACCGGAATCTGCCTTGAATCAGGGGCGGCTGGCGGCGGATCCCGATCCCACTGGAGGCGCGACGAAACGCTCGGGGAGCGACAACTCCAGCCAGGGGGCCCCAGCACCCTCCCCGGCGCGCAGGCGACCTGCCGCCAGGGCCTGGCGGCGCACCAGGGCCAGGCCGATCCACACGCGGCCGCCATCAATGCTGAAACTGGAGGTGATCACCCCGGCCCGCTGGGTGCTTTCGCTTGCTGCCTCCCCCTTGTCGGCAGGCTCGTCCGCTATCTCGTCCGCCATCTCGCCAGCGGCGGCCCACAGCTTCGTGCCCGCAGCCAGGCCGGTGCCCTGCGCTGGTGGCTCGACGCAGATCCAGCGCCGCAATTGGCGTTGGACGCCGTCATAGGTGGCCAGCTTGGCCAGGGTTTCCTGGCCCACATAGCAGCCTTTGTTGAGGCTGACCCGATCGGCGAGGCCCAGCTCGAAGGGGTTGGTGTCCTCGTTGACTTCGTTAGGCGCCACCGGCAGGCCCTGGCCCAGGCGCCAGTGTTCCCGCTCCCGGGGGCTGAGGGGCGACAGATCGGCCAGGGCCGCCGGCAGGGGTTGGCCGGCGGCCAGCAGGGTCAGGTGGGAACCCAATCGCCAGCCCTGATCGGGGGCCGCCAGCGCTGCCCAGCGGCCTGCCGCAGGCGCCTGGGGATCGCTTTCAACGCCGATGCTTTCGACCAGCAGCCCAGGGGCCAGGGGGCCCAGGCGCACGGCATCAGCGGGGAAAAGCACCCGATCGAGGGCGCTGCGCACCGCCTCGCCATCGCCGACCCGGATCACCAAAGTGGCCCCCTCGCCATCGACCAGCACCTCGGCCAGGGCCCGCAGCCGTGCCGTGGGGGTGATGCAGCAGGTGGACAGCCATTGGCCGCTTTGGGCCTGCTCCAGGGCCTGGCTGGTCTGGCCATGCAGGAATCGCAGCACATCGGGCCCGTCGAGGCGCAGCAGGCTGACCGGCCAATCGCAGCGCCGGGGTTGGGCTTGGAAAGAACCCGGCGTAATGGTGGGATCCCAGGCGAAGACAGGGGCGGCCATGGGGTTGGGGGGGAAGGGGGTCAGGTTGTTTGGGGTCAGACTGTTTGGGTCAGACGGTTGGGATGGAAGCGGCGGCAGCGCTGCTGGCGCGGGCGGCCACCTCACTGAGGCGGAACAGGCTGGAGAGCTCCAGGCCGGCGGCGGTGAGGGTTTCCAGGCCCCCCTCTTGCCGATCCACGATCGCCACCACCCGGTCGACGCGGTAGCCCGCCTGGCGTAGCTGCTGTACCGCCTTGAGGGCCGAGCCGCCGCTGGTGACCACATCTTCGAGCACACAGATGCTGGCCCCGGCTGCGGGCAGGGGCCCTTCCAGCCAGGCGCCGGTGCCGTGGCCCTTGGCCTCCTTGCGCACGATCAGGGCATCGAGGCGCCGGCCGTCCAGGGCTGCGCGCATCGCCACGGCACACACCAGGGGATCGGCGCCCAGGGTGAGGCCCGCCACGGCAACGGCCTCAGGATCGACCTGCTCCAGCAACAGGGCGCCCAGCAGCTCCAGGCCTTCACCGCTGAGGCTGACGGGCTTGCAGTTGGTGTAGTGGGGGCTGGTGCGGCCGGAGGCCAAGGTGAACTGACCCTGGCGATAGGCCCGTTCGGCCAACAGGTTCAGCAGGCGCTCGCGGGCGTCGGCGGCGTCAGGGGCCATCGGTTGGGTGATCTGGAAGGGGATCTGGCCCCAATCCTGCTGCAGGGCTGGCCTGGATCGGTGCTTCTGGATGCTGCCGCAAGGGCGCGATTCGCCAATCTGGCCATGGGGGCCCAGAATGAATGCAAAAGCCGGATTCACGGGGTATCGCCGCCATGATCCTTTTTCTGGGCTACTCACCCGGTCATACCAGTCTTCGACCGACCCATCGCCTTCGATCGACCCATCGCCAGCGGTCTCTTGGCAGCTGGCTGCTGGCGGCCAGCGTTGCCGCCAGCGGTTTGCTGTTCGGGGCGGCTGCGGCTCAGGCGGGCCCGGTGGTTTGTACCACCAGCATCGAAGCCCCAGACATGGGCCCCCTGCGCCCCTATGGCGCCGGTCCGGTGGAGGTTACCCGCTGCGGTCAGGTGGTGACTGTTCCGGAGGTGATGCGGTCCAGCTATTACAGCTATCGCGCCCCCTTCGCCCGCGGCGTTGATATCACCCACCAGATCACCGATGCCTTGGGAATCGCCATGGGCGGCATCGAAGGCAATCGGTTCATGGGTTTTGGCTTCCCCGATCAGGCGATCGTCTGGGATGGCAGTGCCGTTGAGACCACCTATCGCTATCTGATCGAAACCCAGCACGATCCCACCCCCGTACGCACCGCCGACCAATCCACCCCCTTCGCCACCAGTGTGGTTGGCGGCGCGGTTGGCGGCCCGGCCGCCGATGGCGCCCCCCGATCGACCCTGCCGGGCTTCACCAGCAACGTGCGCGGTCTCTGGTAAGAAGTTCATGGCGCTGCGGCGCCCAAAGGGGGTCTAGCAATCTGGTGAATGCAGCGAACTCATAATTCGCCTTAGCCGAGTTCGATCCTCGGGACCCCCATTGTCCGCCACCGCCGCCGGCTCGGCATTGAGCCCGTGCTGGATGCCATCAATCAGGTTTGGTCACGGCTCCAGCACCTCCACGGGGCAACGTATTCCCGGTGCCCTGGAGAGGCGGCATCGCCGGTGAGCAGGGGGGCATCGAGCTGCTCGGCCAGAACGAGCCGGCGCAGCACCGAGAGCAGCTCGGCATCGATCAGTTCCGGAGAATGCAGTTTGTCGCTTGCCAGCCGTACCCGGGCAGGGCCAGCCACCAGCAGGGCATCAACCAGCACCGAGGCATCGATCACCAGCATTCAGCGCTCGGCGCGGCTTTCGGCCAGGGCATCCAGGATGGTGGCGCGGTCGATCGGCACCGAGGGCAGGGCGTTCAGCAGCTGGGCGTTGTCGGCACGCCGGGCGGATTCGGTCAGCTCCTGCAGGGCGAAGGTGCTCAAGGGCAGACCCGCCTGGGCGGCGAGCTTCTCCAGCCCTGCGGCCACCACGGCCTCGGAGCAAAGGCCCTGTTCGGCCATTAGGAGTGCGTTCTTGACGTGGCACCAGCCGAAGGCGGCCATGACATGCTTTTGACCAGGTTATCTGCTTGTTGGCATCAGGAATCAGCCACTAACTTCAAGCGCAAGCGGAGCCGCTTCACTCAATAGCTCCGCTAGCCAAAGCGGCAGCTCCGCACAGACGGAAACCAGGGAACGCCGTGAGCTGGTCGATCACCAGCACCGGCCCCGGTGGCCTGGTGCCGAAGCGACTGCACACGGGCAAGGCGTAACGACCGCGGGTGATCTTCACGAGCTTGCCTCGCGCCGCCAGGCGCCGCAGGGCCTGGTCCACCGCATCCCGTTGACCCAGTGCCAGGAACTGCTTGGCCGCTAGCAGGGAACCCTCCTGACGCAGGGCCGCCGCTGGAAGGATTTGTTCGCTCAGCACGGCCATGGCGACTGGATGGGTCCTGTTGGGCCCTTGTCGATCCATCGAACGGCACGGGTGTGCGACAGTCGTTGGATGCTCCATAGTCAGGACACATACATTTATATAAACGTACCATCTTTGGCTCATTTTGGTAGCGGATTCGGCAGTATCTGCACGCTTCTCATTTCAAGGTGGATTAATCATGCGAGTCTCTGTTATTGCGTCTCTAGCTGCCCCCTGCACTCCTTTGTAACAGCGTGAACACATCTTATGCGGATCCGCCTAAGCTGCACCAGCGTTAGCCCTTGAGCCGTGATAACCATTGTGGCGCAATGCTTCTGTCGGCTGTCAGCCGGGCGAGTGCTGCGTCTTAGGCGGACAGTCGGGGGCTTCGGTGCGACTTAGGCGGGTCCGCCCAATTAGTAGTTGGACCAAGCCGCTGCGCGGCAGATTTCATGAAGTAAGCATAAGCAACTGCCAACAGCGGACAGGGCCCTGTGTAACAGGCCTTAATACAAGCAGAAGTTTTATCTGACTAGGCCTGGCTGAACAGTTGGGCGGTTGGGTCAATCAAGACACTGAAGCAAGTGCATTCAGCGAAAAGCCTGATTGCAGCTCATGTCCCGAT
>JBIKMU010000005.1:0-129785 GCA_044359075.1 Cyanobium sp. | reverse complement strand
CTCTCAGCCGATGGCACCTTCCGCATTCAGGTGCCTTTCCGCGACGGCCAACAGCTCTATCCGATCGAAGCTTTGGCCGCAGATGGTGAACAAAAGCGCAACATCACCATCCAATTTGAGCGCAGCACTCCTGAAGAAAATATCAATACTGCCGCAGAAGCCGTCAACGAGTGGTTCTAAGGGAGGGTCTGGCAATTGTTATTGGCAAGCAAGCTTTGTAGCTCGGACCAGAAGTCTTCGAAATCGAAGGGGTTAGTCATATCCACACTTAGCACCATTGGAGCTTCCTCTGGAGTAAATGGTTGTTGGTCCTGGATCTGCTGCTCCAGGACTGAAGCGTTGGCTTCTGAGGCATCCCCACCCTGCTGCTGGCGTTCTGCCAAGCGACGACGGGCCAACGATGGGCTGACGCAGCAAGCCAAAATTACCAGAGGAAGGCCGCAACGCCGGGCCAGGTCAACCATCACGGACCGCTGACTGGACTTAAGGAAGGTGGCATCGACCACAGTGCTGTACCCGGCCACCAGGATCGCCTCGGCGCAGGCAGGCAACCGTTGCTCGTAAAGGTATTGGCTCACTGTCACGTCGTAGGCATCAGCCCCCGGCTCGCCGGACCAGCGGGGACCACCGGGGACTCCCCACCGGCCGAATAAGCGACGCCGCTCGACATCGGAGCGCAGGTGGATCCAACCAGCTCTGTCACAGATCTGCCGGGCCAGGTGGCTCTTGCCGCTGCCGGAGACGCCATGACAGATAAGCAGGGCCTGGGGCATGGTGCCTTCAGCGATCGCGACCTGGGGTGCTGCTGGTTTGCAGCATTGGCGAGCCAGGGCTAGGTAACCGGCTAGCTGGGTGCGCAGCTGAAGGGTTGGGTCACTGTCAGGGGAATCTGGGGGTTGGAGCTGGGCAAGCCGCAGGGCCGTCACCTTGGCGCGCACCAGGGCGCGATAGGTGAGATACCAACGCCAAAGATGGAGCCCATCGTAATCACCACCCCAGGCCAACCAGCCATTAAGCAAACGGACGGCCAGGTGGGGCTGGGCGACCTGCTCTAGGTCCATGACCAGAAAGGCCATATCGCTGATCGGATCGATCCAACGCAGGCTCTCATTGAATTCGAGGCAATCGAAAACAACAATTTCACCGTCCAGCAGGGCCATGTTGCCAAGGTGCAGATCACCGTGGCACTCCCGCACCTGGCCAGCGGCGAGACGTTTCTCAAAAAGAGGTGTGAGCTGTTCAGCCGTCGTTTCGGTCCATTGGCGCAGGGGATCCAGTTCGGCCTTTGCAACTGACTCCTCCAGCACCTGCAGATTGGCGAGGGCCGGGGAAATCACCATGGCCGCCGAGCCATAGGCCCCCCCTGCCGGAGCCACGGCGGCAGCGTCATGGAAAAGCGCCAGACGCTGGGCCAGGGCATCGATGGCCGAGTCGTCCAAACCCTGGCGCTGCAGCACCAGGGGAAGCAGGGCCTCTTGGTCGAATTGGCGCATCTGCACGGCCGCCTCAATCACCGCGCCGGGGCCATGGAATCGGGCCTGATCCGGCGGGCCATGGATATCACGCACGCCGAGGTAGATGTCAGGGGCCAGACGACGATTGAGCCTGACTTCCTCGATGCAGTCCTGGCGGCGCCGGGCGGCGGTGCTGAAATCAACGAAACCGAGTTGCACCGGCTTGCGCAATTTGTAGGCAAAAGAACCCGTCAATAAGATCCAAGAAATATGGGTTTCCAACAGTTGGACCCGTTGCACCGGGTGGTCGTAGGCGGCCGGTTGGAGCAGGGCGGCGATGAGGGGGTCCATAAGGGCAGGCGGCGGCTTGGACCATCACCTGAAACGGGGTCCGCTGCCACCATCCCGCAAGCTCTGTAACCATTGCAAGCTGGGATCCCCCTCAAACTCCGGCGGTAGCGGCTGGGGTTCAAGGGTTAGAGGCTCCCGGCGCTTCCCCCTGGGCCTTGAGGCCTGGGAGGCAGAATTGGGGGCCAGGGCCCGCAGCCAGCGGCTCAGGCCTGCACCCAAAAGCAGCAAAGCCAACAGGGCGACCAGGGCGACGGCCACCACCCCGGCCAACTGCAGCAGGCCCAGGCCCATGAGGGTCAATCCCTTGATGAGATTGGCTATGGCGGTGCTCACCAGCAGCACCGTATCCAGCTGGGAAGGCAACCGCAGCAGGGCCAGGAGCAGGGCGATGCCTGCACTCACCAGCAGCAGCCCCATCAGCACCTGACGGAGGCGGCTGATACGCCTCCGCCGGACCGGTCGCGAACCGCGGTCAGGTTTACCCAACGTGGGATTGGGTAGGTGCAGGTTGCGAGAGCTACGGGGTAGGGACATGGCTGGGCGGAGGAACGCGGGCCTTCAGGGCTCCAGCAGATGGCCGGCCCCTCGCATCCAACGCTCAAATTCCATCAGCACCAACTCATTGGGGCAATCAATCAGGGACAGGTCGTGGACTGTGCAATCGCCCTGGCCGCCGTGATGCAGCGAAAGATGGAAACGGTCGCCGCTGAGGCCACAGACTTCGGGATCACTGCGGACGACCACATCGAGATTGGCCCCGAGCCGGGTGACGCGGCGGCGCAGTTCGGACCAGCTCATCACCACAGCCGCGGCTCCCAGGATTCATTCAGGGTAGGAGCAAGCTCCCCAAAGACCTGGAGGTCCGCCTCAGGGGCGATCTGCAGGGGCAGAAGGAGGGGTGGGAGGAGTGGGAGGAGCGGGAGTGAATACTGTTCGGGGAGTGGCGGGCGTAGGGGAAGGGGCAGAACGGTCTGGAATCAATCCAGTGGGTTCAGGTGCGGTCGTGGCAGTGTTGCTGGCCGGCCGCTGCGGAGCCGGTGCTGGCAGGGGAGCCAGGGAGGAAAGTCCCGCCGTTAGGACGAGGGCCGCCAGGCCGCCTAGCGGGGCGGCCAGGCGCTGAGCCAGGGGTTCGGCCTGGCGCAGTTCGCGGCGGCGCAGCGGTTGAGCCAATGGTTGCGGCAGGGGTGGCTGCAGATGCAGACGGGGATCGAGGCGCAGGCTGTCGAGGACCCGGACCAGATCAGCCAGCTCGGCGTCGTCGAGGTGCACCTCCAGGAAGCCAACGCCCGACTGACCACTCCGCAGCACCAAGAGATGCTGACCGGGACCCGCAGGGGCAATCTCGACCGGCTGGGTTGGCGTTCCAAAGGGGCGGGCAAGACCACTCATCAAATAACGGGCATAGGGCAACACCACGTTGATCAGCGCCACCAAGTGTTCAAGCCGACCCTCCAACTGGGGGCGTCCAGCCCAGTCCAGGGTCCAGTTCGTGATGATCCCCAAAGTGTCAGGGGAATGGCCAGCGGAGACATCTGGAAAGCCTTCCAGTTTTAAGAGGCAGCTTTGCTGGGAGTAGGCAAGGGTATGTTTCATCAGAGGTTGGTATCAGGCCACCCCATCAATCAGGCAGGCCCGCAGCCGCTCAAAGCCGCCGGGGCCAGCGCCAAGGGCCAGGGCTTGAATCAAGGCACGCCGTTGACGATGGCCGCTCTCAGGATCAAGGAGAGTCTTGACGCTGCTGCGGCGGGGGTTCATGCGCTCGCGCAGGAGGTCGGAGAGACGTGATTGAAACAACTGCCAGCGCTGCTCAATAACTGCAGGAGGCTCAGCCGTGGAGAGCAGTCCCCGCAACATGGGATATAGACGATCGGCCATGGTGCAGAGAATCTGAATCAGGGCATCGGTCTCCTTGGTTTCCAGGGAACCACGTCGGCAGGCTCGACGCAGGGGATTATGGCAGCGACGCTTCCACAACTCCACCCGATTGGGGAAGAGTTCGCCGTAGCCAAGTTGCTGGCTCATCCAAACCATCGCCTCACCG
Source organism: Cyanobium sp. (assembly GCA_044359075.1). Lineage (GTDB taxonomy): Bacteria > Cyanobacteriota > Cyanobacteriia > PCC-6307 > Cyanobiaceae > Cyanobium. Next base: position 125,939 of record JBIKMU010000005.1, on the reverse strand, counting down.
CCATTGAAATCGAGGGCCTCGGTGCACAACAGCATCAGATCAAGACGCTCAATGCCCCGGCGGGAAAGGGGGCGTGAAGGGAGGGATTGGATGAATGCCTGGCTCATGGCTGCGATGATGCCAGCGCCGACGGCCGTTCGTCACCGCCGACCGCCGGCTTGCCCCCCGTCCTCCTGAGATGACCAGCAGCTCCGCCAGCCCCGACCTGCGCCGCTGGATTCGCGATATCCCTGATTTTCCCAAGCCAGGCATCCTGTTCCGGGATCTCACGCCCCTGATGCGCGACCCTGCCGGCTGGCGCGAAACCGTGCGCCAGCTGGCCGAAATCACCGAGCGACTCAAACCCGACCTGATCGTGGGGATTGAATCGAGAGGATTCATAGTCGGCACCAGCCTGGCAACGGCCCTGGGCCTGGGGTTCGTACCCGTGCGCAAGCCCGGCAAATTGCCCGGCGAGATACATGGGGTGGACTACGACCTGGAATATGGCAGTGATCGTCTGGAAATTCACGCCGATGGCTTTGAGGATTCCCCCCGGATCCTGATCGTCGATGATCTGCTAGCCACCGGTGGAACCGCCGAAGCCTGCGGTCAGCTGGTGGGTTTGGCCGGTGGCGAGATTGTGGGCTTCGCGTTCGTTGTCGAACTGGCTGATCTGGGCGGTCGTCAACGCCTTCCCGCCGGAGTGGCTGTGGAATCACTGGTTACCTATTGAGCTTGAGGACCAGCTCAGGTCTGCTGGTCCTGCCAGTCCAAAACCTGTTCGAATTGCTCCAGGCTGATCAGACCAAAGCGCCAAAGCACCACCGGCAGCGGCGCCTGCTCGACCTCGGACTGGCGGATTCCCATGGCGATCGCGCTCTCACTGAGGCCCAGTTGATTGCGCAAGAAACGCAGCAACGCCTGGGCCGGCGGCGGCTGGGGGGAACTGCTGATCACCATGGCTCCGCGGGGCTAGAGAAGGCCGGTCCTCGCCCAGGGATGCCGGCATCGGGGACGGAAGCGCGAAATGGGGCGGACCAGGGCCCCAGGGTCATGGGAACAAGGGCAATCCTGCGCAGCGCCGCAGAATGCCTCAGACCGGTCAAGGCCAGGGCCCGTAGGGGAAGCAGCAAGGGCTGACGATTCGAGAACAGCCTTACAAGTAGATCGGTGAGTGCAAGGGTGAGCAGCACATCGGGCCAACGGCGCCGGCCGTAGGCGGCCCCGAGGCGACGCGGGGCCAGGCGACCAGAGCTGACCTTCTCGGCCAGGTCCATCAACGTCTCAACATCTCGCCAGCCCAGGTTGAGGCCCTGCCCACCAACCGGATGGCAGCGATGGGCGCTGTCTCCGACCAGAACGGTGTTGCCTCGGTGCAGACGCTGGGCCAGCTGGAGGGTGACAGCAAAGCAGCGGGGCTGATCGAAGAGAACCTCCGGCTGCAGAAGCTCCGGCAGGGGCCCAACCAGGGCATCGAGAAAGGCCGTATCCCCAAGAGTCTCCAGCTTGCGACAGCGCCAGGCCGGTGCACTCCAAACCAATTGATGACGACCCGCTCCCATGGGCAGCACGGCGAATGGTCCCTCGGGGCGCAGGATCTCCCAGGCTTGATCAGCCGCAGCACCCCGCAGGCCCACCTGGACCGTCAAACAGGCCTGGGCATAGGAATGGTGCCACTGGTCAATCCCCTGTTGACGGCGGGTGGGGGAATCGGCCCCATCCGCTGCCACCACCAGATCGAAGACCTCCCCCTGGCCGGGCGGGGGTGGGGGGGATGACCTTTCCCCCAAGTTCACCGCGATAGCAGGGTTGGCCTCAAGCCGCTCAAGCAACAGGGCCATCAGCGGGCCATGGCTCCCGATCCAACCAACGGCAGCGGCCAGGGGGCCGAGGTCAGTGGAACGGAAGCCGACCGAACGGCCCAGAGCCCCATCAACAAGATGGAGCTGGGAAAAACCGCTTAGCTGGGGCGCCAAGGCCTCCCAAAGGCCAAGCCGCTGCAGGAGGCGGCGGCTGGAATGGGTGAAGGCATAGGCCCGTTGGATCCCCAAAAGGCGCTGCCTGGGAAGCGGATCGAAGAGCTGAACCTGCCAGCCGGCGGCCGCTAAAGCCAGGGCAGCCAGGGCACCTGTTGGTCCGGCGCCATTGACCCTGGCTGACAATCTGGCCCCCATGGCAAAACTCAGAAAAAACGCATAAAAAAACGCGCCTCATGGAGGCGCGGATGGAAAGCTAATGGAGTTGGATCCTCAATCAGAGGATCAGCCCAGACCCAGCAATCCACGGGTGAAAGCTTCGCCACCCAAGGCAAATTCAGTGGCTAAAAGGGCGATGAAACCAAGCATGGCCATGCGGCCGTTAAGCTTTTCAGCCCGTTCGTGGAAACCCCAGCCGTTTTCGACGGCTACGACTTCCATGCGAGGCTCGGCGGCAAAGGCATTGAGTCGGCCACCGTCTTCGGTGGTAACAGTGGCGCCGCGGATGACTGGGGCTGTGGAGGAGGCCATGGGCCGATTCCTTGCGAAGTGTTACTGAGACTGTAACACAATGTTGCGAAACAGCGAAACCCCTTGCTCAACGCAGGCGGCGCAAGCAAAGGTCCTCGAAAGCTGACCGCAACAAATAGGGATATTCGCCGACCCAGAGCTTGGGCTGGGGCAACCAGGCATCACTCAAGGCCCCCACCCTGGAAAAATCCCGGCGATCACTCAATACCACCAATCGCACCACCATGCCGCGGCGAATCGCTTGGTGGGCCTTCTCCATCGGAAAGCGCAACCGGCCCAGGTAGCCATCCTCGTCTTCCAGGTCCAGGCAGAGCCAGGTACGGCGATTTTCGACCATCTCCAGGCGGCCGCTCTGGTCGGATTGCTCGCGCCGATCTTCCACCACCTCCCGGGTAAAAAGATCCCCGATTTCCCCTTCAAACAAAGCCGCAGAGGGATAACGACGCAGGACAGCGTTGCGCCGTCCCGCTTCCAGGATCGGCCCCCAGAGGAAAAAGAGACCCAGGACGACACCGATCACCAGAAACACCGGGCCCAGGGAGCTGGAGAACAACAGGGTCTGACTGATCAAGAGGGAAATCACACCGCCGATGGTGGAAATCAGCACCCGTTGCAGCAGTTGGCGCGGTTCGCGACTGCAGGCGTTGAACTGGGGACCTGTAGCCACCGCCGGAATCAGGCGGCTCAATTGGTCTGGGTTGAGGGGAATCAGCATCGGGGGCAGGATCCGCCGGCGGCGGTCAAGGCATCAAAGCAGCCGTTCGAGGCCATAAACCAACGTTGGCAGAGAGCGCACGCGACGCAAACAAAGGAGCACCCCAGGCATGTAAGCGCTGCGGTCGATCGTGTCGTGGCGCAGGGTATAAGTTTCGCCAGGGGCTCCGAACATGACCTCCTGATGGGCCACCAAACCGGGCAATCGCAACGAATGCAGCCGCAAGCCACTGGGACGCAGGCCACCCCGACTGCCCACAAGGGTTTCATGCTCTTGTACCTGGGGCGCATTGAAGGACTTGCCCAGGTCCTCCATTAACTCGGCTGTTTTGATGCAGGTGCCGCTGGGGGCATCCGCCTTGCGGTTGTGGTGCAGCTCGGTGAGTTCGGCGAAGTCATAGAAACGGGCGGCAGCGGCGGCCGCCTGCTGCAAGAGCACCATGCCCACCGAAAAATTGGGGATAACGGCTCCACCGATCCCAGCCTTGGCCGCAAACTCCGCCAAATCGACCAGCTGTTGCGGAGCCAGGCCCGTGGTGCCGATCACCGGATGCACCCCATAGGCAATCGAGGCCCGCGTGTGCTCGAAGACCACGCTGGGGTGCGTGAAGTCCACGAGCACGGCGGCCCCTTCGGGCCCGTGCTGCCGCACTGCTTGGCTGGCCTGACAAAGGCAGCCTTCGAAATCGGCAGTTACCGCCACATTCAGAAGCCCTAAGCCCAATTCCTCGCCGACATCAACACCTTCCTTGGCCGCAGTGGTATCTATCGCCCCGACCAGGACGCAATCCCCAGAGGTGCTGACCGCCTTGACCACCTCAGCCCCCATACGGCCAAGGGCACCGGCTACCACCACGGGGATCGGACGAGGAGGCATCAGCACGAACGGGACTCTGCAGCAAAGCCTATGGGAGCCGGCCCAAGGCATCCCGCCAGGCGCTGATTCGGAAGCCTTGACACCGAGCCAGTCCCTTGGTGGAGCGGGGAGACCAGCAAAAAATCGCTTGCCCCGATCGGGCCGGCAGTGGATGCCAGACCTTGGTGGTCCCTCCTGCCCGTAAAGCCTTGTCCAAAACCCTCGCAATGCAGCCATGGGCTCCGTAGGCTCCTTAACATTGCTCAACCGAAGGCTGCATGTTTACCCAGGTCCGCTCCGCCAACCGCCGAGTCAGCCCTGAACATGGCGATGGTCGGGCCCTGATGAGGGCTGTTTATGTGGTGCTGGAGCCCCAATATCAAAACGCCCTGACCACTGCTGCCACCAGCATCAATGAACAGAACAGCGGCCTGGCGGTGGAACTAAATGGCTACTTGATTGAAGAGCTGAGAGATCCGCAAAATTATAAGCAATTTTGCAAAGATGTCGCCGAAGCCGATGTCTTCATTGCCTCCTTGATTTTTATTGAAGATCTGGCCCAAAAGGTGGTTGATGCAGTTGCACCCCACCGCGATCACCTCAAGGCTGCAGTGGTGTTTCCCTCCATGCCAGAGGTGATGCGCCTCAACAAGCTGGGCACTTTTTCGATGGCCCAGCTGGGCCAAAGCAAGAGTGCCATTGCCCAGTTCATGAAGAAACGCAAGGAAAAAGGAGGTAGTGCCGGGTTCCAGGACGCGATGCTCAAGCTGCTGAACACCTTGCCCACCGTCCTGAAATACCTGCCAGTGGAAAAGGCCCAGGATGCCCGCTCCTTCATGCTCAGCTTCCAGTACTGGCTTGGGGGAACACCAGACAATCTGCGCAACTTTCTGTTGATGCTGGCCGATAAATATGTCTTCCCCCGCGGGGAAGATGGTCGTCCCCAATTAGAAGTGGCCGAACCGATTGTGTTTCCCGATCTGGGTCTTTGGCATCCCCTGGCCCCAGGCATGTTTGAGGACCTCAAGGAATACCTCAACTGGAACAGCAGCCGCAGCGATCTCAGTGAAAAAGCCAAGCGTGGGCCTGTCATTGGCCTGGTGCTGCAACGCAGCCACATCGTCACCGGTGATGAAGCCCACTACGTGGCAGTGATTCAAGAATTCGAATATCGCGGCGCTACGGTAATTCCGGTGTTTTGCGGTGGTCTGGATTTCAGCAAGCCGGTCAACGCCTTCTTTTACGACCCTCTCAATCCCGAAACCCCTTTGGTGGATGGGGTTGTCAGCCTCACGGGCTTTGCCCTGGTGGGGGGGCCGGCCCGCCAAGACCACCCCAAGGCAATCGAAGCCCTCAGCCGGCTCAACAGGCCGTACATGGTCGCCCTGCCCCTGGTCTTTCAGACCACTCAGGAGTGGGAAGAGAGCGACCTGGGATTGCATCCGGTGCAAGTCGCCCTGCAAATCGCCATTCCCGAGCTGGACGGTGCCATCGAACCAATCGTGCTTTCGGGCCGCGATGACGCCACCGGCAAGGCTCACACTCTCCAAGATCGGGTTGAAGCGATCGCCGAGCGCTCAATTCGCTGGGCCTCGTTGCGCATCAAACCTCGCGCCGCCAAAAAGTTGGCGATCACAGTATTTAGCTTCCCTCCAGATAAGGGGAACGTTGGAACCGCCGCTTACCTGGATGTCTTTGGTTCGATCTTCCGGGTTCTTAAAGAAATGAAGGCCAAGGGCTACGACGTCCAAGACATGCCCCGCAGCCCCAAGGCCCTGATGGATACGGTGCTCCAAGACCCAGAGGCCTTAGCAGGAGCGCCGGAATTAGCCATCGCCCATCGCATGAGTGTGACCGAGTACGAGCGGCTGACTCCCTATTCAAGCCGTCTTGAAGAGAACTGGGGCAAGCCCCCAGGCAATCTCAACTCCGACGGTACAAACCTTTTGATCTACGGACGCCACTTCGGCAACGTTTTTGTCGGCGTCCAACCCACCTTCGGTTACGAAGGGGATCCCATGCGTTTGCTTTATTCCCGCAGCGCTAGTCCACACCATGGCTTTGCGGCCTACTACACCTATCTGGAAAAAGTTTGGCAAGCCGACGCCGTGCTCCATTTCGGCACCCACGGCTCCCTTGAATTCATGCCTGGAAAGCAAATGGGCATGAGCGAAACCTGCTATCCCGACTCGCTGATCGGCTCCCTGCCCAATCTTTATTACTACGCCGCCAACAATCCTTCCGAAGCCACCATTGCCAAACGGCGGGGCTACGCCGCGACCATCAGCTATCTCACTCCGCCAGCCGAAAATGCTGGTCTATACAAAGGTCTTAAAGAATTGGGTGAATTGGTCGGTTCCTACCAACAGCTACGGGAGAGTTCCCGTGGTGTCCAGATCGTAAACGCGATCATTGAAACGGCCCGCCAATGCAACCTCGATAAGGATGTCAACCTGCCAGAAGTCGACGGCTCCGAACTGAGCCAGGATGAACGGGATGGAGTCGTCGGCTCGGTCTACCGCCAGCTGATGGAAATCGAGAGCAGGCTGTTGCCCTGCGGATTGCACACCATCGGCAAACCACCCACCGCCGAGGAAGCAATCGCCACTTTAGTGAGCATCGCTGCCCTAGATCGCGAAGAGGAAGAGCTCCGTTCGCTGCCGGGCATGTTAGCCGAAGCCAAGGGACGCACGATCGCGGAGATCTACAAAGGCAACGACAACGGCATCTTGGCCGATGTCGAACTCAACCGCAGCATCACCGAAACCTGCCGCGCAGCGGTTGGGGCCATGGTGCACCAAGTGACCGGTCAAGATGGGCGTGTCAACTTGCGGCGTAACTTCGGCTGGTTCTTCGACCTTTTCGAGCGCTTTGGTTTCAAGCTGCCCAGTCCCTGGCTGGCGGCCTGCCGCAGCGCCGGGTTCGGCGAGGTCAACCCGATTGAATTGGACAAACAATTTGCCTATCTGCGTTTTTGCCTTGAGCAGATTTGCGCGGATATGGAAATGGAGAGCCTGCTAAAGGCTCTCGATGGCGAATACGTTTTGCCCGGACCTGGAGGCGATCCGATCCGCAACCCAGGGGTGCTGCCCAGTGGCAAAAACATTCACGCTCTAGACCCCCAATCAATTCCCACCAGGGCCGCAATTGCTTCGGCAAAAGTGGTTGTGGACAGGTTGATCGAGCGGCAAAAGGCTGAACAGGGCACCTGGCCTGAAACCATTGCCTGCGTGCTATGGGGTACGGACAATATCAAAACCTATGGGGAATCCCTGGCCCAGATCCTCTGGTTCATCGGTGTACGACCCATGAGCGATTCCCTGGGCAGGGTAAACAAGCTTGAGCTGATTCCCTTGGAAGAATTGGGGCGCCCCCGTATCGATGTGGTGGTGAATTGCAGCGGTGTCTTCCGAGATCTATTTATAAATCAGATGGCCCTGATCGACCAAGGCGTAAAGATGGCGGCTGAGGCCGATGAACCCCTGTCAATGAATTTTGTGCGCAAGCACAGTCAGGAGCAAGCTGCCGAACAGGGTATTTCCCTGCGCGAAGCTGCCACGAGGGTGTTTTCCAATGCGAGCGGCAGCTACAGCTCCAATGTAAATCTGGCGGTCGAAAATAGCACTTGGGAAGAGGAAGGTGAACTGCAAGAGATGTATCTCTCCCGCAAAACTTTCGCCTTTAATGCCGACAACCCTGGCGAGATGAATCAAAAACGAGACGTGTTCGAATCGGCCATGAAAACCGCCGATGTCACCTTCCAGAACCTCGATTCAGCCGAGATCTCCCTCACAGATGTCAGCCACTACTTTGATTCCGATCCCACCAAATTGATAGCTGGATTACGGGATGATGGCAAGGCGCCTACCAGTTATATCGCTGACACCACCACTGCCAACGCCCAAGTGCGTTCTTTGAGCGAGACCATCCGGCTTGATTCCCGCACAAAGCTTCTCAACCCCAAGTGGTACGAAGGCATGCTGAATTCTGGTTACGAAGGAGTTAGGGAAGTAGCCAAAAGGCTCAACTTTACTTTGGGCTGGAGCGCAACAAGTGGTGCAGTGGACAACTTCGTTTATGAAGAAGCCAATGATACTTTCATCAATGATCTCGAAATGCGCCAGCGACTGATCGATCTAAATCCCCACAGCTTCCGTCGAATTGTCAGCACACTTCTGGAAGTCAATGGTCGTGGCTACTGGGAAACAAGCGAAGAGAACATAGCTCAGCTCCAGGACATCTACCAGGAGATCGAAGATCGAATCGAAGGGGTTAAATAACTAATTTTTTATTTCCGGTTTTGCTCTGCTCTCGCGGCTAAATCTGCACCTGCAGAGCTGCCGCTTCGCGGGAGGCGTCGCAACAACGCTGGCTAGCTGCCGCCTCCACCAGGCCCGGCACCATCGGACGCCCTTCCCTTATTGCCGCCGCCCACCAGCTGATTAACCGCTGCACGGGCGCGATGCGGCCATCACTCCAGGTGTGGGGGAAGGCCAGGGCCTGATCCGGCGTTAACTCCGTCAGCCCCGGCTCCCCGGGCTGTCCTCGCCAAAGCCGGAAACCATGGACATAGTCCGCTTGGTTGGGAGAGCCAAGCACAAAGGTGGCCTCACTGCCATGGAGTTCAAGCCAGCAGCCGCGCCCGTGACGGGCCACCGAAGCCAAGCTGAGCTGGGCTGGCACCCTGCGCCCCCAACCATCCTCTAACTGGAGCTGCACCAAGGCGATGTCCTCAGCATCGACGGTGGCCATGGGACCACCGTCGGCCAGGGGCCGCTCGCCAATCGCCGTACTAAGGCTTGCCTGCAGACGGCGACTCGGGCCGACGAGCCAATGCAGCATGTCAAAAGCATGGGTGCCCAGGGCCCCCAGCACTCCTCCACCGGCAGCCGCTTGGGAATACCAGCTCCAAGGACGGCTGGCGTCGGCCCGACTGCTCATCAGCCAGTCGAGCTTTACAAGCCATGGATCGCCAAGGGCCCCCTGGGCCAGCAGGGCCGCCAATTGCTGGAACAAAGGCACGGCCCGATATTCAAAATCCACAGCCACCACACAGCCCTGTTGCAGGGCCAACTTTTGCAAGGCCAACACCTGGTCGCTGTGGAGGGCCACCGGCTTTTCGAGCAGCAAATGTTTGCCGGCCTGCAGCGCCGCCTGGGCCAGGGCAAAACGGGCGGCGGGTGGTGTGGCGATCACCACCGCATCAAGGGTGGGATCGGCCAGCATCGCCTCAAAGTCCGTAAAGCCAGGCAGCTCCGCCGCACGGCACACCCCGTCAAGCCTCTCCTGGCGCGGGTGCCAAAGGGCCACAGGTTCGGTTGCGGGGCAATCGCGCAGGGCCGGCAGATGGACGGCTAAACCAAATCCCAACCCGGCAACGGCTACGCGCAGGGGCCCCTTCTTGGCAAAGGGCTCAACCAAGGGACCGCTCCTGAGCCTGGCGCAGGTTGGCCCCGGCGGCGCAGACCTCTTGGAGGAGACGCCGCACCAAATCATCGGGTCCGGCCGGCTGCCACGGTGAACCCCAGCGGGGCAAGCCGTTGACCGCCAAATCCCGGTAAAGGGCCTGATCGCAGTCCAGTTCCATCACATAGAGGATCCCTGAGGCCTGGCGGGGCGATTGAGGGCCAGGATCTGTGCCAACAGTCGGTGCGGACGCCGCCCCAGGTGGGGGCGCGGCGACGGTGTCAAGGGCAGTGTTCGGCGCCGGTTGGAAGCGACTCAAAACAGTCAAATTTCCCTGGCGTGAGAGACGCAGGCTGCCCGAATCCCACCATTGGCGGCCCTCGGCGCTGGCGGGCAGCTCTTGCCAGGCCACCGGACCCGCCCAGACGGACCCAGCCGGACTGAATACCAAGGCCCCTGGCAACAGCAACAGGCCAAACAACAGCCAGGCAGCCCCCCGGCTAACCAGCCCCGGCAACCCAGTCCAAAATGAGGGAGTCATACGGCCACAGGCACGGGCTGGCGCACAACCCCGTGCAATTCGAGCAGGACAGCCAGGGTGGAACGCAGCTCGGTGCGGGGCACGATGGCATCGACAAAACCATGATCCTGCAAGTACTCGGCCGTCTGGAATCCCTCGGGCAGCTTCTCCCTCAGGGTCTGTTCAATCACACGCCGGCCGGCAAAACCAATCAGGGCTTTGGGTTCGGCCAAAATGAGGTCGCCCAGCATCGCAAAGCTGGCAGTCACTCCACCGGTGGTGGGATGGGTGAGCAGGGGGAGATAGAGAAGCCTGGCCTGGCGGTGGTGCTGCAGGGCCCCGGAAATTTTCGCCATCTGCATGAGACTGAGCATGCCTTCCTGCATGCGAGCGCCACCGGAGGCACAAACAATCATCAAGGGGTAGCGGCGAACGGTGGCCTCTTCGACCAGCCGCGTGAGCTTTTCGCCCACCACAGACCCCATCGAACCACCCATAAAGCGGAAATCCATCACCCCCAGGGCCAGGGGCAATCCCTGCAGCCGGCACAAGCCAGTAACCACGGCATCTCGCAACCCTGTTGCCGCCTGGGCGTCGCGCAGGCGATCGGCGTAGCTGCGCCGATCCTTGAAGGCCAGGGGATCGGTGGGGGACATCTCAACGTCCAGGGGCTCAAAACTGCCCTCATCGGCCAGTAACCGGATGCGCTCGGCACTGTCAATGCGGTTGTGGTACCCGCACGCCTTGCAGACGCTGGCATGGGCGATCAGGTCCTTGCGATAGACCACCTCCCCGCATTCGGGACATTTGCTCCAGAGGCCATCGCCCTCATCACTTTCGGGAGCCTGGTTAGGCCGCACCACCGGAGCGTTCTTGCGGCGATCAGCGAACCAGTCGAACAGCGACATCGGGGAGGCAAGGACTGGAAGGAACCATCCGCCATTAAAGAACCTGGAGCTACCACTTCAAGGGCGCGGCAGCAGAAGATCGAGCCAGAAGCGGGAGCCAGCCCACCACACCGCCAGGGTGCCGGCGGCCAGGAACGGGCCGAAAGCAAGGGCCTGACCCCGCCGCAGCCGGCCCGTCAGACGCCCGAGCAGGCCGATCAGACCACCGGAAATCACCGCCAAGGCCACCGCCAATCCCAGACCCAACGGCCCCAACCAGGCGCCCATTAGGGCCGCCAGCTTGGCGTCTCCCAATCCCAATGCCGGTTTGCCGAAGGCACGTGCGGCCAAGGCGCTGCACAGCTCGAAACCCAAGAGCCCCATGGCCGCCGCCAGAAGATGAGAAAACAGCAACGAGCGGCCGATCGTCGGACCTTGTTGGAAACCCAGGATGGCCGTCACGGCCAAGCCGGTCACAAGCCCCCAGCGACAGAGGGGTTCGGGCAACCAGAGGCTGTCTAGATCGATCAGCACCAGCGGAATCAGCCAACTCACCAAGATCCAACCGGCCAGCAACAGCAACAAGGCATCCGGGGCCGGACCCATGGCCGCTGGTTGGGCCAGCAGGGTGATCACCCACAACAGGGCACAGGCCGATTCCACCAACGGATACCGACTCGAAATGGGGGCCTTGCAATACCGGCAGCGACCCCGCAACAGCACCCAGGAGAGAATCGGTACGTTGTCAGACCAGGCCAAGGTGGTGCCGCAGCGTGGGCAATGGCTGGAGGGCCAGAGGATTGATTCCTGGCGAGGTAATCGCCAAGTGACCACATTGAGAAAACTTCCCACTGCCGCCCCCAACAGGGCAGTGATCAGAGCAGGGGCCAGCGGCATGAGGGAGGCCATGGCGATTAGCTGGTCCAACGGGGCGTGCCGCCCCGGGGGGAACGGGAACGGGTTTGGCTCCGACCCCGCAACCAATCAATGGGTACGAACTGTTCTTGAGGCAGCAGCACCGGAAGATCAAATACCACCCGGCCCTGGCGACTTTCACCCACCATGACGACTCCGGCCGGCTCAACGCCCGTAGGACCAGTTGAGAGGAAGGCGTGATAAATCTGGCGAGCCGAGCCCAACAGTTCGCGACTATTGATGCGATCCAGTCTCAGGGGGGTCACGGCCCAGGGAACCGCGCTCAACTCAACATTACGATCCCCCTGGCGACCAGCCGTCTGATTCCCATCCAACGATCGAGCTGGGCCGATCAGGAAAGAGGGAGAAACAGGAGGCCTAGGGTTACCGGAGCCTGGATTGGTGGAGGAAGAGATGATAGGTGGACGGTGACCGTTGATCACCTGACCTTGGCCGCAAGTGTAGGTGCGAAAGGTTCGTTCTGGCGCCTATCAAGCAGCGGTCTTCTTTTCCTCAAGCATGCGATGGATGATCGGCGTCAGGATGATCTCCATGGCAAAACCCATCTTGCCGCCGTTGACAACAAGGCTGGTGGGGCTGGACATGAAGGAGTCGTGGATCATGCGGAGCAGGTACTGGAAATCAATGCCCCATTTCTCGCGAGCTCCACGACGGAAGTGGATGATCACAAAACTTTCATCGGGGGTGGGAATGCTGCGGCAGATGAAAGGGTTGGAGGTGTCCACAGTCGGCACCCGCTGGAAATTGATATCAGTACGGCTGAACTGGGGCGTGATGTGGTTGATGTAGTCGGGCATCCGCCGCAAAATGGTGTCTACGATCGCTTCGGCCGAATAGCCGCGCTCGGCATTGTCCCGCTGGATCTTCTGGATCCACTCCAGGTTGGCGATCGGTACCACCCCCACCAGGAGATCGGCATAACGGGCCACGTCATAGCCGTCGCCGACGACTCCACCGTGCAGACCCTCGTAAAAAAGAAGGTCGGTGTTTGCTGGAATCGGCTCCCAGGGGGTGAATTGGCCCGGTTCCAGGTTGGTGCCAAGACGGGCGTTGTGATCGCCAGCCTCCTCTACGGAGTGAAGGTAGTAGCGCTTCTGACCACCCCCGGTTTCGCCGTAGACCCGGAATAATTCTTCGAGCTTGTCAAAAAGATTGGCCTCAGGGCCGAAATGGGAGAAGTTCTCACCGGATTGCAACGCCTTTTGCATGGCCTCTTTCATGGGGCCCCGCTCGTAGCGGTGGTAGCTGTCACCTTCCACCACCGCAGGATGCAAGCCTTCGCGGGTGAAGATGTGTTCGAAGGCCCGTTTCACGGTGCTTGTTCCGGCTCCGGAGGACCCGGTGACGGCGACGACCGGATGACGCTTCGACATCGACGCTCAGGGGGTAGAGATGACAGCGAGTTTCGCAGATCGTCGGCCCCACTCTGGCAATTTCCTCAGGTCTCGTTAGCCGCCAGGGCCTCCAGCAGCCGGTCCCCCATGGCGCGACAGCCCAAGGCCTTTTCTGGATCAGACGCCAGATCGCCTGTGCGAGCACCGGCCGCCAGCACCTGATCCACCGCTGCTTCCAGGTCGTCTGCCGCCGCTCCCTGCTGGAGGCCCAGGCGCAGCATCATGGCGGCTGAAAGGACCATGGCCAGCGGGTTGGCTCGATCCTGGCCGGCGATATCGGGAGCCGAACCATGGACCGGCTCGAATAAACCCGGACCTTCGGACCCCAGGGAGGCCGAGGGCAACATGCCGATGCTGCCGGTGAGCATGGCGGCTTCGTCGCTGAGGATGTCGCCGAAGAGATTGCTGGTGAGGATCACGTCAAATTGGCGGGGGTCCCGCACAAGTTGCATGGCTGCGTTATCCACATACATGTGGCTTAAAGCGACGCTGGGGTACTCCGCATGGATAGCCTCCACTCGGTCGCGCCACAGCTGACTGACATCCAGCACATTGGCCTTGTCGACGGAACAGACCCGGCCCCGCCGTTGGGCCGCCAGGGCGAAGGCGACCCTGGCGATGCGATCGATCTCGTCATCGAAATAGGCCATCGTGTTGAAGGCACGCACCCGCCCCTCGGCCTCGATACGGCCCTTTGGCAGTCCGAAATAGACGCCACCAATCAGCTCGCGCACCACCACCAGATCAACGCCGCTGATTACCTCCGGCCGCAGGCTGCTGGCGCCAATTAGGGCAGGAATGATCTTGACGGGACGCAAATTGGCGAAGAGCCCCAGGCTAGAACGCAAGGCCAGTAAACCGCTCTCCGGACGCTGCTCACGCGGCAAGCTGTCGAAACGGGGTGAACCGATGGCGGCGAGCAGGACGGCGTCACTGCCTAGACAGGCCGCCAAAGTGCTGGCCGGTAGGGGCTCACCGCTGGCATCTAGGGCAGCGCCACCGATAGGTTGCTCATCAAAAACCAAGCCGAAGCCATGGCGGCTGGCCACAACCTCCAACAACTGGCGGGCCACCGCAGTGATCTCCGGGCCGATCCCATCGCCGGGAAGCAAGGTGATCCGATAGCTGGTCATCGGGGGGCTGGCAAAGGGGTAACGCGGTGGTGGGCGGCCCCAAGCTTGGGCCTGCGGGGGGGCCTTTCGGCGTACCTTTCGGCAGGCCGAGACTACCCACTCCCAAGCGGCAACCCGAGATCAGCGCCCTTCAATCAGGCTCCCTGGGCTCTGCCTCCAGGCGGGCCTGCAACTGCCTCAGGGTGCGGGCCATTTCAGGCAGGCGATTGAAGGCGGCCGAGCAGCGCAGCCAGAGACGATTGGGGATCGCTGGATAGCCACTGACCACTTCGCCCGGCGCCACCTCCCCATGGATGCCGGATTTCGAGGAGGCGATGGCGCGATCGCCAATGCGGGCCCGATTGGCAACCCCTACCTGGCCCGCCAGAATCACCCCGTTGCCCAGAACCGCACCGCCGGCGATTCCCACCTGGGCCGCCAGGGCACAGCCGCGGCCCAGCTGGACACCATGGCCCACATGCACCAGGTTGTCGATCTTGCTGCCCTCCCCAAGGCGGGTCTCCCCCACGGCGGGCCGATCGACCATGGAGCCGCAGCCCACCTCCACTGCGTCTTCCAGCACGACCCTGCCGGTCTGGGGCATCTTGCGCCAGCCGCTGGGGGTGGGCACAAAACCAAAACCCTCCGAACCAATCACCGCAGCGGAATGGATGACACAACGGCGCCCGAGGCGGCTACCGGGGTGCAGGACCGCATTGGCATGAATCTCACAATCCTCACCTAGTTGCACATCGTCGTAGAGGACACAGCCGGGGTGGAGCGTGCTGCCATGGCCGATGAGACAGCCCGCCCCAACGACCACCCGGGCACCCACATGCACCCCCGCCCCCAGCCGGGCGGAAGGGTCGATGACGGCGCTGGGGTGCACCCCAGCATGGGGACGGGAACGGGGATTAAGGGCCCCAAGAGCCTCGGCGAACCCAAGACGAGGGTCGGCCAAGGCCACCCAGGCCAGGCCCCGCTCGGTGGCCTGGCGCTGCAGGTCAGCCTCAAGGGGCAATAAGACGGCAGCGGCCTTGGTGGCGGCGAGTGCCGAGGCCATGGCATGGCCCGCCTCCAGAAACGCCAACTGACCAGGACCCGCCAGGTCAAGGGACTGACCCACCAACAGTTCGGGATCGGGACCCAGATGGCGAGGCGTGGCCAGTCCAACCTGGCTGATTCTGTTGAGCAGATCGCTGAAACGCATTCTCCTAAACCGGCCAGGGCCGGATCGTAAAGCCGGGGCCCGGTAACAAGGGGGCAAGCCGCCGGGGCCTCAGGCCTCGGGATCCCTGCCATCGGCAGGCTCGATCTCCTGGGAGCCGACCCGATTCAGGACCAGCTGGTCCCGGTGCACCACTTCCTCGCTGATCGCCCCCAACCGTTCGCGAATCTCCTCACTGCTCAATCCCAAAATCTGGCGCAATTCGTCACTGCTGAACTCACTCAAACCGCGGCCAAGCTCCCGCCCATCGGGGCCCAGCAAGCGCACTGGCTGCTGGCGAGAGAAGGACCCCTCCACCGCCTTGATGCCAACCGCCAGCAGGGAGGCCCCTTTGTGAACCAGGGCGCGCTCCGCCCCTGCATCGAGCCTCAGGCTGCCGGCCGGCAGCAGGGCATGGGCAAGCCAACCTTTGCGATCGGAAAGGGGAGTCAAGCTGGGATGGAACAGGGTCCCAACCGGGTCACCGGCCAACAGGGCATCCAGCACAGTCGGATCACGGCCATCGGCCAGGCGCACCCTCACGCCACTGGCGGTGGCGATGCGGGCGGCCGTGAGTTTGGTCCCCATGCCCCCGGTGCCCCAACGGCCCCCATCCCCGGCCACCCCTTGAAGCTGGTCAATCTCCTCGGGGCCCCACACCTCCAAAATTGGCCTTGCCTGGGGATCATGGCGGGGATCACCGGAATAAAGCCGGTCTACATCGGTCAGCAACACCAACTCCTGGGCCCCCACAGCTACCGCCACCAGCGCCGAGAGGGTGTCGTTGTCGCCGAAGCGCAGCTCATCAGTAGCGAGGGTATCGTTTTCGTTAATAATCGGTATTACTTCCCAGGCCAGGAGTTGCTCCAGGGTGCGACAAGCCCTTCGATAGCGGCCCCTGGAAGCGAGATCGCCCCGGGTCAGCAACACCTGGGCCACCGTCAGCCCCCGCACGGCAAAGGCATCTTGATAAAGAGCCATCAAATGGCCCTGGCCCACCGCCGCCGCCGCCTGCAGCGCCACCACATCTGTGGGGCGACGGGCCAGAGCCAGGGCCTGGCAACCCAGACCAACAGCGCCACTGGTGACCAGGGCAAAGACATCACCCATTTGGCGCCGGCGGGCCAGGCTTGCCGCCAGGTCAGCGATGACGGCAGCGGTAGGCCTTTGGCTGTCTCCACGCAAGAGACTTGTACCCACTTTGATAACGCGGCGCTGTTGGGCCGCACTGGCGTGGTCCATCAGGAGGGGTTGGTGCTGCCCAACCAGCGGGCCATGCGCAATTCCAGATTCTGGACCTGGTTATGGCGGCAGGGTTGACCCAATGGGTCAATCGGTTTTACCAACACGGTGAACAGACCCAAGCGATTGCCCGCCAGCACATCAGTAAACAGACGATCACCTAGAAGTGCCACCTGGGCGGGGGGTAATCCGAGATCGTTTATCACCCTCCTGAGGGCACCCCGCCGTGGTTTGGCGGCGGAGATCGTGTAAGGCAAGCCAAAAGGTTCAGCTACAGAGGCGATGCGCCGCCGACTGGGATTGTTGCTGAGCAAGTGGATCGGCAACTTTGCCTGGGCCTTTCGCAGCCATGATTCGACACTGGGAGGTATCTCGGACTGCCGACGGGGCAAGAGGGTGCGATCCACATCAATGACGAGGGCATTGATCGTATGGCCGGCCCGATGCACAAGCTCATCAAGGGATAGATGGGCCACCGTAGTGGCCGGTGCCCACCCGGGTGTGAGGAGCTTGGCTAACTTCAATCGTCGCTCTCCCTTTCATCCAGCTCGGCTTCAATACGAGGTTGAACCCGATCGAATTCTTCGCCTTCAACAACCACAGCACCGTCAAGGGTAAGGCGGGCCACTACAAAGAAAGGATCGAGAGGGATGTACAGGCCGTACTCCTCATCGTCCACCATGAAACTCACCAGGAGTTCATAGGTATCGGTGTCGTCATCCCCCTCTTCGTCTTCATCGATATCCTCCGGTTCCGGTTCATCCAGTTCGCCATTCACGGTCAGACTTACGGCCGAACGCACCAAAGTGAGGTCGTGCTCCTGCAGAACCACATCGGCTACCGATAGGACAGGTTCGGTGGCCTGCAGAGTGTCAATCAGTTCGGGCTCCTCATCGTCGCGCAGGCGAAACAAGCAGACCGGGGTATCCACGGGCGTCAGGAGCGCGTAGTCATGGCCATCTAGGGGGATCAGTTCTTCTAGAAAGCAGAGCAACTGACGTCCATTGGAGTCGCTCACCAGAACAGTGGGCACATCTCCCGCACCCGTCATCTCTGGTTGGTCGGTGGTCATGGCTGAACGACTGAGGGACCCTCAGGATGGATGGGATGGGCTGGAGGCGAACGCAGGGGCGCCGCGTTGGCTAGAGGTTGGGGCAACGACCCCTCCCTGAGCCATTGTTCCAGGAGCAGGGCAGCACTGGCACTATCCAGGCGGCCGGTGCGATCACCGTGAAGACCGTACCGTTCTGCCGCCATCCGTGTGCTGGCGTACTCATTAACCCAGACCAGCGGAAGTTCCAATCCCGCCGCAGCCAGGGCCCCGGCAAGCCTGAGCCCATAACGACGGCAATGTCGGGCTTGCTGGGTGGCCCGCTGGGCCGCATCAAGGGGAAGGCCAACGACGAGAACCTGCACCCGCCGTTGACGGGCCAGGGTGGCGATGGTTTGCGCTTCGACTTCGAAATCCTGACGGTGCAAAGGGGCCAGTGGTGTAACCGTAATGCCAAGGGGATCGCAACCCGCCAGGCCGATGCGGCGGTGGCCCACATCAAGGGCCAGGGCCGAGCACGGTGGGGATGCTCCCATCTGCACCATTCAGCGCGGGCCCACTGGGGTGGGCAAGGTGCGGCGCCGGGGTTGGAACGGTTCCAGCATCGCTTCCAGCCGACGGGCGGCCTCCCGGGCGGGTGTGGGGGGTTGGCGGCGCCAAACACTACGCCCCATCAAGACTTGTTCCCCGTGGCCGGTGGCACCCAGCTGCTCAATCCAGAGGTTGCGCATCTGATCGGAGAGCTCCACCCGCATCCAGAGGGGTTGGCCGGGCCGACTCATGTGGTGCAACAACAGGGCGGTTGGCGGACCAAGCAAAGCTTCGTGGCCTGGCATTACCGAGAGTTCAATTAGTTGTCCCCCCTCCGGCTGATCTGCCAGCCAACGGACCCCGGCCACCGCCTCACGACGAATGGCGTCTACAAGCATCCAGCCCCGGGTGCCGCTGTGATCAAGCAAATCCTCACTGCGGCGATCGAGGATTTGACGAAGCTGGGCCGGAATGGCGGCTTGTTCCAGGTGCCAGAGCTGGGGGGCGGTATCTCGATTAAGGGGTAACAGTTCAAGGCCTGGGCCAAGGGCGGGGGCCGGGCCCTTCGCCTGCCAGCACCAGAGGACATCCCGCCTCAGAGGCTGGAAGCCTTGTTGTCTCAAGGCAGCTAAACGGGGGATATCCAGGCTTGAGGTAGTGGCAATCCAGCTACAAGCCCCCCGACCCCGCAGGATGGCTTCGCGCAGCAAGGCACCATTTAAGGCAGCCTCTGTGGGCAAGCCAGGTGCCCCGAGAGAATCCTGGGCCAGCATGAGGTGCTGGACCTCCCAGGAGCTGCCGCTGCGATTCAGGCGGCGGGTGATGATGATGCCCAAAAGCATGGGACGGCCGTTCTGATCACGGCAGAGGGCTACGTGGACCCTCGGAGCCAGGCAGCGCCTGGAGGAGACAGCGGCGATGAGACGATCGGGCACTCCCAGCAACAGGGCTCGCTGCAGCAGGGGTTGCAGGGGCTGAAAGGCTGGATCGTCCAAAAGGGGTATGTGCCAACCCTGAAGTGGCTCCACACTCCAGTCAAGCTCGGATCCGGGCAGCCGATCAGGCTCTGACCTGGCAAGGGCCTGCTGGAAGTCCGGCTGAATCCCGATAGCAGCAGCAATCACAGGAGACGGCACAGGGACGTTGGAAAGCAAGGGCCGGTAAATTTGATTCTAGGCTTAATGGTCCCAGGGCCGACCCAGGCCTTCAGGTCGGACGCACTAGGACCAGAGGGGTGCGTTCATTGGCATTTCCGGCCGGATTGGGTCGCAGGGCTCTTTGAAGTAATTCCTCGTCACAGCCTTGGCTGGAGGCCAGGACCTTGACCCGTCCGAGGTCGTTTACATCAACAACGGCGACCGCCACACCGAGATCGGCAGCCATACGGTTGCAAAACAGTTCGGGATTGGCAGGACCCAGGACCAGAGTTTGGTCGTAGGGGGGGGTGGTGCCGGTGATGTCGTCGATCAAGCGAGCCTGGTCCCCGGCCAGGCGATAGAAAACCCCCTTGATGCCCACCGCCTTTAGGGCCGTACCGGCCAACCAAGCCACCAGCACCCGAGCCGGCCCGACGATGTCGATGAGGGACTGCAATCCGCAGGCGGTCGCCAGGCTGCTTGTGGGGTGAAACACGCGGCAAAGAAGCCTGGCCAGGGCGGAGGGCTCCACCGTTTGAGGATGGTGATAGCGGCCCTGCATGACGGCCAGCGGGGTCTCGCCGATAGTCAGCACATCGCCACTGCGGCGCAGTCCATTTGTGTAGCGCTCCAACACCTCCCTTGGGTCATCCAGCACACCGAGCAGATGGGTGCCAACCGGCAAGACGCGGCAGTTCTCGCCGGAACGCCAGGCAGCGGTTGCCGGTTCGAGGGGTTCGGGCTTCTGGATCGGCACCAAAATGGCGTCACGACGCTGCAGGCGTCCAAACGGTCCATAGTTGACCCACAAAATTTCCAGCCAGGCCGTATCCACCAGCCCCTCCAGGTCGACCCCGGCCGGGCCGATGACACGGACATGCACCCGCGCCCGGGTGCTCTTGCGGCCCTTGACGATGTAAGCGGCCCAATAGCCATCAGGGCGCGTTTCCTCATCGGGATGCTCGGCGATCACCTTGCTCTCGCAGCTGATGCCTGCCAGATCAGCCCGACCCAGAAGCACCGTGTTCACCCTGATCTCAGGCACAAAGACCTCCATTCGAGGGTGGGGATTGCGAATGGTGATCTCCCCGATCACCTCGAGACCCTGGGCTCGACGTTTGACCTGGAACGCCCCCGGGATCAACAGCAGGGGGGACGAAGGGCGCAGCCGATGACGCAGCTCAAGCCAGAGAAGGCTGAGGCCAAACAAAAGGGCAAGGACCAGCAGCAGGGAGAAAAGCAGCGGCAAGCGGTCAGAAAAGAATGGATCTGGCGGAGATTAGATGCCGCTGCGGCCCTAGGTTCCGCACCATGGCACCGGCAAGGCGACTGGCATGCGCAAAACCTTTGTTCTCGATACCAACGTCCTGCTGCATGACCCCCTGGCCCTGACCCGTTTCGAGGACAACACCGTCGTTGTGCCCATCGAAGTGGTCGAGGAAATCGACCGCTTCAAGCGCGACCCCTCGGAGAAAGGCCGTAACGCCCGCCAGGTGTCCCGGTTGCTTGATGAGCTGCGCGAGAAGGGCAACCTGGCGGAGGGTGTGCCCATCAACGAGGCCAGCGGCGGCACGCTAAGGGTTGTGTTCTGCCGCAGTGAAACCCTCAGCCAGCTGCCCCCGGAGCTCAAGGGCGGCAGTGGCGACAACAACATCCTTGCTGTTGCCCTTGAACAGCGTCTAAATCAGGTGGTTGGCAGCCAACCGCCGGTGGTCCTGGTCACCAAGGACACCAACCTGCGCATCAAGGCCGATGCGGTCGGCTTGATCGCCCAGGACTACAACACTGACAAAGTCGATATCGCCGACCTTTATCCGGGCTGCTGCGAGATCTGGACCAGCGCTGACCAAATGGACCGGGTCAAGGGGAACGGTGGCTTGGCCCTGGCTGATTTGGGATCCGAGGGCGGCCCCCTGCAGGCCAACGAGGGGGTGACCCTGCTGGATCGCAACCAGCCCAGCCACACGTTGTTAGCCAGATACCATGCCCAGTCGGCGGCCCTATTGCCCCTGCAGCGGGCCGGCAAGGCCCGGATCGGCCGCATCCAGGCCCGCAACCGCGAACAGACCTTCGCCCTTGACCTGCTGCTGGACCCCGATGTGCCCCTCGTCACCTTGGTGGGCATGGCCGGCACCGGCAAAACCTTGCTTGCCCTGGCGGCGGGACTGAACCAGGTGGCCGATGAGCGCCTCTATGACCGCCTCTTGGTGACGCGGCCGGTGATTCCCTTGGGCAAAGATATGGGTTATCTCCCTGGGGATCTGGAGGAAAAAATGGGCCCCTGGATGCAACCAATTATCGATAACATCAACTATCTTCTAAGCGCTGACGAACCCTCAAGCCCCCGGTCCAATCAACGCCACCCCCGCAACAGCTGGGCCGATCTCAAGGGTATGGGCCTCCTTGAAGTGGAGGCAATCAGTTATATCCGCGGTCGTTCGATTCCCCGTCAGTACATGGTGGTCGATGAGGCCCAGAACCTTACTCCCCATGAAATCAAAACTATTGTAACCCGCGTTGGAGAAGGCACCAAAATCGTAGTTACAGGTGATCCTTACCAAATCGACAATCCCTATGTCGATGCCGAAAGCAATGGCCTCACCTGGTTGGTGGAACGCTTCAAAGGACAAAGCCTGGCTGGCCACGTCTCGCTGTTGCGAGGCGAACGCTCGCCCCTGGCGGAACTGGCCGCCAAGCTTCTTTAACCAACCCAACCTGCATCAGCCATGGCATGCTGACCCACGAAACAAGTCAGTTCGGTAATGGGCTCCGGCCGGTTAGCACTCCTGAGGCGGAAGCCAGGGCTCTGGACACCAACCCTGAGTCTGGTCCTCTTGCTGGACTACGGCATAGTTGGCCTCACCACCCTGGCGGCTGAAGTTACCCAGGCTCCCGCCTCCAGCGCCGCTGAGCTCTACACCCAGAAGGACACCCGCGATGTGGTTGTCCTTGTCGAAGCGGCCGCCAATGAAGTCAGGCTGCATGGCCGGGAAGCGTTCCCCAGCTTCCGGGTTAAAGGAAGCCGCTGGTTCCAGGGCGATCGCTATGTTTTTATCCTGGCGACTGATGGCAACAGTGTCGTCTACCCGCCCGATCCCGAGAGCGAAGGCCTCAGCTTTCTCGGCTTCCAAGACCTCGGCGGCAAGCCCTTTGGTCGCCAGTTTCTGGAAGTGGCCAACAGCCCGGAGGCAAGGGGGTGGGTCCACTATCAATGGCGTAAACCAAATCGCTCCGACCGCCGACCGGTCTGGAAATCAACCTATTTGATGGCCGTCACCGCGCCATCCGGTCAGCGCTATCTGGTGTTGTCAGGTCTCTACGAACCCCAGATTGAGAGGGCCTTCATCGTGCAGCAGGTGGACGCGGCGGCACGCCTGCTGCAGCGCCAAGGCCGCTCGGCTTTCGAGACCCTGAGGGATCGTCGTGGACCCTATTTTTTTCATGACACCTATGTGTTTGTGGACACACCTGATGGAGTTGAAGTCCTTAACCCCGCCTTTGCCGAAGTCGAAGGCCGCAACATCCTGCAACTCAAAGATAAAAATGGTAAAGCAATGGTGAGGGATTACATCAATCTGGCCATGGGGCAGGGCTCGGGTTGGGTGGAGTATCTTTGGCCCCGGCCAGACGCTTCCAGCTTGCCGGAACGCAAAACCACCTACGTCCGCCGGGTGCAATTGCCCGATGGAGAAACCCTGATTGTCGGCTCCGGCCTCTACGCACCCTGAGTAACTTTCCCGCCCCACCGCCGTCGCCCACCAGCCGTCGCCAGCAACGATCAGTCTGGGCCGCAGCCCTGGCCTTCGGCCTGATCGGACTGGTGATACAGCTGTGGCGCATCGCCAGTCTCACCGCCTCCTACGACCAGGGCATCTTTGTGCAGGCGCTTTGGAACGGACTGGCCGGCCACCCGTTCGAAAGCACCCTTTCCTCCCAGCTCTCGGATGTCGTCGTTAATGGCGGCCTTGCTCCCCAGGTCGGCTATCACCGGCTGGGCCAACACTTCACGCCCCTGCTAGCGCTCTGGATTCCCCTGGTTGGTCTTTTGGGCCCTGTAGCCCTGCCCCTGGTACAGGTGGGACTGGTAACTGCAGCCGGTCTGGCGCTGCACCAACTGGCGGCCCAGCGACTGGCCCCGGCGTTGGCCGCCCGCATCGCCTTCAGCTTCTACGGCGCCAATGCGGTCATCGGTCCCACCTGGGGCAATTTCACCGACCTCTGCCAGTTACCACTGCTGGCGTTTTTGTTGTTATTGGGACTGGAACGCCGCCGCTGGCTGCTGGTCTTGATTCCGGCCCTGTTAATGCCGCTGGTGCGGGAGGACACCGGCGTCGTTTTGGTGGGAATCGGGGTTTGGTTGGCGCTGCGCCAGCCGCGCCGCTGGCCCCTGGCCCTGCTGTTGATTGGCTGGGGCGGCGGTTGGGTGTTGCTTGTGACCAACCAGCTGATGCCCCTGTTCAGCGACGACAACGCCCGGCGCTTCATGTTGGAGAACTTCGGTCAGTACGTACCTGGCAGCGAGCGCGCCTCCAGCCTTGAGGTGCTTCGCCAGGCCCTGGGCAAGCCCGCTGTAATACTGCACGAGCTGTTGGATCCGCCGGATCAGACCCTGCGCTACTTGCTGGGCCAGGGCTTGCCTCTGCTGTTCGTACCGCTGATCGCCGCCGACAGTTGGATGCTGATGGGTCTGCCCTTATTGGGGCTGCTGCTGGCCCAGGGCAGCAACAATCCCCTCTCAATCACCATCCGCTACACCTTTTTGGTGGTTCCGGGTCTATTCGCTGGAACAGTCTTCTGGTGGCAACGCCATGGCGAGGCGTTCAACTCCAGGTGGCTGCGTGGTTTCTGGACTGGAGCGGTGCTGCTGTCGCTGCTGTTCAGCCTCACCAGCAACCCCCATCGATCCCTCTCATTTCTGGTGCCCGACAGCGTTAACCCCTGGGTTTACCGTTCCGGGGTCGAGCAATGGCAACACGCCCAGGCCGCCCACTCCGCCCTGGCCCTGATTCCGCCCCAGAGCCCAACCGCCGCCACCACCCACCTGGTGCACCCCCTGGCCCGCAGGTCGGTGTTGGTTCGCTTTCCACAATCGGTGACCTACCGGGATCGCCAAGGCCAGCTGCAGTCGGTGGACTGGATTGCCGCCGACCTAGGTCGCCTGCAGCGTTACGGGGTTGCCTTCAACGAAGACCGGGACACCTTGGAGTCCAGCCTCAAGCGGTTCCAAGAAATCAGGGGGTCCTATGGGGTGCGCAAGGTAATTGACGGGGTCGTAATTCTTGAGCGAGGGGGCCAAGATGCCCCCGGGGCCCGCCTCGCCCTTGAAAATCTGCTTAAAGCATCGCCTCCGGCCGCACCAACTGATCAAACTCAGCGGCGCTGATCTCGCCTAGCCCCAGCGCCGCCTCCCGCAGGCTGAGATTGTGCTGATGGGCATGGCGAGCAATAGCGCAGGCTCGGTCGTAACCAATGGCCGGGGTAAGGGCCGTCACCAGCATGAGGCTATTGCCCAGCAACTCTTGCAGCCGCAATTCATTGGCTTTCAAGCCCTCGATGCAATGCTCGCGGAAACCTGCGCAGGCCCCGGCCAGGAGTTCAATGCTTTCAAGCAGATTCCAGGCGATCAGGGGCTTGAATACATTCAGCTCGAAATGGCCCTGGCTGGCGGCCATTTGCACTGCGGTGTTGTTGCCCATCACCTGAACTGCCACCATGGTGAGGCTTTCGCATTGGGTGGGATTGACCTTGCCGGGCATGATGCTTGAACCCGGCTCATTCTCTGGCAGCACCAGTTCGCCCAGGCCGCAGCGAGGGCCACTAGCCAGCCAACGGATGTCATTGGCTATTTTCATCAGACTGCCCGCCAGCACCGTCAGGGCTCCATGGACGGCCGCGAGGGGTTCATGGCCAGCCAGAGCCTGGAACTTGTTTGGGGCCGAGCTAAAGGGGATGCCCAGCCGTTTGGCGAGCCGCTCGGCCACGGCCTCTGAAAATCCCATCGGGGCATTAAGACCAGTGCCGACAGCCGTTCCACCGATCGCCAGCTGGTGCAACTGGGGCAGGCTGGCCAGCAGCGTGTCGCGGGCCAGGCTCAGCTGGGCGACATAACCGCCAAATTCCTGGCCGAGGCTAAGGGGGACAGCATCTTGGAGGTGGGTGCGACCAATCTTGAGCAACGGGGCAAACTCGCTGGCCCTGGCCTCCAGGCTGGTGATCAGGTTGGCGAGGTTCGGTAAGAGTGCCTGGTGCAACTGAAGAGCCACGGCGATATGCATGGCCGTGGGGAAGGTGTCGTTACTTGACTGGCTGAGGTTGACGTGGTCATTGGGATGGACCGGGGTCTTGCTGCCAAGCACGCCGCCGCAGCGCTCGATGGCGCGGTTAGCAATTACCTCATTGACATTCATGTTGGTCTGGGTGCCGGAACCCGTTTGCCAGACCCGCAGAGGAAATTCGCCATCAAGGGCCCCGGAGGCCACCTCTTGGGCAACTGCCGAGATGAGCTCGGCCAGAGAGGGATCGAGCACACCCATGGCGGCATTGGCATCAGCGCAGGCCGCTTTGAGCAGGCCAAAAGCATGGACGATGGCCAGGGGCATGGCCTGACCGAAGGGGAAAAGCCGCAGGGAACGTTGGGTCTGGGCGCCCCAGTAATGCTCGGAGGGAACGGTGACCTGGCCCAGACTGTCCTGCTCCAGGCGGGTGGCCGGGCTGGATCCGGCGGCGCTCATCGGGCCTCGGGGCGGATTTCGCTGTTGAGTTCGTTGAAACTGACAATGGAACCGCCGCCGTTTCCAGGCGCCAGGGGAATACCGGTTGCACTGCTCACCACCGTGTTCAAGGCCGAGAGATCGACGGGGCCCGTGTGATCGAACACCACCTCTCCTTGCTGGTCGAGAACCACCACCTGGGGAATAGCCCCGCTCCAATAAAGGGCCGGATCGCTTGGGCCTTCAACAGGACGGTTCTGCAGGGGATCGGTGACCAGGGGCAGCAAGGCGACGCGATTTCCCCAAAGGCGTTGCAACTCGGACACCACAGGGGCAAAGCGTTTGCTGGCGCTGTTGTCATCGAGATAAAAAACCATCACCACCACCTCCTTTCTTGCCAGACCCTCTGCCAAGGTGGTCTGGGGTGGAACCAACGACCCATTGCCCGCGTAAAGAGCAAAAATATTGCCGTCGTAACGGTCGTTGTCGAGGCTTGCCTGGGCCGGCGCCGCCCCGAGGCCAAGGACGGCGATGCCACCCATGCACCAGAGCAGACCGGCCAACAGCCAGCTCCAAAAACGGCGGGCATCGATCGGCTGGGTCAAAGAAGGACCATGCGAATGGCTCCATTGTGCCGTCAGGGGCAATGATCAGGAACCACGACCGAAACTGCGCCCCATTCCCTGGGCGACTCCCCGGCCCACCAAACCGATCGCCCTTCCGACCACCTTGGTCAGGACCACCACCAACAGATCGCCCAAGCCTCGCATCAGGCTTTGCACCTGGGGCGCCAAGGCATCCCGGGTTTCCAGGCAGAGGGTGACCCATTGCTGCAGCCAGCCCAACCGCTTCAATTCTTGATCCCGCGGTTCGGTGAGCTGTTCGATGCGAATGGCACCGCCCTGGAGGCAATAAAGTGGCCGACGGCTTTCATAGAGCTGAACCGGCCGTTCCACCCAGCTCTGCCAGCGTTGTTGAGCGTTGAGCTGGTTGCGAAGGCGCTCAAGGTTGCGGGTGGCCAGCAACTCAGGTCGTAACAGATAACGGCGCAGCTCCGGCCAGTCGGCGCAAGCCCCTAGCACCTCGGCGCTGATTTGTTCGGCGCTGCGCACCAACCAATTGGCCAGCAGCATTTCCAAATAAAGAACGGCCTGGGGTTCATCCGGTGGCAGCAGACGGCCCTCCACCAACAACGGCCGAGCTTGCACCAGGCTGGAAAGCATGATCAATGGATCCGGCAGATCGGGATCGTCGCCCGCCAGGGAGCTGCCTTCCATCAAGGTTTCGGCGACTGGAAGCATCACCCCCAGGCGCGGCAATTGGACATAGGCGCCGGCCATGCGCCGCAGGGCCTGCTGGCGCAGCATCGGCTGGAGGTCCCGCCACTGCTCCAACAACCTGTCGGCAGTGAATTCCTGGCCCTGCAACTGGCTGCGCAACTGGTCAAACTGCTCCAGAAGGGAAAGAAACAGATCACTGCGCCGCTGGTCAAGCAAACCATCCAGGGCCAGAAGACCGCCACTAGCATTAGCTGGCCCGACGGCTGATTGTTGGCGCAACCGTTCACGCAAGGCCTCCCAGAGGCCATCGGCACTGCGCTGGCGCAGAGTGATGGCTATGCCTTCGCGCTCGGCGAAGGCGGGAATCAGCCCTGGGACGCCAAGATTTTGCCCAGAGACACCCCGCTGCGGCAGCACCGCAGGAGCAGCCAAGGAATCTGCCGATGACCCACTCCAGGCAAGGCTGAGCGGACCCCACAGCCAAAGCAGCAGTTGGCGGGCCGCCCGCAGCTCCCGCATCCGGCCCTGCAGCAAGAGCAAGCCCAGCAGGGAGGGGGAGGGCTGATCAAGGCACTGGGCACAAAGACGCAGTTCCGCCTCGATTTGCCAGAGGCCAGTAGTCAACAACCATTGCCCCAGCCCCATCGCCGCTGGGGCTGGGGGGAGATCAGAGCTGTTGCCAGCGGACGCTTGCGCCGGGGCGATCTCCAGCACCCGGCCGCCCGCCAAGATAGTGGCGACGGCATCCCTCAGCTGTCGAGCTGTTGGGGCTTCCAATAAGCCCTGCACGGGTAGTTGCAGCAAGGGCGAGGCCGAATAACCATGACCTCCGGGCAGCACCAACAAAATTGGCACCGGTTGCCAGCGTTCAAAGAGCCGCTGCAATTCAAGTTGGAGACTGGCGGCAGGCGGAGGCACGACCAGGCTCCAGATGACGAGCTGAGGGGCCCCATCCAGATCGCCGGGACTGAAAACTACCTGGCCCAGACTGGGATCCGCTAGCAATAGCGCGGCAATTCCCTGCTGTTGCAGAGGATCAGCCAGCAGCAATAGCTGGGGTAGGTGCTGGGTTGTGGTGGTGGCCAAGGGTTTCAGGTTCCGGTCTGCCGACCGCACAGGTGCAAGGTATAGGACTCGATGACGTATCCGGTGTGAACCTCAATGCGGTGTAGAAGATCTTCGGGGAGGAGCACATCAAGATCGTGAATGGCACCAGAATCAAGGCAAGTAAGATGGCTATGGGGGTCGGATCGATAGCCGTAAAGGCGGCCGCTGGCACGATCTAGGTATTCGATCACCCCAGCACTTTGAAGCGCTTCGAGATTCTGGTAAACCGAGGTGTGTCCGATATTTCGACCAAGATTATTGAGTTTTTCGAAGATATCGCGGGCACTGAGATGGGTCTTTTCTGCCCATAGCAAATCCAACACCATGCGGCGTTGGCGGCTCAGACGCATACCAAGATCCCGGCACCGCCGATAGACATCCTCAACGCTTTGCAGAGAAGAATCAGAGGTCGGCTTAGAGTTGGCGATGGGCAAACTCGCAGTGGGGATGAAGTCTTCGACCACAGCAAGCAAAGGGTACTTGGAATTCAGTTATAGGGCAGGTGGGAGATTTTGGCTGCAGCCAGGCCGCGTCAGGCCAGCGACAAGGGTTCAACGTCCTGCCAGCGCTCCGGGCCCACGGCTTGGAGGGCCTCGGCCAACTCCACCCGGCCGTCATAGAGCGCCCGGCCGACGATCACCCCCTGCACACCCAGATGTTCCAAGCTGAGCAGACTGAGCAGGTCGGTGAGCGATCCAATCCCACCCGAAGCGATCACCGGCAGGCTGGCCGCCTCGGCCATGGCGCGCAAAAAGGCCAGGTTGGGACCTGCCAAGGTGCCGTCGGTGGCGATGTCGGTAGTGATCAGGGCCGCCACGCCACTTCCAGCCAAGCTGGCCGCCAGGGCTGTGGCCTCGACAGTGCTTGCCTCCAGCCAGCCGCGGGTAGCCACACGACCATCGCGGGCATCAATGCCCACCACGATGCGGCCTGGATGTCGCTGGGCAAGCTGACGCACCAATGCCGGTTCCTCCACGGCGATGGTGCCCAGAATGACCCTGTCCAACCCACAGGCAAGCCATTCTTCAGCGCGCTCGGCGCTGCGGACCCCACCCCCAAGCTGCACCGGAATTGTCAGGGCAGAGGTGATTGCCCTCACAATCTGATCATTGCTGCCCTGACCGCTGCGAGCGCCATCCAAATCCACCAAATGCAGTCTCCGAGCCCCCTGCCGTTGCCACTCAAGGGCCTGGGCCACCGGATCGGCATGGAAGCTGGTCACCTGGTCATAGTCGCCCTGGTGAAGTCGCACGCACTGACCTTGCAACAGGTCTATGGCGGGGATGACGTCCATGGCCCGATACGGCGATGCTTCCATATTGGGTCCCTTCGGCCCGTCCAGGGGGTCTGGCACCAGCGTCAGCCGCTGCCAGCTTGAATGATCAGTCCATGACACCCTTCCGGTAAGCGAGCATGAAGATCTTGGTGATGGGCGGCACCCGTTTCGTGGGACGGCCGCTGGTGGCCAAATTGCTGGGGGCCGGCCACGACCTCACCCTCTTTACCCGGGGCAAGAACCGGCTGCCAGACAATATCGAGTCCTTGAGGGGAGATCGCAACGACGACGATGCCTTGGCCCAGCTGCAGGGTCGTCGGTTTGATGTGATCGTGGACAGCTCGGGCCGGGAGTGCGCCGACACGCGCCGGGTGATCGAACGCACCGGGGCGCCCGCCCATCGCTTTGTTTATGTGAGTTCGGCCGGCGTCTATGCCAACAGCGACCTCTGGCCCCTTGACGAAGACGCTCCCCTGGACCCCTCCAGCCGCCATGCTGGCAAGGCAGAAACCGAAGCCTGGCTGAGGCAGCAAGGGATTGCATTCACAAGTTTTCGTCCCACTTACATCGTGGGTGCCGGCAACTACAACCCCATTGAGCGCTGGTTCTTCGACCGCCTCACCCACGGCCAGCCCGTTCCCATTCCTGGTGATGGCTCCACGATCACCCAGCTGGGCCATGTCAATGATCTGGCAATGGCCATGGCCCGTTCCCTTGAGGTCGATGCAGCCTGTAACCGCATCTACAACTGCAGTGGGAATCAGGGCGTCACGTTTCTGGGGCTGGTGATGGCCGCCGCAAGGGCCTGCGGCAAGGACCCGGCAACCGTCGAATTGCTGCCCTTCGCCATCGAGGGGCTAGATGGCAAGGCGCGCAAGGCTTTTCCGCTGCGTCTTTCCCATTTTCTCACCGACACCCACAGGGTGAGAAGGGAGTTGGCCTGGCAGCCGGCTTTCGATTTGGAGGCAACCCTGGCCGATAGCTGGGAAAATGATTATCAGAAGTTACCCCGGCTAGAGTGCGATTTCAGCGCCGACGAGGTGCTTAAAAAAGCGCAAACTTAAAGCCTGACAAAACCCCGTCTCAAGGGTGACACTTTGATTGATGATGCCTAAACTCTGATCGTTTTGAAAGCCCTTCCCCCCTTTGGCCACCAAAATCCGCACCGAATCTCTCGCCGATATCCTCCAATGGGCAGCAATTGCCCTGTTCATTGTTTTTTTGGCCATTCTCCTAGCGGCCATGTTGCCCCTGGAAATTCTCGATTCCCGCTGGCAAGTTCGAGTAATTTCAGCCCTGCTTGGCAGCTCCAGCCTGCCTTTGATTGGTGTGGTCCTAATGCTCCTTGCCAACTATCTCGATGATGGATTTAGTCCATTCGGAGCAAACATTAGGCTTATACGGCGCTTGGCAGGTTTTGCGGCCATCGGCTTTTTATTGTTAATTCCCCTTCAAATTACTGCTGGCAACCGGCTGCTCAATCAGCAGAGTGGCAACGAAGTCGGTCAACTCAAAGTACTTCAAGGTGCTGCAGATTCTATTAGATCTGCCAATAACGAAGGCGATCTTAAAAATGCTCTGCGAAAGCTTCCTGGAGCCCCCAACAACTTAGACCGCCCTCTGGGGGCCCCCCTGCCCCAGGTGAAAGCTGCCCTGATCTCCCGGCTGGACCCAGCCGTTAAGCGACTTCAAAACCAGGTGGATGAAGCCAAAAAAAATCGACTGCAAAAAGCGCTTGGTATCTGGATCCGGGATGCCGGGATGGCTGCCGGCTATGCGATTGGCTTTTCTGGTTTGGGCAGTTTAAAGGAACATGGTTCCCTATTGCGATCTGTTTTCCCGAACCGCCGCAAGTCAAGTTTGAAATAATTAACCAGAACCATGACTAATCTGTATCAGCGTCTGCAACCTCAATCGAGGCTTCAGGGGCCGGTGCAACCGCCACCAGGTCCTCGATTTCGCAGACCGGGAAGCGGTTGATGGCCTTCAGTGCCTTGCGGGCGTTACTGCGCAGCCTCTCGCTGATTGCTTCGCAATAGGGAATCTGTGCCAGCAGATCAACGGTGCGCCGCATGACCCGCACCACATCACCCTCATCGAGAGAAGTATTGGCAATCAGATCGCGCCAGGGTGTGCCCCGAGCCCAGGCAGCCACCAGGCCAGTCAATTCCGGCTCCCACCAGACAGGCACCACCACCTGGCCCCGTTCCTGCTCCCGCTCCAGGGCTCGACGCAGGGGACGGAGGTCATGCAATGCCTCCTCGGCGGGTTTGGGCGGCTCGAATCCACACCACAGGTCAGGACGATTGACTTCGGTGGAAATGGCCTCCAACACCGCGGCCAGATCGGGCGGTTCCAGTTCATCAAGATGGCCGCTCATCAGGGCCAAACCCAACCAGAGCTCGTTATCACCCCGCAGGGCCGCCACGGTCCTACCCACTTCCGTGGGTTCAAGACCCTCGGCACCATCAAGGGCACCGAAGTGACGCAGGATGCTAATCAATGAGAGGAAGGTCTCCCAGTGACGATTAGAGCGAAAGTGGAGCAACTGCTGGCGCTCTTCCACCTCGGCCTCGATCTCTTCCATGCGCCGCAATTGCTTTTTAAGCTGTTTGCGGTCGCCCCAACGGTGGGCGGGATGGAGTTGCAAAGCATCCTCTAACTGCCGCACCCGCTCCACCTGCTGAAGCACCTCACCGGCCAGGTCGTAGTGGGGGGTGGCCATGTCATGGCGTCTGGCCATGGAAGCAACGGCCAGGGCCAAACCGCCGCTGGCCTGGTCCCCATGGCGCAGTTCGCCGCTGCGCTTTAAATCGGGGGGCTGGAGTTGGCCCACCTGGAGGCAACTGAGTTCCGCATGCAGGGCCACTACGGCGCTGCAAGGCAACAGGATCCAGACGTTATCGTCGGTGAGGCATAGCAGCCAAGGAAACTGGCCAGCGCCCGGCACCTTGGCCACGATCACCGCCGGGGTGACGCGGCTGCGCAACTGGGGGGCACGCAAACTGACCAGGGATCCCTCGCTGGCGAACTGCAAGGCCAGGGTGAGTTCGTGGGCCAGGGTTTCTTCTGCCTGTTGCTGCAAAATGCGCAACAGTCGGCGTTCTTCACGCAGGTGGCCGCTTTGCTTTTCATAGTCCTCAAACTGGTCCCAGGGCACATCACCGCCGCTGGTCTCAAGGCTGGCGAGCTGGAGCCTTAGCTCACCAATGCGTGCTTCGTCGTCCGCTAGGTCCAGGGTGGCCAGGTAGCGACCAAAACTGCGTTCGACCAATTCCTTGGCTTTGTTGAGATCGTAACGCTGCAACAGGTTGAGCACCATGCCGTAGCTCGGGGTGAACTGGCTCACCAGCGGATCGGCAGGACTGGTAGCCAGTTCACCTGCCTCTCGCACCCCCTCAAAGCGGCTTTGCACCGTGACGACATAACCCTGGTCGTCAAGACCACGGCGGCCGGCGCGACCTGCCATCTGCAGGAATTCACTGCCCATCAAGGGCCGATGGCCCCGCTCGGTGCGTTTGGAAAGAGCCGAGATCACAGTGGTGCGGGCGGGCATATTGATGCCGGCCGCCAGGGTTTCGGTGGCAAAAACCACCTTGACTAAGGCCTGCTGGAACAATTCCTCAATCAATTCTTTCCAGGCTGGCAAAACACCGGCATGGTGGGAAGCGATGCCGCGCAACAAGGCATCTGCGTGCTCGCCGTCGCGAACCGCATCCGGGGTGGCAGCCACGTAGGCATCAAGGCGGGCGCGAATCAGGGCCTGCTCGGCCGGATTGACCAGGCAAAGCTTGCTTAAATCCCTGAGGGCCCGGTCGCAGGAGCGCCGGCTGAAGATGAAGTAGATCGCGGGCAGCATGTCCCGCTGGGCCATCTGGGCCACCACAAAGCCAATGGGTGGCGCCTCTGGCTGGGGTGGTCGCGGTTCGCGGGGCCCCTTGCGTCGGGTGGTTTTTGGGGGCCGCCAGACCTTGCAATTGGGATGGAGCCCGGTACCGGCTTCATTGAGCAGGGGGTGCAATCCCTTGGCGCTGCAAAAACTGAAAGCTAGGGGTACAGGACGGTGGTCACTCAGCACCAGCCGGGTCGGGCCATGCACCCGTTCGATCCAATCGGTGAGCTGTCCGGCATTGGCCACGGTGGCCGACAGGGCCACGAGTTGGATGGGTGGCGGACAGTGGATGATCGATTCCTCCCAGACGGTGCCGCGCTGGGAATCATTCATGTAATGGCACTCATCAAGCACCACCGCTTCGACATCAGCCAGCGGGTCATCGCTTGGGTGATCAATCTCGGCGTACAACATATTTCGGAAGATTTCCGTGGTCATCACCACGATCCCCGCCTCCCGATTGACGCTGAGGTCACCGGTCAAAAGGCCAACATTCTCGGTACCAAATTGGCTGCGAAAATCGCGCAGTTTTTGGTTAGATAAGGCCTTTAGGGGGGTGGTGTAGTAGACCCTGCGCCCATGGGCCAGGGCCCGGTGGATGGCGTACTCGCCCACCAGGGTTTTACCAGAGCCAGTGGGAGCGCTGACCACTACCGAATGGCCAATGTTCAGGGCATCGATTGCCTCCAGCTGGAAGGGATCGAGTGCAAAAGGAAACAACTGCTCCAACGGCGGCACCCCTGCCGGCATGGCTAAGGGCGCCTCTCTGCCGTCAGGTGGAATGGTGGGCATCTATCGATCTTATGGGGGCGGCTGCCCCGACCAAGACCCAGGGCCCAAAGGACCCAAGGGATGGTCTTAAAACGGTAGCGGCATTTCAGTGTTGGCCAGCGGCGGCGCACAAACCGCCACCCGCTCTGCCACCACTGGCCCCACCACCACGATGGATGGGGACACAAACTCTTGGTCTTCAACCTGATCGGCTAGATCCACCAGGGTGGACACCAGAAGGCGCTGGCCGTGCACCGTGCCCTGTTGGATCACCGCCGCCGGGGTGGCGGGATCCAGACCACCGGCCGCCAGTTCCTGGCAGATATGACGCAAATTGTGGAGGCCCATGTAAATGACCAACCCGTCGCTACTGCGGGCCAAGCCCTGCCAGTCGACGCCCGAGCGGCCCTTGTCGATTTCCTCATGGCCGGTCACGAAGGTGACGCTGGAACCGGCCCGCCGGTGGGTGACTGGGATGCCAGCGTAGGCCGGGGCGGCTATGCCTGCAGTTACGCCGGGCACCACTTGGACAGGGACTCCGCGGCTGGCCAGGTAGGCGGCCTCCTCGCCGCCACGCCCAAACAAAAAAGGATCCCCCCCCTTGAGACGCACCACGATGCGATGGCGACCGGCTAGCTCAAAGAGCACCGCATTGGTACTGGGCTGGGGCACGGAATGGTGGCCTCGGCGCTTGCCAACAAAATGCCGTTCGCAGTTCGGCCCGACAAGATCGAGCAAGGCCTTGGGCACCAAGGAGTCGTGCACCAGAGCATCGCACTCGCCCAGGAGCCGGTGGGCCTTCAGGGTAAGCAGCTCCGGATCCCCCGGCCCGGCCCCGACGAGATAGACGGTTCCCAGGCCCTCCAGCAATGGCCCCTCGCGACTCATGGCAGCACCTCAAGGGCCCGGAGCAACCCCTCCCGCAAGGCAGGTCGCGCAAGCAATGGTGCTGCCGCCGCTTCACCCAGCAGTGGAGCCAGACCCTCGCTCAAGCGACTGGCTCCGAGGCAAAGGGGTATGAGACCCCCGCACCTGTTCCCAGCCAGGGCGACAAGGTCGCCATAACCCTCAGGAGTCTGGATGCAAGTCGCACCGGTCACCCGTTCGAGATGGGCAAGGTAGCGGACGGCCAATGGGCCGGCGATGGGGTGATGGAGCAATCGCGGTCGGGCGCGGTCAGCTGTGCCTTGGGCCACCTCAAACGCCAGGGCTCGCTGCCAACAGGGCCAAGCCCCCAGAAAGGGCAGGACCCGCACCGGTCCCTGCCGCCGCAACGCGGTCGCGATCGCCGGGACGTCATGGCGCACGTGTCCCCCTGGCAGCAGAAAAAGAGGAATCAGCGATAAGGGATCGCCCAGCGGCTCTGGGCGTAGGGGGTTCGGATCGGTGAGGGCCCGCAGCCTTACTGGGGCACCGCGGCGCTGTTCCAGCTCCGCGGCCAGGGAACGAAAGTCCGGTGCAATGAAGCCATCGGCTCGCCCGTGCACCAGCAGCAGCAGGGTGCTGGCGGGAAGGGCCCGCAGCCGGCGTTGCAGTCGTTCGGCCACAGAAGCCTCCAGGGAGGAGCGTCCCAGCAGGATTAACGGGGAGCGGGCGTTGGGCAACCGGGCCAGGGAATCAACCGCCGCGCCCGCCAGCAGGGGGTCCAGATCACTGGCCAAGCAAACCAGGGTGTGGCGCAGAGCAGTCAAGGGCCAGGCACTCAAACCAAGGCTGAGCCCCTCCAAAGCAGAGCGCCTGACCTGGCGATGACCGGGTTGCAGGGCCAGCCGTTGCAAAAGGGGGAAGTCACTGGCCCGCCGCTGGTATCCCAGCAAGGGCAGCAGGAGCGCCTGGCTAGCGGAATCCAATCGCCCTGCTTGCGTATCAGCGAGGGCAGCACCTAACAGTTCCGCTACGGCTTTGTCGCGGACGCGGCCCACCAGGTTGGGCAGGGATGGCGTTCGTTCGGGGCTTTGCCACCAGAAACGCAGCAAGCGGACGGCGGCAGCCGCGTCGAGCTGGTCCGCCAACACAATTAGCAGATCAGGCTCCGGCTCTAGCTGACCGAGTTCAATGGCCCTCAGCCACGGTTCCAGCACCAAGGGTCCCTGGCGCCGCAAGGCCAGCAGCCAGGGCAAGCGATCGGCATGGCCGGGGACCGGCAGGGCGCCGGGGTCGGGTTCGAAGGGGCGTTGGGCGGCTGGAGAGGGCACCGAAACGGAATTGGGCCCAAGGTTTCTCACCATGACTGCCGGTCGTAGAGCCAAGGGAAAAGAAGGAATCACGCTGAAGGGTTGCGGCGGCTGGCCCCGAAACGCTCCACCAACAGAGTTTCGAGAACATCCGGCAGATCGCAGAGCGGCACGGCCTTTTCATGCAAAACCGCCAACTGGGGATCTGCGGCCATGGAACCCCCTAGGAAGATTTTGGCTGCTTCCACCATCTGACCATCTTTGCGAGCCTTGGTCCCCATCAAACCGATCTGACCCAGGTAGGGCTGGCCGCAGGCATTGGGGCATCCGGTCCAGTGGGTCCGTACCGCATCAGGAAGCACCAAGTGCTGCTCCAGCTCTTGGAGCACCGCCAGGGCCGTGCTTTTGGTCGGGATCAGGGCCAATCCGCAGTAGTGATTACCAGTACAGCTAACGGCTTCGGCCAGCAGCGGTCCTGGATCACTTGGAAAACGCCGCAGCAAGGGCTCCTTCAGCAGGGCCGATACCCGCTGGGTCGGGACATCAACAATCAAGACATTTTGACTTTCACTGAAGCGGAGTTCACCACTGCCGTAGTCACGGGCCAGCTCCACCAAGGCGTACAAGGCGGCGCTGTCGAGGCGACCCAGGGGCACGTTCAGGCCTACCCAACAAAGCCCTGGCTGTTTCTGGGGATGGACACCACAGACATCCCGCGGGGCCTTTGACACCAGGTGGGAGCCGTCATGCGGCACCGCCTCAGCAGTGCCAGCACCCAAGGCCCCCAGAGTCTCGAGGACTGCGGCCCGATAGGCATCAAGGCCCAGGGTCTCAATCAGGTACATCACACGGCTTCTTTGGCGGGTCGTTCGATCCCCATGGCGCTCGTAGTGACGCAGTACGGCCAGGGTGAAAAGCGGCAACTGCTCGGGGCGCAACCAAAGACCGAGGGGAATCGCTAGCTCATTGCGTTGGGCTGAAAAAAAGCCCCCCACCATGACGGTGAACCCTAGGTCGCCTTGGCAAAGGGCCGGCAGGAAAGCCAGATCGTTGTGCAGCAGAAAACTGTCGGGGGCCCCACCCACCGCCACGTTGAACTTGCGCGGCAGATTACGGGGCCCATCAGGGCCCAGCAAAAGGCTCTGGATTGCCCCTACCAGGGGACGAGTGTCCAAGAATTCGTCAGGATCAATGCCGGCAAGTGGATTGCCCGTGATGTTGCGGGGGTTGTCATGACCCGACTGGCGGCTGGTCAAACCCACCCGCTCCAGGGAACTCAGCAAGGCCGCCATGTCCTCCAGCAAGAGACCGCGCAGCTGAATGTTCTGTCGAGTGGTGATATCGGCACTGCCATGCTCGCCACAGCGATCGACCACCTCCGCAAGCAGCTCCAGCTGATCGGCACGGATGACCCCGTTGGGCAGCCGCAGGCGCACCATGAATCTGCCTGGGGTGACCGGACGAAAAAAAATACCTAACCACTTGAGGTGGATTGTTAGGGTCGCCTCGTCAAGGGATTCCCAGCCCATGCGGGCTAGTTCATCAAGGCGGGGAGCAAGATCAAGGCCGCAGAAGTTGGACTTTGCCAACTCCACTTTGGTCAAAGGCGGCGCAGTCAGCAGATGGGGAGTGCCGTCATCTGCATCGACGGCAGCAGCTGGGAAGTCAGACATATCCGGAAACGGGGAGGGGTGGTGATCAAAACCACACCGGGACCCAGACCTCAGCCTGGAACCTGAAACCGCCTACGCTCAGTGACATTATGACCCCTTAGGCCGGACCCCCCCCTGTTGCAACCGCTACAGAATCCAACGACGGATTCTCCCGTGGCGACGCTTGAAGCTCGCCGCCAGGAGCGTCTTGATGCCCTGGGCCCTGATTGCGCCCTGTTCCGAGAACTGATCGGCAAGGTGGGCAGCGGCGAGCACACCAGCACCGGCCTCAGTCGCCAAGAAGCCCGTACAGCAATCGAGTTGATGCTCAAAGGCAAGGTTGACTCAGCCCAGATGGGGGCTTTTTTGATTGCCCACCGCATTCGTCGGCCGGCGCCCCAGGAGCTCAGCGGCATGCTCGATGGATATCGCTGCTTGGGTCCAACCCTGACCACTCCGGGGCGTCGCGCCCTGTGCTTTGGGGTTCCCTACGACGGCCGCAGCCGCACCGCCCCAGTGCTTCCCCTGCTGGCTCTGACGCTGGCGGCTGCAGGGATTCCGGTGGTGCTGCATGGGGGAAACCCAATGCCGGTGAAGTACGGCGTCACCCAAGCCGAGCTGTTCGCCGCCCTCGGCATCGAGTGGCGGGGCCTGCCGTTGAAAGTGGTACAGGACCGCCTCGATAGCCATGGCCTGGCCCTGACCCACCAACCCGACCATTTCCAAGCCGCCGAACGGCTGGTTTTGATCAGGGATCTGATCGGCAAACGCCCCCCTGTGGCCAGCCTTGAACTGCTCTGGACCCCGCACCAGGGCCAACGGCTGCTGGTGAGCGGCTTCGTGCATCCACCCACCGAAGCCCGGGCTTGGGAAGCCCTGGCTGCAGCCGGCGAAACCGACCTGTTAACAGTCAAGGGGCTGGAAGGATCGACCGATCTGCCCACCACCCGGGCCGGGATTACGGCCCGAGTGCGCCGGGGGGCCGTGGAGCGCATCCTGCTACATCCCCGTGACCATGGCATCAGCGCGGCGGAGATCCCCTGGTCAGGGTTGGAGGATTGGCGAAGGGACGGCCAGTTGGCCCTGAGGGGCGAAGGCCCCTTGGCGGAGGCCTTGCTCTGGAATCTCGGTGCCTACCTTTGGTTGGCGGATCGCCATGACGATCTGCCAACGGCACTGGAGCAGGCCAGGGCGCTCCTGCAAGCCCGAATCGGCGCCAAGAAATGCTTGGAGCTTGTCCCATGAGCGAACCTTGCAGCTCCTCGGGTCGCGGGGCCATCCACAACCGACTTTTTGACTTCGAAGCCGACTTCAGCGGCGATCTGCGTTGCCTGCCGATGGCGGTACGCCGCAAGCTCGATCTGGCGGGAGTAAAGCTGAAACTGGTCCAATGGCATGGCTTGAGCTCTGCCGAACGGCGAACTCTGGTGCAATGGAAAGATGACATGACCTCGCTCATAGAGATGCGAGAATGGTTGTTAATGCGCAGCAACAGCCTTCCACAAGGACCGGCTAAGCCTTTGGAACCCGCCCGCTCCCATGCCTGGCAAGAAGCAGGGACCCTGCCTGAGGAAGTAGCACTCTCCTGCGACCAGCTTGGCCTCAAGATTGAGCCCCAACGTTGGGCGAACCTGGACGAGTTGCAGCGGTTCGCCCTGATCAAATTAAGCCACCCTGGCCATGAACATCGCAACTTGCCGACGGCCTTGCTCGAATTCGGATTGCTGAGCTCCTCTTGAAGGATGGGGGCCTGTGCCGCTTGGGCAAGAGATCCCAGCAGCATTGAGTTTTCCACGCTTCCCATGAATTTTGTAGCCATTGTTACCATCGGTCCTGACTCTGCATGGTTTGATTTAAAAATCGGCAAGCTTTGGGCGCCGATACAGACTTACCTGATCAGAACGCTTCTTTCTGAAGACTGGTCATGGCACATCGGCTGGCCGCCCGCTCGCTGCTACCGCTGTCTATTTCCTGCTTCAAGCTCAAAATCAATGCGAAATCTCGCTTTGGAGATTTCCTCTCAATTAACTGCAAGAAAACTTCCAATCGATCCCCTGCATTGCCATGGCCCAGTTCTCGCGTCGCAAGTTTCTGATCACAGCAGCTGGCACTGCGGCTGGCACAGCTTTGCTGGCCGCTTGTGGCGGCCAGAAGCCGGCAACAAAATCGGATGCTGCCGCAACGGGCAGCATCAGCAACGAGGTCAATGGTGCAACGCTGGGCTTCATTGCGCTGACCGACTCGGCTCCCTTGATCATTGCTAAAGAAAAGGGTCTGTTTGCCAAGCACGGCATGCCCGAGGTGAAACTTCTCAAGCAAACGTCCTGGGCCGCCACCCGGGACAACCTTGAGCTTGGCAGTGGCGCTGGGGGGATTGATGGCGCCCATATTCTTAGTCCTATGCCCTATTTACTAACAGCCGGAAAGATAACCAAGAGCAAGCAGCCCCTGCCTATGTACATCCTTGCCCGTTTGAATCTGCAGGGTCAGGCTATCTCTGCTTCCAATGCCTTGTTGGATGCCAAGCTCACTGTAAACAACAAAGAAGCTCTTGCGAAAGGTGCCAGTAGTCTGGGCAGAAAGATCAAAGCTGCCGTTACATTTCCCGGGGGCAACCATGATCTATGGATGCGCTACTGGCTGTCTGCAAACGGCATTGATCCCAATAAAAATGCCGATATAGTTGTGGTTCCGCCTCCCCAGATGGTGGCAAACATGCAGACCGGAACCATGGACTTATTCTGCGTGGGTGAACCTTGGAACCAGCGCTTAGTCAACAAAAAACTCGGCTATACTGCAGCACAAACAGGCGAAATCTGGAACAAGCATCCGGAAAAATCATTTACAATGCGGGCCGACTGGGTGGACAAGAACCCCAATGCGTCTGTGGCCTTGCTCAAGGCTGTGCAAGAAGCTCAGATATGGTGTGAAAACCCTGCCAATCTCGACGAACTGTGTGAAATTCTAGCGCAGGACAAGTATATTAAGGCCAAGGTCGAAGATATTAAACCTCGACTTGCCGGCAATGTGGATCATGGCGATGGTCGTGTTGTAAAAAATAGTCCTTACAAGATGCTTTTCTGGTCGGATAATGCCTCATTCCCCTTCAAAAGTCACGATACCTGGTTTGTCACCGAAGATATTCGCTGGGGCTATCTACCCGCTAATACCGATACGGCGGCACTGGTGAACAAGGTCAACCGCAGTGACCTGTGGAGAACGGCCGCCAAAGCCCTGGGTCAAGAACAAGCGATTCCCGCCAGTGATTCTCGGGGCAAGGAAACCTTCTTTGACGGCGTCGTGTTTGACCCTGAGAATCCCAAGGCCTATCTAGATGCTTTAAAGATCAAGACCCTGGCCTGAAATCCATCGATCCCTAGCAACCCCTCCCCAGTCAGCAAGCCCTGCCGGCTGGGAGTTTTTGTCCCACCCTTAGAACAAGATGTCCCACTCCGCTTCTGCGACATCCTTGTCGCAACCCACCCGGAGGCGCCTAAAGAATCCGGTGCTACGCGGCATTCTTCCCTATTTGGTCTGCATCGGCGGTTTCCTGCTTGTCTGGCAAGCCCTTTCCCTGGTCCTTGGCACTGGCCGGCTGCCGGGACCCATCAATGTGATCACCGATACCTGGGATCCCTACATCAACCAACCGTTTTTCGATAACGGCGGCACTAGCAAAGGGCTGGGCTGGCAGATCCTGATCTCACTACAGAGAGTGGCCTTGGGATATGGCCTAGCCGCGATCGTGGGGATCGCCATCGGCGGTTTGCTTGGCTTAAACCGCTTTATCGGCAAGGGCTTTGATCCCATAATTCAAGTACTGCGCACCGTACCGCCTCTGGCCTGGTTCCCCATCTCACTCATGGTGTTTCAGAACGCCAACACCTCGGCTATCTTTGTAATTTTTATTACGGCGATCTGGCCAATTATCATTAACACAGCTGTGGGGATTCGAGAAATACCCGAAGACTATACTAATGTATCCCGAGTTTTGAGACTACGTAAAAGCGAATACATTAGCAACATTGTGATTCCCGCCACTGTTCCTTATGTATTCACGGGCCTGCGAATTGCTGTCGGACTGGCCTGGCTCGCCATCGTTGCTGCCGAAATGCTCAAAGCAGATGGGGGCATCGGCTATTTCATTTGGGATGCCTACAACGCTGGAGGCGATAGCAGCTCCAGCCAAATAATCCTGGCTATTATATATGTTGGGCTTGTGGGTCTTGCCCTTGATCGCTTAGTGGCCTGGACTGGAAGCAAAGTCGCTCAGGGTGGTAACTGAGATGGGTCGATTCCTTACTATTGATGATGTCACCAAAGTTTTTCCCCTCAAAGATGGTGGCCATTACATCGCTCTCAAGGACATCGACCTTGAAATCAGAGAAGGGGAATTTGTATCTTTAATTGGTCACTCCGGTTGTGGCAAGAGCACTCTGCTTAATCTCTTGGCGGGCCTTACCCAGGCCAGCAGTGGTGGCATTTTGATCGACGGACGCGAGGTTAAAGAGCCAGGCCCGGATCGCATGGTGGTGTTTCAGAACTATTCCTTGCTGCCTTGGCAAACCGTTCGCCAGAACGTGGCCCTGGCGGTCAATAGCGTCATGGCCTCCAGTTCGGTAGCGGAGCGCAACCAAACCATTGATCGCAGTATCAAGTTGGTGGGTCTGAGCCACGCTGCCGACAAGGTACCGGCTGAACTCTCGGGCGGTATGAAACAAAGGGTGGCGATCGCCCGGGCCCTTTCGATCCGCCCCCGTTTGCTGCTTCTGGACGAACCATTTGGGGCCCTAGATGCCCTCACTCGCGGCAATCTGCAACAACAACTGATGCAGATCTGCCAAGAAGCTGGTGTCACCACCGTAATGGTGACCCATGACGTGGATGAAGCCCTGTTGCTTTCCGACAGGGTGGTGATGATGACCAATGGCCCTGAAGCGGAGATCGGCCAGATTCTCAATGTGCCCTTTGCCAGGCCCCGCCAGCGCCTGGAGGTGATTGAGCACCCCGATTACTACCACCTGCGGGGTGAATTGATCGGCTTTCTGCATCAGCAGCGACGCCTGCGCCAGCACCGCTCCAGCGTCGCCGCGGCCGCCGGAGCCGACAGGCGGGAGGCCGGCGCCAACGCCCTGCCGCCGGCCCGCACTCAGAGGCCCCGGAGGCCAGAAACCATCCGACTCGGCTTCCTGCCAGGGCTTGACATTGCTCCCCTGGCCATCGCCCTGGACCAAGGCCTGTTCGACCGGGCCGCCATCGAGGTGATGCCCGTCCCCTTCGCCCGCTGGGATCGTCTCGAAGCAAAACTGCTCGAAGGCGATCTGCAGGTGGCCATCACTTCAGCCA
This sequence comes from Cyanobium sp., assembly GCA_044359075.1. Classification (GTDB taxonomy): domain Bacteria; phylum Cyanobacteriota; class Cyanobacteriia; order PCC-6307; family Cyanobiaceae; genus Cyanobium. Next base: position 82,250 of record JBIKMU010000005.1, on the reverse strand, counting down.
CCACGCCCCTGGCACTCAACCTGGGACTGGGGGGCCGGACCGCTTGGCCGGCGATCACGCCGATGACGGTGAGCCGCAACGGCAATGCCCTCTGCATGGCCCGTTCCCTGCTGGCCCAGGGGGTGAGGTGTCGCGCCGATCTGCGCCAGTTGCTTCTGAACCGGGGCCAACCCCTCACCCTGGCGGTGCCCGAGTTGGGATCGATGGCGGAGTTGCTGCTACGCCACTGGTTGGCAGGCGGCGGCATCGACCCCGACCGCCAGGTGCGCTTCACCCCCCTCTCGCCGATGACGATGGGGGGGGCTCTGCGAACCCAACAGATCGATGGGTTCATCGCCGGTCGCTATCGGGTCGCCGAGGTGGTCGAAGATCGCCAGGGCTATGTCCTGGCGACTGATCTGGACATCTGGAGCGGCCATCCCGAAAAGGTACTCACCTGTTCGGAACGGTGGGCCGAAGACCATCCAGAGGCCCTTGATAGCCTTGGCGCCGGTCTGATGAAAGCCGCCGAACGTTGTGACGATGGCGGCCAGCGAACCGAGCTGACCAGAATCCTTAGCCAAAATCAATGGCTGGGCCGCCGAGCCGAGATTGCTCTACAGCGCCAGTTCGATTACGGCAACGATGAAAAGCCTAAGGCCTTACTTCAATTCAACCGCTACCACTTTGACCGCGCCCACATCCCCAATCGGGCCGAGGGGGCGTGGATTTTGAGTCAATTCAGCCGCTGGGGGTGGTGTCCATTCCCCAGTAATCGGCTCGAACTGCTTGGCCAGGTCTATCGCCCAGAACTGTGCGACCGGGCCCTAGCCGCTGCCGGCTTCCCCAGCCTCCGTCCCGATCGTCACCCCTTCCGCCTCGCTGATGACATCCCCTTCGACCAGGACAATCCCCTCGACTACCTGAAGGCCCTCCCCGGAGCCCCGGAACCTCCAGTCGCCCCAATCCCCCTGCCCAGCCTATCCGCAAGGGCCCTGCTGTCCCGCTGAGTGACCCCCACCACCATGAGCGCCGCCACCCACGCCACCAACCCGTCCTTTCTCGAGTTCAGCGGGGTGGGTCAGGTCTACGCCACCCGCCGCGGATCCTTTGAAGCCCTGCGTGATATCAATCTCCAGGTGCGACAGGGGGAATTTCTTTGTGTCATCGGCCATTCCGGCTGTGGCAAAAGCACCCTGCTCAATATGGTTTCGGGGTTCCTCAAGCCCAGCTCTGGCAAGGTGAGCCTGGCGGGCCAGCCGATCGAGCGGCCGGGTCCAGACCGCATGGTGGTGTTTCAGAACTATTCATTGCTGCCTTGGAAAACGGTCTGGCAAAACGTCCATCTGGCAGTGAAGGCTGCCCGACCCGAGCTCGATGCCGCCAGCCGCCAAAGGGTGGTGGACCATCACCTGGAGATGGTCCACCTCAGTGAAGCGGCCGACAAGAAACCGGGGCAAATTTCCGGGGGCATGAAGCAAAGAGTGGCCATCGCCAGGGCCCTGGCGGTGAATCCAGCCGTACTAGTGCTCGATGAACCCTTCGGCGCCCTTGATGCCATCACCAAGGAAGAACTCCACGAGGAACTCCTGGCGATTTGGCGCGAACAGAAACCCACCGTTTTGATGATCACCCATGACATTGATGAGGCCCTGTTCCTCGCCGATCGGATCGTGATGATGACCAACGGTCCGGCCGCCACGATTGGTGAAATCCTCACTGTGCCCTTTGAACGACCCCGCAACCACGAAGCCATATTGGCCGACAACCGCTATGGTGCCTTGCGTAATCAAGCCCTTGATTTCCTCTATCGCCGTCACGCCCACGACGACACCTAAGCCCCCGACTCCTCTGACACCTGGTCGGCGGCTTCCAGCCGAACTGCCGCCGCCTTGAGCTCGGGTTGGCGTGAATGGGGACAGAACAAGGCGTGCATCAAAGCATTGGCTTCACAGGCCTTCTCCTGACTGCCGCCCCAGTGCATCGGTAAAAACAGAGTGCCTGGACGGATACGGTCCGTGATCTGCACCTTGGCGGTGACGGTGCCGCGGCGAGAGCTGATCTGGGCCCAGGCACCATCGGCCAAGCCATAACGATTGGCATCGGCGGGATGGACCTCAAGCAATGGTTCGGGATGCATCGCGTTGAGCCTTGGCACCTTGCCCGTACGGGTCATGGTGTGCCAATGCCCCAGATAGCGGCCCACCGACAGGACCAGGGGGAAGGCTTCGCAGGGTGGCTCACCCAGGCCCAGCGGTGGATCGCAGAGAAAACGGGCCCGTCCGCTGGCTGTGGCAAAGCGGTGGTCGCCATAGAGCCGCTTTGAGATTGTTGTGGGTTCGCTGCCGGCCGGAAAGGGCCACTGCTGGGGACCGGCCTGGGCCAACAGCCCATGGCTTAAGCCGGAGAGATCACACAGGCGGCCGGCGGTGAGAGCCACAAATTCGGCAAAGACATCGGCCGCGGTGCTGGGGGGAAATTGGGGGCCATGGCCCAGGCGTCGCCCAAGTTCGGCGAACACCTGCCAATCCGGCCGCGCTTCCCCTGGGGGTTGGCGGAAGGCTGGAGCAAGGGTCACCCGCCGTTCGGAATTGGTCATCGTGCCCTGCTTTTCACTCCACTGGGCCGCAGGCAGCAGCAGGTGGGCGTAGGCCGCAGTCTCGCTGCCGGCGTAGGCCTCACTGAGCACCACCATGGGGCAACGGCTCACCGCAGCGCGCACCCGTTCGAGATGGGGAAGGCTGACCAGGGGATTGGTGGCAGCCACCCACCAGAGGTCCAGGGCACCGGCCTCCATGGCCTCAATCTGTTGCCAGACGGAAAGACCGGGGGCAGGGTCGATGGAACCCGGTGCCAGGCCCCAGGCCTGCTCCAGCTCGGCGCGGTGGCTGGCATCCGCGACTGAGCGGTATCCCGGCAGTAGCTGGGCCAGGCCCCCGGCCTCGCGGCCCCCCATGGCATTGGGCTGGCCCGTCAGGGAAAAAGGACCGCAGCCAGGTTTGCCAATCTGGCCGCTGAGCAAGTGCAGATTGATCAAGCCGCCCACGGTGGCTGTGCCCTCAACGCGCTGGTTCAGTCCCATCGACCAGAGGCTGAGCACGGCACTGGAGCTTGCCCAGAGGCTGGCGATAGCCCGCAGATCCTCCTCGGGGATTCCACACAATGCAGCCGTACGCGCCGGCGTCCAGGCGGCCACGTGGGTCTGGAAATCCTCAAAGCCCTCGGTGGCGGTGGCCACAAACGAACTATCGATGCTGCCGGCCTGCAAAAGCAGATGGGCGATGCCATGCAGCAGGGCCAGATCCGTGCCCGAGGCGATGGCCAGATGCCGGTCGGCGATCGCCGCTGTGGCCGTGGCGCGGGGGTCAATCACGATGATGTTCAAGGCACCGCCCTGGCGCTTCTTGCGCTTGAGCAGGCGCTGGAACAACACCGGGTGACAATCGGCGGTATTTGTGCCGATCAACACCACCAGATCGGCCAGATCGATGTCTTCGTAGCAGCAGGGCGGGCCATCGGAACCCAGGCTGCGGGCATAGCCCGACACCGCGGAACTCATACAAAGGCGTGAGTTGGCATCGAAGTTGTTGCTGCCAATCGCCCCTTTGAGCAGCTTCTGGGCGATGTAGTAATCCTCGGTATGGAATTGGCCGCTGCCATAGATCGCGATCGCCGACGGTCCGCGCTCTTTGAGGGTGGTGCTGATGCGGGCCGTTAGCAAATCAAAGGCTTGCTCCCAGCCAATGCGCTCGAAGGGCTGGTCCAATCCGGCGCGGTAAGCGGGAAAGAGAAGGCGCTCTTGATCGAGGGTCTCCCCCACCGTGGCGCCCTTGATGCACACTTGACCCAGGCTCGAAGGATGCTGCCGGTCCCCCCGGGTGCCCCAGGGTCGGAGCGCCTCGCCGTTCTCGCCATCGGCGGCAGGCGGCAACATCTGCAGCCCGCAACCGACGCCGCAGTAGGGGCAGACCGAACGAACCGGTTGACTTGGGGAAGTGGAATCGACAGTCATCGGCGCGACAGGGCAAGGCAGCTTTGGCCACAGCCAAAGAACGGTTGCAGGGACTGGGATCGCCCTAAAGACAAGCCCAGCTTGGCTGACTAGCCTTAGCTCTGGGGTTTTTAGTAAGAAAGCAGATGCTGCTGGCAGATCAGGCCGATGCAGACGCAAGTGACCTGCGGGCCTGCTGCCTTTGCGGCGGCCAAAGCCGACGCATGGGTCAGGACAAGGCCCTACTCCTTCATCCCGATGGAGGCACTTGGCTGGAGCGCATCCTGCTTTTGCTGGCAGGACTGGAGCGGCCCGTCACCCTGGTCAGTCACCAGCCAAGCCACCACCAGGCGGCGCTGGGGTTGGCGCAGCGCTGGGGCTGGCGCGATCGCCTGGAGCTGCTGGTCGAACCGGAGCCCAGGGAAGGCCCGTTGTTGGCCCTGGCCCGGCTGATGGAGCTTCACCCCAACCAGCGGCTGCTGCTCTGCCCCGTCGACATGCCCTGGCTGCGACCCTCGACCCTGGCGGCACTGGTGGCCGCCCCAACCGATGTCAACGTCATCCTGGTGGCCCATGACGGGGAACGTCGCCAACCGCTGCTGGGCCTGTACCCCAGTGATGGTCGCCACCGGGCCGCGATCGGGGCAGCCACCGCAGCGGGGGAGCGGGGGTTGCTGCGCTGGATTGCCACGGTCGGTTGCCAGGAGCTGGCCCTGCCCCCAGGCCCGTTGCGCAACGCCAATGAACCCGAGGACGTCGCCCCGCTCTGGGGGGGGACGCCAGAGAAAAAGCAGCGGCCGTAGCTTGCCGCCATGCAGCCTCCCCCCCTCCAAGACCGTCTCGGCCGCCCCCTCGGGGTGGTGCGCCTGTCCCTGACAGCACGTTGCAACCTGAATTGTCCCTACTGCCTCCCCGAGGGCAAGGATCCTCCCGGCATGCTGGGGGTGGAGGAAAGGCGGGAGCTGGTGGCCGCCAGCGTCGATCTGGGCGCCCACACCCTGCATTTGACCGGCGGTGAACCGCTGCTGGATGCCGACCTGGAGAACTTGATCCTGGCGCTACAACCGCTCCGGCCCCGTCTTAGGCGCATTGCCCTCACCAGCAACGGGCAGCTGCTCTCGGCCGAACGGGCCAAGGCACTGCGCCAAGCCGGGCTCGACAGTGTCACCCTCAGTCTCGATGGCACCGATGCCAACAGCGTGGCGCGGATGAGTGGCCGCCGCGATGGCGGCCTGGTGCTGGAAAGGGTCCTCGCCGCCATTGAACATGCCCGCTTGGCGGGCTTTGATCCGATCAAGGGTGGCTTGAAGCTGAATGCCGTGATCCAACGCGATGTCAACGAGGACCAGGTGCTTCCCCTGGCTTCCCTGGCACGTCAACGGGGGCTGGAACTGCGTTTGATCGAATACATGGATGTGGGCAACCGCAACGGCTGGCAACAAGACCACGTGCTGGCTGCCGCCACCATGGTGGCCCGCATACACAACCACTGGCCCCTGGAGCCCCTGGTGCGGGAGGCCAACGCCACCCACCGGCGCTGGCGCTATCGCGATGGGGGTGGGGCGGGGTCCCCCATTGCCCCTCCCATCAGCACCATCGCCTCGATCAGCGAACCCTTCTGCGGCGACTGCAATCGCCTGCGCATCACCGCCGATGGCTTGGCGTTTGCCTGTCTCTTTGCCAGCTCCGGCACGGACCTACGGCCCTGGCTTAGGCCCAGACCCCAAGCGGCCGCCCTGCGACTTGCCCTGGCCGATCTCTGGCAATCGCGCAGCGATCGCTACAGCGAAGAACGGGCGGAGCTGAGGGCCAAGGCCACCCCCCACGCAGGCCTGTCCCCCCACGCGGAAATGGCCTATCTGGGCGGCTGATCCGGGTCTTCGCCGAGGCGTGGCAGAAGCTGCACCAAGTTGCAGGGACGGCAGCTGGCATCCAGCTGGGCGCGGATGAGCCGATCCCAGCCCGTCAACACCGCATCAAGGGAACCGGGCAGAACGAACACGATGGTGCCGTTGGCCACCCCCGCCAGACAACGGCTCTGCAGGGCACTGGTACCAATCGTCTCAAAGGAAAGCACCCTGAACAGTTCGCCGAAGCCGTCGATGGTCTTGTCCAGCAAGGGAGCAACCGCTTCAGGGGTGCCATCGCGTCCCGTCAAGCCCGTTCCGCCGCTACTGAGCACAACCTGCACGGCGGGATCCGCGATCCAGCGACTGATCTCAGCGCGGATGCGGTAGCGGTCGTCGGGCACCAAGCGCCGCTCGGCTAGTTGATGGCCGTCCTCCAGCAGGCGTTGCTGGAGGGCATCACCGGAGGGATCGTCATTCAGGTTGCGACGGTCAGAGACCGTGAGTAAGGCGATGGCAAGACCCACGATCGCTTCCCGGCGCTAAGGACCCATTCTGGGCGGCCTGGCGGAGGCTGCGGGGGTAGCGGACCCCAGACGGCAGACTGATGGAATGGGCCTGAGTTGGGCAAAGCCATGACGTCTGGGGAACTGCGGGTGCGTCTGTTCGCAGGTCTGCGGGAGGAGGCTGGCTGGCAGGAACGGAGCCTGGTCCACCAAAGTGGCATGACCGCAGCGGCAGTGTGGAAGTTGTTGAACCTCGGCGGCACCGCTCCCCCCGCCACGGTGCGGGTGGCGATCAACCATGAATTTGCCGCCCTCGACACCCCGTTGGGCAGCGGTGACGAACTCGCCTTCCTGCCACCGATCAGTGGGGGCTGAGGCGTGGCTCCCCCCCCTCTCCCCGTTCTGGTGGATGTGGAGCTGCTGCCCATCCCCTTCGATCCCCTGCCCAGCCTGGAAGCCTGGCAGGCCCTCTTAAGGAAGGGGCCGGCAGCGATTGCTGCGGCCGAAGCCCACTTCATCGGTCGGGTGCGACCGGTGGCATCAGCTGGCGCCCCCCTGGAGGCGCTTGAGCTGGAGCACTATCCGGGCATGAGCGAACGTCGGATCGCGGCGATCAGTCAGGCCCTGGCGCACCAGCACGGAGTCGCCGCCGTGCTGGTGCGGCACCGCGTCGGCCGTCTCAAACCTGGAGAGACCATCGTGCTGGTGGCGGTAGCGGCGGATCGGCGCGGGCCGGCGCTGCGTTGCTGCCAGGAGCTGCTCGAAACGCTCAAACATGAGGCGCCGTTCTGGAAACGGGAATGGGTTAATGGCTGCGGCCACTGGGTGGCAGGAAACACTCCCCTCTGAGGCTCAGAACAGGGACCGCCGCAGCAGCCGGCCCCAGAGCTGAATGCCGGGCTCAAGGGTGGCGGCTGCGGCTGGGATCTCCAACAACAAATCGGCTCCCTGCAACGAGCCGATGCGGGAGGAGGCCTGGCTGCCCTCCAGCCGCGCCAGGGGCAGGCCCTCCCCATCCACCTCCAGGCGGGCCCGCGCCAACTCCGGCCGACCGGGCCGACGCTCGCAGCGATCGGCCAGGGTTACCCGCAGCCGCAGGGGGACTTCGGGCTCGGCACCCTCTAGATGTTGCAGGGCTGGCCAGAGCAATTCCAAGGCGGTAATCGCGGCAGCCACCGGATTACCGGGCAGGCCGAACAGGGGCACCGCGCCCAGGTGGCCAAAGGCAAAGGGACGCCCGGGACGCAGGAACAACTTCCAGAAGTCAACCCGGCCCCGCTCGGCCAGCAAGGGGCGAATCCAATCACTGTCTCCAGCCGAAACCCCACCGGTGCTCACCACCACATCCGAGACGCTGGCGAGGTCATCAAGGGCCTGACCCAGGCGCCTGGGCTCATCGGGCTCCCAGCGGGTGGCGGCCACGGGGTAACCGAGCCGCAGCAGCAACGCCGCCAACAGGGTGCCATTGCTTTCCCAAATTTGGCCGCAGGCGCGTTGGCAGCCTGGCGCCACCAGTTCATCACCACTGACTAGTAAACCCAATCGGGGGCGCTTCACCACCTCGAGGCGTTCGACACCGCATCCGGCCAGGCGCCCCAGATCGGCAGGTCCGAGGCGATGGCCTGCGGCCACCAGCAGGTCCCCCTGGGCCCCTTCCTCATCGGCCGGGCGAATCCAATGGACCGGACCCGCTGCGGCGATGAGCTGGATGACCTCCCCTTCGCGCCGCACCAGCTCCTGGGCCAACACCCGGACGGCCCCAGGGGGCAAGGGGGCACCGGTGAGGATGCGAATCGCCTGTTCAGCCTGCAGGGTGTCTGGGAAGGGAAGGCCTGGAGCTGAGCGACCGACCACGGACCATTGGCGCCCCACAGCAGGCGGAAGCTCATCGCTGACGGCATAGCCATCGAGAATGGCGGCAGGAAAACCCGGTACCGCCGCGCTGGCCCGCACCGGCACCGCCGCCACCCGATCGAGGCCCGCCAGCAGGGTCACGGTTTCGCGACCGGCAAGCGGTTGGAGGCTGCTGAGCACGCGGCGGCGGGCCTCCTCCAGGGGAAGACCTTCGGGGGGGAAAGGCTCAGCCATCGCTGGCGGCAGCGTTACTGCCATCACTCGGCTGGCTCTGGCGCACCCATATCCCAGAGCGGCCGCCCGACTTGCGCAGCAATTGCACAGGCCCTAGCACCATCGCCGGATCGCTCGCTTTCACCATGTCGTAGAGGGTGAGCAGACCGACGCTGACGGCCGTCAGGGCCTCCATCTCGACGCCGGTGGGGGCCGTGGTGCTGGCGGCGACCTCGAGGCGCAAGCCGCTGCCGTCAGCGGCCGCTTCGATCAGCACCTGGACACCGCTCAAGGGCAGGGGATGACAGAGGGGAATCAATTCCGAGGTGCGCTTGGCGGCCTGAATCGCCGCCACCCGGGCCACGGCAAGCACATCACCCTTGGGGGCCCTGCCCTCCAGCACCAGCGCCAACACTGCCGGGGCCATGTGCAAAAACCCTTCCGCCACGGCCTGGCGCAGCGTGGCGGGCCGATCGCCCACCGCCACCATGCGCACAGCACCGGCCGCATCGAGATGGGTGAGGGGTCGGGGCTGGGGCGGCAGGCCAGGTTCGGTGCTCATGGACCCTTGGGGTGTGACAGCCAAGGGCCGCCGATGGCTGATCTTGGCAGCGGCAGCGCCGGACCATGGGCGGCTTGCCGGAAACTCGACCTGCGGCCGCGCCCTGGCCCCGCAACTCAGCGCAGTTCAAACAGCAGCAGGTCGGCGCCCTGATCGCCGGCCTCAAGGGAAATCGGCCTGCCGGGGACAAAACCAAGGCCATCACCCTGGCGCAAGACACCAATGATCGGGCCCACCACGGTTGCTGCCTGGGCGTCACCCTGGGCGTCAGCATCGGCCTCTCCCTGGAAGCTGTGACTTGGGGCCATGGCAACTGCCGCTGTCTGATTCGCAGGCGTCTCAGCTGGGGCAATATCACTGGCAATTACTTCGCCCGCAATCATCTGAATCCAGCCTTGGGCTTCAGGTGCCACCGGACAACCAAGCTCCTGGCCAGCGCCAGCACGGGCCCGCCAGAGCCGCACGGGCCTGTTGATGGCCATGGCCCCCTGCTGGCCCTGAGGATCGATCAACAAAGTCCAACCCCGCTCGATCACGAAGGGTTTCTGTTCGTAGCCTGGGGAAAGACCCTTGCCGCTGGGCTCAATCCAGATCTGCAGCAGGTGGCAGGGGGAGGCCGAAGGGTTGGTTTCGCTGTGCACGATGCCGCTGCCGGCGGTCATCCGCTGCACCTCACCGCAGCGCAAGGCTTGGCTGTGGCCCATGGAATCCTGGTGGTGCAATTCGCCCGCCAGCATCACGGTGATGATCTCCATGTCGGCATGGGGATGCATGCCAAAACCGTTGCCGGCCTGAATGCGGTCCTCGTTGATCACCCGCAATGGTCCAAAACCGCACCACTCAGGGTCGTAATGGCCGGCAAAACTGAAGCTATGCCAGCTATCAAGCCAGTGGTTTTGGCTGTGGAAACGGTCCGCTGCCGGCCTGTAGGTCAGGCCGGCTTGGTCGAAGCAGGGGCAATTGCGCGTGATCGGGGCGCGGACCATGGCCGGGTCTCTGGAGCATCGGATTACCTTGACTGTGGCGTCATAGCAACGCCATGGCAAGGAAGGAAGGACCGGCCCAAGGGAGTCAGCTCCACCACTGTTTCGCGGCAGATCTGCAGCGGAGACCAGGAGGGCTGGGCAATCTGAACGACACCCCTAACTCGTAACTGGGTCTAGGCTCCACTGGACTTCAGGATGAACATAATTTAAGAACGTATAACTCGGTGATACTGGCCACCAAACCCGCCAACAGGGCAAGCCTGCAGACTGAGAAGAGCAGGCGGTTCAGCACGGTGGTCAATGGGGGAATCATCTCCGTAGCTCCGCCACCTGGGGCCTGATCTCACTGCCATGGACAGCAAAGGTCCCTGAACTGCGGGCATCAAGCGGCCAGCGCCGTACCCAGACACAATCGGAGAAATCGTCGAAATTGACCACTTGATAGGTGGTGCCTGGTTTTTGGCTAATGCTGATCAGATCACCAGGTTGAAAGGTCATGTCAAGAAAAATGAATTTCCGTTACTAAAGCACCTACGGCCTGGGCAATGAGTATTGATGCTCAATCGCTGACCCCCCCCCTCCGCAGAACGGGAAACCCAAGACCGCTCCTGGCAAGCAGCGACGAAGTGGGGATAGGGCGTGGGCCCAGCCGCACCCTTGTTCAGCAAAATTGCATGGGCCCAGGACCTGAATTTCCTTTGGGCCAATCCTTAGGGCCAGTCCTTAGGGCCAGTCCCTTGAGCCAGTCCCTTGAGCCAGTCTCTTGAGCCAGCGGCTGGCCCTGGAGCGGCGGCCTTAATCAGTCAGCGCCAACGGACAACACCGCCTGATCGATCCGCCGACCCTCGGCATTCCAGCCTTCAAGGCGCAGTTTTTTGGGCTCGAAGTTGAGCCCAGCAAAGCTGTACTGGTTGGTGGCGTAAGCCGTTTTCCCATTAGGCAGCACCGGTCGTAGGTAGGCGCCACCCCCGCCCACCGTCAGATAGGTGGTGCCATTGATACGCCGGGTGCGCTCGTAGTTATGGTCATGACCATTGATATAAAGCTGCACGCCATAGCGCTTGAATAATGGCGTCAGGCGGGCAATACCAGCCCCATCGTTGCCGTAAAAGCCCGCTGAGTAGAGCGGGTGGTGGCCCACCACCACTTTCCAGGGGGCCGTGCTGCGGGCCAGGGCTGCCTTCAGCCAAGGCAGTTGGTGCTGCCAAGCCGCATTGACGTTGGTGTCCAGCATGAAGAATTCCACGGGTCCCCGCCGCAAGTTGTACCAGCGCCCCCCCATACCAAAAGCCGGATAAGCCACCTGACCCTCGCCATTGCGGGTGCGGATGTCGTGATTGCCGAGCACCGCAAAGAAAGGCACCTTGCTGGCCAGCAGCTCCTGATAGGGCTTCACAAAGAGTCGATCCAACTGGGACGGATCGCCATCCGGATAAACGTTGTCACCCGCCAACAGCACCAGGTCCACCGGCTGGCGCCGGTTCACCAGTGCCATCTGCTGGGCCACTGCCATCTGGTGATGGTTGCCACTGCCCGTATCCGCCACCGCCAGCACATGCAGGCTGGCCCCACCCGTGGCCGCAGCGGCAAAGGCCGGGATTAGTCGCGGCAAAGCCCACAGCGACGCCACAACGGCCACGACAGCTAGCACCAACCGATGACGGGCGAGGGCAGGGGATCGATGCAGGCCGAACGGGACCTGGGCGGGGGTCATCCTGGGCTGGCCTCTAGTTGCTGCAGCCGTTGCAGTTCGGCCAGCACCTCCTGGCCATGGCCCAAGGGCCGCACCCCCAGCCAGCGGGCCCGAAGTTGGCCATTGGGGTCGATCAGAAAAGTGTGGCGTTGCGAATAGGGCGCCAGCCAGGAGCCATAGGCGCGACTGACGTTGCCGCCAGGATCGGAGAGCAGGGGATAGGTGAGCCCTTCGGCGGCACAGAAAGAAACATGGGCTTCGGCTGCGTCGGCGCTGACGCCCACTACGTCGGCGCCTAGTCGTTGGAAGTCGACTAAAGCCGCCTGAAAAGATCGGGCCTCCAGGGTGCAGCCGCTGGTGAAATCCTTGGGATAAAAATATAGAACCAGCCAGCGTCCCTGAAAGTCTGAGTTACTCAGGCTCACAGGTATGGGGTTGGCATCGGCCTTGCTGGATATGCCTCTCCGGGGAGGTGCAACACCATCAAGATCAAAGGACGGAGCTAGCTTGTCAAGCTCGGGAAGCACGCCGCCGATGGCCTGAACCGGAGGTACTGCCCAGGCCAACACAAGGCCATAGGGAAGGGCAGAGGCAGCAAGGCCAAGTAAACGACGGCGGCGCATCAAAGGAATCCGCAGAAGCGGGGGGATGGACTTCAGAAACGGCGCAGATCCACGCCCAGTTCGCGGGCATAGCGACCAAGGCCGAGTTTCTGGATGGTCCGCAGGGCTTTGGTGGAGACCCGCAGGTTGACGAAGCGATTGCCCTCGGCCCACCAAAGGCGCCGATACTGAAGATTCACCTGCTGCAGCTTCTTGGTGCGGACATGGGAGTGGCTGACGGCCATGCCGTTGTTGGCACGCTTACCGGTGAGTTCACAGACGCGGGACATGACAGGGGAAAACAGCTAAGGCCCGGAAACGGCCAAGAATTAGTGACTTTACCAAACGGGAAGGAAGGGTACCTAAAGCGTGCGCTGCTGCATCAGCTGACCCATCACGCTGGTGCCCCGTTGCTGGAAGCCAGCTAAATCTTCGGGAGCCAGTCCGCCCACCGCCAGACGAGCCATGTCGTAGACGTGGCGGCCCAGATCGCTTGCCAGTTGTTGGCTGGGGGATCCGCCCGAGCCCGCTCCTGTGGTCAGCACCGCACCCCGGGAAAGCTTCAGCAGCCCAGCCACCAAGGGGTGACGCCGATTGACCAGCAGAACATGGTGGTCGGGCAGGCCAGGCAGGCGTTGCTCCATCAGGGCTCCCATGTCGTTGAGGCGGCGCATCTGCTCGGGCAGCAGGATCAGGGCCGCCGGAGCCTCCTCGCCCTTGAGGGACTGCACCTGGATGGTGATGCGGTCGTCGGCGAGGGCCTGCTTGAACAGGTCGCGCAGGTTGTCGTTGTCGTCTTTGCCTTCGGCATCAGTTAGGCCGCTTTCGCTTTCCTGCAGGCTGGCGTCCAGCTCGGCATCGACCCGCTGGAAGCGCAGCTCGCCGTGGCGGGATTCCAGCCAGGGCAGGAATTGGGTGTCAATGAAGCTGTCGGCCAGGAGCACTTCGGCGCCCTGGCTTTTCCACAACGCCAAGGCTCCCGCCTGGCCCGCCTCATCGGTGCAATAGAGAATGCGGTTGGCGTTGTCAGCCCCCAGCCGTCCCCGATACCCCGCCAGGGTGGTGTAGGCCTTGTCGCCCCAGGCGATCGGATCGGCATGGCCTTCGGTGGAAGAACTATCGCTATCGGCGCTGGTGTCAGTAGTGGTGTCTGTGCTGCTGTCGTCGGCAATCCGGGGAGCGGCGCTGGTGCCGAACAACACCTGGTCGCCCACCTGGTCGGCGAACTTGTCGTCCTCCATGGCGCCAACCTTTATGAAGGGAGCGATGGCGTCCCAGATCTCGGCGTAGCGGGCTGGCTCCTGGCGGTACAACTCCTTGAGCCGATCTCCCACCTTGCGGGCCACGAAGCCCCCGATGGATCGCACCCGACGGTCAGTTTGTAGAGCACTGCGGCTGACGTTGAGAGGAATGTCTGGTGAATCGATTACACCGCGCAGGGGCAGCAGATAGCGGGGCACCACCTCCTTGATCGAGTCGCTAACGAATACCTGGTTGCAATAGAGCCGGATCTCACCCTTTTCCCAGTCGGAACGACCGCTGAGGCGAGGAAAATAAAGAATACCTTGGAGGGTGTAGGGGTAATCTGTATTGAGATGCACCCAGAACAGGGGATCACCCTGGAAGGGGTAAAGATAGCGATAAAACTCTATATAATCATCCTTGCTTAACTCCCGGGCACTCTTGCGCCAGGGGGCTTCCCGCTTGTTAATCGTTTCACCTTCCAGCTCCACCGCCACCGGCAGGAAGTCGCAGTAGGTGGTAATGAGGCTGCGAATGCGGGCAGGTTCAATATACTCAAGTTCTTCTTCTTGCAAATGCAGCACCACATCGGTACCCGCCTCGCTGCGCTCGGCCCCCTCCAAAGTAAAGTTAGGAGATCCATCACAACTCCAGCGGACCGCCTCCGAGCCGGGCCTAGCACTGAGGCTGATTAGATCTACCTGGCGAGCAACCATGAAGCTGGAATAGAAGCCGAGGCCAAAGTGACCAATAATTGCATCGGTTTCGCGCTTGTACTTTTCCAAGAACTCTTCGGCACTGGAAAAAGCCACTTGATTGATATAGCGCTTCACCTCATCGGCGCTCATGCCAATGCCGTTATCACTGATGGTCAGTGTTTTGGCCTCACGATCGATATGGATGCGAATCCTTCCCTCCTCGCCTTCGCTGCAATCCCCCGCCATGGCCGCCATGCGCCGCTTGCTGATGGCATCGACACCATTGCTGACCAGCTCGCGCAGAAAAACTTCATGGCCTGAATAAACGGCCTTCTTGATGATCGGGAAGATGTTTTCGGTGTGGATCTGAATCTGACCCTGTTCGCTTTGAAGCACTTTGCGTCGGTTACGGCGTTAGCCCACTCTGCAATAAGGGTATGGGGCTAGGCCAAGTCCGGATTTCCACCCTGCCGTCGGGGTCAAGGCGTGCGCTAAGGCCAAAAGCAACCAAAGTCGCTGTCGACGGCGGCAACGGTGCTCAACCGGTACTGCGCTGCAGTTCAGGCCGCTCCTCCGGCAGGATCGCCCCCGCCACCGGGCAGACCTGCAGGCAGATGCCGCAATCGATGCAAGTGTCGGCGTCGATCCAGTAAAAGGCCGTGCCCTTGCGGTTGGCCCCCTTACCGGGATGGATGCAAGCCACCGGGCAGGCATCCACGCAATCGGCCACCCCCTCGCAGATCTCGGTGACGATGGTGTGGGCCATGGCGCGGCGGAAGCTGGGCGGATCCTAAGGAGAGGCCGCCAGATAGAGGGCACCGCGGCAACCCCGCTCGTTGGCGATGCGCTCGGCCTCGGCGCCATCGGCGCAAACTTGGTGACACAGCTCGGCAGCCTCACCCCGGCCATGGCATTCGGCGAGTCGCTCCAGGGCCCGGGGCAGGTCCGCCGCCGTCGCCACAGCCACCAGCCAGGGCCTGGCGGGGACGGTGGGGCTAGCGGTGGCCTGCAGCAGCTCCCGGATCGCCCCGATGTCAAAGCCGAAGCCGGTGCCCGCCCCCTTGAGAGGGTCGGTGCAAAAACGCCTCACCAGGCCGTCGTAGCGTCCACCGCTGGCAATGGCCACCGGTGCCACGCCGCCCTGGCAAACCAGCTTCAAAACCAGGCCGTCATAAAGATCGAAGTGGGGCTGAAAGCTGGGATCAAGCTGCAACCGCAGGCCCATGTTTTCGGCGGCGGGCCCGACGCTGGCCAAGGTGGCGGACAGGCTTGCAATCAGGGGCACCGGCCCTAGCCATTGCTCGATTTGGTAAAGAACACTGCTGGCTTCTCCCCGCAGTCGCAGCAAGGCCTGCAAGCGGCGCCGCTGGACCTCCGGCACCGCCAAGGCTTCGATAGCCAGGGGGTCGTAGCCGGTGAGGGCCCGGCGCGCCAGTGGCCTTTGGTCACTGGCAATATCCTCCAACAGAGCGCCCAACAGGCCGTGGTGCCCCACCAGCAGGGTGGGGCGGTGACGTTCCTGCAGGCCCAGGGTGGCCGCAGCGGCCAGCAGCAGGTGGATCAACTCGGTGTCCGCCGCAGCCGAGCCGTCCCCCAGGAGCTCCACACCGCTTTGCAGGCGCTCTTCGATGCGCAGATCTCCCCCGTCATCGGTACTGCTGCGAAAGGTGGTGCCTGTGGCCCAGAGCCGCAGGGGGCGGGGGCGATGGCGCAGGCGGGTGCTGGCGGCCCTGGCAATTGAGGCAGTCAGCTCAGGCCGCAAACCCAGGGGTTGGTCTGCCACCAGGCGCACCAACTCCCGGTCGCTGATCGCGCCGCCGGCCTCCAGGGTCTCCAGGGTTTCGACCGTGGGCGGCGTCACTTCCTCATAACCCCAGAGGCGATAGACCTGGGCCAGGAGATCGCAGAGACGGCGGTTGCTCTCCACATCGCGGGGATGGAGATCACGGGCGCCAGCGGCGGGTTGCAAAGCCATGCGCTCAGTTCAAGAAGGGACGTCCAATTCGGGGGCGCCGTAACTGGCGCCGCTGAGGGGGCGACAAGTCGCCAAGGCCTCCAGCATCGGCTGTTGCAGTCCAGGAGCACAGGCCACCACCCGGCCACTGGCCATGTCGAGGGGTTCTCCGCCATAACCACAGACCAGGCCACCGGCCTGCTCCACCAGCACCACACCGGCGGCCAGATCCCAAGGCTGCAGGCCCCGTTCCCAGTAGCCATCCACGCGGCCGGAGGCCACGAAGGCCAGGTCGAGGGCGGCGGCACCGGCCCGGCGCACCCCATGGCTGCGGTGGGTGAAATGGGCGAATTCGGCGTAGTTGTTGTCGAGGCGGTCGATGCGGTCGTAGGCAAAACCGGTCGCCAAGAGCGCATCCTCCAGCTTCTGGCAGCCACTTACCTGCAGGCGGGTGTCGTTGCACCAGGAACCCAGGCCCGGGGCCGCCCAGAACAGCTCATCGCCCATCGGCAGGGCGATGGCACCCAGAAGCGGCTTGCCCTGCCAGGTGAGGCCCACGGAGGTGCCGAAAAAAGGAAAGCCATGGGCGTAGTTGGTGGTGCCGTCGAGGGGATCCACACACCATTCCAGGGGACCAACACCAGCCAGCCGGCCCCCTTCTTCAGCCAGGACAGGCACCTGGGGGGTTTCTTGCCGCAGCACCGCCAGGACTGCGGCCTCAGCGGCCAGGTCGGCTTCGGTGACCAGATTGCCGGCGAGGCCTTTGGCCCGCACCGATTCGAGCTGGCCAAACAATTGGCGCAGCGGCTGGGCACCCGCCAACGCGGCACGCCGCGCCACGGCCGCCAGAGACTGAATGGATTGGGGATCCAGGCCCGAGTCCCGGAGGGCCGTATCAGAAAGGGAAAGCATCACAGAAGCGGCAGTTATTCGTCGTCGAGGGGCAGGCCGGGCCGCACGGGCCCCCGGCCGAAATAGCGGCCGAACTGCAGTTCATACACCTCGTCCTCGTCTTGAGTCTCCACCTCCAGGGGCCCCAGGGCCCGGGCCACGCAGAGCAGGCCGTAGCCCTGCTGGCGCAGCTCCCGGGACAGGCCCAAAGCCTCCCGCTGATCGATGGCCCCGGCCAGCACCCGCACGGCGCAGGCGGTGCAGCAGCCGTTGCGGCAACTGAAGGGCAGGGGTTCGCCCTGGGCCTCAAAGCTCTGCATGATGTAGTCCCCTTCCGGGACCTCCAAACGAATCACCCGGCCGGCCTGGCGCCAGTGGACCGTGACAGCGTGACTGGGGGTCATGGCGTAGTCATCGCAAAAGCTGGATGGGCTGCTGCTACATTGACACTTGCCCCATTTGCCCCAGGAGAGGTGGCCGAGTGGTCGAAGGCGCAGCACTGGAAATGCTGTATAGGGGCAACTTTATCGAGGGTTCGAATCCCTCCCTCTCCGTCAGTAAAACCGGCCCTAGGCCGGTTTTTTTATGCCATCAGGAATTGATACAGATCGCCAATAGCCCTATGAATTGGGCCTTTGAGAACCTAGGGCCCGTCAGCTTGATCAGCCGAAACGGCCGCTGACGTAGTCCATGGTGGCCTGCTCGGCGGGGGCGTTGAAGATTTTTTCGGTTGGGGCAAATTCAACGAGGTATCCCACCTTGCCAGACCCCCCTTCAACGGCTTCGGCGTTGTAGAAAGCGGTCATGTCCGCCACCCGCACCGCCTGCTGCATGTTGTGCGTAACGATAATAATCGTGTAATTTTTCTTGAGTTCATGCATCGTCTCCTCAATTTTCAGAGTGGAGATCGGATCGAGGGCGGAGCAAGGTTCATCCATCAAAATCACCTCAGGCTCCGTGGCAATGGCCCGGGCGATGCAGAGGCGCTGCTGTTGACCGCCCGAGAGTGAAAAACCGCTTTCGCGCAACTTATCCTTGCATTCGTCCCAAACCGCCGCCTTGCGAAGCGAGCGCTCCACCAACTCATCCATATCACCGCGATAACCATTGATGCGGGCACCAAAAGCGATGTTCTCGTAGATGCTCTTGGGGAAGGGATTGGGCTTCTGAAACACCATGCCAATCCGGCGCCTCACCTCCACCGGATCGACGCGCGGATCGTAAAGATCGTGACCATCAAAAATCACCCGACCCTTCAAGCTGCAGCCCGGAATCAAATCGTTCATGCGGTTCAGGGCACGCAGCACAGTGGATTTTCCACAGCCGGAAGGCCCAATGAACGCCGTGACTTTGCCATGGGGAATATCGAGAAACACATTCTTGACAGCCTCAAAGTTTCCATAGGAAATGGAAACATTCTGCAAGGACATGCAGATGATGCCCGAGTTGGAGGAAAGATTCTGGTCGCCGCGCGCCGGTGTAGTGAATGTCATGGTCCTGGGTAGAAAGGATGGGAGCAGGCTGGAGGAAAGAGAGGGATCGCTAGGCCTTGGTGCGTGCAGCCAGCTTACGAGCCAGCAGATTAGCCAGAAGAATCATTATCACCAACACGAAGGATGCCGCCCAAGCCAGTTGGTTTTGGGCCTCATACGGCATGATGGCAAAATTGAAGATCAGCACCGACATAGTGGCGATTGGATTGAAAACTCCCTCGGGCCAGAACGGTGAAAACAGGGCGGTGAAAATCAGCGGTGCCGTTTCGCCCGCCGCCCGGGCGATGGCAAGCACCATGCCGGTGGCAATGGGGGTCAAGGCGGCGGGCAAGGTGACGCTGGTGATCGTCACAAAGCGTGAGGCACCGATCCCGTAGGCCCCGAGGCGAAGGTCGTTGGGGACAAGCCTCAGGCCCTCATCGGTGGTCTTGATCACCGTCGGCAACATCAAAACCGCCAGGGCGATACCACCGGCCAAAGCGCTATAGCTTTGATTGAAGAAGACCCTGGTCGCCACGATGGCGCCGTAGACAAAAACACCGCTGATGATCGATGGCACCCCAGCCAATACATCATTGCCAAAGCGAACGAACTGGGCAAACCAGCCTTTGCGCGAATACTCCGCCAAATAGATACCACCGCCAACGCCCACCGGGATGGCAATCATGGAGGCCAACAGGGTCACCAGCAAGGTTCCCAGAATGGCATTGCCGATACCACCACCACTCAACCCAGGAGCTGGGGGCAACTGGGTGAATAGACCAGGCCGCAGCAGGCTGCCGCCCTTGAACAGGACATAAGCCAGCACCAGAAAAAGGGGCAGAACAGCTATTGTGGCAAAAATGCCCGCAATACTATTGAACAAAACATTGAAACGGTTGCGGGGCAGATTAGGTTTGAAAAATAGTGAGCCCCGTTTGAAACCGGAGACAGATCCAGGAGCAGAATTAGCGATTGGAATAGCCATTGGTTTCAATCAGTAACGGAGACTCAAACGACGAACGACCCACTGGGCCAGGATGTTGACGGCAAAAGTGAGAAACATCAAAATCAGGGCTGCGTACATCAAAGCTGAAACCTGAATGCCATCGGCTTCACCAAATTGATTGGCGAGCATGGAGGAGATTGTATTTCCGGGTGCCAATAATGAAATGTTAAAATTGAGAGCATTACCAATAATCATTGTCACTGCCATTGTTTCGCCCATCGCCCTCCCCAAGCCCAACATCACACCACCTGCAATGGCTGAAATTGCTGCAGGCAAGATGATATTAAAAATAGCTCCCCAGCGAGTCGTTCCAATACCATATGCTCCTTGACGCAGCTCGGTAGGAACCTGGTTTAAAGCATCTCTAGCAATCGAAGTGATGATTGGCAAAATCATTACCACCAGAATCAAAATCGCCGGTGCCATGCCAGGACCCTGGGGCACCGTCGAAAAAAATGGTAACCAGCCCAAGGTTTTGTGTAAGAAGACCAGGGCCGGACGAATCGCAGGCTCCATCACAAATATCGCCCACAATCCCAGGACCACCGAGGGAATGGCCGCAAGCAGCTCCACCATCATGCCGATCAAATCGCGTAGGCGACTGGGTAGAAGATCCTCGGTAATGAAGATTGCTGTTCCGATGCCGAGGGGAACGGCCAGCAGCAAGGCCAGCAGGGATGACACAAGCGTGCCGTAGATGGCGGTGAAAGCTCCATAGCGTTCATTCACCGGATCCCAAGCCGAAGTGGTAAGAAATTTCAAACCAAACGTGCTGATCGCCTCCCTGGCTCCAAGAAATACCGTGGCAAAAATCGCCAGCAACACAAATGCCACCGTGGCCGCCATTAAAATTGTTGACTGGCGAAAACCATTGTCGATCAACTTTTCTAAGGGGGGCCTTCGGCGCAAAGTAAAGGCTTCAGCTTTAGTGGAACTGCTCATGCGGCGCTCATCTGAAGAATTTGGGGAGCAATCACGCTGTCTCGGTCAAAAAAGCAATTTCTGGCTAAAAATTTAGGCTGGGACCGGCTCTGGCCGTTTAAGGTCTGTTTAACCCCTGCAGCTCTGGCCAGTAGCGTTGGGCTTGATTACGGGTTTCACCAAGAAGGGCATGGGGCGCATTGTCGGAATCGACCTGGGCACCACCAACTCTGTGGTGGCCGTTCTTGAGGGCGGTAGGCCCCAGGTCATCGCCAATGCCGAGGGCGGCCGCACCACCCCCTCGGTGGTCGGTTTCAACCGCGAGCAGGAGCTGCTGGTCGGTCAGCTGGCCAGGCGCCAGCTAGTCCTGAACCCCCGCAACACCTTCGCCAACCTCAAACGCTTCGTGGGCCGGGGCTGGGATGAACTCGAAGAAGGCAGCCTGGCAGTGCCCTTCACGGTGCGGGCCAACGACCAAGGCAACGTGCGTGTGGTCTGTCCCGCCACCGAAAGGGAATACGCCCCCGAAGAATTGGTTGCCAGCCTGCTGCGCAAGCTGATCGACGATGCCAGCACCTACTTGGGCGAACCGGTGGAGGCGGCGGTGATTACGGTGCCCGCCTACTTCAACGACGCCCAGCGCCAGGCAACCCGCGACGCCGGACGCCTGGCCGGGATCACTGTCGAACGCATCCTTAACGAGCCTACGGCGGCCGCCCTCGCCTACGGCTTCGATCGCAGCGCCGTCAAGCGGGTGCTGATCTTTGATCTTGGCGGCGGCACCTTTGATGTGTCAGTGCTGCGCATCGCCAACGGTGTTTTTGATGTCAAAGCCACCAGTGGTGACACCCAGCTGGGCGGCAACGACTGGGATCGACGCATCGTGGACTGGTTGGCCGATGCGTTTCAAACCCAGCACGGCATCGACCTGCGCCGCGACCGTCAGGCCCTGCAGCGTCTGACCGAGGCGGCCGAGAAGGCCAAGATCGAACTCTCCGGGGTGCGCAGCACCCCCATCTCCCTGCCCTTCATTGCCACCGGGGCCCAAGGGCCTCTCCATATCGAAACCACCCTTGAGCGCAGTAGTTTTGAAGCCCTTTGTCCCGATCTGCTGGACCGCCTGCTGAGGCCGGTGCAGAAGGCCCTGCGGGATTCCAATCTCAGCGCCGATTCCATTGAGGATGTGGTGCTGGTGGGCGGAGCCACCCGTATGCCAATGGTGCAGGAAATGGTGCGCACCCTGGTGCCGCGGGAGCCCTGTCAATCCGTCAATCCCGATGAGGTGGTGGCCATCGGCGCAGCTGTGCAGGCCGGCATCCTCACCGGCGAGTTGCGGGATTTGATGCTCAATGACGTCACGCCCCTCTCCCTGGGATTGGAAACCATCGGTGGTTTGATGAAGGTACTGATTCCACGCAATACGGCAATTCCGGTGCGCAAATCCGATGTCTTCAGCACCTCGGAAGCCAATCAGTCCTCGGTCGAGATCCATGTCTTACAGGGCGAAAGGCAGATGGGGGAAGACAACAAATCCCTTGGTCGCTTCCGCCTATCCGGCATCCCACCGGCTCCCCGCGGCGTTCCCCAGGTACAGGTGTCCTTTGACATCGATGCCAATGGCCTGTTGCAGGTTTCGGCCACCGACCGAACCACCGGCCGCCAACAGAGCGTCAGTATTCAGGGCGGCTCCAATCTCAGCGAAGACGAAATCCAAAAACTGCTGCAGGAGGCCGAACAGAAATCCGTGGAGGATCGCCGCAAGCGGGCCTCCGTCGATCGCCGCAATCGGGCCCTGACCCTGGTCGCCCAAGCGGAACGCCGGCTTCGGGATGCGGCCCTGGAGCTCGGTCCCTATGGCGCTGAACGCCAACAACGGGCGGTCGAACTGGCCCTCCGTGAGGTGCAGGATCTGTTGCGCCAGGAGGAGCCCACCGAACTGGAGCTGGCGGTCAGCGGCTTGCAAGAAGCCCTGTTCGGGCTCAACCGTCGCCTGATGAGTGAACGCCGGCCCGAGGGCGGTCCCCTCCAGGGCCTTAAAAACACCCTGGGCTCCCTCAAGGATGAACTGTTTGCCGATGACGATTGGGACGATTGGGACCGGGACGGGCGCTCCGATCCATGGAATACTCCAGCCCGCAGCCCCTCTTACGGAGCAGATCGTTTCCGCTCCCCCGGCCCCAATTCCTGGGACAACGCCGCCGCCGACCGCGACTGGCGGCAGCCGGCACGCTGGGATCGTGAACCCCTCGATTCCCCCGCGCGACTGGACTGGCGCCGCGATGCCGACGACCGTCCTCCCCCCGATCTCGAGCGTCGAGGCCGAGTCCGAAGGGATCAAGACCCAAGGGATCGTGATCCAAGGGACCTGGACCCCAGCGAGCCCTTGGCATCCCGCCGTGACCTCACCAGCAGCGACTGGAATAGAAATAACCAAGAACCCCCCCCGGAAATCCGCCGCCGTCCCCCGGGCCCCCAGGATCCCTGGAACGATGGCCCCTGAGTGTCTTGACGTCACTGCGCTTTGCTGATGGCCGTCACCGTTGATTACTGGCAGGTGCTCGATCTCGCCCCTGGCGCCGATGGAGCCCTACTCAAACAAGCGTTTCGTGAGCAGGCCCGCCGCTGGCATCCCGATCTCAACGGCAACGATCCTGTTGCCGAAGAACGCTTCAAGCTGGTCAATGAGGCCTATGCGGTGCTCTCGGACCCCCTGCGGCGCCGGAACTGGGAGGCCGGCGAAGGCACCATCGCCGGGCCCGCCGATCAAGACGCTCCTTTTGCAAGCGGTTTTCCTGAATTTCAGGATTACCTCGACACCCTCTTCGGCACCCGGCCAGTTCCATCGTCTGGGGAAGACTTCGCCCCCGACGCCGTAGCGTCCCCCGTCGCTGAAGGGATGGACACTCCCCGCAGTTGGGTTCCCCGCTGGGGGCCCTTTGGTGCCGCTGAGGTAACTCCCTCCCCTGCCCCACCCCCGCCGGTACGGGCCGATACTGACCAGGAAAGCATCGTCGCCCTTTCCCCCGAGCAGGCCCTCAGAGGCGAGCGGGTCGAGCTCGACCTGCCCGATGGCACCGTGGTGGAAGTGTGGACGCCCCCCCGGGCGGGGGACGGCTGGCGCCTGCGCCTGGAAGGCGTGGCCCCTGGCGGCAGGGATCACTTTTTGCAACTGCGCGTACGCACCCCCGAAGGGCTAAGGGTCGAGGGCCTGCGCCTCCACTTCACCCTCGAACTCTCGGCGCCCGAAGCCGCCCTGGGCTGCCACGCAGTGGTGCCCACCCTGGATGGGCCAGTGCGCCTCAAGGTTCCGGCAGGCTCGAGCAGCGGCCGTCTGCTGCGGCTGCGATCCCGGGGCCTGAGCCAGGGCAACGAAGTCGGTGATCAGATCGTCGAACTGCGCATTGTCGTCCCCGCCAGCCTCGGAGAGGCTGAACAGGCCCTCTATCGCCGCCTGCTGGAGCTACAGACCGAAGCCGCTGCGACGGATCCTTAGTTGCGATGGGCTCTAATGACAAACTAAAGCCGCAGCATTAACCATCCTGTCGTGCCCTTGCTAGATCCATCGGCGAAGCCAGTGCATGTGCTTCTCTTTGACCCAGGCAGCGATCAGGAGGGCATCCACTCAATTGAAGTCAACGGCCAGACGGTAGTACTGCTTTTTGAGGCCGCTGATGATGCCGAGCGCTACGCCGGCTTACTGGAGGCCCAGGATTTTCCGGTGCCCTGCGTTGAAACCATCGAACGTGGCGAAGTGGAATTATTTTGCCAACAGGCCGGCTATGAAGCCAAGCTCGTTCCCGCCGGTTTCCTGCCCAGCAGCGAAGAAGATCGGCTGCTGATCGCACCGCCTGTTACCAACATGGATGTGGAGCACTGGAAAGAACAGCAAGCCCCTGCAACGGAGGCACCGCCAGCGGCTGGTCCCTCGGTGGATCCCGAACTCGAAGCCTTTCGTCGTCGCCTGGAGGGCTTGCTGTGACCAAGCCCGAATCGGACCGGGGCCATCTGCTCACCGAACAGGCCCATCCCCTCAGCGAAAACCTTGATCAACTCGGCACCGCCGAGATGGTGGCGCTGTTCTGCCAAAACGATCTTGAACCCCAACGGGCGGTGGCGGCCGCCGCCCCCCAACTGACAGCGGCCGTCGACGCAATCAGCGATCGTCTGCGCCACGGGGGGCGCCTTTTTTATTTGGGCGCCGGCACCTCTGGCCGGCTCGGCGTACTGGATGCGGCCGAATGTCCGCCCACCTTCTGCACCCCACCCGACCTGGTGCAAGGGGTGCTGGCAGGCGGTGCCCCAGCCCTGCTGCGCAGCTCCGAGGGTCTGGAAGATAGCTTTGAAGCGGGGGCTGCCGATCTGGAGGAGCGAGGTTTTACGGCCGCCGACGCCCTCGTGGGCATCGCCGCCGGCGGCACCACCCCCTATGTGCTCGGCGGATTGACCCACGCACGCCAACTGGGGGCCCTGGCCATCGCCCTGGCCTGTGTTGCTAGAGACCAGGTGCTCATGCCCTGTGACATTGATATCCGCCTGCTGACGGGACCCGAACTGCTGACCGGATCAACCCGACTCAAGGCAGGCACGGCCACCAAGATGGCTCTAAACATTCTCTCCACGGGTGTGATGGTGCGGCTGGGCAAGGTCCATGGCAATCGCATGGTGGATGTGGCCGTGACCAACGCCAAATTGGAGGACCGGGCCCTGCGCATCCTGATGGACCTGGGAGGCGTCTCCCGCCAACAGGCCGCCGATCGACTGGCGGCCGCCGATGGTTCGGTGAAGCTGGCCCTGTTGATGACCCTCACCGGCCTTGGGACACTGGAGGCCAGCGAACTGCTGGCGGGCCACGGTGCTTCCCTGCGGGCAGCCTTGGCGAACGAGTCATGGAAATCCAACAGAAGCTGAAAAGTCACGCTATAGATATTTAACAGGCAAAATAGATGTTATAAAAACATAATTATTAAGGAAAATATTAGTATAAACTTACATATCAAGCTCATGCGAGTAGTGTATAATAGAAAAGTTTGTTGTAATTGAATAATTGAATAACTTTAACTCAAGTTTGACAAATTGAAATCGGCTAAGAAACTAACTCGCCCGGATTTAAACAACATCAATTCTATAAATTATTCAAACAAATACTATATTTCGATTCCTATAAATATATTGAGATTCACAGCTGGTGCATCCAGCAACCGTGATTAACACTATTGGCTTTTGATTGCCTATCTCGATTGTGTATTGCAAAAACAACAGGTAAATTTTACCAAGAAATTAAGCATCATATGCCATGCTGAAATATTTATCTAGTTGAAGGCTCCCCAATAAGGAGTTGTCAGCAAATCCACCTTGCGCCGGGTAGCGGCCGGAACGCTATCCACGGGTGTCATCAAGGCATGGCGCAGAGCTTGGTGGGCCTTGCTGGCCGGCCGCTGCACACCTACCCGTAGGGCTGCGGCCCGCACGATCTCCTGGGCCAGGGCGGCGTTGGCCCGCAGATTTTCGATAACCATTTCCACCGTCACCGAGGCATGTTCGGTATGCCAGCAGTCGTAGTCCGTAACCATGGCAAGGGTGGCATAGGCGATTTCGGCCTCCCTAGCCAGGCGGGCCTCCGTGTGGTTGGTCATGCCGATCACCGAGCAGCCCCAGGAGCGATACAACTCAGACTCGGCCCGAGTGGAGAAGGCCGGGCCTTCCATGCAGAGATAGGTGCCACCCCGATGCAGGCGCCGCCCCTCAGGCATGAGGCTGTCGCCCACATCTTCGAGAATGCGACTCAGGGCACCGCAATAGGGATCGGCCACGGTCACGTGGGCGACGACCCCTTCGCCAAAAAAGCTGAGGGGCCGTTGGTGGGTGCGGTCGATGAATTGATCCGGCACCACCATGTCGAGGGGGCGGTACTGCTCCTGCAAGGAGCCCACTGCCGAAACCGACAGAATCCAGCGCACACCCAGGGAGCGCAGGGCCCAGATGTTGGCCCTATAGGGCACCTCGGTGGGGGTGAAAGTGTGATGACGGCCGTGGCGGGCTAGAAACACCACTTCCAAATCGCCAATGCGACCGATGCGCAGGCTGTCGGAGGGCCTGCCATAGGGGGTATCCAGGTCCAGCTCCCGCACGTCTTCGAGGCCATCCATGGCATAGAGGCCACTGCCTCCAAGGACACCGAGGCGGGCGGTGGGGAGTTCAGCGCTGGCACTGCTGGCCATGAAGTGGGGAAGGAAAGTGCTGCCTATCTACTGCAAGGCGCCTTGGGATGGGAAGGGGAACCATTGAGTAGGCGAAATCAGCCACGCTCAAACGCCGTTGCGCCCCAACCACAATCCACAGGCACCATTTCTTACCGCCCCAGCTGGGCGAGACTCCAGCCCTGCTGGGGCTTGTGGGGGTAACCGAGCCTGACCAACCGACCTAGGGGCACTGGCGCGCAGCCCCTGGGCAGCTCTGGCAGTCGCTTGAGGGAACCTTTCCGCACCTCTCCAAGGCAGGGTTCCGCCCATCGGCTGGCAGGATTGGAGACACCCGTTGTTGCCCCATGACCACCGCCCTGATGGACACCGAAGCTGGCCCGATCAAGTTGGAGCTTTTTGATGGCGAAGCCCCTGGCACCGTGGCCAACTTCGTCAAGCTCGCCAACGAGGGTTTCTATGACGGGCTCAGCTTCCATCGCGTCATCGATGGCTTCATGGCCCAGGGCGGCTGTCCCAATAGCCGGGAAGGCGCAAGGGGCCAGGCCGGCACCGGCGGTCCTGGTTACACGATCCCTTGTGAGATCAATACCCACAAACACCAGGCTGGCAGCCTGTCGATGGCCCATGCCGGCAGGAACACCGGCGGCAGTCAGTTTTTCCTATGCCATGCTGCCCAGCCCCACCTTGATGGTCAGCACACGGTCTTCGGGCAAACAGGTGACCTGGATACGGTGCTCAAACTACGGAACGGCAGCCGAATCAAGAGCATTAAAATAGAAGCTTAAATTTCAAATCACGGCCATAGGAGAGTGTTCCCCTATGGCCAAAACGCCCAAAGCTATTTTGTTAGGCAGCTTGACGCCATGGGAATAATCAATTTTTGCCAACCAAACTTAGGACCAGCGGATGAACGATCCAGCCTTGAGGTTCAGCCAGGGGCAGACCGCCGCGTCGGGGGTGGGTCCCAGATCACCCAACCCGCGTCGCTCCGGTTCGAGATCCCCACTGGGATGACCCCTGCGTTGGGAATCAGGGGCCAGCAATAGCGCCACGGAGGTCGTATTCAACCATTTGGCCATGACTTTCAGGGAACCGGCCAGGTCGGCGGCCGTGAGCTGGTGATTTTCGCGGGCCTCAAGCAGCATGGCGATTCGCGGCTGCTCCAGCAGCGCCAGCAGACGCGGATGCTCTTCATGATGGATTAGCAGCTGCCGTTTGTGAGCCCACTGGCGGAGGACTTCAAGCCGCTCCGCCAGGGCCGTGGAGCTCGCCACACCATCCCAGGCCAGCACGGCGCTAAGGCCTTGGGGTTCATCCTGCTGGGAAAGGACAACAGCGGAGGCGGCACCAGTGGGCTCCCCCAGCAGATGGCCCAGTTTCATCCGTTTGGCCTGCAAATAGGCGGCGTTGTGATCGCCGGGATCCATCACCAAGGGCACCCGATCTACAACTTCAAGTCCGTAACCGCCCAAGCCGGCGATCTTGCGAGGATTGTTGGTGATCAGACGCAGACGCTGGATGCCCAAATCACTAAGGATTTGGGCCCCTACGCCGTAATTACGCAAATCGGCGGCAAAGCCGAGATGTTCATTTGCTTCAACAGTGTCCAGACCGCCATCCTGGAGGCTGTAGGCCTTGAGTTTGTTCACCAGACCAATCCCCCGACCCTCTTGGCGCAGATAGACAACCACCCCTTCTCCGGCCTGCTCAATCAATTGCAATGCCGCCTCTAGCTGGGGACGACAATCGCAGCGCAGGGAGCCGAAGGCATCGCCGGTGAGACATTCGGAATGGACACGCACCAGCACGGCCCCTGCAGCCTGCTCGGGATGGCCCTTAACGATGGCCACATGCTCGCTGCCATCCAGTTCATTGCGATAGCCGATCGCCCGGAAATTTCCGAAGGCGCTGGGCAGCCTGGCTTCGGCCTGGCGGCGTACGAAGCGCTCGGTATCAAGGCGATAGCCAATCAGGTCAGCAATGGAGATCAACCGCAGCCCATGGCGTCTGGCGTAGGCCACCAGCTGGGGCAGGCGGGCCATGGAGCCGTCATGGTTCTGGATCTCGCAGATCACACCCGCCGGATAGAGGCCCGCCAGCCGGGCTAGATCAACGGCCGCTTCGGTGTGGCCAGCCCGCTTCAGGACCCCCCCCTCGCGGGCCCGCAGGGGAAAGATGTGGCCTGGGCGGCGCAGGTCGGTGGGACGACTGCCGGGATGGATGGCGACCTGGATTGTACGGGCCCGATCTTCAGCCGAAATGCCAGTGCTAACTCCGTTTTCGGGGCCAGCATCAACGCTGACTGTGAAAGCGGTCTGGTTGCTGTCGGTGTTGCGATCCACCATCAATGGCAGATCGAGGGCATCCAGGCGCTGACCCTCCATCGCCAGGCAGACCAGGCCCCGAGCTTCAGTTGCCATGAAATTGATCTGCTGGGGCGTTGCGAACTGGGCAGCACAGATCAGGTCGCCTTCGTTTTCGCGATTTTCATCGTCCACCACCACGACCGACTCGCCATTGCGGATGGCCGCCAAAGCATCGGCGATGGCATCGAAACGAATGGTCGCAACAGTGAAATCTTGGAATTGTTGGCCGGGGGCGGAGTCTTCCGTCCGTTCAGCTGGAGTAGATGTCAACTGGGGTTAAGGCCTGAGTATCTGGTCAAATCACGAATAAAGACTAGTCGTTGGTTGGCCCCCGCCAAGTCCCCATGTCCAGGTCTGGGAGCTTGGCGGGGGCCACTACGATCCTCGTTTTTAAGTCCCTTGCATGGCTGCAGACAAACGCATCGCTGTGATCGGCGCGAGCGGCTACGGCGGTCTGCAGACGTTGCGCCTGCTGGCGGATCACCCCCAATTTTCGGTCACCTTTCTTGGCGGAGAACGCAGTAGCGGTCGCCGCTGGAGTGAAATCACCCCGTTTCTGCCCCTGCATGGGGATCCGGTGGTGCGGACCCCGGAACCGGAGGCGATTGCGGCCGTGGCCGACCTGGCCGTGCTCAGCCTCCCCAATGGTCTCGCCGCCAGGCTCGTGCCCGAGCTGCTGCAGCGGGGGGTGAAGGTTGTTGATCTGTCCGCTGACTACCGCTACCGCTCCCTGGCGCAATGGCAAGAGGTCTATGCGAGCGAAGCCCGGGAAACCCCGCGTCAGGACAACGATCTCTGCCAGGAAGCTGTCTATGGACTGGTGGAGTGGGAGGAGGAGCACATCCGCGCTGCCCGGCTTGTCGCCGCACCCGGCTGCTTCCCCACCGCCAGCCTTTTGGCCCTGCTTCCCTTCTTGAAGCAGGGACTGATTGAAACGGCCGGTATCATCATTGATGCTAAAACCGGCACCTCCGGCGGCGGCCGCGCCGCCAAAGAAAACCTGCTGCTGGCGGAGGCGGCCGAGGCGGTCGCTCCCTACGGCGTTGTCGGCCACCGACACACCAGCGAGATCGAGCAAATCGCTTCCCAGGTGGTCGGTCACCCGGTGGCCCTCCAGTTCAGCCCCCACTTGATGCCAATGGTGCGGGGCTTGCTCGCCACCGTCTATGCCCGCCTGGGGGATCCGGGACTGACGGCGGACGACTGCACCACACTCCTGCAGGCCGCCTACCGGCACAGTCCCAGCGTGGATGTGCTGCCGGTGGGCACCTATCCCTCCACCAAGTGGGTGCGCAATACCAACCGCGCCCTACTGTCGGTCCAGGTGGATCGGCGCACGGGCCAACTGATCGTGATGAGCGCCATCGACAACTTGATCAAGGGCCAGGCCGGACAAGGCGTCCAATGTCTCAACCTGATGGCGGGGCTGCCGGCCAGCACGGGATTACCGCTGTTGCCCTTCTATCCCTGAATCACCCAGCCGGGCGGCCGCCAGGGCAACGGCCAGGGGCAGGATGCGATGTTCCTGGACCTGGATCCGGGCGGCCAGGCTGGCCTTGTTGTCCCCCGCCAGCACCGGCACCGCAGCTTGAACCAAAATTGGACCCGAGTCCACCTCGGCGGTCACCAAGTGGGCGGTGCAACCACTCAGGCACACGCCGGCGGCGAGGGCCTGGCCCACCGCATCAAGGCCCCGAAAGCTGGGAAGCAAAGAAGGATGGATGTTCAGCAGCCGTTGCGGGAATGCCTCGACCAAGACCGGGGTGACAATGCGCATCCAGCCGGCCATCACCACCAAGTCGACCGCCTTAGCTTGGAAGGCTGTGATCAGGGCGCGATCGAGATTTTCGCGGGTGGGATGGAGCTGGTGATCGAGAAGTTCAGTGGGAACACCGAGTCGCTCGGCCCGGCCCCTGGCGCCGCAATCAGCCCGGTTGACCACCAACAGCTCCACGCTGGCCGCCAGGGGGCCCAGGCGACAGGCCCGCACCAGGGCCTCAAAATTGCTGCCGGCCCCGGAGGCCATCACCCCCAGCCTGAGGGGTCCCTGGTGTCGGGGCCAGGGTTGTGGCAGTGGCCACTGAAAAGCCTGCTGCGGTTGGCTATTTTCGTTCGCACACGGCATCTGAAGGACATCAAGCCCATGTCCCATCTTTCTATCTTGCCAACCGTGCTTAAGGATATCGACATCCTGCACCAGGCCCTAATTTCCCTGGGGCTTCCCAGTGAGCCCGGGGGCGAACTACTCGGCTTTGCTGGCGAACGACAGCAGGTGGCGATCTCGGTGCAATTGGAGGGCGGGCAAAAGCTGGGCTGGCAGCGGTCTGCTGATGGCTCCCTCTGTCTGGTCGGTGACTTACAGCAGTTGAGTCGCTCCCACACACTCCAGAGCCTGCTGGGCAAGATAACCAGGGCCTATGCCGTTCGTCAGGCCCTGCAGGAAGCCTCTATGAACTTACCCTCGGCCTTGCTCGAATTCCATGGTTGAGGCCTCAGTGGCCCTGCGGCTCAGGCTGGATCTGCGTCAACCCAGTCGCCATCTGGTCTTGGCCCAACTCGACTTCACGCCAGAGCAGACCCAACTCGACCTTCGACTACCAGCCTGGACCCCAGGCTCCTATTTGATCCGTGACTACGTCCGTACTCTCGAAGATCTGCAGCTGATGCAGGGCGAGCGCCCCATTCCCTTGCGGCGCCATGGTCCAGCCCACTGGCGTGCCCTATTGCCCGATCTGGCACCGGTTTGCCTCAGCTATCGACTCTTGGCCGTTGAATCGAGCGTGCGGACCAGCCAGCTGCAGTCGGATCACGGCTTTGTGGTGTTGGCCCAGGTGGCCTTGCAGATCGAGGGCCAACGCTGGAAACCCCATACCCTGGAGTTACGGCTGCCCCCCGATTGGCAGGCATTCGTGCCCCTCCCCGAGGACGGTCAGGGAGGCTGGCTAGCCCGCGATTTCGACCAATTGGTGGATAGCCCGGTTGAAGTCGGTTCGCTGACGGCGCGCCCCTTCGCCGTCGCCGGGGTTCCCCATCGTTGGGTCACCTGGGGAAAGGACCCCACAATTGATGCCCCCAGCTGGTTGCTGGAGGTAGCGGCGGTATGTCAGGCCTGCTGCCAACTGATGGGCACGGCCACCCCACCGGCCCAGGCCTATCTGATGGTGCTGCACCTGCTTGAGCAGGGGTTTGGCGGCCTGGAGCACGACAACAGTTGCGTGCTGGTCTTTGGCCGCCGTGCCCTGGCTAAGCCCAAAGGCAAGCGCAAGCTTTTACAACTGGTGGCCCACGAATATCTGCATCAGTGGAATGGGCGGCGTCTGAAACCTGCTCCCCTCTGGCCGATTGACTATGACGGGCCAGTGATCGTGCCCACCCTATGGTTCGTTGAGGGAATTACTAGCTATTACGACCTCTTTTTGCCCCAGCTCGCCGGTCTCAGCGATGAATCCGACCTACTTGCCGACCTAGGCGACGATCTTTGTCGTTATTTCCGCACACCCGGTCGCTTTGTGCAGAGCCTGCGTGAAAGCAGCGAGGAAGCTTGGGTAAAGCTTTACCGCCAGGATGCCTATTCCAGTAACAATCAGATCAGCTATTACATCAAGGGCACTGTGCTATCCCTGATTCTCGACCTGCACCTGCGTCGCCATGGGTCTGCCCTCAGCTCCGTGCTGCGTCAGTTGTGGGCCAGCCATGGTCGCTGGGGGCGGGGATACACAGAGGCGGATTTGCTAGCGGCCTTCACAAACCAGGCCGCAGATCTGTCCACCCTTTTGCCCTTTTGGCTGGAAAGTCGTCAAGATCCACCAGTTGATAGCTATCTCGAAGATGTGGGCCTGAGCTTGTGTGCCATATCATCCTCCCACCCATTCACCGGATGGCAGGTCGAGAGCTCTGGAGTTTCGGGATTGAAAATCAAGCAGGTTATGCGAGATGGACCAGCTGAGGTTGCTGGCCTTCAGGTAGGCGATGAGTTGCTGGCGATCGAACGCTGCCGCATCAGCGTCGAAAACGATCTCACCAGCCTGTTGGATCAGAGGGCCAGGGAAGGGGAACCCCTCGAAATTCTGTTTTGTCGAGATGGCCAAGTGCATGAAACCTGCCTTCGACCCTCGGCCCCTGAGGTGGTTCGTTATCAGCTAAACGCTAATCCTGGGGCTTCCCCCGCCGCGCTCCAGCGGCGGCGCCAATGGCTTGGCCTGGTGCCATGACCCACCGAACGGCTCCGCTGCTCATGGCCCTGGCCGGCGCCATTCTTTTCTGTGGGGGCATGGTGTTCTGGTTGGCCCGGGGGCTGATGTCCTCCACTAGCTCCAGTGGTCATAACCCTTCCCTAATGGAAATTCTCGATGACGTGCGGCGCGGCCATCCTGCTCCGCCAGGCTCCCCGAAGCCGGCACCCCAACCGCCCGCCCACCCGCCCTGGCGCTCTCCCCTGGCCAATGCCTGCGTAGCCCCCGACCCAGGCCTGAGCCAGCGGCTTCGAGACCAGTACGCCACGCTGAACCGGCGGGTGCAACGCATCAGCATTCACCCTTCAAACTATAGCGAGCGCCATAAACAAGATGCCTTCGGCAATCGCATTGACCCGAAACCACGGGTGGTCGTACTCCATGAAACTGTCTACGGGTTGGGTTCGGCGATCAATACCTTCGTTACTCCCCATCTCCAGGATGTTGACCAGGTAAGCTACCACGTGTTGATTGGCGAGGACGGCCGCATTATTCAAGCCCTTGATCCCTCTAAGCGGGCCTTTGGAGCCGGCAATTCCGCTTTCGATGGCGAATGGGCCATCACTAATCCAAAGGCGGGGGGGTCTATTAACAATTTCGCCCTGCATCTAAGCCTTGAAACCCCTGTTGATGGCGAAAATAATGCCTTAGGCCACAGTGGCTATTCCCAAGCCCAGTATGACGCCTTGGCCCTAATTTTAGCTCAATGGATGATGAGTTACAACATTTCTGCCGAGAACATAACAACCCACCGCCATGTAGATCTTGGTGGCGAAAGGGCCGATCCCCGCAGCTTCAACTGGAATGAACTCAAAGAGAGACTGACTGCTCTTGGCGTGCTTTGTTAACAACAACAAAATGCATTAAATAGCTGCGCATAAATCCATACTATTTTCAAATAAATTGGCTTTAACTAAATCAAAGCACTTATTTTTGAAGAACGCCAGCCATAAATAAGGGCATGTAGAGCCGGATCCTGCATATAACGCAGAATCCGGCCGGGATAATCAAGCTTGCCATTGTGTAGATAGGCCAAAGTTGCCAAGGCCTTGGCTTCTGCAGAGGAATTACTGGCGATCATCACCCGGCCCTGCGGCAGACCAAGGGCCCGGCTTAGGCGGGCGAATTTACCGGCCAAAAGTTCCACATTGCGATCAGGATCCAATAGCTTCAGGCGCGCTTCCGTAATTTGTTCAGGACTAACTGAAGCGGGAAGCTGTCCCTGCTTTACCATTTCCTCAAAACCCAATTGAGCCGGACCTTGGGTATTAAATAGGCCAGAGCGAACGGCGATTGGATTGTCTTCGCCGGGTTTGGCATGCTGCAGCTCGTCGTAAAGCACCGCCGCCACCAGCATTGGATTGATAGCGTGTCTGCGGCTGTGGGTGATGATCAGGGGCCGCAGATCCTCAAGCCTTCCCAGGGTGTGGTTCCGCAGTGGTTGAAGTTGGTCGAGTCCCTCGGTGAACAACTGGGCCAAGGCAGGCTGGGGGCCGTGGACACCGAAACGACGGTTGAGTTCGCGAAGTTCGTCCTTGGAAAAGTCAATCGGGTCTGGTCTCATGCCCTCACTGCTGAGCAAACGGGCCGACAGGGGTCCAAGCTTTGTGTTCGCAAGCTGGGGCTCCAGCTGCCTGCTTCGCCATGCTTGCAGGGGGGTTTGGAACAAAACCTGCCCGGCCAGAACAAGCAGGGCGAGACCCACAAGGGCTTTCGGGCGTGTCCGGAATGGTCGGACATTGAGGCGGGCATCCCTGGATACAAGCCTGGAGCGGCGGGCTAGCCGTGGGGCCTTGAACCTGGATCCGCTCAAGGACACTGGGTACACCGGGGCGGAATTGGCAATCAACACAAGCATTCTTAAGGGTTTTTAACACAAGCCCAAGGGCGGTTGAAGCGGTCTTGTGTCTGTCCACCCACTCAGAGCGTTTCGGTCCCTTGCCGATCGACCCGTTGCCTGGATACGGTTCGACGGCTCGCCAAGCCGTCCTGAGGGGCCATGACATCGCTTCCGAAGTTGGATGGCCATGACCCCGGGGGGCTCTGGCAGCGTTTCTGTCAGTTGCTCTGGCATGACCAATCCCTGGGCTTTTGGCTGGATGCCAGCCGCATGGGTCTGGAGCAATCCCATTTCGACAGCCTGGCAGGGCCCATGGCAGAGGCATTCGCCGCCATGGAGCGCCTTGAGGGCGGCGCAATCGCCAATGCCGATGAGGGCCGCCAAGTCGGTCACTACTGGCTGCGGGATCCCCAGCTAGCCCCTGATGCTTCCGTGGGGGCCAGCATCGCCGCCGAAATCGATCAACTGGAGGGCTTCGCGGCCCAGGTGCGCTCGGGAGCCATCTCTTCTCCTTCCGGCACCCCCTTCAGTGATGTGCTCTGGATCGGCATCGGGGGTTCCGGTCTGGGCCCCTTGTTGATGATCCGGGCCCTGCAACAACCCCATAGGGGATTGCCCTTCCATCTTTTCGACAACGTCGACCCCCAGGGATTCGCCACCACCCTCGAATCCCTGGGCGAGCGTTTGAGGACCACGTTGGTGGTGGTCGTCAGCAAGTCAGGCGGCACCCCGGAACCGCGCATCGGCATGGAACAGGCCCGAGCGCGCCTGGAGGCCCTTGGTGGTAGCTGGGCAGCCCAGGCCGTGGCCATCACCACCGCCGGCAGCCAACTGGACCGACGGGCCCAGCAGGAGGGTTGGCTGGCCCGCTTCGACCTGCCCGACTGGGTGGGAGGCCGCACCAGCATCACGGGCGCCGTCGGGCTGCTGCCGGCGGCCCTGATCGATGCCGATCTACGGGGCTTTCTGGCCGGCGCAGCTGCCATGGATCGCCTCACCCGCGTGCCGGATTTATGCGCCAATCCGGCCTCCCTGCTGGCCGCCAGCTGGTATGCCGCCGGGGGGGGCAGGGGCCTGCGCGACATGGTGGTGCTGCCCTACCGGGACCGTCTGGAGGTTTTCAGTCGCTATCTGCAGCAGCTGGTTATGGAATCCATCGGCAAAAAACTAGATCGGGATGGGGCCATAGTCCACCAGGGTCTGGCCGTTTACGGCAACAAAGGATCCACCGATCAGCACGCCTACGTCCAGCAACTACGAGACGGTCTAGACAACTTTTTCGTGGTCTTCATCGAGGGACTGGATGATTCTGAGGCCATCAAAGCTCTAGACAATGAATATCCGGGGGATGTGCTGGAGGGTTTCTTGCAGGGAACCCGTTCGGCCCTCAGTGAAGGCGGACGCCAAAACCTTACGATCAGCATCGAGCGCTTCGACGCCCGATCCCTGGGTGCCCTAATCGCTCTATTTGAACGGGCCGTAGGCCTTTATGGCGAACTGATCAACATCAATGCCTACCACCAACCCGGGGTGGAGGCTGGCAAGAAGGCCGCCGCTGAGGTGTTGGAACTCAAGGCGCAGCTGGAAAAACTGCTGGCCGACGGCCAGGAACGCAGCCTGGAGGAGATTGCTACTGCCCTAGGACTGGCCAGCCCTGAACCACTGTTCTGGATCCTGCGCCATCTCTGTCACAACCCACGGGGCTTCAAGGCAACCGGCGATTGGGGCCAGCCTTTGGGTCTGAGGTTTGGCACGCTCTCACAAATGACTTGAGAAAGATGCATAGCATAGAGAAGCCAATGCATCGGTCACTGTTGGGCGGAACGAAAATTGGCTAGTTCAAATGGTTATGGTGCCATAGGGTGAACAATTTTGGTCAGCCATGTTCTCCATATTGGGCTTTTGGTGTTAAGATGTGCCAATGGATTGGGTTTGCGCCCAGTTTGACTGCTTTCCCCACTATGGTGCTAATGCAATGGTGATCAAAACTTCGATCAAACGATTGCTTCCATCCAAGATTCAGTCCAAAGTAAAATCCTTGATTTGGAAGGGTTTCAATGATGAACCATTAAAGCCCAAACCTTACGAGTTTTGGATTGATGTAGTAAGTGGGTGCAATCTTCGATGCACCGCATGTCCAGTTGGAATGCCGGAATATACAAATAGTATCGGACAACAGCTTACTGAGATGGACCTTGATCTATTTAATCAAATTTGTATAAAAGCCAAAGCAGACACCGACGGAAATTGCCGGCTCGGACTTTATAACTGGACAGAACCTACCCTTCATTCAAAGTTAGATCAACTTATAGCTTGCGCTGAGGGTCATGACTTACCTTGCGGAATTTCATCTAATCTTAATCATAATTACGATTGGAACCTGTTGAAACCTCGCAAGCTTTCCAATTTTACTATTACAGTTTCTGGCTTTACCCAAAAAGTTTATGCCATAAATCATCGTGGTGGTCGTATTGAACCCGTATTGGCAAACTTAGTTAAAATATCCCAGGTTTTGGGTGATTGGGATTGTTATTCAAATATTGATGTTCGTTATTTGGTACATCGCGAAAACCAACATGAGGTTTCACTGTTCAAGCACTTTTGCGACAAGTTGGGCCTTAAATTCTCGCCATATCATGCTTACTACATGCCTATTGATAAAATGTTTGATGGCGTTAACCATGTGCCAGAAGGACTCGAATATCTTTATTATACTCCGATGTTAGTTCGTGATGTGATCGGCGATTACCGCTCGCAGAATTGTTTTATGCGCGAATCTCAAGCTTGTCTTGATGTTAATGGAAATTTTTCAGTCTGTTGTGTAGAATCGCCAAGTTCCCCAAGGATTGGCAACTATCTTACAACTGATTTTAGTGATATGAGAAACTCACGTTATGCCAGTCGTCTTTGTCAGCAATGTACATCTTCGGGTATCAACATTTTTGCTACTTATGCAATGCAGGAACCGGTTGAAATACAGCAGGCTATTCAGGCTAGGTTGCCTGTTGAACTCAATAGCTTGATTAATTGAGATTTAGTGAACTACTGGGAAGGGTTTGAAGGCCTGGTTCGAGAACCCTCCCCATTCTTCAGGAAGTTTTGCCTTAATATTCCAAAGATATTTAGCAGCCAATTTATTAGTGGCGTTGAATCCGTTATCAATTACTAAGTCGATTAAGTATTGTCCATCGTTAATGCTTCGGCAAAATTCATTTACCGTTGATGGTCCGCTGACGAGACCTTGGCAGCGGGAAAGCAATAGAGCATCCGTTAGTATCTCTCTTCCCAATAAATATTTATGCATTTTTCTTGGCTTGATACGGTATGCATTCACTGGGGCATGGGTACGGTAGTGGGGTAGGGCTATAACCATTGAGCCGTAACACGCTTTGATCGCCTCGATGTTGT
Source organism: Cyanobium sp. (assembly GCA_044359075.1). GTDB lineage: Bacteria > Cyanobacteriota > Cyanobacteriia > PCC-6307 > Cyanobiaceae > Cyanobium. The sequence goes on along the minus strand of JBIKMU010000005.1, from coordinate 43,784 downwards.
CGGCATCTTCGGAAACAGCAAAAATTCGATCAAAACCTTGTTGCTTAATGGCAAAGTCGATGGCTGTGTGAAGTTGTTTAGTGGTGGGAGAGAGTGGATGGTAAGGCATGGTTTTTTGTTCTTGCCCTCTAAAGTGAACGCCAAGTACCAGTTTATTCTTAAATGATTCTTGCCAAATTCTGTCAACTTCTCTGGCGATCTCTGGACATGGGTGAATCATTTTGCAGGTGAGTTTTCGTAATTCCCGGACGTGAGAAATGGTTACAGGATAACGATCTGGAAAACTTCTAACTGAGCTAAGTATGCGGTTGCAGCCAACTGCTTTCTCTAAGGTAAGCGTGGAAACGGGTTGGAAGTAGTAGTCCCAAGCATTTGTACGAAGCTGGTCATCCTGCTCCTCAAACTCAGAATCATTATATTCCGTTGGATGCGACCCGCTGAAGTCTACTACGGGGTTCAAGTTGAACCGCTGTGCCACATGAAGGTGGCATACGACACTGGAGACCAGTGAAAACATTCCCCGACCCATGACGGGTTGGCGGATGATATACACTTCTCCTGGCTCGGCATCTTCTCTTTGGCGTTCAATATGGAGACTTATCTTATTAATATCTGATGGCAACTTTGCTAGTTCTAGGCAGTTTGGCCGATTGAGTTTCTGTCGTACCCATTTGTTCAGGCTTGGAATAGTTGGCATTGTTAGCCTCGAAAAAAGTGCTGGCAAAAGGATGATTACCGAACAATGGCGCTCGCTTCATGCCCGGACCATCATGGAACCTGGTTAGGCATTCCGCTCACCCTTATTCAGAGTTTCAGAGTTCCTGGATCACTATTATTCTCCGATTCACCAGAAATATCGATGCCAATCAAGGCAGCTTCCAGCTCCATACGCTGCTCCATCTGACGCAAAAAATATCCTGTCATCATCGCCGAGGCCAGCAGACCAGCCAGATTTTCTCGGTTGGTCTGTATTTTTACCTCAAACTGTTCACCGGGGAGCATGCCCAGCAAGCCTTGAACGTTATGGCGAATGATGTCCTGGATGTCTCCGCTGGCGGAACGGGCGACCCTCTGAAGCACATCCGGAGATTGCTCTTGGAGGTACTGGATCAGGGAGTTGCCACTGATCGCCTCGTTGTCGCTGGTCAGGAACTCCGGATTGAACATGGGACTCCCACTTGGCAGGCCTGTGGCCGTATGGCTTGCGCTGCACCATAACGCAGCTCTTCAGGCCATCCCAGGGGCTTGGACGGGGGACAACCGAATCGGTCCAAAGCGGCTCAAGGGCCAGTAGCGCCAGATGGCTGTGCCGATGACCTCCTCTTCGGGTAAGGGACCCCAGAGATGGGAGTCGAGGCTGGCATTGCGGTTGTCGCCCAGAACCAGGAGGTTGTGGGCGGGCACGGTCAGGGGGTCCAACTTGTAGTCCATGGGTTCGTTGCCCCAATCCATGGACACCGGCTGGCCATTGCGATAGAGCAGCCCATCGCGCACCTCCACTTGATCTCCGGCACTGGCAACGACCCGTTTGATCAGGGCCGAACCGGGGTCGTAGCCCGCCTCCACCAGGGCCGGCGGCGGGTGAAAAACCACCACACTGCCTGGCTTGAGGGGGCGATGCAGCTTGGGCCTGACCTTCTCCACCAGGATTCGATCATGCAGTTGCAGGGTGGGCAACATGGACCCGGAAGGGATCCAGCGTGGCTCGATTACGGCCCAGCGCAACAGCAGCGCCACCAGCAACCACAGGACCAGGGAGAGCAGCTGGCGTCCCAGGCCCACCCCTGGTTCGATCGCCATGGGGGCGCCCCCTGGCTGGGGGGCTACCTCGGGCTTGGGAGCAGGCTCCATCGGTGGGTCCGGCAGGATGCCCCCCATCCTGAACACCTGAGGCTTCCCTGTGGCATCCCGCCCGGATCCCATGGCGCCGCTCGCCGGCTCTTGGGCCCCTGAGGAAGGACCTGGGGGCAACCTGCGGGCGGCATTGGTGCTCTTGCATGGGTTGCAACGCCTTGGCCTGCGCCAGGTCGTGCTGTGCCCTGGCAGCCGTTCCGCCCCCCTGGCCGCCGCCGCCGCCCTACTAGAACCCACAGGATTGGCCTTGTACACCTGTATCGATGAGAGGTCGGCGGCCTTCTTCGCCCTGGGTCTCGGTCGGGGCCAGGGGTTGCCTGCGGCGGTGATCACCAGTTCCGGTTCGGCCGTGGCCCATTTGTTGCCGGCCTGCGTTGAGGCCGATCTGGCCACCATTCCCCTGTTGCTGCTGACAGCCGACCGCCCCGAGAGGCTCAAGGGCTGCGGAGCCAACCAAAGTGTCAATCAGCAGGATTTTCTGCGCTGCAGTTGCCGTTGGGTGGCTGAGCCGGAACCAACGGGTATTGCAGAACTGGATGGGTCTTGCATTGATGCCCTGGCCGTGGAGGCCTGGAGTTGGAGCCTGGGTCGCAAACAGGGCAGTCCCCCTGGCCCGGTGCACCTCAACCTGGCATTTGAAGAGCCCCTCCATGCCGGTGGTCCCCTGCTGGACGCCTGGGCGCACCAAATCCAGGGGGCTGCGCCCCAGGAAATCCCCGAGATCTTGATTCCCCCTGCAGAACCCCCGCCCCCCATTCCCGCTTGCCAGCGCCTGGATCCGGATCGGACAGGAGTGGTTTTAGCTGGGCCCTGGCGCGGCGGACCCTCGCGATGGAGCGCCCATCTGCGGGCCCTGATCCAGCTGCAGCGACGCACCGGCTGGCCCGTGCTTGCCGATGCCCTCTCGGGGCTGCGTGGCCAGCCGCAGTTGGAGACCGTGGCCGCCTACGACCTAGTGCTGGAGCGAGCGGACCCTGGCCTGGCCCCTGCCCAGGTGCTGCGGCTGGGAACCTTGCCGGCGAGTCGGCGCCTGGAGCGCTGGCTCACCGCCCTGGATGCACGGCAGGTGTTGGTCTCCGAAGCCGATCCCCGTCCTTTGGATCCCCTGGCTCGCGTGGCCGGCCAAAGCGAAGCCGGGTTGGAGGGTTGGCTGGCGACCTCCGGGCTCGGTTGCGAGGTTTGCCTCGCTGGGGAGCCTCCCCAGGCCCGAGGCCCCGCCCCCGCGTCCCTGGCCCTGGCCGCCAAATGGAGCCAGGCCGAGGCGAAGGTACAGGCGCTGCTGGCCCAGGCCCTGGATGGTCTGGGTGCTCCGGCTACCGGATTCGCGTCACCCCTGCAAGAACCCGTGCTGGTGCGCCAGCTCAGTCGCCTGCTGCCGGCCCACCTGCCCTTGATGTTGGCCAACAGCTCGCCGGTGCGGGACTGGGAGTCGTTTGCTGATCCCACCGGACCGCCACGGCCGATGCATGGGTTTCGGGGGGTTTCGGGCATTGATGGCACCCTCTCGGAGGCCTGCGGGCTGGCCGAGGCCCTGGGATCCCTGGTGCTTCTGAGCGGCGACCTGGCGGCGCTTCACGACAGCAATGGCTGGCTTTGGCGCCCCCAGTTGGGCGGTCGCCTGACGGTGCTGTTGATCGACAACGGTGGCGGTGGCATCTTCGAGCAGCTGCCTATTCGCACCGAGCCGGAGGGGGCGCTGGATTTTGAGCGGCTGTTCGCCATGCCCCAACCCCTGGATCCCTCGTCCCTGGCTGCGGTGCATGGGGTGCCCTGCCGCAGGGTTGCCAACCTGGATGATCTGGCTCCCCAGTTGACCTGGGCCCTGGCCCAACCCCTGGCATTGCTGGTGCTGGGCACAGACCGCCGCCAAGATGCCGCCCTGCGCCATCGGCTACGCACAATGGCGGCACTGCTTGGGCCCCCTGATGCGTGAAGAATCGCCTGCTTCTGCCTCCGCCCTTGCCTCAGGCGGGGAGCCGGTTCAGTGGCAGTCCTTGGGCCACTACACGGACATTGGCCTGGAACGGAGCGAAGAAGGCATCGCCCGGATCTGCATCAACCGCCCCGAAAAGCGCAATGCTTTTCGCCCCCGTACGGTGCACGAACTGTGCGATGCCTTCACCCGGGTTCGGGATGACCCCACTATTGGCGTTGTGCTGTTTACAGGGGCCGGTCCGGCCGCCGATGGGGTCTGGTCGTTTTGCGCCGGGGGCGACCAGAGCGTGCGCGGCGAAGGGGGATACGTGGACGATGAGGGCTTGCCCCGCCTCAACGTGCTCGATTTGCAACGGTTGATCCGCAGCCTGCCCAAAGTGGTGATTGCACTTGTGGCCGGATACGCCATGGGCGGCGGCCAGGTGCTTCATCTACTTTGTGACCTCAGCCTGGCCGCCGACAATGCCGTCTTCGGCCAGACTGGACCACGGGTGGGAAGTTTTGACGGCGGCTTTGGAGCGGGTTACCTGGCCCGGGTGGTGGGCCAGCGCAAGGCCCGTGAAATCTGGTTTCTCTGCCGTCGCTACGGGGCCCAGGAGGCCCTGGCCATGGGGTTGGTAAACCAGGTGGTTCCCCTGAATTGCCTGCAGGCCGAAGGGGTGGCCTGGGCCCGGGAGGTGCTGCGCCACAGCCCGACGGCGATTCGCTGCCTCAAGGCGGCCTTCAATGCCGAGACGGACGGGCTGGCTGGCATCCAGGAGCTGGCCGGGCAAGCCACCCATCTCTTCTACCGAACCGCCGAAGGCCAGGAGGGTCGCAATGCGTTCATGGAGAAGCGCGATCCTGACTTCTCGGATTGCCCCTGGCTACCATAAATATAGTCCAGGGTGTAGGGCAAACAGGCCGGGTGCGTATCTCGTTAAACTGGTTGTAATGCGTAGTTACCTTGTTTTTTCGGGAACCTTGATCCGTCATTTGCTCTGTTCCCCAGGCCAGCTTGTCGCCACCACCGCACCGGCAGGTTTGCTGGCCCTCCTGGCCTTCCTGCCCCCGGGGGCGGCCTTCGGTCAGCCGTCAGCGCTGGCCGGTTCCACCGTCCCAGGCACACCCGCCACAGCCGTAACATCAATAGAAAAGCCGGCGCCGCCGCCGCCGCCATTGGTTGCCCCCGGCGCAGCCGCCCTGCTTGGGGGGCCTGAACCCCTCCAGATCAGCGGTCCCCAAGGCGAGGCACCTCCGGCTTTAGCTTTGCCTTTGGCGGTCCCCTTGCCTGGGCCCGTTGTGCCGGCCACAGCCCTGACGCTACCTGACCTGACGCTACCTGCCCTGACGCCACCGGTCCAGGCGCCACCTGCTCCGAGTAAACAGGCTCCTGGGGTGCCGCCCCAAACACCTGCCAGCGTCGAGGCCCCTCCGCCCACAACCTTGGTGTTGGATCGTAGCCGTCGTTTACTAACCGTTTTTGAAAATGGCCGTCCGTTGCGCCGTTTTCCGGTGGCGGTGGGCATGCCTGGCTGGGAGACCCCTGTTGGCAGCTTTCGGGTCTTGGAAAAGACGATCAACCCGGTTTGGGAGCATCCCCAGAAAGGCACCCATACGCCCACCGGTCCTGCCAATCCCCTCGGCAGCCGCTGGATTGGTTTTCATCAAGATTGCCAAGGCCGTCGTGGCTGGGATGGCGAGCAGATGCTTGATATCAAAGGCTGTGTTGTGACTGGTTTCCACGGCACCCCCCACAGCTGGACCGTTGGTCGGGCGCTATCCCATGGCTGTGTGCGCCTCCATGACGAAGACGTTCGCGAGGTTTTTGACCTGGTTTCTCTCGGAACACCGGTGACCGTTCTGCCCTGAGACAGGGCGCCCGTAAAGTGACGTCCTTGTCAGGATCAGACGATGCGCATTCTTTTTGCTGCTGCTGAATGCGCACCCATGGTCAAGGCTGGGGGCATGGGTGATGTGGTGGGTTCCCTTCCCCCGGCCCTAGCGGCCCTAGGCCATGACGTGCGCATCATGATGCCGGGCTACGGCAAGTTGTGGGGACTCCTGCCCATTGCCAATGAGCCAATTTGGCGTGGCCACACCATGGGCACTGATTTCGCCATCTATGAGTGCCGCCACCCAACCCATGGGTTGCCCATCTATCTGGTGGGCCATCCGGCATTTGACCCCGCCAGAATCTATGGAGGCGAAGATGAGGATTGGCGCTTTACTTTCTTCGCCAGTGCCACGGCCGAATTCGCCTGGAATGGGGGCTGGAATCCCCAGGTGCTGCATTGCCATGACTGGCACACGGGAATGATCCCGGTTTGGATGCATCAGGATCCGAATATCAGCACTGTTTTCACAATTCACAACCTCCGGTATCAGGGCCCTTGGCGTTGGAAACTCGACCGCATGACCTGGTGTCCCTGGTATATGCAGGGTGATCACACCATGGCCGCAGCACTTTTATATGCCGACCGTGTCAATGCCGTTTCACCAACCTATGCCCGTGAAATTTGTACAGAGGAATATGGGGAGGGTCTGGCCGGACTGCTGAATTTTATTTCCGGTAAATTGCGGGGGATTCTCAATGGTATTGACACTCAAGAATGGAATCCTGCTACCGATGAATGTTTACCTGCCACCTTCAGCGTTGACGACTTGAGCGGCAGGGTCCTCAATAAGCAGACCTTGCAGCAGCGCATGGGTCTCACTGTGGATCCAGACACCTATCTGATGGCAATGGTCAGTCGGCTGGTGGATCAAAAGGGAGTGGATCTACTGCTGCAGGTAGCCGATCGGGTGTTGTCCTATACCGATAGTCAATTCGTGGTGCTGGGCACCGGCGATCGGGGCTTGGAGTCGGGCTTGTGGCAGATGGCTTCGCGCCATCCTGGCCGTTTTGCTGTTTTTCTCACCTATGACGATGCCTTGTCCCGCCTCATCTATGGGGGTAGTGATGCCTTTTTGATGCCGAGTCGTTTTGAGCCCTGTGGCATCAGTCAGATGTTGGCGATGCGCTATGGATCGGTGCCGGTGGTGCGTCGGGTGGGTGGTCTGGTAGACACGGTGCCGCCGAATGTGCCATCTGAAGGCACCGGGACCGGATATGGATTTGATCGCTACGAGCCGGTGGATTTCTATACCTCAATTGTGCGTTCCTGGGAAGCATTCCGCCATCGCTCCAGCTGGCAGGAATTGCAACGGCGGGGCATGAGCCAGGACTTCAGTTGGGCGCGTTCGGCTCGCGATTACGACAGAATGTACCGAGAGGTACTTGGCATGAAGGAACCAACACCTGACGCCGAAGAGGTCGGTCGTTTCTCCCAGGGACAGGGGGCCGATCCCAGCCTCCAGGAAATCGACACCGCCAGGGGTGGGCCAGGCTCTCAGGCGAATTCGATCCCCGCCGCCCTGGCGACCTCTCCCCGTGACGTTCTGCGTCCGGGCGGTAATCCCTGAGCAACAGTCGCTCTAGAGCCATGGCGGCGTCAGAGCGCCTCAAGCAGGGGCGCGGTTCGTCCCCTCATCTTCCGGCCCCTTGGCAGAACCCCTGGGGGCTGCTGTGGCGGGACCTGGGGGCGGTGCTGGCATCCCTGGGATTGGGCCTGAGGGAACTTTGGCGACGCAATGGCGAAGGGAGCCTGTGGCGGCCTGCCTTTTGGCCCCAGGGCGGGGCCAAGCTGTTTTGGCCCTTCTTGGTCGTGGCCCTGGTGGTGCTGCTCGTGCTTGGCGGTCGTCCCTTTTTGGCCGCTCGTCGCCCGCCAACACTCCCCCCTTTGGCTGCGGGCGGCAACACGGCAACCGAAGCGGAAACCCAAGCGGAAAAACCGCCCGTCAGTGATCGGACCGCCGGGGCTGAGGCTTCCCTTTCGCCGGCTTCAGCCACCGCAGCTCCGGTTCCGCCGCCCTCAGACCCCCAACCCTTGGAGTCCGAGGCCCCGGCTGCCACCCCCGCCCAGCCAAGTCCAGGGGAAACGGACGCTTGGGCCTTGGGGCCCTCGGCGGCACCCTTGCCTCCCCCTGATCCGCTGCTCCAGGAACTGGCGCCGGACGATCCTGAAGGTTGGATTGGGGCAACCCGGGCAAATCCAGGCGCCTCGCGCCTGGATTTGCTGATGATCGACAGCTTCAGGACCCTGCCCGAGCCCCAGCGGCTTGCTTTGGCAGGGCAATGGCAGCGGCAGGCAGAGTCCCTGGGCTACGAGGATTTGCGCCTCCTTGATGGACGGGGTCGGGTGCTGGCGCGGCGGGCCCTGGTGGGTTCGGGCATGATCCTGCTCGAATTCCCTGCCACCCCTCCGGAGGCCTGATGTCCCTGCCTCTCTCCCAGCTGAATGCGCTGTGGGGTCCGCCCCTGGCGAGGGTCGAGACCGGCAACGCGATCGAGCGCGTCAGTACCGACAGCCGCAGCGACCTCACTGGGTCGCTGTTCGTACCCCTGGTGGGTGACCGTTTTGACGGCCACAGTTTTTTGATGGCAGCCCTGGAGACGGCAGCAGCGGCCGTGGCCCAGCAGGGGCGGATCAGGCCCGAAATGGTGGCCAGGGCAGGGGAGTTGGGCAAGCCGCTTTGGGCCGTCGCGGACACCCAACTGGCCTACCAACAGCTGGGCCGTCTCTGGCGTCGTCACCTGGGCGCGCCGGTGGTGGCGGTGACCGGGTCGGCGGGGAAGACCACAACCCGTGAATTGATCCGGGCTGTGCTGGCTCCCTTGGGGCCCGTGGTGGCAAGCAGCGGCAACGAAAACAACGATGTGGGCGTGCCTTTGACCTTGCTCAAGGGCGACACCACCACGGCGGCCTATGTGGTGGAGATGGGGATGCGGGGGCTGGGCGAGATCGAGCGGTTAAGCCTCTGCGCCGAGCCCGATGTGGCCGTAATCACCAACATCGGTACGGCCCATATCGGCCGACTCGGCAGCCGCCAGGCGATTGCCCAGGCCAAGACGGAAATCACAGCTGGTCTGGCGCCCCGGGGACTGGTGGTGATCCCGGCGGGGGATCCCTTGCTAGAGGCGGCCCTGGCCCGAGGCTGGCAGGGCCGGGTGCGACGGGTGGCCCTGGCCGATGAGACCAGCGGGTTCGATGCCGCCCTGCCGGCGGCCGACCTGGTGGGGAGCCTGGAGGAGGGCCAGCAGTTGCGGCTCGAACAGGGACCGCTGCTGCCCTTGCCCCTGGAAGGTCGCCACAATGCCCGCAACTTTCTGCTGGCACTGGCGGTGGCCCGGGAGTTGGGGGTGCCGTTGGCAGAGCACGGGGATGCGCCCTGGGCCGTGGCGGTGCCGGGGGGACGCAGCCGCAGGCTGCAGGTGGCAGGAATCGAGGTGCTGGACGAGACCTACAACGCCTCTCCAGAATCGATGCTGGCGGCGTTGGAGCTGTTGGCCCACCAGCCCCTGGCGGCCGGCGGCCGGCGCTATGCCGTGCTCGGCACGATGCTGGAGTTGGGGGAGCACAGCCTGGCCTTGCACCGGCAGGTGGCCGAACGGGCCCAGCAGTTGCAGCTGGATGGTCTGGTGATCGTCGATGGCGGTTCCGAGGGTGAAGCCATGCAAACCGCCGCCGCGGGCATACAGCGCCTGGCAAGGGTGGCCGAGCCGGAGGCTGCGGCCGTCGCCCTGGGGGCCTGGCTTTGCCCGGGGGATGTGGTGTTGCTTAAAGCCAGCCGGGCTGTCGCCCTCGAACGCCTGTTGCCGCTTCTCTGCTGCAGCGATGGCGCGTAATGAGCTGGGAGTCATGATCAACCTGCATGTCTCCGACGGGCCAACCACCCCAGGCTGAAAACCAGCGCCATCGCCAGGTACCCCAGGGCCCAGGAAGATCCGTGCCCCCAGCCGGGATCCAGGACCGTGTCGCCTGAGGTGAAACGCCAGGCATGCAGCAGCCCGACCCAGGACCCGGCCGCGGCCACCAGTGCGCAGAGAGCCGCCGCCAGGAAGCGCTGCTCGATTACGTAAACCAGCATTGCCGCCAGCAGCATGGCGGCCACTATCTGACCTTGCTCTAAAGCGAAAGCCCCCGCAGCCCAGACATCGGCCGCCCGGAGCGGTTCAAGCAAGGCCGGACTAAAGGGTTGGCCGGGTGTGCCGGCCCCGCCGGCCCGCAATCCCGACTTCAGCAGCATCGAACCCCAACTGGCCAGGCCGGGCAGCAGGCCCAGCACCACCGCCGGTGCATGGTGGCTGGGCGTGGCCTGGAAGGCCTGGGCGGTCATCACCATGCCGATGTACAGCACGATCGCCATGCCCGCCTCTATTGGCACCACCTGGCCCACCAGACCCATCAGTCCCAGGAGGCAGAGCAGTCCCATCACCACCCCATTGAGCCAGGCGTAGCCCAGGCGTGCCCCCATCGCCTTCCAGCCCGGGTGACCGATGTAGAGCGTGGTCGGGAAGCAAGACCCCAGGCCGGCCACCGCGATCGTCGCCAGGCCGTTGATCAGCAGCGAACTGCGGACGGGGTAGCGGTCGCCGGCCGCATCGGCGCTCTCCAGGTTTTGCAAAGAACCCAGGACCGTAAAAAGTCCCATGGGAACCGTGACCCCAATCCAGGGCAGCAGTTGGTTGCGAGCCGCCCAGAGATCGCCGAGCCGGAGCTGGGGCAGGTGCAAGCCAACGGCCGCCTGGTTGGCCTGCCAGGTGGGTGCATCAATATGGATCAGGCCGGTGGCGCCGGCCAGGGCCACCCCCACCAGCACCGCCAACAAGCCCCCTGGCAGTGGTAACCGCACGTCGCCGTAGTAGGCCAGCAGCACCACCGCCAGCACCGCCAGTCCCACGACAGGCACCGCATAGGTGCGCAACAGAAAGCCGAGGCTGATGTATCCCAGGGCGATGCCCGCCAGGGTGGAGAGCAGGGCAGCGCGCGGCAGCCAGCGGCGCAGGGGCCCCACCACAAACGATCCCACCGCCTCAATCAGGCCCGAGGCCAGACAAGCCATCAGGCCGGCCTGCCAGGAGAGTCGCACCGCCTCGGCTTCTGTCAACCCCTGGCCCAGGGCCGCCAACTTGACTGGCAGCATCACCAGAAACACAAAGGCAAACAGGCTCACCGTGTTGATGCCAAAGGGCAGGGCCGTGCGGTCGCTGTTGCCATCCAGGAGGGCCAGGCGCCGGGCCTGGAGGGCATAGGCCAGGTTGCCGGCCACCAGGGACACCCCCGTAGCCGGCAGGATGACGCCAAAGATCAAGCTGTCTGGATAGCCCAGAACCGCCCGACCCAACGAGACGATCAGCAGCAGCTGGATCAGGTTGTCAAGTGCCAGCCCCAGGAAGCCATCCAGGTCGCCCCGCACCCACCAGCGGGGGCCGGTGGTTTGTGGGTGGGGGAAATCGGCCATGACCCGGCGTGTGGGAGGGTTTGGCCGCCAAAGTAAGCGCAGCCTGATTTTTTCAGTGGCCACTGCGTCCAAAGAGCTGCAGCACCACCACGCCAGCAGCAATAAGGCCAATGCCCACAAAGGCACCAGCGGTGAGGCGCTGGCCGTAGATCAACCAGCCCACCAGGCTGATGCCCACCAACCCCACGCCGGACCAAATTGCATAAACAAGGGCGAGGGGCAAGCGTTGGAGGCTGATTGACAGCAGATAAAACGCGCTGGCGTAGCCCAGCACCACCAACAGGCTGGGCAGGGGGCGCCTGAAGCCATCGCTGGCCTTCAAGCTGGAGGTGGCCACCACCTCTGCCGCGATCGCCAGCATCAAAGCGACAGTGGCGTTCAAGGGGCGTTCAAGCGGACGCCACCCGATCCGGAAGCAGCAAGCCATTGAGGTGATCGCATTCGTGTTGGACGATTCGCGCTTCGAACCCCACCACTTCTCTGTCGATCCTCTGGCCGCAAGGGCTCAGGGCGCTCAGATGAACCCTGGCGGCTCGCCATACCGGCGCCCGCAGCCCCGGCACACTCAGGCAGCCTTCCCAACCCTCGGCTGTGTCGGTTCCCAGCGGGGTCCATTCCGGGTTGATCAGCACGGTCTCGGGGATCGGCGGGGCGTCTGGATAACGGGGGTTGCTGGTGATGCCGAAGATCACGACCCGAAGCGGCACGGCGATCTGGGGAGCCGCCAGGCCGGCGCCAGCGCGGGCGGCCATCGTGTCCCGCAGGTCGTCGATCAGGGCAGCGAGTTGGGCGGTGCCCAGAACTTCAGAAGCCACGGCAGCGCTTGGCTGGCGCAAGCGCGGATCGCCGAGTTGCAGGATGGGGCGAACTGCCATTTGCAAATTTTAGTGGAGATAGGCGGTGATTCCAGCCAGGGCGGTTTTACGCCTGGGCGCTCGCGGTACTGGCGATAGGGTTCCTGGGCCCGTGGTCCCTCCATGACCCTCCCCCTTGCTTTTCTTGATGGTGGCTTGGACATGGCCACCCTCCAGGACGTGCTCGGGCGCTGGGGCTATCTGGTGATTTTCGCAGCCATGTTGCTGGAAAACGCCGGCCTGCCCTTGCCGGGGGAAACGGTGACCCTGCTGGGCGGTTATGCGGCCGGCAGCGGCCAGTTGAATATTTTGGGGGTGATGGGAGCGGCCGCCGGCGGGGCGGTATTGGGGGACAACATTGGTTACTGGGTGGGGAGGCGCTTGGGCTGGGGTTTGATCTTGAAGGTGGGCCGCTGGCTCGGCCAATCCCCAGTCCAGCTGGAGAAACTGCGCGACCAGTTCCTCCGCCATGCCGGTAAATCCGTGCTGCTTGGTCGCTTCGTTGCCGTGCTGCGGGTGGTGGCCGGCCCGATGGCTGGGGCAGTCGGCATGCCCTATCCCAAGTTTTTGCTCTGCAACGTTGTCGGGGCCACGCTCTGGGCCACCACCATGGTCAGCCTGGCCTGGCTTGGGGGCCGCTGGATTCCCGTCGAACGGATGGTCAGGGGAGTCGTCGAATTTGGCCTGGGCGCCCTGGTGCTGGTGGCCCTGATCGTGCTGCTGCCCCGGCTAATAAGTCACTTCGAACAACGCCAGCTCGAGGGCGACCCGCCATCACCTGAATCTTGAGGCTGATTGGCGTCGATAGGCCGCAAGGGATGATGCCCTCGTCGCTTTCTGTCTGAACTGATGCCCCAGCGCTATTTGCGCTACCTCATCTTCCCTCTCATCTGCTGCGCCGCAGGTCTGGCGATCGTGATGGGCTGGCTGGGTGTCAGCGCCGCCTGGGTCACCCTGGTGTTGCTGGTGCTGGAGATCTCGCTTTCCTTTGACAACGCGGTAGTCAATGCCCGTGTACTGGATAAGTTGACTCCGGCCCAGCAGCGCTTTTTCCTCACTTGGGGTCTGGTCATTCCCGTTTTTGGTGTGCGGTTGCTGGGTCCCCTGCTGATGGTGGCCCTGGCAGGCGGCGTTGGCCTGGGCCAGGCCTTTGATGCCGCCATCCACCACCCTGACCGCTACCGCGAACTGCTGGAACTGGCCGAACCACGCATCCTGGCCTTCGGCGGCATGTTTTTGCTGATGGTCTTTTTGCGCTACTTCATAAATGAGGCCAAGACGCTCCATTGGTTTGGCCCCCTGGAGCGGCGCCTCAGCGCCGCCGGTCGCATTGAAGCCCTTGAAATTGCCCTCGCCCTGACCCTGCTGCTGCTGCTGGTGGCGAGCCTGCCTTCAACCCTGCGGGGTGAAGTGATGGTCGCAGGAGTCATTGGCCTGGTGCTGCAGCTGCTCAGCACTTCCCTGGCCGAGGCCTTTGGCGATGAGGAGCAGGCCGGTGCCCGGCTGGCGGCCGGGGGGGGATTGATGAGCCTGATCTACCTCGAGCTGCTTGACGCCTCCTTCAGCCTTGATGGCACCATCGGCGCCTTTGCGATCACTAGCAACCTGGCCTTGATCATGGTGGGCCTTGGGCTCGGTGCCCTTTTCATCCGTTCCCTCACCTTGATGCTGAGCCGAGAAAAGGCCCTCGACCAACTGGTGTATCTGGAACATGGTGCCCATTACGCCATCGGTGCCCTCGGTCTGTTGATGCTGGCCAGCATCTGGCTTGGAAATCAAGGGGTGCACCTCCCTGAGTGGGTCACAGGCTTCATCGGAGTGGTGCTGTTGGCCTTGTCCCTGGCTGATTCCCTGCGCCAACGGCGTCGCCGCCACCCATCCCGGAATTGAATCTGGGCCTGGCTTGGGTCATCCCCCGTAGGGGGCAGTGCTCAGAGATAAAACCCGACCGTCGTCACCACCCGGGTTCCCTGGGCCCGTAGGGCACTGCGCAACAGGATCGTCGATTGGTTGTGGAGCAGGTTCTCCCAGCGGTGCCTGGTCACGAATACCGGCAGAACCACCACACAGAAGCGATTGCGGTCCTTGCGGTGTTCCACCTCAAAGTCTTTGACAAAATCCACCACCGGATCCACCAAGGAGCGATAAGGGGAATCGAGAATCTCCAGACGGACATCGGGCACCTGGCGGGCCCATTGCTCCTTGAAAGCCTCCACCTTGCCCAAGCCCAGGTCCACATGGACCGCCACCAGGTCGCTGGCGATCGTGCGGGCGAAGCGGATGGCTTCGAAACTGCCGCGATGCAGCTGGCCCACCAGCACCACCGTTGGGGAGCCGCCGCTCGTCGGCGGATCGGGCAATTTGAGCAGCTTGTCGGAGGCCAGCCGCAGGCGCCGGCTGACGGAGGAGTAGTGGGTGCGAATGCGCAGAAAAACAGCCACCAGCACGGGAATGGCAATCACCACCACCCAGGCCCCCTGGGTGAATTTGCTGAACAGCAGCACGATTGTCACAACGCTGGTTATGGCGGCCCCGAGGCCGTTGACCAGGGCCTTGCTAAGCCAGCCCCGTCCCTTTTCTCGCCACCAGTGCACGACCATGCCTGACTGGGAAAGGCTGAAACTCAGAAATACCCCCACCGCATAAAGGGGGATCAGTTGGCTGACGCTGCCATTGAAGATGATCAGCAGCAGTGCCGCGAAGCCGCTGAGGGCATAGATGCCATTGCTGAATACGAGCCGATCTCCCAGGGAGGAGAGCTGGCGGGGCAGATAGCCATCGCGGGCCAGAAAAGCGGCCAGCCTGGGGAAATCGGCATAGGCGGTGTTGGCCGCCAGCAGCAGAATCAACAGGGTGGCGAACTGCAACAGCGCCAACAGGGGGCCATTGCCGAAAATCCGCTCACCGAGTTGGTAAAGCAGAGTGGGACCGTTCTCCACGTAAACCAGCCCCGTCTGGTGGGCCAGGGCGCTGATGCCGGTGAACATCACCGCCAGCAGCAGCACCATCACCGCCAAAACACTGCGGGCATTGCGCCATTCCAGCGGCCGGAAGGCGGCCACGCTGTCGCTGATCGCTTCAATGCCCGTGAGGGCGGCGCAGCCAGAGCTGAAGGCCCGCATCAACAGGAGGGGGCCAACCACCATCAGGCCCCCTTCATGGGCCTTGGCCAACAAGGCTTGTTGGCTGGCGATGGGAATGGCGGGCAACAGCCCCTGGCCGGTCTTGATGGCACCCGCCACGAGCAACAGAAAAATCATGCCCAGGAAGAGATAGGTGGGCAGGCTCAACAACTTGGCGCTCGAACTGACGCCCCGCAGGTTGGCCAGCATCACCAGGAACACCGCCAGCAGGCAAAGCGGCACCCTTTGGGCCTCCAGGCCCGGGAAATAGGAGGTGAGGGCGGCAATGCCCGCCGCCGTACTCACCGCCACAGTGAGCACGTAATCAATAGATAAGGATGCACCGGCGATCAGGCCCGCCAGGGGGCCGATGTTCTCCTGGGAAACCCGATAGGAGCCGCCGCCGTGGGGGTAGGCCTTGATGGTCTGGCGATAGCTGGTGCCGACGATCAACATCAGCAGCACGATCAGGCCCGTGATCGGCAGGGTGAAACTGAGGGCGGCGGCCCCCGCCATGCCCAAGATCAAAACGATCTCCTGGGTGGCATAGGCCACGGAGGAAAGGGCGTCGGAACTGAGAATCGCCAGGGCTTCGGCATTGCTGTAGCGCTCTTCGTGGCTGGCGCTGGTCGGCAAGGGACTGCCAATGACCGTTGTGCGCAGCCGGTCAAAAATTGTTTGGCGATCCATGAACCAGGCCGCTCTGGTAGGCGAGTTGACGCAAACCTATATCTGGCTCCCGTCAAAGCCTCTTTTTTCTGATTAAGGTTGCGGCGCTCTGCCAACGAACTCTCTTGACTCTTTCCCCGCAGCGGCAGCACTGGCATGCCCTGGAGGCTCAGGAATGCCAGAGCCTGCTGGCCAGCGGTGAAGACGGTCTTTCCACAGCCCAGGTCGCCGCCCGACTGGCCGAGCATGGGCCCAATCGCATTGAGCTGGCTGCTGGGCGCAGTCCTTGGCGAATCCTCTGGGACCAAATCAGCAACGTCATGTTGCTGATGCTGCTGGCGGTTGCAGCCGTTTCGGCGGCGGTGGCCTATCTGAATCAACGCTTTCCCAAGGATGCCCTGGCGATCTTGCTGATCGTCGGGCTCAATGCGCTGCTGGGGTATTTGCAGGAATCCAGGGCTCAAAATGCGCTTCAATCCCTGCGCCGCATGGCCCAGCCCATGGTCACGGTCTGCCGTGACGGCCGCTGGGAGCGGATCTCAAGCGAGCAGTTGGTGCCTGGTGATCGCATCCGGCTGGAGGCTGGGGACCGGGTGCCCGCCGATGGGCGCCTGCTGGAGGGAGCTGATCTGGGCCTGCGCGAGGCGGCGCTAACCGGGGAAGCTGAGTTGGTGGAGAAACGATCCCAGCTGGTGCTTGACGAGGCAACGCCGGTGCTTGATCGGCGCAACTGCGTCTTCCAAGGTACCGAGGTGGGCCGCGGTCGCGGCACAGCCCTGGTCACCCAAACGGGCATGGGCACGGAACTGGGCCAGATCGCCCAGCTGATCAATACCGCCGGTGGAGAAACCACCCCGCTGCAACAGCGCCTGGATGGCCTCGCCAATGTGCTGGTGAGTAGCGCCCTGGTCCTGGTGGCCTTGGTGGTGCTGGGCGGCTGGCTGTTGGGCCAGCCTTTGCTTGATTTGCTGGAAGTGGCGCTGTCGATGGCGGTGGCGATCGTGCCGGAAGGGTTGCCGGCCGTGATCACCGTCACCCTCGCCATCGGCACCCAACGCATGGTCCAGCGAGCCGCCTTGATTCGGCGCCTGCCGGCCGTGGAGGCCCTGGGATCAGTCACGGTGATTTGTTCGGACAAGACGGGCACCCTCACCCAGAACCGCCAGGTGGTGCAGGAATTGCGCTGTGGCACTGAGGCCATCGCCGTCAGTGGCCAGGGCTATGAGCCCATCGGCACCTTGACCCCTTCGCCCCTTGCCGTCCCCTTCGTCCAACGGCAGGGCACGGCTCCAGGCGCCGTGGACTTATTGCTCCAGGCAGGAGCGCTCTGCAGTGATGCCGAACTCAACAGCCAACCTGATGGCGGTTGGGACGTGTTAGGCGATCCCACCGAGGGCGCCCTAGTTGTGGCTGCAGCCAAGGCTGGCCAAGGGGCGGAGGAGCTGCGCCAGCGCTTCCACCGCCAGAATGAGATTCCGTTCAGTTCCGAGCGCCAGTGGATGGCTGTCTGGGTGAGCGATGTGGACGGGGAGCTGCAAGCCCCTTTGGGCGCTGCCGCTGAAGCTTCGGGCACTTTGTTGCTGAGCAAAGGGGCTCCAGAAGTGCTGCTGAGCACCTGTAACCGCTGGCTGGCACCCTCCGGGGTGGAATCGCTGGATGGCCCCCAGCGCCAATGGTGGCTTGACCAGGCCCGCGAGCTGGCAGCCAGAGGCCTGAGGGTTCTGGCTTTTGCGGCTGCGCCGCACCACGCAGGTCCTGAGCAGCCCGTGGAAAAGCAGGTCTTACTGGGCCTGATGGCCCAACTGGATCCAGCCCGTCCTGAGGTGGCCGAGGCGGTGCATCGTTGCCGCCAAGCCGGCATCCGGCCCGTGATGATCACCGGCGACCATCCGCTGACGGCCCATGCCATTGCCACGGGCATTGGGCTGCTGCAAGAGAGCAGGGGCCCTGGCCAAGGTTCTGGCGCCGACGAGGTGGTGCTGGGTCAGAAGCTGGAGGCCAGTGACGACGAGCAGTTGCGCCAGTTGGTGCAGCGCTGCAGTGTTTTTGCCCGCGTGCCACCCGAGCAGAAGTTGCGAATTGTCCGGGCCCTCCAGGCCAACGGCCAGGTGGTGGCCATGACCGGCGATGGTGTCAACGATGCCCCTGCCCTGAAGCAGGCCCACATCGGTGTGGCGATGGGTCTGACCGGCACCGAGGTGAGCAAGGAAGCCGCCGACATGGTTCTGCTCGATGACAATTTCGCCACGATTGTCAATGCGGTTGAGCAGGGGCGATTGGTTTATGCCAACATCCGCCGCTTCGTCAAATACATTCTGGGCAGCAATGTCGGCGAACTGCTTACCATCGCCGCCACTCCCCTTTTGGGACTCACTGGAGTCCCCCTAACGCCATTGCAGATTCTCTGGATGAATCTGGTTACCGATGGTTTACCGGCCCTGGCGCTCGCCCTTGAACCCGGCGAAAGAGACCTGATGGCACGGCCACCAGCCGAGCCGGGAGAATCTATTTTTGCTAGGGGAGTTGGTGCCTACATCTTACGCATTGGCGTGATTTTTGCGGCCTTCACTATTGCCCTGATGGTCTATGCCTACCGTAGCGGTGCCCCTTGGAAAACCATGGTGTTCACCACCCTCTGTCTGGCCCAAATGGGCCATGCTTTGGCAGCGCGCAGCGATCGCCCGTTGGTTCAGGTGCCAGCCTTCTCCAACCCCTGGTTACTGGCAGCCGTGGGCATTACCACCTTGCTGCAGCTGCTGTTGGTTTACGTAAAGCCCCTGGCCGCCTTTTTCGGCACCACGCCTTTATCAATGCGCGATCTGGGGATCTGTTTTGGCGTCAGTTTGCTGTTTTTTGTCTACTTGGAGCTTGAAAAGGTCTTGCGGCTATGGCGTCGTCAACGCCACGCCGATGCCTGAGGGAGCCTCGATCAGTCAGGATTGCGTGCATGGATTGGCTGCCGCCGGAACTCGGTTCCCTGGCCGAGGCTCTGCCCAGCCTGATTCTTGTTGGCGTCGAGCGCAACCCCCTGCTGGGTTATGGCTTGATTGCCATGGCCATGTTGCTTGAAAATCTCATCCCTCCCATACCCTCAGAATTGATCATGCCCCTGGGGGGGGTTCTGGTTGAGGAGGGGCGTCTGGATTTTGTGCCGGTGGTACTGGCCGGACTGGTGGGCACGGTGCTGGGGGCTTGGTTCTGGTACTGGGTCGGCAGACTCCTGCGGGCCGATCGGTTGGCGACATGGCTGGGGTCCCCGGGCCGACTGCTTGGCCTTGGTCCCGAGAGCTTGGCTGCCAGCCAGGCCTGGTTTGGGCGCCATGGGGCCGCAGTTGTCTTCTGGGGCCGATTGCTGCCGGCAATTCGCACCCTGATTTCTGTTCCAGCGGGGATCGAGTCGATGCCCCAGGGGCCGTTTTTGCTTTGGACAACCGCCGGCAGCCTGATCTGGGTGCTGGTCCTCACCCTGGTAGGAATGCAGCTTGGCTCCAGAGCCACTGAGCTGTTCGCAGCCTTGGGGCCGATCAGCGGTTGGCTGAGCGCCTGTGTGCTGCTGCTTTTAGGGCTTAGGACGATGGTCCCCTGGCTGAGTTCGCTGGTGCGAAGGCAGCGGCAGAGTTGAGTGATCCGGCCTGCCAAGGCCAAGCTCCCTGACGGACTGAGCTTTTGCGTGCTTGTTTTGAAGGGCCGGGCTTTTGGTCGTAAGGGTGGGTCTGGGATCAGGAGCCAGCAATGCTGGTTCTGGCAACCGCTGCCTTTCGTCCCCATTTTGAGCACTGTCCTCGCTCTGACCCGTTTGGGTGGCCCAGGGTGCCAACCGGTCATCCATGGCCGCCAGCAAGAAAATCATGCCCCCCACCAGAGTCAAGCTGATCAGGGCTAGGGCGGCATAGAGACGTTGGCGGTGTTGCAGTTGACCCTGAAGGTTCTCAACTGGCACTCCGCAATCACAACAGATCAGCAGGTTGCCCCTGCGTCCGACCATAGTGACCATGCGACAGCCGCAGCGGCGACAGGCCAAGGGAAGCTTGCCCAAAGGACTACTTTGACAGCGTCCGGCCTTGGAATGGGTCGCAACTGCTGCGGTTTTCCCATCTGCCTGGACATCCTAAAGTGGATCTGTAGCTCATAAGGTCCATCATTAGTCTGGGCTGGAAGTCTAAGTCGGTGATTCGGTGGCCCCGATAGGCTCAAACCTGCGCTCGTTCCAACCTGGTGGCGAGGCGGCGGATCGACTATTCGTTTTGGGGGCCGGCCGCAGCGGTACCAGTCTGGTAGCGGGTCTCTTTCGTCGCAGTGGGCTGTACATGGGAGATGCTCCCTACAAACCACGACAGGCCAACCCCCATGGCTTCTTTGAGGATCGAGAGGTGAATTCCATCAATGAGGCCCTGTTGGCCAGCTGCCTGCCCCAGCGAGTCGAGTCAGGAGCCTGTGGTCATGGTCATGACGTGCCTGGGGAGGGTCAACGCTGGTTGGCGCGCCTGCCAGCGGAGATCACCCCCCTGGCCACTGCCGACCTGAACAGCCGTATCAGAGCCGTTTTAGCCAAGGGGGCGACTTGCTTGAAAGATCCCCGCTTTTGTTACACATTGCCGGCCTGGTGGGAGGCCCTGGAGCCTGGAGCGCGGGTGCACCACCTCTGCGTTTTTCGTCATCCCAGTGTAGTGGCTACAAGTGTTTTGCGCGAATGCCGCAGTGCTCCATATCTGGCTGATCTGGCGATTAGTCCCCTATTAATTTTTGCCAATTGGAGTTTATTATATCGCCATGTCTTGCAAAATCATGCCCACAGCGGGGCATGGTTTTTTGTTGCTTATGAAAACCTTTTTCAAACCTCTACCCTTGATCGCATCGAAGCGTTCAGCGGCCATGAATTAGATCGGACATTGATCGATCCTGCCCTCAACCGCAGCCGCGCCGAACAAACAACCAGCGCCGAAGCGGAGGCGATTTACCAACAATTACTCGAACGTAGCCAAGCTTCAAGCGGGATGCTGAGGGAACCATGCGCCTGATCCTGACATTGTTATGCCGCAATGAAATAGATATTATTGAAAGCATGATTTGCTTTCACTTCGCCCATGGGGTTGATTTCATTGTGGCAACGGATAACGGCTCAAGCGATGGCACAAGAGACTGTCTACAACACTATGTTCAGTCTGGCAAATTGTTATTGATTGATCAACCTGAATCGACACATGATCAGGCAATATGGGTGAGTGCAATGGCCAGAATAGCAACAGAACAACTGGGGGCTGACTGGTTGATTCATAGTGATGCGGATGAGTTTTGGTGGCCGCTTGCTGGTGATTTGAAAACCACTTTGCAAGCCGCGCCCTCAGGGGTACAAGCCCTAACGGTGGGGCGTACAAATTTCTTGCCCCCCCCAGGGAATTCCGGCCAGGAGGGTTGGGACTCGGGATGCTTCCATCAGCGTCAGCTCCTGCGGGAGCGACGCTCTCTCAACAGCTTGGGCCAGCCATTACCAGGCAAGATTTGTCATCGGGCCTTGGCCGGCATCAGCATCAGTGATGGTAATCATGGGGCTTTTCTGGCCGGTCAGGCCTTGAACGCTCCAAAGACGACGGCGATCGAAATCCTGCATTTTCCTATACGTAGCCTGGAGCAGTTCAGTGCCAAGATCTGCCATGGGGCCCAGGCCCTGGCCAACAATCCCCGCTTGCATCCTCAAGTGGGCGCCACCTGGCGGCAGGTCTATCACGAACATGTTTTGGGAGGCACCTTTGGCGCCTACTATGACAGCCTTTGTCTTACACCCAATGAACGCGAGCGGTTGATCCAAGCAGGCAGGTTGCTGAACGATTCGCGTTTGCATGATTGGCTTGAGGGCCACTCGCCGTCTTTGTGATGTCTACGTTGGAGACCACGCCGGGCCAGCCTTGGCCGCTTGTGGCTGTGATTACTCCCTATTTCGAAGAGTCCCTGGATCTGCTGTTGCAGTGCCATCGCTCGGTTCTGGCCCAAGACTATCCGTGCCTGCACGTGATGGTGGCAGACGGCCAGCTCCAGACCGCTGTAGATGACTGGCAGGTTCACCATGTTGTGCTGCCGCAAGCCCATGGCGATATGGGCTCAACGCCAAGGCTGATCGGTAGTTTTCACGCCATTGGGCTTGGGGTGGAGGCAGTGGCTTTTCTAGATGCCGATAATTGGTTACATCCTTCCCATATCAGTACTCTGATGCGGGCGCGGGCTAGAAGTGGAGCAGCCTTTTTATCTTCCGGCCGGATGCTGTGCCGCTTGGATGGCAGTGTGATGGGCCCCTGTCCGCTGATTAACCCTGAGCGGTTTATCGATACCAATTGCATGCTTTTTGGCAAGGAAGCCTTTCATCTTTTGCATCATTGGGTCCTGATGCCCGATTATGGCCATCTCATCGGCGACCGAATCATGTTGCATCATGTGCGGCAATCAGGGATTTTATGTGAGCATGTGGATGAAGCCACCGTCTATTATCGCTGCGGCAAACCAGGTCTTTATTGCCAGATGGGCGAAGCCCCCCCGGCGGGAATCCCAGCAAGACCAGATTATGAAGCCTCGTTTCAACGTTGGCTAGCGGACGGCAATCCACCTTTGTAGAACTGGATTAAGGCCGCAACAGACTTTAATTATAAACCAGCCATATTGTTGCCATGGTCTGGTCATGGATTGTGAAGCAATGATCGTTCAAGCCTTGCCACCCCCCCTGTTGCCATGTCCACTCAAGGCCGGTTGGGAGCTGGTGGCCATGGTGCGTCTGCCGAGGCTTGATGGGGCTGGAAAACCCTCCGGGGGCTTCTCAGCAGCCAGCTACCGGGCCGACCGGGATCAGCTCTGGCTGCTGAGTGACGCCCCCAAGGGTCAGTTGGTCGGCTGGGGCGGACTGGGCAAGCTCGGCAAGTCACCGTTGCATCCGTTGGGGGTGGTGCGTTTGCGTAGTGGCAAAGGCGCCACCCTGCCGCAGCGCATCGATGGGGAGGGCCTGGTATTGATGGGGGAGCGGGCCTGGGTGGCGAGCGAAGGCCGTGGCAGCCCCGAACGTCCTACCCAGTTGCTTGGTTTCGATCGTCGCAGCGGCGAGCTGCAGCTGGCGGTGCCCATGCCTGCCGAATGGCAGCCTGGTCCAGGTCAGGGACTCGCTGCCAATAGGGGTCCCGAGTCCCTCACCCTGCTGCAGCGCCAGGGCAAGGCAGCGATGCTGCTGATGGCGGCCGAATCCGCCCTGCGTCAGGATCCTCCTGGCCAAGTGCGGGTGCTGGGGTGGCCCCTCGGCGCCGGCAAAACCTCTGCTGCCGGCAACCCCAAACCACTGCAGCCGCTGCGAATTCCCCAAGGTGATGGCTGGGGGCTCACTGACCTCCTGGCCCTGCCCGAGGCCCCCCTTGGAGCACCCCTGCTCGGGCTGCAAAGAAGATTCCAGGCGCCGGATCAATGGAGCAATCGTCTTGTTCTATACCCTTTGCCCAAGCCGATCACTCCGGCAGGGAATGCCGCTCCCCTGACCCCCCTGATGACATGGGACCTCAAGGCCATCGGCCTGCCGGCGGACAATTGGGAAGCAATTACAACTGGCCCTCCGCTTGAGGATGGGCGCCCCACCCTGCTGCTCGCCTCTGACGACAACTTCAGCCCTTTTCAGGCCAACCACCTGGCCCGGCTCGCCCCCCGGCGCAGTGCCAATTGCAGGCCATGGAGCGGCACTCAATCACTCAGGCCAAGGCGATAAGAATCTTTCTCAAGTTGCTTGCGCAAGCCCATGATTCGGTGTTTGGTTCGGTCGTACTGGGCAACCCAGAGGATGGGAACCAAAACCAAGGAGAACCCCAACGATGGCACTGCTAACAGGAAGCTCAGAACAGTGCACAGATTGGGCGACAAGTAGGCCGGCGCAGGAACGGCATCACTGAGTCCCAGGGCAAGGGCGCGATCTACGACAGCTTGGTCTTCAGCAGGGAGAAATCGCATAACTTCTAGGAACTATATGAAACAATCTTGCCCCTGCAGGTTAAAGAAGGTTTAGCTTCAAGCGACCTGCATCACCCTGTGTGGTTTCCTAGCGCACCACCAGCCAGAGCGACTCAGCCAATCCGCTGGCGATGGCCGCCATGAACGCACTGTCCATCGCAAAACGCCGCGCCGGCCATGGACCAGCAGAACTGTGGCAGGTCCGATGTCGGTACCGTCGATTAACGGACCATGGTTGAATAGTGGCTGCGCTGCGCCCGATCACGGACGCGAGAGCCACGCTCGAGCCTCGTTGATTGGCCATCTGCCTCTTTACTCCACCTTCGCTGAACAAAATCTAGTCTTGACTACGCTCAACCAAGTGCTGGTAGCTGGGGGGTAAGTGCAGCACCCGGCGGCAGTTGGGGCAGGGGTGGTTGGGCGAGAAGGGGCAATCCTGGAGGCTTTTCTCCCAATTCCGACGTGCCAGCTTCACTATTCGCGAATGCGAATACAATCGAGTTAGGGCCCGTCCACCCTTTGACCCCCCAGCCCGTCCTGCGCTTACCTATAGGGCTCTCAGCGCCGAATTGGTATTACGGTCTCGAAGGCCCATGCGGCTCCCGCCTTTGATCTGATGGAGTCCCGGCTTTGCCAGTAGTTGCCCCGGCCACGGATCGTGCATCCCATGATTTCCGGCTTTTGGACGAGCTAAAAAGATTGCTTGATGCCTTCGATCGCATCGAGATCGAAGAGCAGGCCACGCTCGCGGCACTCGCTCCGCGCTTCCAAACCAGTGCCATCAATCTGCTGCACTTCATCGCCTTCCACCGCAACAACCACCCCGGGCTGCAGCTGGCGATGCGGGAAGCCGGCCTTTGTTCACTGGGGGGATGTGATGGCCATCTGCATGCCAGCCTGTCGACGGTGATCGGCGTACTCCAGAGGCTCGCAGGCCTGCCAACGGAACCGCCGAGGCCATCGGCGGCACCATCCAGTCTGGGAGCCCAGGCCATCATGCGGGCCCATGGCGAGCAACTTCTCGGCAGGCAGCTTGGGGAGGAAGCTGGAACGAGGCCAGCGGCGATCATGGTCACCCTGCCTGCCCTCGCCACTGAGCAGGCGGATCTGATCGCTGAACTGGTCGAGGCGGGCATGGACATCGCCCGCATCAACTGCGGCCACGACGGACCCGAAGTTTGGCAAGAGCTGGTGGCGCACGTGCGATCCGCCGCCGCAGCTGCCGGAAGGGACGTTCGCATCGCGATGGATTTGGCCGAACCCAAGATCCGCATCGGCGCCCTGCCTGCCCAACCCGGTGTGGTGGATGCCAGGCCCCAGCGCAACCGTTACGGAAAGTTGCTGCAGAGCGCCAGGATCATGGCTGTGCCAATCGAAGGGGCTGATGCCCAGTCCGTTAGCCAACCGGAAGTTGTTCAACCAGATCTGCTGCCGATCCGCAACGAGGGCTGGCAGTTACTGACGATCGGCGATCGTCTGCGAGCCAGGGACTCTTCAGGCCGCTGGCGGGAGCTCACCGTGGTGGATCGCCCTCACGGGGGTCTGCTGCTTAGCTGCAATCAACGCTGCCATTTCACCTCTGGACTGGAGTTCCTTCAGGAAGGAGGCCCTGGAAAGATTGTTGTCGGCGACCTTCCAGCACTGGAAGGGGAAGTGCTGCTGCGTCCCGGCGACAGGCTGAGACTGATCTCCAGCACCCTGGGGCAACAGGGGGGGGAGATCGGGACGGCAATCCACTGCACCATGCCCGAGGTGCTTGCCGATCTGCGGGTGGGGGAGCGTGTGATGTTTGATGAAGGCAGAATCGCCGGGCTGATTCGGGAGGTCTGCCCCGGGGCCGTGGAGGTGGAGATCACCCAGGCACGGCCTAAGGGCAGCCGGCTGCGCGCCGACAAGGGAATCAACTTCCCAGACAGCAGCCTTTCGATCCCTGCCCTCACCAGCAAGGATCTCAGCGATCTGACTTTCGCGACAGCCCATGCCGATATTGTGAGCTATTCCTTCGTTTCACGTGCGGCCGATATCGAAGCCCTGCAGCAGGAACTAGAGAGCCATGGCAGGCGGGATCTGGCCCTTATACTGAAAATTGAAACACGAAGAGCTTTTCTCAACCTTCCCGGGCTGCTATTGACTGCGATGCGCTATCCCAGGCCCCTGGGCGTGATGATCGCGCGGGGAGATCTGGCGATCGAATGCGGCTGGGAGGAACTGGGGGAGATTCAGGAGGAAATCCTGAGGATCTGCGCGGCGGCCCACGTTCCCTGCATCTGGGCCACCCAGGTCCTCGATGAAATGGCGCGGCACGGCATGCCGACCCGAGCGGAAATCACCGATGCGGCCATGGCAGCGAGGGCCGAAGCCGTGATGCTCAACAAAGGACCCAACATCACCGCCACGGTGCGCACCCTTGGTGCCATCGTGGCGAGATTCCATACCCGCCAGCCGGAGAGCCCTCGTCATCGGGAAGAGCTTCTTTCCTGCCTGGCCTTCCGCACCAACGGCCCAGCTTCCGAGCGGCAGGAAACTTGATCGGAGCTGGGTGTTCCTTGATGTCAGCGAAATTCAGAGGTGCGTCTGCCAAGGCTTGATGGGACCTGGAAAACCCTCAGGGGGCTTGTCAGCAGCCACCTACCGCGCCGAATCACTCCTGGCCCTGCGCTTGAGGAAGGGCGCTCCAACCTGCTGCTCGCCTCTGAGGAACAACTTCAGCCGTTTGCAGGCCAACCACCTGACCCGGCTCGCCTCCCGACGCAGTGAAGGGGAAAGGGCAACTCAGAACTAGCGGAATTGAGGCTGCTTATTGGCATCAAAACTCCGCCGCAGCGCTTCGCCGATGCTGAGGCCCACCGGCAGATCACCAGAGAATGAGCTTCCGGTGATTCGTTTGTACAGTTTTGATTCAACAAGTTGATAGGTGCTGGCCGGCAGGGGAACATCTCCTGCCTTGCCGACGAGTCTCAAGCCATTGCGAACAGTAAATGTTGTGAACTTTTGCAGATCAGGCCTGCTGGTGAGGGCCTTGTCATTGATGTAGATGAAGAGTGGCCGTGATAGGGGCTGATAACGCCCTGCCTGCACACTGGCAGCCGATGGAATCACGGTGCCTGCTGAAGTTACGATCCCTAGAGCCCTCAGCTTGTCTTGATTGGCCTTGTAATAGCTGAGACCAAAATAGCCAAGGGCGTTAGGGTTTTGAGCCACACATCTGACGATAACGTTATCATCTTCGCTGGAGGTGTAATCTCGTCGCGTATTTTCAGCGTTGCCATTAATGGCTTTGTTGAAATAATCGTAGGTGCCCGATTCCTTGCCAGGGCCGCAAAGCTTGAGGGGACGGTCAGGCCAGTCAAGGTTCACTTCACTCCAGCGGTCTATCTTTCCCTCAGCCTGCTGCCCCCAGAGCCGGGCCAATTCCTTGGTACTGATCTGCTTGGCCCAGGTATTGGCAGGATTCACCACGATGGTGAGGGCATCGAAAGCAATGGGTAGCTCGATGAAATTGATCCGATTGCTGGAGCAAGCTTTGAGCTCCTTGCTGTTGATCGGCCGCGAGGCATTAACTATTTCCAGCTGGCCGTTGCAGAATCGCCTGAATCCATCGCTGGTCCCTGTCTCTTTGAGATCGATTTTTGTGCTGTTTCCTGCCTCACGGAAAGCTCTGATGGCCTCCTCCATGATCGGGAACACCGTGCTGGAGCCACCGATTCTGATGCTGGCCGCATTGCTGCCAGCTCGTTGGGCAAGAGAATCAGCGTGGGCCAGCGGCGAAGTGGCCATGACAGCTGAGAAAGCTGCTGCGATCTGAATCGAGAGTAGCGGGCGCTTAGGCAGACAGGAAAATGCCATGGCAATTGGCTCAAGGACAGGAAGGGAAGGGAAGGGAAGGGAAGGGAAGGGAAGGGAAGAAAAATCGACCAATCAAGTATAATTGAAGGGTCTCGGGCCGTCGGCTGGATTTTTCATGGTTCTTGACCACATCACCAATGATCAAAGAACCTTAGGCCAGAATCAACGACCACCCACTTGCGTTTTAATCTTCTGCAGACGCTGTTCAAGATCATGCAGCATCTCCAGACTAAACATAGGCAATTCCTGCAGGGCAAACAGGAATTCCTCGCGGTTCATCTCAAGCAACTCACTGTCGCAAAGGGCCACGGCAGTGCCGAACCGGCGATGCTCTGGATCCACCAGGGCTCCAATACCAAAGGAGCTACCTGGTCCAATTGTCTCCACGCCATCATCACCCCAATTTAGCTGTACTTCTCCAGATACTACGCTGTAGAGCTTGCCTCCAAGTTCTCCCTTGCGAAAAATGATGTCGCCCTGTTTAACGCGGCTGAGATCACGTTTACCCGCAAGGGCCGCGATGGTATTCAGCTCAAGATTTTCGTTGATGCTCATATAGAAATGGCAGTGAGCCTGAAGGGATGTGGCCAGCAGAAGCTGAGCGGAACGGAGCAGTAGTTGAAATAGTATTTACATTGTCGTGGATGGCCTGATTGCAACATAATAGGCCCGGCGGGCCTTGGTGCCAACGTCGATGCGCTTGCCGGCCGGCCATCTCATTCCGGCCATCTCATTACTGACATGGTCACGCCACCCCAGACTCCCACTCCCGCTGACGGCGCCGGTTTGCCGTCCAACCGCTGCAGCTGCGGCTGAGGTGCTCGCCATGGGCGATCAGGGCTTGATGCAGATGGCAAGTGAGCAGCGGAATGCCGTTGGCCCCCGGATGGTGGCGGAAGAAATGGCAGGTCATGCAGACCTGATGGCTGCGGCTGGTGTGGAGCACCTCCTGATCGAGCCACGGCCAGTCCCAAATCGTCTCAAGGCGAGAGGGGTGCAGCCGGGAGATGTTCAGTGGCACCACGGCGGCTTCTGCGGGCGGCCACACATAGCAGGGGTATGGGGATTTTGTCGTCTGTGCCCGATGCACGATGCGGTTCCAACGATGCGGTTGCCTCTATGCAAGGAGTCAGCACCGAGATGGCGAGCAGGTGGAGTTTCCCTTAACCCAGGCACAGCAGATTGGGGCAAGCCTCCGGATCAAGGCCATGAGCGGCACCTTCACCGACACCCCAGAGCTGTCACGCCCAACCAGCTCAAGGGATCTACAGCGGACCGGCCTCGCTGCCAACGATCTGTACGAGGGCATCACCGAGCACCTCTTCTTTAGCCTCGGCCGCCGTGTGGACAACGCCAGCCCCCACGATTTCTACGTGGCGCTGAGCTATGCGGTGAGGGATCGGCTGATGAGCCGACAGCTGGCCTCCCAGGATGCCCTCCGGGCGCACCATCGGCCTCGGGCGGTGGCTTACCTCTCGGCGGAGTTCCTGATCGGCCCCCAGTTGGGCAACAACCTGTTGATGCTCGGCATCCAGGCGGAGGCTGCCGCAGCCCTGCAGCGCTTCGGCATCAATGACATTGAACAGATCCTTGACCTTGAGGAGGAGCCGGGACTTGGCAACGGCGGCCTCGGCCGCCTAGCCGCTTGCTTTCTGGAATCCCTTGCCACTCTTGAGATCCCTGCCACCGGCTACGGCATCCGCTACGAATTCGGCATCTTCGACCAGGCGATCCGGGAGGGCTGGCAGGTGGAAATCACCGACAAGTGGCTCAAGGGCGGTTGGCCCTGGGAGCTGGTGCAGCCGTCGATGGGCTGCCGGGTCGGCTTCGGGGGCCACACGGAGGTATGGCACGACGACCAAGGCCACCACCGGGTGCGCTGGATTCCCTCCGAACAGGCCATCGGCATCCCCCATGACGTGCCGGTGCTCGGCTATCGCGTCAACACCTGCAACCGGCTGCGGTTGTGGAAGGCGGAGGCGGCCGAGGCGTTCGATTTCCATGCCTTCAACAGCGGCGATTTCTATGGCGCCGTGGAGCAGAAGGTGAGTAGTGAAACCCTCTCCAAGGTGCTCTACCCCAACGATGGCAACGATGCCGGCCGCAGGCTGCGGCTGATGCAGCAGTTCTTCTTCGTGAGCTGCTCGCTGCAGGACATGCTGCGCAACCTTCGCAATCGTGACATCGCTGTTCAGGAGTTTGCGACCCACTGGGCGGTGCAGCTCAATGACACCCATCCGGCCATCGCCGTGGCCGAACTGATGCGGCTTCTGGTGGACGAGCACCATCTGGCATGGGATCAGGCCTGGGACATCACCTGCCGCTCGATTGCCTACACCAATCACACCTTGCTCCCCGAAGCGCTCGAGACCTGGGATCTGGGCCTGTTCGCCTCCCTGCTGCCGCGCCATCTCGAACTGATCTATGAAATCAATGCCCGCTTCCTGCAACAGGTGCGGATTCGGTTCCCCGGCGATGGCGAACTTCTTGCCCGGGTCTCGATTATCGCTGAACAGGGCAACAAAGCTGTGCGCATGGCCCATCTCGCCACCGTCGCCGCCCATCACGTCAATGGGGTGGCGGCCCTGCACAGTGATCTGGTCAAGACGGATCTGCTGGCCGATTTCGCCCGGCTGCAGCCGGAGCGGTTCACCAATGTCACCAACGGCGTCACGCCCCGCCGCTGGGTGGCCCTGGCCAACCCCGCGCTGAACGAATTAATGCTGGAGACGATCGGCGCGGACTGGCCCGCCCGGGAGGAGGAGTGGCTGCGGCTTGAGGCCCTCCAGGCCGACCCGGCCTTCCTGGCCCGCTGGGAGGCCAGCAAGCTGGAGGCCAAGCGCCGGCTGGCAGCCCTGATCGCCGACCGCACCGCACAGTTGGTGGATCCCACCAGCCTCTTTGACGTGCAGGTGAAACGCATCCACGAGTACAAGCGTCAGCACCTCAATGCCCTGCAGCTCGTCGTCCAGTACCTGCGCATCAAGCAAGGCGACAGCTCCGCCATGGTGCCCCGCACCGTCCTTTTCGGCGGTAAAGCCGCCCCCGGCTATTACATGGCCAAGCTGATCATCCGCTTCATCAATGGGATCGGGGAGTTCATCAACAACGACCCTGATTGCAAGGGTCTGCTTAAGGTGATCTTCTTGCCGGATTACAACGTCAAACTTGGCGAAAGGGTTTACCCCGCCGCCGATCTCTCCGAGCAAATCTCCACGGCCGGCCTGGAGGCCTCCGGCACCGGCAATATGAAATTCAGCATGAATGGGGCCCTGACCATTGGCACCCTGGATGGGGCTAATGTGGAGATACGCCAGCAGGTTGGGGCCGATAACTTCTTTCTCTTTGGTAAAACAGTTGAGGAGATCCGCCAGCTCCGCGGCCATTACCGTCCCTGGGAATGGCTGGAGCGCCTTCCCGCCTTGCAGGAGGCCTTCGCCCTAATCGAACAGGGTTACTTCAGTGGCGGTGATCGCGATCTGTTCCGGCCCCTGCTGGACCAACTGCGGGGTCTGGATCCATTCTTTGTGCTGGCCGATTTTGACGACTACGTGCAGGCCCAGAGCCGGGTCGACGCAGTCTGGCTCGATCGCCGGCGCTGGACGACGATGTCCCTGCTCAACACCGCGCGCAGCGGCTTTTTCTCCTCCGACCGCTCAATACGGGACTACGCCAGCTCCATCTGGAAGGTGCATCCGTTAACAGTTTCCCCGACCAGTGGCAACGGCTGAGTGCCAATCTCCAAAACCTCCCAAATGGTCAACCACAATGCAAAACGGCCAGCAACCACCAGGTGAAGTATTTCTGATTCGCCACGGCGAGACGGAATGGAGTCTCTCGGGTCAGCACACCGGCAGCACCGACATCCCCCTCACCGTCAATGGCGAAGCGGCTGCCCGCCTGCTCGCCCCGGTGCTGGCGGACCGCAACTTTTCCCTGGTGCTCTGCAGCCCACTGCAGCGTGCCCGCCGCACCTGCGAACTGGCCGGTCTGGGTGGTCAAGCCAGTATCGATCCTGATTTGGCCGAGTGGAATTACGGCAGCTACGAAGGCCTGACGCCCGCAGCGATTCGCGAGCAGCACCCCGGTTGGTTGGTGTTTCGCGATGGCTGTCCAGCCGGGGAAAGCCCCGCCGAGGTGGGGGAACGGGTGGACCGCGTCATCAGTCGCGTTCGGCAGAGCGGCGGCAGGGTGGCACTATTCGCCCATGGCCACGTGTTCCGGGTGTTTGTGGCCCGCTGGATCGAGCTATCGCCCAGCCACGGAGCCCATTTCCTGCTCGATACCTCCACCCTCACAATCCTTTCTTACTACCGGGGTATTCCGGCAGTGAAGTGCTGGAACGCACCCATGGTTGCGTCAGCGGGCTGCTGAAGCTGCTTCAACTAGTTCCTGCGGATGTTGGATCCCTGACCTCCCCCCCTGCGGGCGGTCGACTTAGCGCTTTCTTAACGGCCCCGAGCCACTATCAAGTTCAGAATCCACTCGTCCCAAGGGCATGATCGCTTCGTCTATGGCCCCTTACGAGGCTCAGTTCTCCAGCCCTGACGGCGAGCAGGAGTTGCAGCTGATCGACGCCTGGTGGCGCGCCGCCAACTACCTGGCGGTGGGGATGATCTACCTGCGCGACAACCCGCTGCTGGCCGAGCCCCTGCGCTTTGAGCACGTCAAGGCAAGGCTGCTGGGCCACTGGGGGTCCTCACCAGGTCAGGCCTTCATCTGGGCCCACGCCAACCGGGTGATTCGCCGCCACGACCTCGACATGATCTACCTGTCGGGGCCTGGCCATGGCGCCCCCGGGGTACTGGGACCCACCTACCTCGACGGCAGTTACAGCGAGGTCTACCCCGATAAGGGCCAGGACACCCTGGGCATGCGCCGCTTCTTCAAGCAGTTTTCCTTCCCTGGGCACATCGGCAGCCACTGCACCCCGGAAACCCCCGGCTCTATTCACGAAGGCGGGGAACTGGGCTATGTGCTCTCCCATGCCTGCGGCGCAGTCTTCGACAACCCCGACCTGATCGCCCTGGCCTGCGTTGGTGATGGGGAGGCCGAAACCGGGCCGTTGGCCACCTCTTGGCATATCAATAAATTCCTCAACCCGATCAGCGATGGGGCGGTGCTGCCGGTGCTGCACCTCAATGGCTACAAGATCGCCAACCCCACCTTGCTGGCGCGGATTCCGCGGGAGGAGTTGGCAAACCTGATGCGCGGCTACGGCTGGGAGCCGATCTTTGTGGAAGGCAGCGAACCGCAGGCCATGCACCAGGCCATGGCTGCCGCCATGGATCGGGCGATCGGGCGCATTCTTGAGATCCGCGCCGAAGGACGCGCCAGCGGTGAAGCGGTGCGGCCTGCCTGGCCGATGATCGTGCTGCGCTCCCCCAAGGGCTGGACAGGGCCGGCTGCTTTGCATGGCAAGAAGCTGGAGGGCTTCTGGCGGGCCCACCAGGTGCCGCTGTCTGCACCAAACAGCGATCCCGAACAGCTGGGTCTGCTGGAGGACTGGCTGAAGAGCTACCGCCCCTGGGAACTCTTTGATGCCAACGGCACTTTGATTCCTGAACTGCGGGCCCTCTCCCCCGTCGGCACGCGTCGCATGGGTTCCAACCCCCATGCCAACGGCGGCCTGCTGCGCCGCAAGCTGCAGTTCCCCGCACTGGCGGACTATGCGGTGCCAGTGGATGTTCCAGGTCGCACAGAAATGGAGAACACCTACCCCCTCGGCGAGCTGCTGCGCGACATCATCCGCATCAATCCCGATTCAATGCGGGTGTTCGGCCCGGATGAAACCTCCTCCAACCGCCTGCAGGCGATCTATGAGGTGAGCAAAAAGGTGTGGATGGAGGATTTCCTGCCGGAAGACCTCAACGGCAGTGAACTGGCCCGCAACGGACGGGTGGTGGAGATGCTCAGCGAGCACACATTGGTAGGGATGATGGAGGGTTATCTGCTAACTGGTCGCTATGGCTTCTTCCATACCTACGAAGCCTTCGCCCATGTGATCGCCTCGATGTTCAATCAGCACGCCAAATGGCTGGAATCCTGCATCCACCATGCTCCCTGGCGTGCGCCGATCGGTGCCTGGAACTGTCTGATCTCCTCCACAGTCTGGCGGCAGGACCACAACGGCTTCACCCACCAGGATCCGGGCTTCATCGACCTGGCCGGCAACAAGAGCGGCGAGGTGGTGCGGGTGTATCTGCCGGCCGACGCCAACTGCCTGCTGGCGGTTGCGGAGGAGGCTCTCAAGGAAACCAACGTCTGCAACATCATCGTCTCCGACAAGCAGAAGCACCTGCAGTACTACTCCCTGGAGCAGGCCAGGCGCCATGTGGCCAAGGGCATCAGCATCATTCGCTGGGCCAGCACCGACGACCTGGGCACCGAACCAGATGAGCCCGAGGTGGTGATGGCCTGCGCCGGCGACATTCCCACCAAGGAGACCCTGGCGGCCGTGGAGATCCTGCAACGCGAGATCCCCAGCCTGCGGATCCGGGTCATCAACGTTGTCAAGCTGTTCGCCCTCACCGACCCGAAGGAGCATCCCCACGGGCTGAGCGACCGGGATTTCGACACGCTGTTCACAACCGATCGGCCGGTGATCTTCAACTTCCACGGCTACCCCTGGCTGATTCACCGCCTCACCTACCGCCGCACCAACCACGGCAACTTCCATGTGCGGGGATACAAGGAGAAGGGCAACATCAACACGCCACTGGAGCTGGCGATGAACAACCAGATCGACCGCTTCAATCTGGTGATCGATGTGATCGACCGCGTGCCCCGCCTCGGCTCCCGCGCCGCCCATATCAAAGAGCGGATGCAGGAGGAGATTCTGTCCCACCGGGAGTATGCCCATACCCACGGCATGGACTCGCCGGAAATCACCAACTGGCGCTGGGCACTGCCAATCAACGAGCGAGGGTGATGGTCCTGGCCACAACGGCAGCGCCGGATGCTGGGTTGGTGCTGGTGCTCAATGCCGGCAGTTCCAGCCTCAAGGCCTGCCTGCTGGATGAAAGTGGCAGCCGGCTCTGGCAGGGGCAACGGCCATGCCCGATGGCCGAGGGAGCTGCCCCGGAGCCGGTGCTCAATGAATGGCTGCCGGCGGCCCTGGCACCCTGGGGCGAAGCCATCGTTATGGCCGGCCACCGGGTGGTGCACGGGGGCGAAGGCTTCACCGCCCCCGTGCGGCTGGAGCCGGCTGTGCTGGCGGCACTAACCGAATTGGTGCCCCTGGCTCCCTTGCACAATGGCCCGGCCCTGCGGGTGATGCACTGGCTGGCGGCCCAGCAGCCGGAGCTGGAGCAGTGGGCCTGCTTCGATACCGCCTTCCACGCCACCCTGCCGCCGGAGGCCGCCACCTATGCCATCCCCGCCGAGTGGCGCCGCCAGGGGCTGCGGCGCTTCGGCTTCCATGGCCTCAGCCACCAGCACGTCGCCGAGGTGGTCGCCGCCCGCTTTGCCCCGGCCGCCGCAGCGCCCCCCCTGCGGCTGATCAGCTGCCACCTGGGCGCCGGCTGCTCCCTGTGCGCCATCAAGGCGGGACGCAGCATCGACACCACCATGGGCTTCACCCCGCTGGAGGGTCTGGTGATGGCCACCCGCTGCGGCTCTATCGACCCCGGCTTGCTGCTGCATCAGCTGCGCCGGGGCCTGTCGTTGGAGGAGCTGGACCAGGCCCTCAATGGCCAAAGCGGCTTGCTGGCACTTTCGGAGCTCAGCGGCAACATGCAGGAACTCAGGGCTGCGGCAACGGCTGGGCACGAGGGAGCCCAGCTGGCCATCGCCGTCTTCCGCCACCGGCTGCTGCGGGAGATTGGTGCCATGGTCGCCAGCCTCGGCGGCGTCGACGTGCTCGCCTTCACCGGCGGCATCGGCGAGCACGATGACGCGCTCAGGCAGGAGGTGGTGTCGGCCCTGAGCTGGCTCTCCCCATTTGAGGTGATGGTGATTGCGGCCGATGAGGAGCAGGTGATCGCCAGGGCCTGCCGGGGGAGCGCCTCCAGTGCAGCCGTTTCGCGCTGATCCTGACGACAGCTGATCAGCTAGTTGAGGGCACGCAGCAGGGCGAAGGAGACGAGATCAAGGTCCTCGGCCTTATCAATAACCACGGCGTCACAGAGCGGTGCACGCTCAGCTCCAAACATCCCCTAGAATCATCCCCTAGAATCATCCCTGGGGAGAAGAGCCGTGCATGCCGTCAGCGTGAGCGAGCTGAAGCACAATCCGGCGGAAGCCTTGCGTCAGGCCCGGAGCGGCCCGGTGGTGGTGCTGAACCGCAACATCCCGGATGCCGTCTTGATCGGCCTGAAGGAGGGCGGGTTGCTACAGGCCCCCGGCGTGCGCGCCGCCCTGGCAACGGCGCTGTTCCGGGACGGTGAACTCTCCCTAGTGCGGGCCGCCCATGTAGCCGAGATGGATGTGGCGAGCTTCATCGCCCATCTTGGGCGGCTTGACATTGCCGCCATCCGGCTCACTGCCGCCGAAACCAACGCCGATCTCGACACCCTGGAGCAGTGGCTGCAATCGTCATCGCCGACGCCAGTCCCCTGATTGCCCTTGCCCGCGTCAACGGGCTGAGATGGCTGGAGGTCCTGTTCGGCCAGGTGCTGGTGACCGAAGAGGTCATGGCGGAGGTACTCAGCGGCGGCCATCCCGCCAGGGAGGAGCCGATCAGGTCTGCAATCGCCTCAGGTTGGCTCAGTGCTATTGCAGTTAATTCCAGCGAACCAGCGCTCCCGGATCTTGATGAAGGAGAAGCCGCCAGCATTCGCCTGGCCCTGATCAGCGGGCGTCAGACCCTGCTGTTGATTGACGAACGGGCCGGCCGCGCTGTTGCGGCGGCGTTCGGTATCAAGTTGGCGGGCACGGCGGCGGTGATCGGCATGGCCCGCCAACGGCGCCTGATCGACTCTGCCCGGGCTGTGTTCGCCGAGCTCCACGCCAACGACTTCCGCATCGCCCCCGCGGTGATTCAGGCCGTGTTGGAGAGCTGTGATGAATGAGAGCCAGCCTCGCTGCTGGAGTAGAGCACCAATGAAGTTAATCTAAGGTTGCTGAGTTCGCGGCTTTTTACTCCTCGCCATTGAGCCTGTCCAGGCTGGATTGAAAGCTGTACGCGGACCATGCCGACCAATCTATTTTATACAAATTAACCGTAGAAGAGCAGGGCGGCAGTTGCCCAGAGCGAGGAGGATGGGGCTAAAGCAACTCGAAGGACGCAACGAAGTTCGGCGTCGCAGTCGGCCAGCATGTCGATCAGGGCCTGGCCTCTCTGGAAGGGGTCAGGGGTGGATGAGTAGATCACCCTCGGGGGTTCGGCTGAAGCCCCCTGCTTTGGCTGTGCCCAACGCCGACCATAACGAGGAGTTGTTCGCGGTGTCGTCGACAACGGTGCAGGACTGGCTGCACCAGTGGCAGGAGCAGGGGCTGCTGGAGCCCTTTCGCCCAGGGCAGTGGATCCGCAGCTGGCGGCTGCACGCGCCGTGGGCAGGAGTGGATTTTAGGCCAACCGCTGCAGCGGGATTAAGGCAAGTGACTTCAAGCCTTCAGTCTCGCCGATGGCACCAGACCAAAGGATCGGCTGTGATCACCCCACCAACATAAGGCAACTCAACTCTGGGGCCTTGCTGTTTTTCTCCGGCCCAGGCTTCGCTGCTGCTGGCGCACCGCTGAGTCAGATCAACTGGGCACCGACACCCTGGCCAGCTGCGTGGCAGACCAGGGTTAGGTGGGGGACTGGAGAGCTTGGAGCTTGGCTTGGATTTCTGGTTCGGCGAGGCTCATGGCTTGGAGGAGGGCGATGTAGTTGCCCCTCATGGATTGGGTTTTAGGGTGATCGAAGCCCAGGCTCTTCAAGACTGCGAAGCCACGGGCCATCAGCGGCTCTGCCTCCTCCAGCCGGTTGGTGGCCTGCAGCAGCGAAGCCAGGTTGTTGAGATATATCGCCACGTTGGG
This sequence comes from Cyanobium sp., assembly GCA_044359075.1. Lineage (GTDB taxonomy): Bacteria > Cyanobacteriota > Cyanobacteriia > PCC-6307 > Cyanobiaceae > Cyanobium. Next base: position 6,250 of record JBIKMU010000005.1, on the reverse strand, counting down.
ATGGTCATTGCAGTAGCTGGCCTCATCGCTCGCCAGGGCCCGGCGCATCAGCGGCTCCGCCTCCGCCAAGCGGTTGGTGGCCTGCAGCAGCTGGGCCAGGTTGTTGAGATCCCTGGCCACGTCGGGATGGTCATTGCCGTAGCTGGCCTCATCAATCACCAGGGCACGGCGCATCAGTTGCTCCGCCTCCGCCAGGCGGCTGGTGTCGTGTAGCAGCGAAGCCAGGTTGTTGAGACCAATGGCGACGTTTGGATGGTCATTGCCGTATCTGGCCTCATCGATCGCCAGGGCCCTGCGCATTAGCGGCTCCGCCTCCGCCAGCCGGTTGGTGGCCTGCAGCAGCTGCGCCAGGTTGTTGAGAGCCGCCGCAGTGGAGGGATGATTGGGCCCCAGCCTGTGCTCACTCTGCTCCAAAGCAAGCTGCCACCACTTGAGTGCCTCGGCAAAGGCGGCTTGATGCTCCGCCACCCACGCCAGGCCTGAGGTAGGCCAGAGCAGATTCTCGTCCTCCAATTCCTCGGCCAGTTGCTCCGCTACCAGCCGGATGTGGGGGAGGTCTGTCTTCAATGCCCGCACCTGCTCCAGAGTGAGCCTCTGGGGAATCCGCTCCCGGCAGACTCCCGACACCGCAGCTGCCAGTTGTTTCCGCCAGCGGGCCACCAGCTCCAGCTGCTCCTGGCTCTGCAACCTGAGGAACTGCCGCACCAGGGGATGCAGCTGATACAGCCCCGGCCCAGAACGCTCCAGGAACTGGGCCCGCAATAGCTCGGCTTGTTGATCGCCAAAGGCGCTGCCCTCCTCCAGCTCGAGCTCCGGCAGGCGGCAGGCTTCCACCAGCTCCCAGGGAATCAACGCAGGAGCCATCACGCTCAAGAGCAACAGCAAGCTTTTGGCGGGGTCAGTGAGGGGCTCCCAGCTGATGAGCAGGGCTTCCACAACGCCGCGCATTGCCCCCAGTTCAGGGTGGGCTTGTTGGAGGGCTTTCGCGGCTGCTCCCTTGGCCTGCAGATCCGCGAGGAGTTGCTCCAGCCGCAGATCGGGCCGCCCCGCCAGCCGGGCGCCAAGGAGCACCAGCGCCAGGGGGAGATCCCCAACCTCAGAGCAGAGCCAGTCGGCGGCCTGTTCCCCTGCCTTGAGGCGGTCTGTGCCGCCCTCTCCGGCCTGCAGAGCCAGGAGTCCCAGAGAATCCGCCCGTTCAAGCAGAGGGATCTCAATGGCTTGGGCATTGGTGGGTGCCGTTTGCCGCTGGGTGATCAGCCGGCGGAATCGGGGCGGCAATCCATTAAGGAGCTTGCGTTCCGCCTCGTAGCCCCCACTATCACCCCGTTGGTCGTCGAGGATCAGGAGCACCGGTTCCGGTGGGTTGGCACTTGCTGGCCACTGGCTCCAACACAGGGGCAGCAAGTCGGTTGGGCTTTTGTCCTCTGGGAGCGCCAGATCGGGGAAGACTCCCGGAAGAAGGTCACCACCTGCACCGCCATGGCGTCCAGCCCCTGGCGGGCATCCAGCCTCAGGATGCCGCCCCGGTAGAGATCAAAGGAGTCGTAGGCGTGCTGAATCGCCAACTCGCTCTTGCCCACCCCGCCCATGCCGGTGAGATAGGCCCGGCTGCCTTCTGGTACCAGGAGGCTCTTGAGCTGCTCCAGTTCCAGGCTGCGGCCCACGAACCGCTCGGCGCTGGTGGTGCGCTCCGGGAGGTTGTGGGGGGTATATGGGGGAAGAGTGGGCTTTGGTTTGGGGGCTTGGAGGATCGTTTGGGTGATGGACAGATCCCTGCCCGCGCTTGCATCGGTGACGGTTATGTTCTCCGATCCGCCCACCTCCACAGTTGAGCCCGAGGGAATCAGCTCGTCCGAGCCGGAATCTGTTGGGGGTGGCTCTGACTGGGGCATTGGCAGGCAGAGCCAGCGGAATGAGACCCCTTGCATCTTGATGGAAGGGCCCTGGTGCGGCAATCGTTAGCTCAACCCCAGCAAGCAAGAACGTTCCCTCTGGATCCGGCCCATCACCTCCTTGTCCATGCCAGCTGGCTGAAGTGGCGCCACACTGGCGAAAGCTGAAACTCCCCAGACGAGGCGATGGCAGAGCTGCTCCCCATCTCGTCACCCCTTGCGGCGGAACGCCAGCTGGATGTGGTGTTCGTCCATGGCCTCGGCGGCGATCCCATAGCGACCTGGCGCAGCGGAACGGATGAAAACACCTCCTGGCCCCACTGGCTGACCCTGGAGTTTGGAACGCAGATTGGAGTGTGGTCGCTGGGCTATGCCGCTGCCCCCACCAAGTGGCAGGGCTTCTCATTCTTTGGGAGCAAAGATCCTGATGCGGGGGCAGCGATGTCTCTGCCGCGGCGGGCTGAGAACGCCCTGGACCGGTTGGTAGGCGCAGGCATCGGGCAACGGCCGGTGTGTTTCATCACCCACAGCCTGGGTGGCCTCCTGGTGAAAAGCGTCCTGCGCCGCTCTGCCGATTCCCAATTCGCCCCGGACCGGCTGCAGGTGGTGGAGCAGTGCCGTGGGGTGCTCTTTCTGGCCACGCCCCACCACGGTTCGCGGCTGGCGGATCTGGCGGTTGCCCTCAAGGTCTACCTGCCCAGCGTGAGCACGCTCGATCTCAAGGACAACGACGACCACCTCATGGATCTCTATGAGTGGTATCGGAGCTATGCGCCCAGCCACCACATCCTCACGCGCAGCTACTACGAAAACAAAGAAACTAAAGGGGTGGTGATCGTGGTGCCGCGCTCCTCAGCCGATCCTGGCGACGCTGGAGAGACAGCGCTTGGGAACACCCCCTTGGATCGGGACCACCTGGAGATCAGCAAGCCACGCAATCGGCAAGATCAGGTCTATATCGGCTCCACCCAGTTTATTCGTTTGATCCTCAGCAGCGAGGCTCCGGAATTAGTGCCTGGGCAGCCTGTTCCCAACCTGCCTTCCAAACCGCCAGTGCAGGCGCCTCAGCCTGCAAGCACCAACCAGGTGAAGGTCAGTGGCAATCGAAACATCACCATGACAGGGGTTAGTGCTGGGGGCAATATCAACATTGGCAACTCGATCCAGGGAGACTATGTGGCTGGAGACAAGTTCAGCGGCGACAAGGTGATGGGGGATAAATTCACAGGGAATAAAATCATCAATACCCTGGCCACTCCAACTGCCGGACGAGCTACTACTCCAGGTATTTCCCCACTGAAACCAGGCCCCTGGCGCGTGTTTCTCTCCCACACCTCCGAACTGCGCCAATATCCCCAGGCTGGCTCGTATATCGCCAAGGCGGAGCGGGCCGTGAGCGCCGCCGGTCACGCGATTGTGGACATGGCGGATTTTGCGGCCATCGATCAGGCACCGGCCGCCGTGTGTGAGCAGCGGGTTCGGGACTGCGATGTGCTGGTGGGCATCTACGGCCTGCGCTATGGCTCACCGGTGCGGGACCAACCGGAGGTGTCCTACACCGAGCTGGAGTTCATCACCGCCACGGAGGCCGCGATGCCGCGACTGATCTTTATGATCAACGCCGACTCCGAAGAGCTGGGACTGCCGGCCAAGGCCCTGTTCGACCGTGACTATGCCGACCGCCAGGACGCCTTCATCCAGCGCGTCAAGGACGCCGGCCTCACCCCGCAGTTCTTCCGCAACCCCTACCACCTGGAGGTGTTGGTGGAACGCTCGCTGCGGGAGCTGGCAGAGTCGGCCGCAGCAACGGCTTGATCCGGGGGCTCTGGCCATGGTCGCAGGTGATCCCAATCCCGACGCAAGCGCTGCTGCTGGCGATGGCCAGGGGGCTGCTGATGCCCGGGCGGTCAAGCAGCCATCTGGGCAGGTGGTGGTGGGTGACGGCAACCAACTGCTGAATCAGGTGAGCGCGGGCCGAGATCTCACCCTCGGCGACAGCGTGGCAGGCGACAAGATCGCGGGCGACAAAGTAGTTGGCGACAAATTCACAGGCGACAAGATCGAAATCGTCGTCGCCGACGCCCAGCAGGCTGCGGATGTCGCCCGTTCCCTGCGCTGGAGCTGGCCCCAGCCCCTCGACTTCGGTCCCTATCGCAGCTTCCGGCGTGAGGGCTTCGTGGGCCGCTCCTGGCTGTTCGAGGAGGTGCGCGCTTGGGCGATGGCGGATGGCGCCGCGTCGGGGCGTCCTCGGGCCCAGCTGATCGAGGCCGAGTACGGGGTGGGCAAATCGGCTTTTCTCGCCGAACTGGTCGACACCCAGGCCGCCGGGGTGTCGGTGGTGGCCCAGCACTTCTGCCAGTTCGATGCGATCGCCACGTTGGCGCCGGGGCGCTTTGTGAGCAGCATCGCCGCCCAGCTGGCCGCTGCCCTGCCCGCCTACCGCGCCGCGATCGAGGCCGAGGAGGCCGCCGGGCTGCGCCAATTGCTCGAAGCTCCGGACAACGACCCGATCGGCGCCTTTGATCAGGCCGTGCTGGCGCCCCTGGAGGCCATGCCGCCGCCCGCCGGCCCGCTGCTGTTGGTGGTGGATGCCCTCGATGAGGCCCTGGAGCACCGCCCCAGCAACGACAAAGCGCCACTCGTCACGATCGTGAGCCTGCTGGGCCAGCGGGCTCAACGCTTTCCCCGCTGGCTGCGGCTGCTCGCCACCGCCCGCCCCCTGCCGGCGGTGCAGCAGCCCCTGCGCCAGGCCCTCAGCCTCCATTCGCTCAATGCCGAGGAAGCCCGCAACCTGGCCGACATCGAGGCCTACGCCGAGGCCCGCTGCCAGCGACCGCCCCTGGCCGCCCTGCTCGCCGCCGCCGGCCTCGGCGCCGCCGAGGTGGCCACACGGCTGCGAACGCTGAGCGGCGGCAAGTTTCTCTACGCCGCCTTCGTGCTCAACGAGCTGGCCTCCGGCGCCCTGCCCCTGAGCGACCGCCGCGATCTTGAGGCGCTGCCCTCCGGCATGGACGATTTCTATCTCCAGGCCTTCGAGCGGCGCTTCCCCAGCGAGCAGGCCTACGACGAGGTGCGCGATTTGCTGGCGCTGCATAGCGTGCAGCGCGATCCCCTCTCCCGCCGCGAGCTGGCGGCGATCTTGAACTGGCCTGAGGCGCGCCTGCTCGGCCAGCAGCAGCAGCTCCACGACCTGCTGCGCCTGCGCAGGAATGATCCCGCCTATGGGCCCAACGAGTTTCTGGCGAGCTTCAACCACCCCTCCCTCAGCCGCTGGCTCACCGCCACAGACGAACACTCCGGCTACCCACGCGCCGGCCGCTTCTCGATCGACCCCGAGGCCGCCGAGGCGACGATCCGCCGCTGGGCACTGGCCGAGCTGGAGGCGCAACGGGCACACACCTGGCCCTACCTGGTGCGGCACCTGTCCAGCCATCTTTCGCAAGCCGAACGGCCGGCGCTGCTGGCAGGGTTGCTGGGGCATTTCGCCTGGCTGGAGGCGCGCCTGCGGCTGGCGGGGATCAATGCGCTGCTGGGGGATTTTGCGCTGGCGGCCCCCGCTCCCTGGCTGGAACGGCTGGTGCGTGCCCTGGGCCAGGGGGCCCACGTGCTGGGCCACAGCGAAGGCTGGCGGGGGCAGGAGCAGCTGGCCTCCCAATTGTTGGCGCGGCTGGCGGAGGAGAGCGACAACCCCCAACCAAGCGCCCTGCGCCAGGAGGCGGCGGACTGGCTGCAGCAGGCTGGCGGCGTGCGCCCCCGCAGCGCCAGCCTGTTGGCCCCCGATGCTGTCTTGCGCACCTTACCGGTGGACAACCCTGTAACTGCCTTGGTGGCCCTCCCCGATGGGCGCCTCGCCTCTGGCTCAGGCGACACCACCATCCGGCTGTGGGATCCGGCCAGCGGCGCCTGCGAACGGGTCTTCGAGGGGCATCAAGCCGAGGTGTGGGCCCTGGCGGTGCTGGGCGATGGGCGCCTCGCCTCTGGCTCAGACGACACCACCATCCGGCTGTGGGATCCGGCCAGCGGCGCCTGCGAACGGGTCTTCGAGGGGCATCAAGCCGAGGTGTGGGCCCTGGCGGTGCTGGGCGATGGGCGCCTCGCCTCTGGCTCACGCGACACCACCATCCGGCTGTGGGATCCGGCCAGCGGCGCCTGCGAACGGGTCTTCGAGGGACATCAGGGCCCGGTGATCGCCCTGGCGGTGCTGTGCGATGGGCGCCTCGCCTCTGGCTCCAGGGACAACACCATCCGGCTGTGGGATCCGGCCAGCGGCGCCTGCGAACGGGTCTTCGAGGGGCATCAGGGCGGGGTGATGGCCCTGGCGGTGCTGGGCGATGGGCGCCTCGCCTCGGGCTCTTCCG
>JBIKMU010000004.1:0-146110 GCA_044359075.1 Cyanobium sp. | reverse complement strand
CACCCATTGCAACAGCAGAGAGCTGATGGAGGCGAACCGTCAGCCCCGGCTAAGCCGGGGCTGCTCCTCCTGAGTTACACCACTCCACGGGACGCTGCTTATTGTTACAGATAATTACAATGCATGACATCGCGAACTGTCTTTCTTAAAATGTGGCAACAAGATTGATATTTATGATCGGAACGATACGCGACAAATTTGAGAATATACTTCATCTTTTTCCAGCTTACCAAAAGTTTTGCGATGGGAAAAGTACTTCCCAGGAATTTTCTCTTTTTTTGGATCAGATGCGAGATCATCTAGTTGCTCATGGCATACCAAGTGATGATGTTCACTATGCAAAGCGCTTTCCACCTTCAGTTGAAACTGCGGCCCTCGATGCCTTCTCCTCACTTGCTTTGCCTGACCTTACGCTGCCAAAGGACTTTCGGGCCATGTCGTCACAGGTAGCCACAAGAATTTCCAATGGATTTAATCATCAAGATTATCATACATATATCTATCCTGAAGAGGGGAGATTGCTGCTAGCACTGGCGCTTGCATTCCGACCTCAAAGGGTTGTCTTCCTAGGAAGTTACTACGGCTATTGGGCAGCATGGTTATTGCCCGCACTAGAAGTTAACGGCGGTGAAGCGATTCTAATCGATCCTGATACACATGCTATGGAGGTGGCTCGCTCCAATCTCAGTAGAATGTACCCATTAATTAATGTTGAGACCATATCTTGTCCTGGAGAGAGCTATCTTGCTGGTCCGGATTCTGGAGAATTTGATATGGTGGTTCTTGACGCAGAGCTCCCACGATCACATCCAGATCCCTCACGCCGAGGAAAAGGAATTTATTTTCATTTGATGAATTCATTGCTGCCTAGGCTTTCTCGGCGCTCACTTCTGGTTTGTCATAACATCTTATTAACTGACCATATTAATTGCGCTTTCTTTGATACAGTAATCGCTCGAAATAGGAATGAATTGGGTCCATTTCTTGAACTAGTTTCAAATGAGTTTGGTGGTCTCATCGAACTCTCCACAACTGAGGGAATGGGCGTCGCTCTGCGAAACTGAAATGAACACGATCAGAAATTATCACTCTCCCTTTTCAAGATGGCATGATTCAGCTGCCGTAAGATCCATGCCTACACACGATTGGCTCGCAGGTGGAGCAGGCGCATGGGTGCTGAATGTCGACAGTATTCTTACTCATCCAGAGGTATTATCCCATGCTGAAGAAGTAGCCATTGGCATGCTTCTAGCAAGTCTTTGGTTTACAGTTGAGCTTGAGAATAAGTTAATCTCTCCCGTGGCGCTGGATATTGCACATTATTGCATTGGTGCAGAATATATCTCAGACTTGGCTACTGATGCTTTACGCGTCCACTGCGATGAAGCGTATCATGCGTTGCTTGCCAACGAGCTAATTGGCTACATAAGCAATCTCACGGGTGTAACGCTGTGCCGACACACCCATTCGTTTCTGAGGCAAATAGAGAGCCTGCGACAGACTATACCACAACATCAAGCTTCCCTTCTTTACTTTTGTGCTGCACTGGTTTCCGAAACACTTATCAGCAAGACCTTGTTTAGTGACCGGCTAAATCCAAACCTACAGAGTGATTTGCGATGCTTCCTCAATCATCACTATTGTGATGAACTTCTCCACAGTGCCTTTTTTGTCAGGGCGTTTGATATCGTCTGGCCTCAGTGGCACCCTTCCGTCCAAACGATGATGAGCCCCCTGTGGTCTGGGTTGATTGATACCTTCCTTTCAGTTGATCTTACAACTATATTTGCCGTGCTTAAGCATGCTGGCATTGCAGAACCACTTGCCAAGCAAGTCGTCGCAGATTACAAACAGCCTCACGACGCAGCTCACTACAATGAGAGGTCAGCACATCTTACCTACGAAACCCTTCGAAGGGCTGGCGCTATTGACATCAATCCATAGCAACGTTCCTTGAAGACAGGAGGAACCAGTCGTTCTGCATTATTATATAAGTTAATCGAATTATATAGGAAGTATGATTATAATTTTGTTAGGGTATCCTTGCCATCACTCGCATGCTGAAGAAAAAATGCTCGGGTTGGAGAGAAAACTGCTTTACTCGGAGGGTGAGACTCCATAGCAACCAGATCAGTTACGGTCTTGATTGTGTGATATGCAGATAGTCTTGGTTCATTCAGTCTGATTTGCTGATCAAAAGCGTAGGTTTAAATTGCCTGCAGAGATTGGTCTACGGCTTGGGCCTCTCGTAAGCCAGCAGGCTATGTGTTTCCCGTAGATCAAACGCTGGTTTGGCCAGGTGCGTACAGCTGGACATGACATAAACCTAACAGCCATGAATGCTTTCCAGGTGAACAGGTATTGCATCAGGGGCTAGTTGGCGCATGAGATGAAGTGCTGCCAAGGCCTCAGCTGGCTTCATATTCACCGAAAGCAGATCATGGCCATAGTGGCTGGCCAAATTTGGCAGGACAAGCATGCCTCGTTGTGTGCGTGCTGAGAAAAGAACTCCCAGGTGCGTCCAGGCCTCCAACGTGTTAGCCGGATCCTTCATTCTGATCTCGCCCCGGTATCCAAAACTGGTCAGGCTTCGCACCGTCACGCCGCATTTGCGCAGCCAGTCGCGTGTCGATAGAGGCACGAGCAGAGCTGTCAGACGCGGATTGCAGTCGCCAGCAAACCAGTAACTACCGTCACCGGCCAGGCAACCATCGAAATTGATCGGACCTCTCCACCCCTGGTCAGCCAGGACACTGGCTGCGGCTTTACATTGCTCGACGAAGCGCGAGACCGGAGGGTCCTCCAGCAGCTTGTCGTCCAGCAGAACACCCAGAAACTTCCGACGCTGAACATCATGAAAAAGCTGGGCGTTGACTGCGATCAATTCGATCGTGCCGGACTCAGACACCCGCAGGCTGACCCCGATGCATGGGTGACATGATTCATCGATGGGTGGGCAAAGCACTGGCTGCACGATGAGTTGCAGGCCGCTCCGACGTTGTGCCTGCTGGCGGCGTAGTGTGGTCAGGAGATAGTCGCTGAGTTGTAAATCCTGCAGCGAAGGAACAAGTTTGCACTCATCGCGGAGCTCTCTAAAGAATCCAGGGGAGATGAAATCTTTGCCGAGGAGCCACCGTCTCACCTCGGCTAAAAATGCCGGGTGGATATCAGAACCAGGTTGTGTTGAGACGATGGCAGATACATTTCCACTGGAGTCTTGAGCTGATTTCAGAAAAAGGGCGCTAGGATGATTTTGAAGATTCCAGAGATGCGTGATTCGCGCACTCAGATCGTGCCAGGGATGTCCGTCTACAAGCTCATCTGCTCCGATGATTGCAGTATCAGCCCAGGGTGGACCGCCTGCAGCAGCAACTGCTTCATACTGTCTAAAGAAACTTGCCTTGTTATGCCAGCGCAGCGCCAGGTTGGCGACATGCTCGCATGTCGCAGCATCAAACCCAACATGTATCCCGCGTTCAGAAAGCATCCGGGCAAGTTGGCACAGCAAATGGGCCGTACTCGGCGACACCTGGTTGGTGACGAACCCGACGTTGATTCCTGCCGTAGCCAGCTCAGCCACGTCTGCTTCGAATCCGTCGCAGGCAGAAAGACTCAGGTCGAGGAGGTCGCAGCGTACATGTAAGGGGGTAGGTAGGACAGTGAACGGCAGGCCCTGTTGCTCCAGCATGGCGTCCAGGCGTATCTGCAGCTGGTGATGCAAGGACCGCAGACGTTTCTCATGGGCATCGTTGACCACCAATAGGAAGCTGCGTAAGCCCGATATGCCTGTGTAGACAGCGAAGCGGTCTTGGCAGCGAAAGAGGAAGGTGTGGTCGGCTTCACCACTGTCAAGGATCAACCCCCCGCCAATTAGGGCAAGGGGCAGCTCTCCGTTGCCAAAGGCGAAGCAGGCGGACGTCAGTGAATCAGTCGATCCCGACAGGCGATCTTTGTAGTTGTTCGAATCCCTCTGGCTATGCACAAGAGTCATGTCGCTCGCAATTGCCAAAACCCCCTTACCTGCCAGAAGTACACGGCCACAGGGCGGGTTTCAAGCGAAAACTGTGCCATACTCAGCTACAGCATAGCCTGAAGCAACTGCTGCTGCAGGCTCTACGAAGAACAAACAAGCCTGTCAGGAACCAGAAATGCATCAGAGCAGGCATCCAGCGCCAGCAGCCCTTGCGCAGAAGGCTTTGTCGTATGGATCAATGTCGCTATCGGTTTTACTGTGCATACAATCGCTTTCAACCTCCATTATTATAGACAGGCGATTGAGCAAATAGATGGAGGGCCGGCGCCGCTTCAGGTTGAGGCCGGGGACCAGTTGAAGGGCCGTCGGCCCGAGATGGCGGCCGAGCTCGTGTTTTCCCTGGCTGCCCTCCATCCCCCTTCAGAGATGGAGGATTGCCAAGGCTGATTGGAGGTCCATATTTTCGCGTCCTGCTAACACATAAAACGGATCTGCTGGCAACTTGAATCGGTACTGACAGGATTGTTGATCTTCCTATGGGTCTCGGAATCTTACGAGGCTCCTACCCTTAGAATTCAGTCATTGCTCCCCTTGGGTAAACCTTCTATGTACTGCTCTGCACACTTTCAAGAAGACAGGAACTCGGTTCTAATAGGCCTTGTCGAGCAGCACCCTTTGGCTACCATCATTAGGAATCATATTGATGGCCTACATGCTCATCATATACCATTGTTCTATGTAAGTAATCCTGCAGGTTTGGGAAGCCTTTATGGACACGTTGCAAGAAATAACCCCCTATGGCAAGTCCAACCCGAGGAACAGTTGCTGGTCGTTTTTCAAGGCCCATCCTCGTACATCACGCCAAACTGGTATGCATCCAAGCAGCACACTGGCAAGGTTGTTCCCACATGGAACTATGCGGTCGTTCATGCTTATTGCTCCCTTTGTGCCATCCATAATCCAGATAGGTTACTGGGCATCATCTCTGAGCAGACTGATTTACAGGAAGCCAATCAACTACATCCATGGAAGGTTTCAGATGCGCCCACCGAGTTTACTGAAATGCTACTGAAGGATATCGTTGGCATTCACCTTAGGATTGACCGTTGGGGTGGCATTTGGAAAGTCAGTCAGAACCAACCCAGGCAAAACCAGCAATCCCTCGTTGAAGGTCTGCTTGAAACAAACTTAAGCCCACAGATCGATATGGCAACTCTCATCCGGCTGCACGGATGCACGTGAATTGGGATCTAATTTGGTCATCCTGGCGAAGCGTGATCCGTCGAACACGGTGTGGTAGCGCGATCTCTTTATCAGCCAGAGCAAAGTTGCTGATGTTCTCTGGCAACATGGGGATGGTTCTGCAGCACTTAAGGCCTATCAGGCCGTGCCGGTGACTTTCAGGAAAGGTGTCACTCCTTGGCCGCCTTTCAGGCGGCCTGGATAAATGGCAGCGCGTGATTGGATTGGCGGCCTTCTGGTGGCTTGTTGATCCAAACCTCTATTGGTTGGCGCCAGCAGCGAGTGGATTGGCTCCAGCGGTTTGGGTGGGCCTGGCGAGCCTTTTCGTAGACCTGGGTGCGCACCCGGCAGATTGCGATGGCGGTACCGCTGTGACGTTGGTGAGGCGTGACGAACTTGATGCCGCTGTGACGGTGGCTGTGGTTGTACCAGTCCACAAAAGCCGCTACCCAATCGCATGCCTCCGCCTTGCTGGCGAACGGCCGGCTGGGGTAATCGGGCCGGAACTTGACAGTGCGGAACAGTGATTCCGAGTAGGGGTTGTCGTTGCTGACCCTCGGCCTGGAGAACGAGCGCAGCACACCCAGCTCTTCGAGCCTTGATTCGAGCGTGGCGGCGCGCATGGCATTGCCGTTGTCGGCATGCAAGATCAATGGCTGCTGCTGGCTCTGACGGCTGCCAAAGCCCCTGGGCCGGCAATAACGCTCCTTGAGGCAGGCCAGCTGCACCAGCTCGGCAGCGATCTCGGCTGATTCCACCTCAGCCACGTCCCAAGCCACCACCTTACGGCTCCAGACGTCGATCACTAGGTAGAGGTAAAGCCACACACCGCGAACAGTGGTGGGCAGATAGGTGATGTCCCAGCTCCACAGCTGGTTTGGGCCGTCAGCCCTGAGACGCGGCACTGTCCGCGCTGCCTGCGGTGGACGTGCCCGACCCCTCCGTTGGCACTGTCCTGCTTGATGCAAGACCCGGTAAAAACTCGACTCCGAGTCAATGTAGTGGCCTTGATCAGCCAGTGCTGGCACGATCTGCCCCGGTGGCAGTGGGGCGTATTCCGGCTGATTGCAGGTGAGCAGGATTCGCTGACGTTCCGCCTCGTTCAGGCGGACAGCGTTTAAGGGTGCGCAGGGAAATGCCGAGAACACAGGAGGCGCGAACCAATCTGGCGCCAGCGGCATTCGCCTCGACGATCAGCTCGATCGCCATCCGCCGCTGGGCGGCACTCGTCAGCCTTCCTCTTCCTCCGAGCAGAAGGCCTCCCACTTTTTTCGCAGCACCAGCAATGCCGCCGCCTCCGCCAGGGCCTTCTCCTTGCGCTGCAGCTCTTTCTTGAGAGCCTTGATCTTCCTTTGATCCTGAGCGTGGAGTTTTTCGAGTTCCTTCTGCTCCGCCATCGTGCGAACCGGCTTTGCGTTGGCATTCTGGGCTACTTGCCGCCAATGGCTGACTTGCTCGGGGTACAGGCCCCGCTCGCGGCAGTAGGCGCTGAGCTCAGTGGCATTGAAAGCAGCGGTCTCCAATACCACCGTGAACTTGTCGGCAGCACCCCAGCCTTCAGGGTCTTTCTGTGATGCAGGCATCACTTCCCCCTCCAGCCGCCAGCTCTTACGCCAAAGATAGAGAGTGGCCGCGTGAATACCCGTCTCCTTTGAAATTCGGGCCACGCTCTGCCGGTTTGGCGGACTCATCCGCCTTCTGACATCAGCCTTGATCGCCTCGCTGTAACGACGCATTGTTCTGCTCCATCAAGCCCCCGGGTTTGCGATTGAGAGGGGTGACATCTTTCCTGGTAGTGGGGGTGCTAGCAACCAACGAAGATCTAGCGCAGCGCGATGCGACGAACATGCAGTGGCAGCGCGTTCTCTCGGTGAGCAGCAACAAGATTGGTGATGCACTGATGATGCTGAGGTATGGGCCCGCTGCGCTGAAAGCCTATAGGGCGGGCCTTGAGATTAGAGAAACCCTGACAAAGCATGATCCGACGAACATTCAGTGGTAGGTTTATCTAGAGATCTCCTGATTTAATTTGGGTAACCTGGAGACCCTCCTGGCCCCTCCACCAGGCGAGCCATCTCCAGCGCGGACTAGACATTCTTCTTCGGCTGAAGCAAGCTGGCCGGCTACATACCAATCAGGATAATACGGCTTTGGAGGAGAAGCAAATACAGAAGCTTGAAACGGTCCCCCTATATTCTGGATAGGACTCAAGCCGCCATAATCATCAGTTTAGCCGGTAGCGCCACTCCGAGCTGTGTCTCAGGAGGTCCTGTGACCCTTTCCGGTGAGCGAACAGGAGCAGTCAAGGGATGACTGCCATGGAGCTGCTTGTGCACCTCCGACTTGGAGATCCCGCTTGCTCCGCCGAGCGCCTCGACCAGGGCATCGACCTAGCGAGTGGAAGTGCCACCGGTCTAGGCCTCCCTCACCACTGAATAGAGAGCTTTGTCAACCCGGCGGCGCGGCTCCAACCAGTTCGGGAAGAAGGTGCCTTGCCTGAGCTTGGGGATGGCCAGGGTGAGGTCACCCACCTGGGTGGTGAGCACCCGCTCCCGGTAGCCGTTGCGATGAGTCACCCGTTCGTCATGGCAGCGCTGGTGGAGCTGGGCGCCAACGGCATCGCTCAACCCGGCTTCCAGCAAGGCCTGGAACCCCCGGCGCACGATCTCCGGGATCAGGGCGCCAGCGGTGGTCCCCTCCATGAGCTGGCCCAGCTCGGAGGCGCCATTATTGGTAAGGGTCAATGTATGTGTTCGGTTTGTTGGTTGTGCTCCAAACAGGGTCACAGACCGGCCCACCCATTGCAACAGCAGAGAACTGAGGAAGGCGAACCGTCAGCCCCGGCGTAGCCGGGGCTGCTCCTCCTGAGTTACACCACTCCACGGGACTCTGCTGCGACCTCCACACCCCCTTGCCCCTGACGGGTCAGCATCAGCCCATCGGCGATACCGACAGCGAAGCCGCTTTTTGCTGGATCCTTGAGCAACTGGAGGCCCGCAAAATCGCCACTGATGACGAAGCCGGCCTCTTCGATGAGCTGCTGGCCTGCTCCCACCTTTTAGCTAGTGGCGGCATCTTTAACTGCCTGCTCAGCAACGGCAACTGGCTTTATGCCTACGCCGGCACCAGGTTGCACTGGCTCACCCGCCGGGCCCCCTTTGGGCGGGCGCGGCTGGCCGATGAGGACCTCAGCGTTGATTTCGCCGCCGTCACCAACCCGTCTGATGTGGTCACGATCGTCTGCACCGAGCCCCTGACCGCCGATGAAGCCTGGCAACCCCTGCAGGTGGGCCAAGGAATCCTGCTTAAGGGCGGCGTGATCGTCCAGGGCTTGTAGGCGCAAGCCACCGCCGTAAACCATCGGGTTGGTTTTCCAGCACATCATGGGCCCCAACGCCAAGATCCTTTAGATTGTCCACAGATTTAAAACCTGCCGTTCCGCTCGGTTTTCATGACCCCCCGCCCCGGTCAATTCGTCCTTCTGGACGAAAATCCCGACAGCCACTTCCAGGTGATCAACGTCGACGCCGAGAAGGGCACCTGCTGGGTGCGTCGTTGGCCCATCGCTCGCAACGGTTCACCCCCCTTTTCCGTTGAAATCTCCAGGGTCAGGGCCCTGGACCTGGTGTCAGCCTGAGTTTTTTTACTTAAGCCACACCACACTGCAGCCGCCGCCGCCATCGCCCGGCTCCGCATCAACCACCCGCTCCACATAGGGCACCCCCTCCAGCCACTCCCTCAGGCCCCGCTTCAGCTTGCCGGTGCCATGGCCATGGATCACCCAAACCGGCCCCGAAGCGGCCCTGAGGATTTCTTCCACGGCCGCTTCGGCTTCATGCACCCTTAAACCCCGCACATCCACCGTGTTACGGGCTGTGCGCACCTGGGCGCCCTGGCCGGCCAGGGCCGTGCCGCCCCGCACCCGCACCTGGGGCGGCTCCGGCGGAGCTGGCTTTTCGCCATTGAGACCCTCAATCGCCTCCAGGGGCACCGTGCTGCGCAGCACCCCACAGCGCACGGTCAGCTCCTGGCCGTTGTCGGAGAGGGCCAGCACCTCGGCCGCCTTGCCCAGGGCCAGTAGCCGCACCCGCTCCCCCAGCTGGGGCCGCCAGCCCCCATGCTGGCGCTTCTCGATCGGGGGTCGGTGTTCTGCCTCCAATTGCCGCAAGCGCTGGCCCGCCTGGCGGGCCGTTTCGCCGGCCAGCCTTCCCTGGCCCCGGCCCTGGCCCTGGCCCTGGCTGACCCCGGCGGCTTTCTCCACGCTTTGGCCCACCTGCCGCAGGCGGCGGATCAAGCCGCGCACCTCCCCCTGGCCCTGGCGGATGGAGGTTTCCAACGCCTGGCGCCGCTGCTCCTGCAAAGCGGCGCTCTGGTGACGCTGCTCACTCCAGCGTTGCAGCAACTCCTCATGCAACAACTCGGTGCGGGCCAACAGGGCCGCCGCCGCCTCCGCCGCCTCCTGCTGCTGGCGGCGCTGCTGCTCCAGCCCCTCAATCACCAGATTGACATCACCGGCGCCGCCGGGCTCCATTTGGCGGGCGGCGGCAGCCACTACTTGGGGCTCTAGCCCCAGCCGCGTTGCAATGGCCAGGGCATTGCTGCGGCCCGGAATCCCCCATTGCAGGTGATAAGTGGGGGAAAGGGAGTCGACATCAAAGGCCACCGAGGCATTCTCAAAGCGATCATCGACGTACTTGAGCGCCTTCAGTTCGCCGAAATGGGTGGTGGCCACCGTCAGCCGGGCCCGATCGGCCAGGTGGCGCAGCAGGGCCGCCGCCAGGGCCGAACCCTCCTGGGGATCGGTGCCGGCCCCCACCTCATCGAGAAGCACCAGGTCTGCCCCTTGGGGGCTGGCGCGGACTTCGCTGGGCAAGGCATCGAGGATGCGGGCGATGCGCCGGATGTGGCCGCTGAAGGTTGAAAGGTTCTGCTGCAACGATTGCTCGTCGCCGATGTCGGCCAGCACCTGGCCACACCAGGGCAGTCGGGGGGTGCCGCTGCAGGGCAGAAACAGGCCGCAGCGGGCCATCAGGGCCGCCAGGCCCAGGCTCTTGAGGGTGACAGTCTTGCCGCCGGTGTTCGGGCCGGTGATCGCCACCACCCGCAGGGGCGAACCCACCGCCAGGGTCACGGGCACCACGCTGTGCCCCCCCTGCTGGCGCTCCTGCCACAGCAGCAACGGATGGCGCAGATCGCGCAGCTCAAAGGGGCTGCAGGGATCGGGGTTGATTTCGGGTCTGACGGCCCCCAGCCAGAGGCCATAACGGGCCCGGGCCAGGCCCGCATCCAGCCTGGTCAGCACCGCTTCCAGGTGGTGGAGGCTATCGGCCTGTTCGGCCACCAGGGCTGCCAACTCGATCAAGACTCGCTGCTCTTGCTCGCGCTCTTGAGCCTCCAGCTCCCGCAGGCGATTGCCCGCCGCCACCACCGCCTGGGGCTCGATGAAAACCGTCAGTCCTGAGGCCGAACTGTCGTGCACGATGCCGGCTACTTGGCCCGCCACCCCGGCCTTGACCGCCAGCACCGGCCGGCCCTGGCGCTCACTGATCACCGTGTCCTGCAGCAAGCTCCCCAGTCGGCGCACCATCTCCTGGAGGCGCTCGCGCCGCTCGGCCCGGCCGGATTGCAACTGGCGCCGTACGGCTTGGAGCGCCTCACTGGCCCGGTCGGCCACCCGGCCGCCCTCCTCCAGGCAGAAATGCAGCCGCTGCTCCAGCTCCGGCAGGGTGCGCAACTCCGCCACCAGGGCGCTGCAGACGGGCCGAACCTCGGCATCTTCGATCTGACGCCGCAGCCGGCGAGCCGCCGCCAGGGTGGTGGCCACCGCCAGCAGGTCCTCGCCCGGGGCCACCCCCCCTTTGGCGCAAAGGCTGACGGTGGCAGCGATGTCGGCGGCGCCGCTAAAACTCAGGCCCCCCTCCGTCAGGCCATCGAGGCCGAGCAGCTCGGTGGTTTCGGCCAGCCGCCGCTGGCTTTCGCCAAAATCAAGCGGCGGCACCAAGGCGCTGCACTGACGGGCACCGGCGCGGGTGCTGGCAAAGCTGGCCAACTGCTGCGCCAGCCGCGGCCACTCCAGCAGCTCGAGGGTCTCGGCCCCAATTGCCGTCAGTTCGCTCACCCCTGGGCCAAAGCGACAGCGATTGGCGCCGCGCCAATGTTGGAAGGAATCCCGCCGGGGGGTTCGTAGAGCACCTCCAACCAGTTGCCCTCCGGATCCTGCAGATAAAAAGAGGCGGTGCCATCGCGATGGTCATGGACGGCACCGACGTGTTGGCCGGCTTGCTGCAACTGACCATGGACCGCATCAAGGGCGGCGCGGTCGGCAAGGTGGAAGGCGAAATGGGGGCCAGCTGCGGTGTACGCCGGGCTGAGCAGGGCCACCCCGTCACCGGTTTCGGGCGACTGGAGGTAGGTCCAGTCCTCCGCTTGCCAGGTAACCCGCATTCCCAGGGCTTGATAGAAAGCGCTGGCCCGCTCCATGTCCTGGACCCTTAAGGCCACATGTCCAAGCCGTGTCATGGCGCTCATCGCGTAAGGCATTGCTGCCATTCAAGCTGCCGCCGCCCCCGGCCCGTGGTGCTGGGCGGGCTGGATTCAGCCCTGACGCAGCCATTGGGCGGCATCACAGGCGTGATAAGTGAGGATCAGATCAGCCCCGGCCCGCTTGAAACAGAGCAGGGTTTCCAGGGTGATCGCCCGTTCATCGATCCAGCCACGCTCGGCGGCCGCTTTCACCATCGCGTATTCGCCGCTGACGTTGTAAGCGGCAATCGGTAGTTCGGTTTCCGAGCGCAGCCGATGAATGATGTCCAGATAGGCCAGACCAGGCTTGACCATCAAGATGTCGGCACCCTCCTGTTCATCGAGCAGGGCTTCGGTGATGGCCTCCCGGCCATTGGCCGGATCCATCTGATAAGTGGCCTTGTCTTTGGGGATCGGTTTGCCACCGGCTGGTCTGGGGGCCGAATCGAGGGCTTCGCGGAAGGGGCCGTAATAGGCCGAGGCGTATTTGGCGGTGTAACTGATGATGCCCACATTTTCATAGCCCTCTTCATCGAGGGCCTCACGGATGGCCCCAACACGGCCATCCATCATGTCGCTGGGTCCGATCAGGTCGGCACCGGCACGGGCCTGGGCCACGGCCTGCCGGCAGAGCATGGCCACGGTTTCGTCATTGAGTACGACCCCGTGCTCATCGACGATGCCATCGTGGCCGTCGCAGGAATAGGGATCCAGGGCCACATCGGTCATGATCGCCATACCTGGATGCTCCTGCTTGAGACGGCGAATGGCCCTTGGAATCAGGCCATGGTCGTTAAAGCACTCCGCCCCGTCCTCAGTTTTAAGCCCATCGGCCACCTTGGGGAATAGCACCACGCAGCGGATGCCCAGATCCCAGGCGCGTCCAACCTCGTCCACCAAACCCTCCAGGCTCCAGCGTTGGGCCCCGGGCATGGCGCCAATCGGCTCGTTGCTGGCGCCCTCATGCACGAACAGGGGATAAATGAAATCGCTGGCACTGAGTTGGTGCTCCCGCACCAGGGCCCTCAGGGCAGGCGTAGCCCGCAAACGACGCGGGCGGTAGGTGAGCTCCATCGGCGGGGACCGGCTGGGCGGATCTTATCGGCCTGGTTCGTCCCGGGCCGCCGCAGAGGCAGTGCGGCCTTGGGGCTGGCGGTTCAGAGGCGGGCGGCGCTGATCCAGTCCTGGCGTGGATCGGCGCTGCGGGCCTGGCGCAACTGCTCCAGCAATTCCCGTTCCCGATCGCTCAGGTTCGGGGGCAGCTTCAGCACCGGAGTCAGCAGCAGATCGCCGCGTCCTTCCTTGAGGGGCCAGCCTTTGCCTTTGAGTCGCAGGCTGCGGCCCAGGGTCATGCCAGGGGGCACCTGCACACTGGCCTCGCCGTCCGGGGTTGCCACGGTGACCTCGCCGCCGAGGGCCAGTTCATCAAGGCTGAGGGGCAGTTCGGCCCGCAGCTGGTCGCCATCCAGCCGCCAGATCGGATGGCTGCTCAGCTTGAGATTGAGGTAGAGATCACCCCGGCGGCCGGTGCCGGGTTGCAGGTTGCCCTTGCCCTTGAGCCGCAGGCGACTGCCGGGCTTGACCCCGGGTGGGATGCGCACCTGCACCTTTTCCTGATTGACCGCCAGGGTGCGCTCGCAGCCCCGGTAGGCGTCCGCGTAGCTGAGCTGCAGGGTGGCTTCGGCATCGAGGTTGACGGCGCCGCCGCGGCCGCCCCCGGGAAAGCCCCCACCAGGAAAACCGCCCCCTGGAAAACCACCACTGGGGAAGCCGGAACCGAAGCCGCCGGGAAAGCCAGCTCCCGCCCCCGAGAATCCTCCGCCCGTTGGCCCGCCGGGGCCACCGAAGCGGCCCAGCAGGTCGTTGATGAAGTCGTCAAAATTGCCGTATCGGCCGAAATCAACGTCCACACCGGCCGGTCCCCGGCCCGTACCGCCGCCCATCTGGCTCCAATATTGGCCAAATTGCTCATATTTACGCCGTTTATCCGGATCGGAGAGCACCTCATAGGCCTCGCTGATCTCCTTGAAACGGGCTTCGGCCGAGGCGTCGCCAGGATTGACATCGGGGTGATACTCGCGAGCCAACTTGCGGAAGGCGCGCTTGATGGCGTCGGCATCGGCACTCCGCTCAACCCCCAACACCTTGAAGTAGTCCCGATATCCGTTTGCGCTCATCGCGGGGGGGCAGGCGAACAGGCCGGCAGGGGCGTTAAGGCGCTCCCCTGGCCAATCCATTGTCCCTGGCGCCGGTCTCGTTGCGGCCCCCCAGTCGGGGCGGAAGGCCGTACTGTCCCGGACCCCTAAAGTTTCAAACCAGCCAGTCCCTTGCCGTGGCGCCGTTGTTCCCCCGGGGCCCTTGGGCCCGTGGTCCTTGGGCCATTGGTCCTTGGGCCCGTGGCCCTTGGGCCCGCCCCCTGGCCGCCGCCCTGGTGCTGGCCAGCTTGCCGCTCTTACCCACCAGGGGCTTGGGCCAACATGCCACGGCAGCCCCTTCAACCACCCCGACTTTGGGCCAGGCCATCAATCCTTCAAACGGAGCCCAGCTTGACCTGGTGCGCCGTTTGCGCGAGCGGGGGGCTTTGTATTACGGCGCCTGGTGGTGTCCTGCCTGTTTTCGGCAGAAAAATCTGTTTGGACAAGAGGCGGGCAACCAACTCCCCTATGTCGAGTGCGAAAAAACCGCCGCCGATCGCCAACGTTGCGATCGGGCCGGCATCAAGGCCTATCCCACCTGGGTCTTGGGGGATAGGCGGGTGGAGGGGATTCTTTCCTTGGACGACTTAGGTCGTTGGCTGGGCGACCCCCCCAAGAGGCCTGCGCCTTAATGGGGCATCAACAAGTTCACCGAGGTGGCAAGCCCGGCGGCCTTGAGGTTGGTTTCGTAACGGCGGGCGGCTTCAGGATGGCCCCTGAAGACGATGGCGGCACCATTGCGGTGCAGCCGTTCGTCGAGCCAGGCGGCACTGGCCGCCGGCAGACCGGCAATGGCCCGGCGCAGGGGTTCGATCACCGGCTCAAGGCTGTTGAGCACCCAGACGGTGGCCAGGGGTGGGCGGGCAGCACGCTCCTGAACAAGGGCGGGCAGCAGGGGGGCCGAAGCGGTAAACGGGGCCATTGAGCAAGGACGAGAATGGATTCAACTTATGGATCACCCAGGGGCGCCAGGCAGGGGGAGAGCCGTCAAAAAGCCGTTCTTGACAGGGTTGCCCCTATTTGCTGCGGCCCAGTTCAGCCAATTGCTTCTCCAAGACTTCGGCCGTGACGGCCCCTGGCAGAAATTGGCGATCCATCACCACGGTGGGGGTGCCTTGCAAGCCCAGGGCTTCAGCCTGGTCGACCTCCTTTTGAATTGCTTGCAACGAGGCCGGTCCCTTGCGGTCTTGATCGAAACGGGGCAGGTCGAGCTTGAGGTTGTTGGCGATCTCGCCATAAAGGGGCTCTCCCAAGCGAGCCTGGTTGGCGAAGAGGGCGTCGTGATATGCCCAGAACTGGCCCTGGCGACCAGCGGCCCAGGCCGCTCTGGCGGCGGGAAGGGCTTGGGGATGGATCTGGGTCAGGGGAAAATTCTTATAGACAAACGTCACCTCCTTGCCGTGCTGCTCCACAAAGGCCTTCAGGGCCTCATGGGCTTGGGCGCAATAGGGGCACTGGAAATCGGAAAACTCCACCACCACCACCTTGCCATTGCCGCGGCTGGGGGAATCGCCGATCAGGTCACGGGGCTGGGGATAGAGGCGACGCAGCTTTTCGGCCTGCTGACGCCGTTGGGCCTCCTGCTGGTCGCGTTCATAGGCATTGAGGGCCTCAATCAGCACGGCAGGGTGGCGACGGATCACCGCCAGCACCTGCTGCTCAAAAGCGGGATCGGGTGCCTTAGCGGCCAGCTCCGGTGCTGTTGCCGGGGGGGAGGCAGCCCTGGCGGCGGCTGGAAGCCCCAGAGGCGATACCAAAAGTCCGAGCAGCAGGGCTACCAGGACGCCAAGGCGGGGGCGGCTGAAAATCGGGCGTTTGGGCAATGGGCCCAGGGATCGAAGGCGGAACAAGGGCTGGGCCAAGGGTGGGCAATCGCCGCAGGTTAGGGGGCGCCGCTGCCAATGCCATAGGCCTTGCCATAGTCCCCATGGCAGTTCTGGGGCCCCGTGAGGCGTCACCGGAAAAAACCAAAAAATCAAAGGGGCCCTTCCAGGCCCCATGGGTCATTTGGGTGACAAGGCTGACCTCACCCCGTCTCCGTTAAGAGTGTCAGGCAGCCACAGGGGCGGCTTGACGGGAGAAACGAACGATGTTGTTCGCTGTTACGTGTTTGCTCTTACCGAGCAGGCTTCAGTCACCCTCCTTTTGCCCCGTCGAAACCATTGCAGCCCCTGCAACCTTCACTGGCAACTGGTGTGGTCAGGAAGTCCCTATCGGCGCATAGCCGGTTGGGGTAAATGGAGCTGAGCGGAATCGAACCGCTGTCCGAAACAGTGGTGTGGATCACCTAGTCGGACCTGAATCCGACCAAATCAGTATGGCACTGCCATCCCCTCGCCATAGCAGCCAGCACCGGTGGGCATGACCGAACCTCCAGGGGTCCCGCCCGGTGCCAACCCCAAGCAGAGCTGCCGGCTTTCCTCTCTGAACCGCAGCGACCACGGCCAGCCCGCCAGCGCCAACGTTTAGAAACGAATCCCACCAGCTCGCTGCGGCCCCTGCTGATGCAATCAGCCCTGGATGTCATCGCCGTGGTGCCACCTGGCCTGGAGGAGCCCGCCGCCGCCGAACTGCTGGCCCTTGGCGCCGAGGCGGTGCGGCCCCTGCGCCGGGCCGTGGCCTGCCGCACCGATCTGGCCGGCTTTTACAGGCTGCATTTGCGTGCCCGCCTTCCCTTTCGCTTCCTGCGGCAGCTCGCCCGCTTCCCCTGCCACGGCCGCAACGACCTGTATCGCGGCATTCAGGCCGCCGCCGACTGGGAGTTTTGGCTGCCGCCAGAGCACAGTTTCAAGGTGGAGGCCAGCGGCAGCCTGAGCGAGCTCAACCACAGCCATTACACGGCGCTGCAGGTGAAAAACGCCCTGGTGGATTGGCAGCGGCAGCGCTGGGGGGCCCGCTCGATGGTGAACCTGGAGGATCCCGACCTCAGCCTGCATCTGCACCTCAGTCCTGGACCCTGGGGCGGGGGCAGAGGCAGCGGTGAGGGCGGCAGCGCGATCCTGAGCCTGGAGGGCGACGGCGGCAGCCTGCACCGCCGCGGCTATCGGGCCGCCATGGGGTTGGCACCGCTGAAGGAAAACCTGGCGGCAGGCCTGATTGCCCTTACCGGCTGGGATGGCTCGGTGCCCCTGGTCGACCCCCTCTGCGGCTCCGGCACCCTGCTCCTGGAGGCCGCCGCCGCCGCCCTAGGCCTTGCCCCGGGACTGCTGTTCGACCGTGGCGGCAAGCCCCGGCCCCGGCGCTACGGCTTCGAACGCTGGCCCGATTTCGAGGCCGGCCTCTGGCGCCAAGAAGTGGATGCCGCCCTTGCCACGGTGAAGCCCGATCTGGCCGCTGGCCGCCCCCTGGCCCCAGTGGTGGGCAGGGAGCGGGATCCCGCCGTCTTGGAGCAGGCCCGCGCCAACGCCACGGCCGCTGGCCTGGCGGATCAGGTCCAGTTTCAGCAGGGAGATTTTCGTGATTTCGTGCCGCCCCCTGGCCAGGGGCTGGTGGTTTGCAACCCGCCCTACGGCGCCCGGCTCGGGGCCGATGAAGACCTGGAAGCCCTCTACGCAGACCTGGGTCGGCTACTGAAGGAACGTTGTGGCGGCTGGACTCTCTGGCTTTTGAGCGGCAACCCCGCCCTCACCAGCTCCCTGCGCCTCAAGGCCAGTCGCCGGGTAGCCGTCAGCAATGGGGGGCTGGATTGCCGCTGGCTGCGCTACGAACTGCGTTGAACCAGAGTTCGAATCGGCTATGGCGCCAGCAACTTCAGCCTTTGACCCATGGTTGAATGACATCGAGAGGGCGGGTTTCGTTTTTTTTCGCAAGCCCCCTGGGTCCCCAGTGGGCCCATCTTTGTTGCCAGTGCGCTGAACACAATCCCCATGGAACCTGACGCTTCTCTTGCCAGTCCGCCTCTTGTTCCAGTCATCCTTTGCGGAGGTACCGGCACCCGACTCTGGCCCCTATCCCGCGCCAGCTACCCAAAGCAGTACTGGGCTCTTGCCGGCAACGACGACAAAACCCTGTTGCAACAGACCCAACAGCGGCTGGAAGGGCTTCCCGGCCTGGCCCCACCCCTGCTCATCTGTAACGAAGACCACCGTTTCATCGTGGCCGAGCAATTGCGGCAGATCGGCGTTGAACCTGCAGCCATTCTGCTCGAACCGATGGGCCGCAATACCGCACCTGCGGTGGCCGTAGCCGCCCTGAAAGCCACCTCCTGCGGCCAGGACCCCCTGCTGCTTGTACTGGCCGCCGACCACGTGATCCGTCGTCCCGACCGCTTTCGGGCCGTGGTGGAGGCAGCCCTGCCGGCGGCCACGGCGGGCCGGTTGGTCACCTTCGGCATCGTGCCAACCGCCGCCGAAACCGGGTATGGCTATATCGAAGCGGCTGAATCCATGGGCCTGGACTCCATGGGCCTGGACTCCATGGGCCAGGGCCCACTGGGCCAGGCGATACCGGTCCCCATCGCCCGCTTTGTAGAGAAACCTGACAGCGCTACAGCCGCAGCCTTTGTGGCCTCCGGGCGTTTCACCTGGAATAGCGGCATGTTCCTGTTTCGCGCCAGCGCCATCCTCTCCGAACTGGAGCGGCTGGCTCCTGAGGTGGTGAGTGCCTGCCGCTCCGCCCTTGAACAGGACAGCGCCGATCTCGAATTCCTGCGGCTGGAGCCGGAAGCCTTTGCCGGCTGTCCCAACATTTCGTTGGATGTGGCAGTCATGGAAAAGACCTCCCTGGGCGCCGTGCTTCCCCTCGATGCCCAGTGGAGCGATGTGGGCAGCTGGAGTGCCCTCTGGGAAACCTCAGACCAGGACAGCAACGGCAACGTGCTGCGCGGCAGGGTCATCGGCGAAGGGGTACGTAATTGTTATCTGCGCAGTGAACACCGGCTGGTGGTGGGTCTGGGGGTGGAAGATCTAGTGGTGGTCGAAACGGACGACGTGGTGCTGGTCGCCCACCGGGACCGGGCCCAGGAGATCAAAGCGATCGTCGGCCAACTGGAGAAAAGCGGTGCCCCTGAGAGCAAGGCCCATCGCCGCATCTATCGCCCCTGGGGCCATTACGACGGCATCGTTGAGGGAGACCGCTGGCAGGTCAAGAAGATCCAGGTGAAACCAGGGGCTGCCCTCTCCCTGCAGATGCACCACCATCGCGCCGAGCATTGGGTGGTTGTGCGAGGTACCGCCCTGGTCGAAAAGGACGGGGTTGAAGAGATGGTGGGTGAGAACCAGAGCACCTACATTCCCCTTGGTGCTCGCCACCGTCTGATCAACCCAGGCAAGATTCCGGTCGAGATGATCGAGGTCCAAAGTGGGGCCTATCTTGGCGAAGATGACATTGTGCGTTTCGAAGATCGCTATGGCCGTAGCAATACCAATGCTGAACCCGGTCTGCTACGGGCTGATCCCGTTGCCTTGACCGTTGCCGAAGCCGCTGCCCTCGCTGCGGGTGGCCGCACCTAAAAGCCTGGCAGCCTGCCGAATCCCACCTTAAGTCCTCCCGATTTCTCCCCTTTCCGCCTCCATGACCAGCGCCAACGGCTCCGCTTCCAATACCAAGATCGCCCTGATTACGGGCATCACAGGACAGGACGGTTCGTATCTGGCGGAGCTTTTGCTGGAGAAGGGTTATGTGGTGCACGGCATCAAGCGACGGGCCAGCAGCTTCAACACCGACCGTATTGATCACCTTTATCAAGATCCCCACGTCGATGATCCCAGGCTTGTACTCCATTACGGCGACCTGACGGATTCCACCAATCTGATTCGCATAATCCAGCAGGTGCAGCCGGATGAGATTTATAACCTAGGCGCCCAAAGTCACGTGGCGGTTAGCTTTGAAAGTCCCGAATACACCGCTAATTCCGACGCCCTTGGCACCCTCAGGATTCTGGAAGCGGTACGTATTTTGGGCATGATTGACAAAACCCGCATTTACCAAGCCTCCACTTCAGAGCTCTACGGCCTGGTCCAGGAAATACCCCAGAAGGAAACCACCCCCTTCTACCCACGCAGTCCCTACGGCGTGGCAAAGCTCTATGCGTACTGGATCACTGTCAACTATCGCGAGTCCTATGGCATGTATGCCTGTAATGGCATTCTGTTCAACCATGAGAGTCCCCGTCGCGGTGAAACTTTTGTTACGCGCAAAATCACCCGTGGCCTTAGTCGCATCGATGCCGGCCTCGATCAATGCCTGTTCATGGGCAACATGGACTCATTGCGTGATTGGGGCCACGCCCGTGACTATGTGGAAATGCAATGGCGCATGCTTCAGAACGACAAGCCCGAGGATTTCGTGATTGCCACCGGCCGCCAGGAAACAGTGCGACGCTTCATAGAACTTTCGGCCCAGCAGCTGGGTTGGGGTGGCATCCAATGGAGTGGCCAGGGAGTGGCAGAAACCGGCGCCCGGGCAGACACCGGCGCGGTGGTGGTGCGGGTTGATCCCCGTTACTTCCGTCCAGCCGAAGTGGAAACCCTCCTGGGGGATCCCACCAAAGCCCATGCCAAGCTCGGCTGGACTCCCACAACCACTCTGGAAGAACTGGTGGCTGAAATGGTGGCTTCCGATAAGCAGGAAGCGGCCAAAGAGGCAATCTTGCGTCGTGAAGGTTTTGCGGTGGTCGGCTCGATGGAATCGCCGCCCAGCGGTTCTTTCCCGGTCAAGTTGGGCTGAAGACCGGTCAAGTTGGGCTGAAGGCCCGGCGGCGCAATTCTTCATACAAATCAAGCACCGGGGCCGCCAGGGCCAGCCTGGCATCACTGTGGCGGCGCCACTGCGGTTCAAAGACGTTGAGGGCGTCGTCGACCCCTTGTTGGCTGAGAGCCCCGGGCAATTCCAATTGCTGCAGAAGTAGCGCTAAGGACTGGCGCACCCGAGTGGCATCGGCTTCGAATTCAATCAGGGGAAAAGGGTGCTGTTGATGCAGCTCCAACAGCCGTTGGTTGTAGTGGCTCCAGAGGGCCACCCCCTTGTCGAGTCCCATGCCATCCCGTTCCAACAGCGAGCGGGCCACCGCCGCAGGGTGGCGGAACACGCCGACGGGCTCAAGGCTTGGCAGGGCTTGTCGCCAGCCCTCCAAACACAACAGCAGCCTGGGGTCTTTGAAGCCCCAGAGCGGTCGACCATGGCGCGATTCAATGAAGAGATCCCGCACGGCCCTGTGCAGGGGGGGCCACTCCCCCACTTCCGGGGGGTTGTGCCAGCTGCCGCCATGGTGGGCCAGCAAATCATCGTGCATCAGCACCAATGCTGGTGGTTCATGCACGCCCCGGCCATGGAGGGGATGGGGTTGGTCGAGGACCGCGCCGAGGTGAACCCCAGCCCGGCCCAGACAGCCGATCAGCACACTGGTGCCGCTGCGGTGCATGCCCAGCACCACCAGACAGCGAGAGTCTGATCCCGCTTTTGCCCCGGCGGCGATCACATGCGGCCGATCAGGGCCCGGGTGGTGCGGCCCAAACCGGCGGTGGTCTGGGGTAGTAGGGGCCCTTTGAGCATGCCGCCACCGATGCGCAGAAAAAGACCCGCCAGGAGCAAATTCGCCACCGTGATCACCAGGGCCGAAAGCAGCCAACTCCAGCGGAATGCCTCATGGAGCCAGAGCAGCAAGGCCACCTGACCGAGCAGGGAGGCCATCACCACAAAAGAGATTCCAGCCCCGAGAAAGACCGCACCACCAATCAGGCGGCGCTTCTCCCGGTCGGCCTCCTGCATGGCGATGCGCACATGCAGGTCCATCACCGACGTCAGCAGGGCGGTGACTTTCGACGCACCCTCACGGACCGTCATGCCGAACGCCGTCCCGAGTTGAGCAGCATGCCGAGCAGCAGCCCGACGCCGGCGGCAATGCCGAGCGCCATCAAAGGCTTTTCCCGTACCGGCTTGGTCAGACGGGGACGCAGGCTGCTGTTGAGATCGTCCAGCAACTGTTCAAGCTGGTCCTCCAGTGGTTTGAGGCTATCGCCAACGTTGCGGGCCTGTTCCCCGGTGAGGTGGGCTAAATCGAGCAACTGCTCCTTGACCCGGATGCTGGCATCGCCGCTTTGGCGGCTGATCTCATCGACCACCTGATCCAGGCTGCCGCGACTGGCCTCCAGGGTGTGGCGGGCCACCTCGGGCCAACGGCGCTGGATGGTGGGCAAGATGGCGTCGAAGCGATCGCGGAAGATCGCCTGCAAGGGGGCCCCCGCAGCTGAGATCACCGCTGGAGCCATGGCCGCAGCGGCGGCGGCGGTACCGATCGGTTTGTCTGCGGTGCCGGTGGGGACGGGCTGGTCAGTGGGGACCGGTGCGCCGGGACTGGCGCCGTAGCTTGCGGGGGTGCTGTCCATGGCGAAGGCCTGGTGCGGGGTGAGGGCGGATTGTGGTCGCCTTGCCCTTCAGGCTAAGCAGGGGAAGTCCGGCCGTCAGTAAAGCAAGCCGTACAAACCAAGCGCAGTCCCGCCCCCTGGGCCAGCCCGCTGAGCCAGCCCCCTGGGCCAGCCCGCAGGTTTCGCCCCCTGGGCCATCCCCCTGGGTCAGCCCGCTGGGTCTGGGGAACGGGCCAGCTCCGCTAAATTGGAATCGCCCGGCATTCGGGCCTGTTGGTTCACATCAACCAGGTCGAGCTCACCCATTTCAAATCCTTCGGCGGATCGCTGGCGATTCCGCTGGAAGAGGGTTTCACTGTGGTGACCGGCCCCAATGGATCAGGTAAGAGCAACATTCTGGATGCGGTGCTTTTTTGCCTCGGCCTGGCCAACAGCCGGGGCATGCGGGCCGAACGGCTGCCCGATCTGATTAACAGCACGGTGTTGCGGGCTGGCAGGGCCGCCGAGGCCAGTGTCACCGTTCATTTTGATTTGGGTGACTGGCAGCCCGATCTAGCCGAGAGCGGCCTGGATGTCCCCCCGGAGGGACCCTGGATCGAGAGCGGCCAGCGCCATTGGAGCGTCACCCGTCGCCTGCGGGTGGCTCCTGGAGGTACCTACACCAGTAACTACAGCGCCGGCGGGGTGCCCTGCAACCTGCAGCAACTGCAGACCCAGTTGCGTCGCCTGCGGGTTGATCCGGACGGCAGCAACGTGGTGATGCAGGGGGATGTGACCCGCATCGTGTCGATGAGCGCCCGCGAGCGTCGCGGCATCATCGATGAACTGGCCGGCGTCGCCCTTTTCGACACCCGCATTGACCAGAGCCGCAGCAAGCTCGATGAAGTGCAGGAGCGTCAGGAGCGCTGCCGCATTGTCGAGCAAGAGCTGCTCAACTCTCGCCAGAAGCTGGAGCGGGACTGCGCCAAGGCCCGTCTTTATCAGGAACTGCGCCAGCGGTTGCAATTGGGCCGTGAACAGGAGCAAGTGCTGGCCTGGGAGGAGGCCGCTCGTCAACGGCAACGGCTGCAGGAGCAGGCCGCCGCCCTGGTGGAGAAGCAAAGGCTGGAGGAGGAAGCCATCAGCGCCGGCCAGGGGGTTCTTGATCGGACCGCCGCCGAACTGGAGGCCCTGCAGGCGGAGGTCAAGGCTTTGGGCGAAGACCAGCTGCTTGCGGTTCAATCCGACCTGGCCGGCCTTGAGGCCAGTGGGCGCGAATTGGGCCGCCAAGGCGACAAACATCGCCAGGAGGCCGAAGCCCTGCAGGAACTGCGGCAAAAATTGGCTGCACGGCAAGGGGACCTGCGCCGTCAGGGCCAGGAACTGGCCAGCGCCGGCGGCGATGACGCCCTGGCTGTTGCTGAGCAGGCCTGCCGGGACGGCGAGGCCGCCGTCGAGCTTTCAAGGCGGCGGCTGGGGGAAGTGGCCGGCCGCTCCGGCAGCTGGATGGAAGCGCAACGGCGCAGCAGTGAGGAGCGCCGCAGCCTGCGGGAACGCCTCACCCCCCTGGAGGCGGAACGGCAACAGCGGCAGGAGCGCTGCCGTCAGGCTGCCGAACGGCTGGCGGAGCTGGAGGCCGAGCGGCGGGCCGAGGGCAGTGGCCACGAGGAGCTGGAAGCCAGGCTGGCGGTTCATGAAAGCGAAGCCCTGGCCCTGCAGCAGGAATTGGAACGGGAGCAAACCGCTCTGCAGGAGCTGGTGGAAGCCCTCGCCCTGCAACAGCGCACCCGCCAGCGGCTGGAACGGGAGCAGACGGAACTGGAGCGGGAGATCGCTCGGCTGGATAGCCGCCGCGAAACCCTGCAGGAAAGCCGGGGCACCGGTGCTTTGCGGGCGCTGCTCGAATCGGGGCTTGAGGGAATCCACGGGCCAGTGGCCCAGCTGGGGGAGGTGCAGGAACGGCACCGCATCGCCCTGGAGGTGGCCGCCGGGGCCCGGCTGGCCCAGGTGGTGGTGGAGGACGACGCCATCGCCGCCCGGGCCATCGACTTGCTCAAAAGCCGCCGGGCCGGCCGCCTCACCTTTCTGCCCCTCAATCGCATCCGCAGCGGTGGTGGGGGGGGTGGCGGTGGCGGTGGCGCGGCCCTGCAGCGCGGTTGGGCGCCGGGCAGCGCCCCTGGTTCCCTCGCCAGTGGCTTGATCGGGCGGGCGGTGGACCTGGTGCGTCACGAGCCCGTCTACGACGAGGTTTTCCGCTACGTCTTCGGCGACACCTTGGTGTTCGCCAGCCTGGAGCAGGCACGCCGCGAACTGGGACGCTGCCGGGCCGTGACCCTGGAGGGGGAGCTGCTCGAAAAGAGCGGCGCCATGACCGGCGGCAGCCTCCAGGTTCGCTCTGGCCAGCTGGGTTTCGGCAGCAGTCAGGAGGGGGATGAGGCCGAACCGCTGCGGCGCCGCTTGCTGGAGCTGGGCGAAAGCCTGCTGGCCTGCCGTCGCCGGGAGGGCGATCTTGGCCGGCAACTGGAAGAACGGCGGCCCGCCCTGCAGGGGCGCCAACAGCGCCGGGCTGCCCTGGAGGCCGAACGGGGCGCGGCTCGCCGGGCCCTCGAACCCTTGCTGCAGCGCGGCCGCCAGTTGCAGGAACGGCACCAGTCCCTCGAGGCCACCCACAAGCAGGACAACCAAAGGCTTGCGGAGCTTGAGGCGGCCCTCCAGCCGCTGCAGGCGGCGCTCCAGACGTTGGAGGCGGCTGAGGCTAGCGCCAGCGGCAACGCCGACGGTGGCCAATGGCAGGCCCTGCAGCAGGACCTGGAATCCGCCGACCACAACCTCAGCGAGGCGCGCCAACGCCGCGATGCCCTGGTAGCCGAGCGGCGCGAGCGGGCTCTGGCCAGCGAACGCCTTTCCAGCCAACTGGAGGCCCTGGGCCAGGAGGAGCGGCGGCTGGCAGAAGCCATCACGGCGTTGATGGCGGAACGGCAGGCATGGCGCGAGCGCCAGCAGGCCGAGCAAGAACGGCGGGCCAGCCTGGAGTTGCGCCAGAGCGAGTTGACCACCCGCTTCGGGGAACGCCGGCGGGCCCGGGATATCGCCGAAGCCCAGCTGGCTGGCGCCCGCCAGGCGTTGCAGCAGCACCAATGGCAACGGCAACGGCTAGCCGAAGAGCAGCAGTCCTTGAGCGAGGAACAGCGGGCCCAGGGCCTGCGGCTTGAGCAGATGGCCCGGGAGCTGCCCGAGCCGGCGCCGGAGGTTCCCGCAGAGCTGCGTCAGGCGGGACTGGAGGCCCTGCAGGCGGAACTCCGGTCCCTGGCCCTGCGCCTGCAATCCCTCGAACCCGTCAACATGCTGGCCCTCGAAGAATTGGAGCAGCTGGAAACCCGCCTGGCCGAACTGGCCGAGCGGCTGGCGGTGCTGAGCCACGAACGGGAAGAACTGTTATTACGCATCGAAACGGTGGCCACCCTGCGCCAGGAGGCCTTCCTGGAGGCCTTCAACGCAGTCGATGGCCACTTCCGCACCATCTTTGCCGGACTATCTGATGGCGAAGGTCAGCTCCAGCTCGAAAACCCCGACGACCCCCTGGAGGGGGGGCTGACCCTGGTGGCTCACCCCAAGGGCAAGACCGTGCGCCGCCTGGCCGCCATGTCCGGCGGCGAGAAGTCCCTGACCGCCCTGAGTTTCCTGTTCGCCTTGCAGCGCTTTCGGCCCTCGCCCTTCTATGCCCTCGATGAAGTGGATAGCTTTTTGGACGGGGTCAACGTGGAGCGGTTGGCGGCCCTGATCGCGGCCCAGGCCGATGCGGCCCAGTTCCTGGTGGTGAGCCACCGGCGCCCGATGATCGCCGCCGCCACTCGCACCATCGGCGTCACCCAGGCCCGCGGCGCCCACACCCAGGTGGTCGGTTTGCCGCCGGCGGCCTGAGCTGGCGGTGTAAGTCACAATGGGCCGACTGGGCCCCGGACTTGACTTCCTCCATCCCCCCTGCCAACGATTCCACCGCCGCCGCCCCCAGCGATCGCCTCTGGCTGCGCTCCGAGCTGATGGGCACCCAGGTGATCACCCGCGATACCGGCCGTCGCCTGGGGGTGGTGGGAGAGGTGGTAGTGGATATCGATCGGCGCGAGGTGGTCGCCTTGGGGTTGCGGGACAACCCCCTCACCCGCTTCCTGCCGGGCCTGCCCCGTTGGATGCCCCTGGATCGCATCCGCCAGGTGGGCGATGTGATTCTTGTGGATTCGGCCGATTCCCTCAACGAAAGCTTCGACTCTGAGCGCTATAGCAAGGTGATCAATTGCCAGGTGATCACCGAATCGGGGGCGGTGCTGGGCCGGGTGCTGGGGTTCAGCTTCGATATCGAAACGGGCGAATTGACCACCCTGGTGCTGGGGGCCCTGGGGGTGCCCCTGTTGGGGGAAGGGGTGCTGAGCACCTGGGAGCTGGCGGTCGAGGAGGTGGTCAGCAGTGGCACCGACCGAATCATTGTCTATGAGGGTGCTGAAGAGAAGCTGAAGCAACTGGGCACGGGCCTGCTGGAGAAACTGGGCATCGGCGGCTCCGGATGGGAACAGGAAGAGCGGGAACGCTTTCGCGGTGCGGCGGTGCCGGCCGAAAACCAGCTGGCTCCCGGTCAAGCGACCGCGGTTGAGCAGCGCCGCATTCAACCGGCCCGCAGCCGCGCCTTCGAACCGGAGGGCGAGATGGAATACGTCGAGCTGGAGGAGCGGCGTGAGCGCGAACCCTTGCGACAGCGCCGCTACCTGGACGAGGACAATGGGCCTCGGCAGGAGCGCTACCGGGATTCCGAATCCAGTTATCGGGATCTGGGGCCCGAACCCGAACCAGCCCCTCGCTACCGCGAACGCGAGCGCGAATTGGAACGCGAACGGGATCGCGAATTGGAACGGGATCGGGATCAGGGTCTGGATCGCTATGAAGATCGCTATGAAGAACGAGAGCGGAGTGGAGATCGCGATCGCCAATCCCCCCCCCGCCCCCGCTACCGGGACCCTGAACCGGAACAGGAACCATGGCGAGGCCGCGATGGCAACGAAGACCCTCTCGCCTACGAAACCGAGCGATCCGCTGTGCGCCGGCCCCTGGAGGCAGGCCCGCTGGAGCAGGCCAACAACCGGCCCCTCTCCTATGGCCCCCCCAGCAGCCGCCCCACGGACGACGGGCCGCTGGATGTGGAAGCTGAGCCGCTGGATGACCCCTGGTGAAGAGCTCAGCGGCACCTGTGTCAGGCTGATCCCGCCGATTGGGGAAAGGGTCCTGGGGGCCTGGCCATGATCAAAACCCTGTTCGTCTGTCATGAGGGTCAGAGGACTGGGGCGCCCCTGTTGCTGCTTTGGCTGATCCGTTGGTTGCAGAGCCATACCTCGATCCAGCCGGTGGTAGCGCTGATGCGGGATGGTCCCCTCAAAGCTGAGTTCAGCGCCCTCTGTCCCACCTACACCTTCGAGCGCCCAGGGTTGGAGCGTTGGCATCGGCGGTTGCGGCGCAAGTTTTTACCGGGCCCGCCGTTGGATCCGGACGCCTGGCTGGCGGCGCTGGTGGCCCGGGAACAACCCGATTGCCTATATCTCAACACCTTGGTGCTGGGTGGACTGTTGGGCCCGGTAGCCCTTGATCCCCAGCGGATGCGGGTGATCAGCCACGCCCACGAGATGGAAATCGGCCTGCAGCTCTCCAGCACCCGCAGTGATGTCGAACGCCAACTGGCCGCATCGGACTTGGTGATCGCCTGCGCTGGCGATGTCCGGGACAACCTGATCAACAATTATCAATTGCCCCCTGAACGCTGTACCCTTATTACCGAGTACATTCCCTATACTGAGCCACAACAACTGCTTGAGCTTAGTTGTAATGACAATCCGTCTCAAGCGGTGATCGAAACCATGCAGCGGCACCGCACTGCCGGCGAGTTTCTCTTCGGCATGGCCGGTTCAGCCATCGATCGCAAGGGCTTCGACCTGTTTCCGTTGTTGCTGCGGGCCTGTGAACAGCGGTTTGGCCCGGTGCCCTTCCGGGGCGTTTGGGTGGGTTGCGGCCCCGGATCCCTGTCCCATACCAAGGCGGAGCGGGATCTGAATTTGCTGGGCTTGCAGCACCGCGCCCTGCTGCTGCCGGGGGTGTCCTGTGGTGCGGCAGCCCTGCGGGAGTTGGATGTGCTCGCCCTGCTGTCTCGGGAAGATCCCTATCCAGTGGTGGCGCTGGAGGCGGGCGCGATGGGCATTCCCACGGTGTGCTTCCGCCATTCAGGTGGCATCGCCGAACTGGTCGAAGCGGGCTGCGGGGTAGCAGTCGACTATCTCGATCTTGATGCCTTCGCTGAGGCCCTTTATCGCCTGCAGCAGGACCAAGCCGAACGGCAGCGCCTGGGAGAGGCATTCCGGAGCCGGGTCTTTGCTGGCAACACGGTGGCCACCCAGGCCCCCAAGATTGCCGCCTTGATCGAAGGGCGCTGAGGGCGGGCCCCAGGGGGGCGGGCCCCAGGGGGGCGAGCTACCGGGGGGCGGGGGCCTGGGGGGGCAGGTCCCGATTCAGGCCTTGGGCTGGAAATCGAGGGAAGCGGAATTGACGCAATAGCGCTGGCCCGTGGGCCGCGGGCCATCGTTGAAGACATGGCCGAGGTGGGCGTCACAGCGGGCGCAGCGGATCTCGCTGCGGACCATGCCATGGCTGCTGTCGGTGTGCACCGTGATCGCTTCGGGGTTGACACCCTCCCAGAAACTGGGCCAGCCAGTGCCGGAATCAAATTTGGTGTCCGAGGCGAAAAGGTCGGCACCACAACAGATGCACGCATAGGTGCCCTGGCCCTTGTGGTTCCAATAGGTGCCCGTAAAGGCCCGTTCGGTGCCGCCTTGGCGGGCGACGCGGTATTGCTCGGGGGTGAGGCGCTGGCGCCACTGGGCATCATCCAGGCTTGCCTGGCGCTCGTTGGGAGGGAGGTCTGCGCAGCTCAGGGGTTCGGCCATCGAACGTTCGCAAGGTTTTCAAGATCGCAGGGCCAGGCTAGGGGCCCTTGGCACCCAAGGGTCCGCCCTGGGAAACCCAGCTTGGCTGGCGCGGATGTCGCCAGCGATGGCGCCCTGAGCGGCCATTGTGAGCAGTGGAACCCCGCGTTTCCCCCGTGCCACCGCCCCTCGGCCGCCGTCAGCTGCTCACCCTCTCGGGCCTTGCCCTGGGGGCCGGGATCTGGCAGATCTGCCGGCTGGCCCCACTCCGGGCAGCCACCGGCCTGGCGGCCCCATCCCGGGCGGCCACCGGCCTGGCGGCCCCGCCCCGCGGCGGCACCCGCCTGGTGCTGATCAGCGATCTCAACGGCTCCTACGGCTCCACCACTTACATCGCCGAGGTGCACCGGGGCGTGGCCCTGATCCCGCCGCTGCGGCCCGACCTGGTGATCTGCGCCGGCGACATGGTGGCGGGCCAGAAGGCGGGGCTGGGCCGCCAACGGCTGGCGGCCATGTGGGCGGGCTTCGATCGCAGCGTGCTCGGGCCGCTGCGGAATGCCGGCCTGCCGTTCGCGCCGGCCATGGGCAACCACGACGCTTCCGGCGCCAGCGCCGCCGGCCGCTTTCTCTTTGACGACGACCGCGCCGAGGCGGCCCGCTTCTGGCTCCATCGCCGCGACACCCTCGGGCTCAACTTCATCGACAGCGGCGGCTTCCCCTTCCACTACGCCATCCGCCAGCAGGACATCTTCGTGCTGGTTTGGGACGCCTCCACCGCCACGGTGCCGGCCGGGCAGCTGCGCTGGGCCGAAAGGGTTCTGGCGGACCCCGTCGCCCGCTCCGCCAGCCGGCGCCTGGTGGTGGGCCACCTGCCGCTGCGGGCCGTGAGCCAGG
Organism: Cyanobium sp.; assembly: GCA_044359075.1. Taxonomy (GTDB): domain Bacteria; phylum Cyanobacteriota; class Cyanobacteriia; order PCC-6307; family Cyanobiaceae; genus Cyanobium. Next base: position 116,046 of record JBIKMU010000004.1, on the reverse strand, counting down.
GCCGCGACCGCCCCGGCGAGGTGCTGGCGCGGCCGGGGGACCTGCAGCAGCTGCTGGAACGCCATCGGGTGGAGGCCTACGTGAGCGGCCATCAGCACGCCTTCTTCCCCGCCCGTCTGGGCCAGCTGGATCTGTTCCACCTCGGGGCCATGGGCAGCGGCCCCCGCCGGCTGCTGGGAGGCACCACCCAGCCCACCCAGTCCCTCACCGTGCTGGATCTGGTCGGCAGCCCCCCCCGCCTGGTGGACACCAGCTTCGATCTCAAGACACTGCAGCGCATCGACCCCAACCGGCTGCCCCGCTCACTCCGCGATGCCGCCGGCCAGGTGCTGCCCAGACGGCCCGAAGCCTGAGGCGGCAGGGCCGGCGCCCTGAAGTTGCCGCAAGGCAGATCGATGAAATTAGCTGCCATCGCTAAAATGGCCTCAGCTGGTTCCGGCGCCGATGCACATTGCCGTCACAGGAGCATCCGGCAAGACCGGCTCAAGGGTTGTGGAAGAGGCCCTGGCCAGGGGCTGGTCGGTAAAAGCGATTTTAAGGCCCGATTCCAATCCGCCCGAGCGCTTGGCGGGGGCGGACCAGGTGCGCCTTGAGCTCTCGGATGGGCCTGCCTTGAGCCAAGCCCTGAAGGGCTGCGATGCCTTGGTGATCGCCACGGGGGCCAGGCCCTCCCTCGATCTCTTTGGCCCCCTCAAGGTTGACGCCTTGGCGATTCGCTCCCAGATCGAGGCTTGCCGCAGCGCCGGGGTGCCAAGGGTGCTGCTGGTGAGCTCGTTGTGCAGCGGGCGTTTTTGGCATCCACTCAATCTGTTTTGGCTGGTCCTCACCTGGAAAGGGGTGGGCGAACGCTCGCTGGCGGCAAGCGGCCTGCAGTGGACGGTGGTGCGACCCGGCGGCTTGAAGGAGAACGAAGCGGACCTGGAGGCCGAGGGGATTCGCTATAGCGGCGCGGACCAACAGGAAAGCGGCAGCATCCCCCGCCGCCTGGTGGCCCGGGTCTGCCTAGAGGCCCTGGAAACCCCCGCCGCCAGCGGCCGCATCATTGAAATCACTAGTGCTCCCGGCCTACCCCAACAGAATCTGGAGCGTTGGTTGGCGACGGCGGCCTGAAGCGCCCTCCAAATTCTTCGCTGGCCTGGTCCAGTAGATCCAGCGCCTCCGCCTCGGTGGCGGCGCGCATCAATCGCTGACGCAGCTGGGCGGCACCGCCAAAACCCTGGCAGGTCCAGCCCATGTGTTTGCGGGCGATCAGCAACCCTTGATCGCCCCGTTGGGCCACCAGGGCGCGCAGGTGCTCGCGGGCCAGGGCGAGGCGCTCGGCGGGCCCCGGCAGGGGTGGCAAGGCCTGGCCCCGGAGGGCCCGATCGATGCGGCCCACCAGCCAGGGGGCACCCATGCTGGCCCGGCCCACCATCACCCCATCGGCCCCGGTCTGGGCCAGGCAGGCCAGGGCCGCCTCCGGGCCGGTGATATCCCCATTGGCGATCACGGGAATCGAGAGAGCGGCCTTGACCCGGGCGATCGCCTGCCAGTCGGCCCGCCCTTGGAAGCCTTGCTCGCGGGTACGGCCGTGCAGGGTGAGCAGTTGGGCCCCGGCCTCTTGCAGGCCCAGGCAGAAGGCCACGGGGTCGGCCTCGGCGCCGCACCAGCCTAGGCGGGTCTTGACCGTGACCGGTAGCCGCACCGCCGCCACCACCGCCGCCACGATTTCCATCGCCAGTTGCGGCTGCCGCAACAGACCACTGCCACCACCCTTGCGGGCGATCTTGCGCACCGGGCAGCCCATGTTGATGTCGATCCAGAAAGCCCCGGCCGCCTCGGCTCGCCGAGCCGCCTCGGCCATCGCCCCGGGCCGGTGGTCAAACAGCTGCACCGCCACAGGGCCGGGCTCATCGGCCAGCGAGTCCACCTTGCCGCGGCCATGGCCCAGCTCCAGGCTGGTGGCATTGACCATCTCGGTGAACAGGAGCGCCTCAGGAGCCCAGCGCCGCACCAGGGAGCGAAAGATGGGGTCACTCACCCCCGCCAGGGGCGATTGCAGCACCCGGCAGCCCAACCGCCGCGGTGTGCCGTGGCCCGGCAAGACCAAATCGTCCATCCCTGCCCCAACCCTTGCCTGGAGTCGATCGTATGGGCATCCCGGCGGAGTCATGCTCTAAGCCTGTTGCTGGGAATGCCCCCATGGCTGTCGTACCGATACCGCTGAGCCGGGAGCTACTGGAGGCCGTCTTGGCCGATCAACTCAGCGATCGCTTTGTCTGCGAATTGGTGTGGGCCCGCTTGGGTTATCAACCTCCTGCGGATACCCCACCTGCCGATCTCCCCCTTGCCGATCCCCCCCTGGGAGCGGCCAGCCCAGGCGCCGATCCGGCCCCCTGGAGCGCCGGACCGGCCACCCCGTCTGACTGGGCTGCGGCTTTTCCCACCGCTCCCGAATTGATCGCCAGCCGCGCCGCCAGCGTGCGCCTGACCCGTTCGATTGCCGCCGAGTCCAAGCAATTGCTCAAACAGCAATTGGGCTTTTCCGGCTATCGCATCGGCGAGCTCTACCCCCGTCGCACCCGCCGTGCCACCGCCGTCAACTGGCTGCTGGCGGATCAGGCCCGCCGCGGCGAGTCCTTGCCCGCAAGCGGTCCCATGCCGCCCTTGCTGCCGCCACCCGCTGACCCGGTGCAGGGGCACCCGGGGGATTTGCCGGTGGGTTGAGGGGGCCAAACCAAGAGCACCAAGAAGCTGGCCTACCTGGGTGCGACTGGTTGGGCTGGATCGGAGTGGGCGTTGCTTGGTAACGGCCGCTAGTCGGCGTGGCTTGGGAGTGGCCTCTCACGGCGGTCTCCTGGCCAAAGCGATTGAGGGCGCTACAGGTAGCGTCTAGGCCGCCGCTGGCAGGGATGCGTTGCAAAAGCCAGCTTGCCCATGGCGGCCTCGAGCAGGGGCGAAAACAGCCAGGCGTTAGGGTCAGGAGTCGGACTCGATGCAGAAATAAATCATTTGGCGCTTCCTGTCGTCGCCATCATTGGGCGCCCCAACGTGGGCAAGTCCACCCTGGTCAACCGGCTGTGTGGCAGCCGGGAAGCGATCGTCCATGACCAACCCGGGGTAACCCGCGACCGCACTTATCAAGAGGGCTTCTGGGGGGATCGCACCTTTCGCGTCGTCGACACCGGCGGCCTCGTCTTTGACGATGACAGCGAATTTCTGCCGGAAATCCGCGAGCAGGCTGCCCTGGCCCTGGCCGAAGCCGTGGTGGCAATTTTTGTGGTGGACGGCCAGCAGGGCCTCACCGCCGCCGATTCCGCCATCGGTGAGTGGCTGCGGCACCAGACCGTGCCCGTGCTGGTGGCGGTGAACAAATGCGAGTCGCCGGAACGGGGCCTGGCGATGGCGGCCGAATTCTGGAGCCTGGGGCTGGGCGAACCCCACCCCATCTCCGCCATCCATGGCGCCGGCACCGGCGAGGTGCTTGATCAAGCCCTCACCTTCTTGCCCGTCGTTGGTGAAAACGAGAGCGAAGAACCGATCCAGCTAGCGATCATCGGTCGCCCCAACGTCGGTAAATCCAGCCTGCTGAATGCCATCTGCGGCGAGAACCGGGCCATTGTCAGTCCCATCCGCGGCACCACCCGCGACACGATCGACACCACCCTCGAACGGGAGGGTCGCACCTGGAAGCTGTTGGACACCGCCGGCATCCGCCGCCGCCGCAGCGTTGACTACGGCCCCGAGTACTTCGGCATCACCCGCAGTTTCAAGGCGATCGAGCGGGCCGACGTCTGCATGTTGGTGATCGATGCCCTTGATGGCGTCACCGAGCAGGATCAACGGCTGGCCGGCCGCATCGAAGAAGAGGGCCGCGCCTGCGTGATCGTCGTCAATAAATGGGACGCCATCGAGAAGGACAGCCACACCATGTCGGCGATGGAAAAGGAGCTGCGGGCCAAGCTCTATTTCCTCGACTGGGCGCCGATGCTGTTCACCTCCGCCCTCACCGGCCAGAGGGTGCAGGGGGTGTTTGCGATGGCCGCCGCCGTGGTCGAACAACACCGGCGCCGGGTCAGCACTGCGGTGGTAAACGAGGTGCTGCAGGAGGCCCTGCGCTGGCGCTCGCCTCCCACCACCCGCGGCGGTCGGCAGGGGCGCCTGTATTACGGCACCCAGGTGGCCAGCGGTCCACCCAGCTTCACGTTGTTCGTAAACGAGCCAAAATTGTTTGGCGACACCTATCGGCGTTATGTCGAGCGCCAGATCCGCGAGGGCCTCGGCTTTGAAGGCACCCCCATCCGCCTGTTTTGGCGCGGCAAGCAACAACGGGATGCCGAACGGGACCTGACCCGCCAGCAGAACCGTTCCCACTGATGGACTGGCTGCGCCAGCTTCCGATCGGCCAATACGTCGCCGATCCGCGGCCCAAGGGGGGCTGGCTGCAACGGCTGGATCCCCGCCTCAAGTTGGCCTGGACCCTGGCCTTCCTGCTGACCCCAATCCTGGCGGGCCCCTTTTGGCGCCTCGCCTTGGTGGGCCTGCTGCTGATGATCACCCTGGCCAGTGGCCTGCCCCTGCGGCTCTGGCGCCGCAGCCTGCCGGGCCTGATGGCCCTGGCCCTGGCCGTGGGGCTCCTGGGGGCCCTGCTGCCCGCCAGTGCCGCCCCCCCGGGCAGCCTGCAACGCCCCCCCACCGAGTTGCGGCTCAGCCCCGGCCCCCCCGGCAGCCCCGCTCCCAGCCGGGCCGGACTGCCCTGGGAAGTGGTGAATTGGGGTCCGCTGAAGTTGGGATCCATCTCCTTGGGTCCGCTGGTCATCACCCGTAAGTCGGCCACCCTCGGCCTCAACAGCGGCACCTTGCTGTTCACGGTCATCCACAGCGCCAACCTGCTGTTGCTCACCACACCTCCCGAGGAGGTGGCCTGGGCCCTGGGCTGGTTTCTGCAACCCCTTAGCCGCCTGGGCCTGCCGATGGAGCGCCTCGGTTTCACCCTGTTGCTCTCGCTGCGCTTCCTGCCCCTGGTGCAGGAAGAACTGCAAAATCTGCTGCGCTCCCTGGCCACCCGCGCTATCAACCTGCGCTCCCTGGGCTGGCAGGGGGGCCTGGGGGTGGTGCTGGCCGTGGGAGAGCGGCTGTTGGCCAACGTGCTGCTGCGGGCAGAGCAGGGGGCTGACGCCCTGATGGCCCGCGGCGGTCAATGGCTGCCACCCGCCTTGGTGCGGCAGGCCCTGCCGGTGCGCCTGCTGCCAACCCTCCTTGGTAGCGCCGGGTTGCTGCTGTTTCTGGTGTTACGGGGGACCGTCGGCCAACTTTGAGGCTCCCCCCAGCCGCAGCATCCATGTCGCCCTGAGGGCGGTGGCCTTAAATGGCGACACCCAGAGAAAGCACGTGAGCGCTGAGCGCTACCTGAACCACCCCACCTTCGGCTTGTTGTACCGGGTGGCGCCTGCTGGCGAGGGTCGTGATCTCTACGCCACCCTTTATGCCCAGCGCATTTTTTTTGTGGTGACCCTGCAAGCCCGAGGGGCGCAATTTGAGGTGATCCCCCAGATGGATGCCCGCCACTTGGCCGAACAGAATCTCAACCGCAGCCGCCGCGAAGGGCCGGAAGAACATGCCCGCTGGCGCCAACTCTTTCAGCAGACCTTCATCTGAAATCATCCGCTCAAATCCGCACCAACGCCGCCTGCCGCCATGGCTGATGAGCCCCTGGCCACCGCCGCCGACCAGCTTGGGGAACGCCTGGGGTATTTGCGCAGCCAATTGCCCCCCACCACCCAACTGCTGGCGGTCAGTAAGGGTCAGCCCAGCGCGAGGATGCGTTGGCTCGTGGCCCTGGGCCAGCGCAGCTTTGGCGAGAGCCGCCTGCAGGAGGCCAGCCTCAAACAACAGGAATTAGCCGACCTCGGACCCCTTGATTGGCACTTCATCGGGCGGCTGCAGGCCAATAAGGCCAGGGCCGTGCTGCGCCAGTTCGGCACCCTCCATTCGCTGGATAGCTGGGCCCTGGCCGAACGGCTGCAGCGCATCGCCGCTGAGGAGGGCCTCAGTCCGGCCGTCTTTCTGCAGGTCAAGCTGCGGCCCGATCCGGGCAAGACGGGCTTTGGGCCCCAGGAACTGCGGCAGCTAGGGCCCCGGCTGGGCCAGTTGGCCCCCCTGCGGCCCTTGGGCCTGATGACGATCGCCCCCCTGGGATTGGACCCCCCCGAACACCTGGCCCTGTTTCAAGACTGTGGGGCCCTGGCGGCGGAATTGGGGCTCAAGGAGCTTTCCATGGGCATGAGCGGCGATTGGCGCGAGGCCGTAGCCGCTGGCAGCACCTGGGTACGGCTGGGCAGTGCCCTGTTCGGCTCGCGGGCCACACCCGAACCCTGAGCCCCCTAGTGGGCCTGCGGCGGCTCGGCTCGTTAATGGGTGAATAATCCTCCTGGGCTTGCTTCCAACGCCGTGGGACGCTATCTAGGTTTCGAGTAACCAACCTGAGGCGTTGTCCGTGTCGTTGTTTTCCCGTCTACGTGCTGTCGTTTCTGGGGATGAATACCTCGATCGCGACTACGAAGACGAACTCGATTACGACGCTGGCCAAGAGGCCTTGCCGCCCCAGGAGCCGATTCGCCCCTCCAGCGCCCTGGCCCCCTTGGGCAGCGGTTTCGGGGGCGACGATCCCTTTGCCGGCACCAATGTGATTGGCATGCCTGGTCTTTCCAGCAGCGTGGCCGAGGTGATGTTGATGGAGCCCCGCAGTTTTGATGAAATGCCCAGGGCCATCCAGGCCCTGCGCGAGCGCAAGACCGTCATCCTCAACCTGACGATGATGGAGTCGGATCAAGCCCAGCGGGCTGTTGATTTCGTTGCCGGTGGCACCTTTGCCATTGATGGGCACCAGGAACGGGTGGGGGAGAGCATTTTCTTGTTTGCCCCCAGCTGCGTCACCGTTTCCACCCTGGGCAGCGAGGAGACCGCCTCACCCACGGTGGTTTCCAGCAGCCGCGGCGCCGGGAGTGCTTTAACTCAAGATGCCGCCCCTGCGCCCGCCTGGGGTCGCTCGGATGCCATCGGCTGAGCTCGATGCCAATCCGGCAGCGGCGCCGGGCAGCTTTGGTGTAGTTGGCTATGGCCGCATGGCCCAGGCCCTGCTGTCACCCCTGATCGAATCGGGCCAATTGGGGCCGGCTGCTATTCGTGCTGCCGTCGCTAGCGAGGCCTCCTGCCAGCGGCTGGCGGCAAGTGGTTTTCAGGTGAGCACCAAGGCCGAGGCGTCCTGGGCCTGTCCGGTGGTGTTGTTGGCCGTCAAACCGCAGCAACTGGAAGCGGCCGCCAGCCAGGCAGGCGGCCAGGGGGGGTTGTTGATTTCGGTGCTGGCCGGTGTACGGCTGCAAAAGCTCCAGGAATTGTTTCCCCAGTGGCGTTGCGTGCGAGCCGTGCCCAACACCCCTGCCCTGGTGCGCAGCGGCCTTACCGGCCTGGCCTGGGGCGCCGGGGTGGAGGCGGCGGAGCGCAACTGGGTGCGGCAGCTTTTCGGCCAGGTGGGAGAGGTGCACGAGCTACCTGAAACCCAGTTGGATGCCTTTTTGGCTCTGACATCTTCTGGGCCGGCCTTTGTGGCCCTGGTGGCCGAGGCACTTGCCGATGGGGCCGTGGCCGCTGGTCTGCCGCGGGTTCTGGCCAGCCATCTGGCCCATCGCACCCTGGCGGGCAGCGCCGCCTTGCTGCACGAACAGGAGCTGCATCCAGGCCAGCTCAAGGACATGGTCGGCAGCCCGGCCGGCACCACCATGGCCGGCATCCGCCAACTGGAACGGGCCGGTCTGCGCTCAGCATTGATTGAAGCGGTCTTGGCCGCTGCGGAGCGCAGCCGGCAGTTGGGCTGAGCGGGTTGGCGCTATTGGCCCTTCTGGCCCAGGCGCGGTTCGGTGCCGGCCCATAACCGTTGCAGGTTGGCCCGGTGGCGCCAAACCACCAGCAGCGTGGTCAAAACCGCCAGGGCCATGTAAGCCGGCCGCAGGCCGGTGGGAGCGCTCCAGGCGGCCATCAACAGGGGCAGGGCCAGGGCCGCCACCACACTGGATAGGGACACGACGCGACTGAGGCTGAGCACGGCGAGGAACACCCCGAAGCTGGCCAGTCCCACGGGCCAGGCGAGCCCCAACAACATGCCCAGACCCGTGGCCACCGCCTTGCCCCCCTTGCCCCCCAGCCAGATCGGCCAGATGTGGCCCGCCAGGGCCGCCAGTCCCGCCGCCACCACCGCCCAATCCACCAGCCCAGGATTCACCAGTCCAGGAATCGCAAGCCCAGGATCTGCAAGCCCAGGAATCGCAAGCCCAGGAATCGCAAGCCCAGCATCCAGGGTCCCTGCCGCTCCCCCAAGACCCGTCTCCAGCAGATAGCGGGCCAGGAGCACGGCGGCGGTTCCCTTGAGCACATCCACCAGAAACACCGCCAGGGCGGGCCCCTTGCCCAGCACCCGCAGCACGTTGGTGGCCCCGGTGGAACCGGAGCCCTGGCTACGGATATCGAGGCCCGCCAGCCAATGGCCGGCCAGCCAGCCCGTGGGAATCGATCCCAGCAGGTAGCCGGCGCCAAGGGCAGCGATCAGAAGCCAGGGCATGGGAAGGGCGTCGAGGGTGGAAGGCAGCAGAGAGGGGGCGTGCAGGCGTAGGCAGAGGGGGCTTGGGTTCAGGAGTAGTCCTGGGCCTCCAGGCGCTCACCGGGGCCCGCCACAAAGGCCAGCCACAGCGGGAACTGCAGGATCGGGGTCTCGACGGCCGGCTCGCAGGCATCGACCACGATGAAGGGCAGTTCGCCCCGCTCCTCCAGCCGGTCGGCCCGCTCAACAAGGGCATCGGCCCGCTCGAACAGGACGATGCCGCTGCTGGGGCCGAAGTCTTCGCGAGTCAGCCCCAGGCAATCCTGCAAGCTGCGGCGCCATTCGCCCAGCCGCTCCGGTTGGCTGGCCAGCACCAGGGTCTGAAAGCGGTCGCCGTAGAGCTCCCCCAAGATGGCGATGGCCGCGGCGGTCACAACCCCGTTGCGCAGGCGACTGCCACTGCTGGGCTGGGCCCCCCGCCCCCCTTGGTCGATGAACCATTGCTGCAGCAACTGGGCGCCGGAGGTATCAAGAGTGCGGCGCAGTTGCCAGGGTTCGGCCTGGAAATCGGGCTGGCCACTGAAGCACTCCAGCCGCTCGCGGATCAGGTCTTCATCCTGGCTGAACAGCCCCACGGCCGGTGGTGGCGGCACCTCGATGGCCGGGGCTTGGTCGAGGGGAGAGGGTTGGACCAACAGGGGCTGGGCCACCAGTTCAATCTGTTCGGCTGAGGCCGCCAGGTCCTGGAGGGCCCCGACCAGATAGTCCTGGAAGCCCTTGAGGCGCCGGGCGACGGCATCGGCCTGGCCGGCGAAACTGGAGGCCAGCTCCTGCTCAATCTGGCGGCGCCGTTCCTCCAAGGTGGTGATTTCAGCCAGCAGCTCGGAGCGCCGCTGGCGCAGTTCCGTCAGGGCCAGGTTCGCCCAGGTGTCCGGGTTGACGACCGGGGGCGGACCCCCGCTCCCGCTCTCGCCCCCGTCGGCATCGGCTTGAGCGGGCCCCTCGCCGGGGCCTGGGGCGGCATCGGGGGTGGTGCTCATGGGTTGGGGGAAACGGCGGCCGGCAGGCGGACGTGGCGTTCGAGTTGTTGGCGCAGGGCAGTGGCCTCAAACAACATCGGCAGCAGGTGGGGACTGTTCTGCTCGCGGAAATAGAACAGGGCCGGCATGGGCGGGAAAAACACCTGCCAGGCGAGCCATTGGTCGTAGGGAAAGCGGCGAATTTCCTGGCCGCTGCGGCGCACCACCAGGGCGTCCGGGGTGAAGACCAGGCGCAGAATGCCGGCCTGAATCAGCAGGAAGCCACCAAAGAGGGCCAGGGCAACGGCGATCCAGCGGGCCGGATCCCAGAGGGGGATTAACAGCAAACAGAGGTCCCCGAGCAGGATCACGGCCAGGGGCACCCAGAAGCGGGGCGCTAGCACCACCTCCTGGGCGGCGGGATCGGGGGGGGACGGGGTGGCGGCAGTCATGGGCGGTCCTGGGTGGCGCAACCGGGCTCAACCTAGGTGGCGAACCGGATATGGCCCAGCGTCACTCACCAGCCCACTCAACCGAACAACAACTTGGTGAGCACCACATCGACCAGGGCCACCGATACCAGAATCATGACCACGGCCCCGGTGGTGCTGGTGCCCACCTCCTTTGGTCCGCCGGTGGTGGTGAGCCCCCAGCCGCAGGAGAGGATGGCAATCAGCAAGCCGAAGACCAGGGCCTTGAAGAGCATGGAGGGCAGGTCTTCAGGTTTCAACCAGAGGCGCACCGAATTCCAGAAGACATTGGGCGGGATGCTGTACAGCAAGGTGCTGCTGATTTGCCCCGACCAGATCGCCATCCAGAAAAACAGCAGACATTGCACCGGCGCCATCACCACCATCGCCAACAGGCGGGGCACCACCAGGTATTGCACCGGATCGGTGCGCAACATGGTGATGGCATCTATCTGTTCGGTCACCTTCATGGTGCCGAGCTGGGCGGCGTAGGCGGTGGCCACCTTGCCCGTCAGCAGGGTGGCGGTCAGCAGGGGGGCGATTTCGCGGGCCAGACCCAGGGCCAGCAGGCCGCCTACGGCCATGCTGGCCCCCCGGCTAGAGAGTTCTGCCGCCACCTGGATGTTGAATACGGTGCCGGCGGCCAGGCCGGTGATCATGATGATCAGCAGGCTGGCGGGACCGGCCTCAAACAATTCCTGCAGCAGGTCCTGGACGCCGATGCGACCCCGGGCGATGGCACTGATCGCCTGGCCGCCGATCATCAAGCTGGTGCCGAGACGCTCCAACCAGCGCGGCGTTTTCATCAAGTGGCGGCGAGGGCGCTGGAAGGCTGGCGCGGCCAGCGGCGCATCACCAGCAAGGCCAGCACCACCAACACTGCCGGGATCAGGCCCATGCAGAGGCGGATGGCGGTGAGGGCACTGGCGGGCTGGAGGATGCCGCTGGCGGCGACGTAGCCGGTCAGACTCATCAGGTTGCCAAACAGAAACAGGGCCAGGCTGATGCAGATCTTCTGGGCAAAGACCATCCAGGCGCTATAAAGCCCGGCGGGTTTTTCGGCATCGGCGTCGATGGCATCAGGCAACAGCGACCAAGGAATCAGGTAGGCGGTGGAGGCCCCAAGCCCCACCACCAGAATCGTGGCCACAAGCGCCCCCAGGCGCCACAGGTTGGCGGGGGCTGTCGGGGCACCGAGGGCCCCATCCAGGGGCAACAGCACCATGGCCAACAGGCAGCCGCCGATCCAGAGGGCCGATCCCCAATGGAGGGCTTTGAGGCGACCAGCGCGCTGGGAGACCAGGTTCCACAGTTGCAGGCCCACGAGGGTGCTGATTTGAAAGGGCAGCAGGATCCAGTTGCTCCAGTCCTCCGGCACCCGCATCACCACCGGCAGAAAGATGAGGGCTGCGGTCTGCATCAATTGCAGGGCGCACCACAGCAGCAAGTAGAGGCCCAGCACCATCACAAAGCGGTGGTTGTTGCCCACCTGACGCAGCAGGCGGCGGGTGGCGCCAGGGGAGGGGGAGGGCTGCTGGCAGCGCAACGCCACCGGGGCGATGCCCCAGCCGCAGGCCAGGGTGGAGAGGGTGATCAGGGCGCCAGAGATCATGCCGACCTGCAGAAAGCTGGCGGCATTGTGGTGATCGCGCAGCAGCAGCCCGCCGAGCACGATGCCGACCAAGCTGGCGATGATCGAGCCGGTGAAGCGGGAGGTATTGAGGCGGGTGCGCAGCTCGGTGTTGGTGGTGAGCTCGGCGGCCAGGGCCGAGTAGGGCAGGTTGACGCAGGTGTAAAGGCTGTTGGCGACGATCGAGATCAGCACGAACACCACCACCTTCACCCAGGCGTTGCCGGGCGGCAGCCACCACATGCAGGCCATCGCCAATCCCAACGGTGCCGCGCTCCAGAGAATCCAGGGCAAGCGGGGTCCCCAGCGGCTGCGGGTGCGGTCACTGAGCCAGCCCACCAGCGGATCGTTGACCGCATCCCAGAGCCGGGCCAGCATCAACACCAGGCCAGCCATCCAGGCGGGCAGGCCTGCTGCGGCCGTGTAGAAGATGAACAGATAGAAGCCGATCAGGGAGGCCGCCATGCCGGTGCCGGCATCCCCCAGGCCATAGGACAGCAACAGACGCCGCTGGCGGGCGGGCGGCAGCTCACTGGCGTCCTTGGGGCCCTCCTCAAGCCAGGAGGCCAGTCCCTCCTTGGACTCTTGGGGGCTCCCGGCAGCAGGACCCGGGGGCTGGGGAGCAGGGCTAGGCGGAACGGACAAGGCGGAGGGGCCTGGAAAGGCCATAATGGCTCAGATGTTCGTTCGAATCCCCAGGCTTGGCCACCAGGCCCGCCCGGGTGATACAAATGAACTGTTGCGGGCGTAGTTTAGTGGTAAAACCTCAGCCTTCCAAGCTGATGATGCGGGTTCGATTCCCGCCGCCCGCTTTTGAAATCTTTGTCACGGCCAACGGTCGCTATCGCCCAGTGGTTCATTTCTGAGCCCGGCTCAGTTCTGGCGGCGTCCTCTGTTGGCCTTTGGCACGCTGCACGCAAGACGAATTAGGATCGATCGGGATTTCGTATGTCGTTTTTGCCATGGATATCACTACCGTCTCCCCCAAGTTCCAGGTCGTGATTCCCAAGCGGGTCCGTGAGCAGTTCGGTCTAAGCCCCGGGCAGACCCTGCAGGTGATCGCCCTGCCGGGGCGGATCGAGCTGGTGCCCACCCAGTCGCCAGCGGCGCTGCGCGGTTTTCTGCCGGGGAAGAACACCTTCCAGCGCGAGGGTGATCGCCTGTGACGCTCAAGCGGGAGGTTGTGGATTCTTCGGGCTGGATTGAAGTGTTCACAGGTGGTAGGCAGGCCGAGCACTTCCTGGCCCTGATAGCTGACGAACGCTCGCTCGTGGTGCCGGCGATCACCATCTTTGAGGTGTTCAAGTGGGTGCTGCGCCAACACGGGGAGGCCCAGGCCATTCAGGCGGCCGCAGCCATGCAGTGCGGCCAGGTGGTGGATCTCGACAGCCGGCTGGCCCTGGCGGCCGCCCAGCTCAGCCATGCGCTGCAGCTACCGATGGCGGACAGCATCATCCTGGCCACGACCAGGGATCAGCGGGCCCGGCTGCACACAATGGACAGCGATTTCAGCGGCATCGCCGATGTGGAGTTGGTGGAGGCCATCCCCTGAATGAGCGTCTTTCAGACCGCGGGGCAGCTCACGCGTCTTTTATTGCGTACCAGCCCGGGCCTACGAAGAGCTGTTGGATGTTGGTGGATGATCTGGAGCTCGGTCGGCTTGCCGATGCCAGATTGGCCGATGGCCAGGAGTTGGTGCGGGTCTGATTAACTACCCCGGCAATCCGACGCCAGTGGCAAAATGCCCCGATTGAGTAGTGTTCGTATTGAAGGGTGAAGAGGCCGTGCCTCCTGTTGCCGGCCCTAAACCTAGTAGTGGCTCCAGAGGCGCAGCACCTTCACGATCCGCTCCTCCTCCAGCACCTGGTACACGAGCCGGTGCTGGATGTTGATGCGGCGTGAGCAAGCTCCGCGCAGCTCCCCGACCATGGCTTCGCGGGGCGGCGGTTGGGTGTAGGGGTCGTGGGCGAGCAGCTCCAGCAGGGCCTGGGCTTGCTGCTTGAACGCCAGAGAAGCCGAGGCGACTTTGCAGGCGTCCTTCCGGGCCTGCTTGGTGAAGAGAACCGTCCAGCTCACCAGCCCGGTTCGCTGCTCAGCTCAGAGGTATCCGTGGCCATGCCTGCCAGGATTGATTCGCGCAAGCCAGGAATCGAGACCAGATGCAGGGTCTCCTGGATGGCGCGCCAGTCGTCTACCGAGAGCAACACGGCATTGCCCCGCTTACCGGTGATCTGCACGGGCTCGTGGGACTGCCCCACCTGATCAATCAGGGCATAGAGCCGCTTGCGGGCTTCTGTGGCGGAGAAAGCACCCGTCGCCTTAGGTTTCAAGGATCTGTCCCCGTCCGGCGACACCGCAATGTCCCTGCGCAACCTCTCCAGAACGGCCGGCTCACCCTCCGCCACCCCAGTCACTGCCTTGGCCGTCGGCCTGGTCGCCGGCATGGCACTGGCCAGCGGTGGCGGGGCCGCCCAGGCGTCCTGCCGCTTCCTGATGCCGATCGGCGGCGGCGGCCAGCCAGTGGTGGAGAAGCGCATCGGCCCCGACCGGCTGGTGGGCCGCACCAATTGGAACACCGATTTTGCGGTGGATCGCTCCTTCGCCAGCTACCGCGTCAACTTCCAGTCGGCCTCCACCAGCCAGGGCACCTTCCCGCTTGGGGTTTTTCTGGTGTTCACCGATCGCAGCAACCTGCAGCTGGTGAACGACAACCTCTCCCTCTCACCGGGGCAGCAGCGCCGCCTCGGCCCCTTCCCCGCCGTGCCCGGCAAACGCACCAGCCTGGTGAACGTGCGGGTGGGCTCCAGCGCCATGCCCGGCTCCACCGGCTTCAGCTACCGGGTGTCGGTGGAGGGGTGCAACTAGCGTTTCGCTCGGGCCGCTGGACGCGGTTCGGTGCGGATCTGCGGGCGCCCAACGGCGGCACCCGGAGCATGGGCAGGGGGTCACGTCAAAGGGGGGTTGCGGGCGCACTTCCGTGAGAAACAACAGCAATAATGAGGCGACGCCAGACTATTGGCAACGAAAGAAAATAATTAATAATGCTATACAAGAGTTCATTTTTTGATTTGTTAGAAATGTAGACTTTCGGGTTTGGCATGTTGTTCTTCACCACCAAAAGATTTATAACGCAACTCATACTTATCGATTTCAACCTGACCTTCGGGAGACCGTCGCCAACTTTGTGCCGTAGTGCGAGTATGGAGGCCCTTCTACGGCGAAGAACTCTTGATTGTACTGGGGGTCAGCTCCCTCTTGGAACAGGATGATGATGTCGGACCCACCGAAGGTGAAATACCCAAACTCGTCACCCTTGCGGCATTCCTTGCCAGCCTCATGAATCATGTTTACCCCCGAGACCTGGCACATGCCGACAGGGACCACGGCCACGATACCCACATCACCATCCGGTGAGCCCGAAGTGTCGATTGTGAGCACGCCGCGAGCCTGCTGGAACTCGTAGCCGTCGGTAGAGAGATCGTAAGCTCGGAATTGATCGCCTGGCTCGCCGGGATTCGGACCCGCGATCTCCACCTTGAGGTATACCTGCCCCGTGAGCGGATAGCATTCCATTACCACCCCGGACACCGGCGTGTGGAACCTGTGGTACGAGTACGGTCCGAGGAAGAGATGGACGAAATAGCCATTGGCGAATCTATCCTTGTAGGCGCTGCCTCGCAGGAGGTCATTAACATTGGCAAAAGTATGGGTGCCCTTGATAGTGATCTTCGGCTCGATGTTAGAGTTGGCATCGATTTTGTAGAACCGCCGGTAGGTGCAATCGGCGGGCACTACGACGGTAGTATTGTCGGACGGGTTGGCGATCGGCCGAAGCCCGGGGTTAAGCTCGCGGGCGAAGAACTGATTGAATGTAAGCCAACCGCTCGGGTTATTGGGACGCGGCGGGTCACCGATCATCGAATCCTGCACCCGATATTCCGGGGACAGTTTGATGAAGCTTTCAAGGATTTTAGCGTTAAACGAGTCGGTCGTATCGAGGATCGAGCCCCACAAATTTGCGTATTTCACCAGGAACTCCTCAAACCATTCGTAATGCTGCAGCACTCCCTCGTCGGGGAGAATAGGCTGGTCGATAAGCCAGTAGAAGAAGCAGAGGTGGTCATAGATCTCTTGGTGCTCACCCTGCGGATTTCCCGGAGCGGTCCATACCGGGTCGATGCTCTGTTGAGGAATCCAGTGGGAGAACTTGACTAGGAATTCGGCATACTCATCAAAAGTCGTCGGCCATTTCCCGGTGCCGAACGGAATTGCCTTGAAGAGATCAGGGTTGAGTTCTTTTGACGCCTTGTCCTGGGCCGCCCTGAGAGATTTCTCCAAGAGGTCGACGAACTCGGCATCGTCCTTGTGGGCGAGCAGTTGCTTTAGTTCAGGGACCTGGCCGGGGTCGGGGATCGGTTCTACGAAAATGGTCATCAGGTTCTCCTTGAATCTATAATTTAAATTGTGTAGCATTCTCGAATACAGTTGGCAAGGCTTCCTTAATTTAACTTATTGGTTATTTGAGGCTTGGCCATTCTTAAGAGCTCGAATTCACAATGCTTGGACAACGATTCTTTTGCTCCTTCTAACGCTCAAGATCAGAAGCGGGCAGTGATGTCAGTATAGGAGCCCGCGTCTGCTCCCATCTTCTGTATCGGGACGTAGTTTCAACGTTGAGGTGCAATAGTGGTCAAAACGCATAGTACTTCTCGGCTGGTGTCCTAGAGCCAATAGGATGCATGACTAATGTGTTAAGATTAATATCACAGCTGTAAAATTAATAATATAAGAATACCAAAAGCTAATGAGCCCCAAAGATTTCCACGGAGTGCTCAAAGTGGAGGCCCTCTAAACATGCCTAAGCCAACATCGATGTACATCGATTAAATCCTGATAGTTAACAGAAAAACGTCAATCCAGTTTAAGCTTCCAACGGCGCGCCAGTATTATTTACAAAATGAATGCGACCAAGGTCTCTATCGAAAAGGTCTTTGTTTGTGTTGGCTACATGTCGTATTCAGCTCAAAATAGCGCCACTACCAGTGTCGGAAGCCGTGGCAGCTCGCCGGCTTTGCCATCCCAGAGGCCACAACGGCCCGGCGAACCTCTGTTTGAACGATCGAGCCTTCAATGTGGTGGCGTCCAAGTTGCCGACGGCCTTCCCCAATCCCGCCGCCAGATCGCTGGCATGCAGGCCGCTGCCAGGTGTCATCACCACTGGCACCCGCCGCTTCACGCTGGCCCGAACCACCCCGTTGAAGTCGCAGGGATTCTACACAGGGCCAGCAATTCCTGCGACCCAAGCTGCAGCCGGATCAGGGGCGAGGCCAAGCTCTCCATTAAGGGCAGTGCACGGCATCCCGTATCAACCGGTGCAGCTTCTCAAGGCTGTATGCCTCCGGGTGAATAAAGTTGCCGATGGCGCTGGCCCGGTTGGAGCCGTCGTCGGCTTCGTCCACGACAAAGGGGTATGCATACGGGAACCCGCCATCACCCAACCGCTTCACATGCTGTTACAGTTGGGACATTGAACCGCATCACCCATGGCTGACCCCACCCCCCGCTTCGGATTTGTTGAATTTGCCGAGACCTGGAACGGCCGTCTGGCCATGATGGGCTTCGTGATCGGCCTCGCCACCGAGCTGCTCACCGGCCAAGGCATTCTTCAGCAAATCGGGCTCGGTTGATCGCGATCGGCACCGACTCCACAGCCCCTATCACGGCCGTTGTCGCTCCGTTCAGTTTTTGAACCTCTGCTTGGTTCACTCACGCCCCCCGGCAACCCCGGGGGTTTTTGATGGCTACTGCTGCATCCCCATTTCCATGACGGGCAACCTTCAGGCCATTGGCTTCATGCTCACCTGGGTGCTGGGCTGGGGCATCGGCGGCTCCTTGATCGATGCCGGCCTGATAAACGCCGGCGTCTATTCCCTGGAGGGCGGCCAGCTCGGCACCGCCGCCACCTTCAGCCTTTGGAGCCTGCTCTGGGGCGGTGCTGGCGTCTGGCTCTACCGCCGCTGGACCCAGCCCGTCAACCCAGACCGTTGATGCGCTGCGGGCGTTGGGCCGGGACGATCAGCAGGTGATGCAGCAGCTCATTCGCTGTCTTGATCGGCCACCAGCAGCAGCCCGCCCATGATCGCCAGGTTCTTGAAGAGCTGAATCCGCTCCATCTTGTCCGCCACATCGCCGTGGAACAGCAGGGTGGTGGGCACCAGGAACAGCAGCAACAGCAATGCCCCCAGGCGGGTTTTCCAGCCGCTGATCACCAGGGCCGAACCGACCGCCATCAGGGCCATGGCCGCCACCAGCAGTACGGGGGCCAGCGGCAGTCCCTTGGCGGCGATGGCACCGGCCACACCGGCAAAGCCCGTCAGCTTGCCGATCACGGCATGGATGAACACCAGGCACAGCAGCACCCGGGCGATGCGGTTCAGCAACGAGGGCTGGTAACGCAGTTGGTTCATGGGGGCGTGGGATCTGCTGGGGGCATTTTGAAACTGCGGCGGTGCGTAAGGCAAGTCGCCTTACAATCAATTCATGACCACCGTCACGCTCACCTCCAAGGGCCAGCTCACCCTGCCCAGGCCCCTGCGAGATGCCCTTGGACTGGCGCCCGGTGCCAAGCTTCAGGCCAGCATCGACCGACAGGGGCGGCTGGTGCTGGTGCCCTCCAAATACGAACCGGAGCAGTTGTTCCTCAACCGCCCCAAGGTCAATCGCTGCCTAAGCCTTGAGCAGATGGAGCAGACCATCGCCGCAGCCATCGGCAATTCAGACGATCGTGAGGACGCTTGACACCAACGTCGTCGTCCGGCTGCTGATCGGCGATGACCCCCAACAGACACCCATAGCTGAACGGGCCTTTCTGGCTGCGGTTGCCTCCGGTGGCGTCTACCTCCCGGATGTGGTGCTGGCGGAGGTGGCCTGGGTGCTGCGCGGCTACGACCTCGCCCGCCAGACCCGCTACGAGCTTTTGGAGCGACTGGTGCGCAGCCGCGGTGTGGTCGTCGATGACATCGACGCGGTGATCGATGCCCTGGAGCACTTCCGCCAGGGAGGCGATCTGGCCGATCAACTCATCCTGGCCCGTGCCGCACGCGCCGGTGCCCTACCGGTGCTGAGCTTTGATCAGCGATTCTCAAGGTGGGAGGGTGTGGAGCCGCTTGTGGCTGAGCTTCCGGATTAGACCCCTGCGTAATTCTGGAGGACTAACGCTGATGCTTAATGGCAGGCAGGGAGCTTTTGAAGTCAGAGCAAGAAGCTGCCGGTATCCTTACTACTCAATGGGTTTGTTAGGCGCCAAGATCGGTCAAAACGGTGATATTGCGTTGATGCGTCTCAACCTCACCTTCCAGCTGCCGAAGGATGTGCTGTCAGGAGCGTGGCGACAGGTCTGGGGCCAACTGGGGGAGAAGGGCGACACAGCGAAGCTAGGCATGAACGTGCGTAAACTGTTTAGGGCTGAGTTCGACCAGGGCAACCTGCTGCTGGATGTGGCATTTGCCGGTTGCACCGGTGATCCGTAGTTACTGGAAAAGCTCTGAAGGTTGAAGGCAGGGCCAGGTTGGCTGAAGACAGGCGTTTGAACACAGGCGTTTGAACACAGGCGGTTGAATACCGGCGAGGGCTGAGTAGGGCTACGGTGGGAATGGCTTATTTCATGCTGGTAGCTTCCATGGCCGACACGAGCAGCAGCATCAGGATCCGGGGGGACGAGCAGGAGTCGTTCTACGAATTCCTCTTAGATTTCGTGTGCATGGCGCGCAATCGCAAATCATCGCTGGTTATTCGCTATTTCCTTGAGATCATCATCAAGCGCAGCCCCCTCTGCGAAACCGGCTCGATCCTGGTTCTTGCAGCGGACCGGAGCGGCTCCAGCAGGGAGATGAACACCCTGCTGGTCTGGACCGAGAACGATGATGTGAACAGTCTGGAGGAACTGCGGAAGGAGAACCGGCAGCTGCCCATCGATGATGGCATCGCCGCGATGGCCTTCCGCAAGCGGGCACCCGAATACGCTCCCCTCGCCGAAAAGCATCATAGTTTCAGATTTTCCACTGATTCCACTGGGCAGAAAAAAACCACAGATATCGGCCCCATCTACTGTGTGCCGATCATTCTTTCCGATAGCGGCGGCGAACCCTTTGGTGTTGTTGCATTTCAAAATACCAAAAAATACGCCGAAGAAAACAAAAAACAAATGTTCACCGATGAGGACCGCCTGAAGATGCGATTGGCGGTCAAGACCCTGGAAGCGATGCTCCTGTGTTCACCGCGCAAGCTGGTGGATTACAAGCAAGTGTTCATAGTGCATGGTCACAACAAACAGATTCGGGAGGAACTTGAGAAGTTCCTCACTAATAAGGGAATCCGCTCTGTGGTGATTCAGGCCAAAGCCCGCACCGGCGGTGATTTGCTCAGCACCATCGAGGACCAGATCAACAGCTGCATGGCGGGTTTCATCTTGCTGACGCCAGACGATGAGGGCCGGTTGTATAAATATGGCGAGCCAACCAGGCTGCGTCCGCGCCAGAATGTGATCTTCGAGGCGGGCTTTCTTACAGCCCTGTTCCGCAAAACAAGGCGGGTCTGTTTTGTAAAGGAGGGAGATTTAGAGATTCCTTCTGATCTCAATGGCCTGCTGATGGAAAACTACACCGGTAATCTTGATGAGGAGCGCATCACAAGCGTGCTGGTCATGTGGGGAATGCTGCCTGAGGTGCCTGAAGAACGGCAACACCAGAGCGAGATCGTGAAAAAAGACCTCGCCGCCCCAACGATGGCAGTCGATGTTCACGATAACGGGGCTCTGAAGAGCGGCACCACCGCTGACATGCCCGATAAGGCGTTGAATCCCGAGAATCACTTGACCGGTCCAACCCAAGCGAGCGGGCCTGATCTGCGGGGTGAACCGGAGCACAGCAGCGAACCAGGTGGGTCCAGCTAAACGATGATCACCCCTGAGTATTGCGGCAAGAAGATCGCCAATCCAAGGGTGGAAGCCGTCGCTTGGGATGGGAGTATCACGTTTAAAAATAAACTAAAACCTCACGTCCGCGGGTGTAGATAATTTAATGCCTATCTCGGCCAGCGGCCTGCCCGATTTGCAGCAGCAAGTGGTCAATACGGTGCCAGCCAGGCTGAGTAACAGTTTCCGGAGTGGGTTTGAACAGCCGCCCTATTCTTGCTTTGGCGTCGGTGGGGCGGTGGCTGTTGGGCTGAAGCGATGGTGCGATCGCGCCAAGACAGGCGGCAGGCGCCGAAGAACAGACGGGCCCAAGTTGCCTTAGGGGCATCAACGGGCCTCCGGGCTGCCGCAGTGTTTTGTTTAGTCTCAACGGTGATCTGCCCCCGATTGATGCGCCGTCCCAGCTATCTGCCGTTGGTCGTCCTGGCCACCGCCCTGCTTCCCTGGACCAGCGCTGGGGCCCAAATTGCCGCTGTCCCCCTCGCCACCGCCAATGGCGATTTCGTTTCCAGCCGGCTGCCCGGCAACCGCAATGCCTATCCCCAGCGCCAATGGCTCGTGGTGGATAGGGATCCGGCTGGCCTCAACTGCCGCGACGACCGGGGCCAGGTGGTGGCCTTACTCGCCTACGGGGCAGTCGTGGACAGCGATCTGAAGGGAGATGGCACCGAAGCGATTGTGATCATGGCCGGGCGTCCCTGGTTGCGGCTACTGGCCCATCCCTTTGACCTGCGTCAGGATCTGAGGCCCCAGGGGCAGCGGCTCCTTCCTGTTGCCTGCCGCGTGCAGGCCAATGCGGCCTTCATTGCGCCTCTCAACCCCGATACCCTGCAGCCATTGGGAGAGCAGGGCGGTCGCTGATCACAATGGCCACAATGGCCACAATGGCCACAGTGTAATGGCGAGTTGTCAGTTGCAGATAGCAGCAAGATTGTCATGAATATGACAACTGGCTGTCTGGATACTGACAACCACAAACATGACTTAGCTTCAGGATGGAGCTGACGCAGGACCGCCCTCCGCACGTCCACTCTCCAACCCTCCAAAACGACGGAGTTCACGATGAGCAATTCAACTCAGCAAGCAGTAACCGCCCGTATCAATACCATTTTTAAAAATCATCCAGTCGGCTCCCAAGATCTGGAGCCCTCTGAAAAGACTTTGGTCCAGGCGGGCACCCGGATGTTGGTCAGCGCTATCACCCCCGACCGTTTTCAACACGTCAAGCTCCAGCTTGTCACCCCCATCCTGGCTAGCGATGGCAAAACCAAACTAGATACAGTTTATGCCTACCAGCCTCATGTGGAGCTTGAGGGTCAGCCGCAGGCAATCAAGCTTCCTGTCAAATACCGTGGCCAAACGGATAACGATTGGCATCCCACCTTTGGCAATGGATTCCGCCAGTGCAATCTTACCTCTTGCACGATGTTGGCCGATTTTCTCCTTGATGGTGAGCTCAGCCGCTCCGCAAGCGCCCAGGGTCTTAATGAACCGGAATCGGCCTATCAGAAGCTACTTGCCCCCTACGGTGACACCGTAGATCACAATTGCCAGACCAAGGCCCTCAAGGATCTAGGCATTGAATCTTATTACACCCAGCAGAGCATTTCAGCCGATGATCTCCTACTCTCTTTGAGCAAAGGTATTCCAGTGGTGATCGGCGTAAAGTATAAAAGCGGTGGCCACATTGTGCTGTTGGTGGGGCACGATCTCGAACGCAAGCTTTGGCTTGTCCACGACCCCTTCGGCACCCGCCATGGTGCCTCCGATAGCTATGACATCGGCATCGGCGGTGCCTACGACGAATACAGCTACGACACCTTCGATCGCATCTTCTGGGATCGGGGTCCTGGTAGCGGTGATGGTCGGATCGTCACCAGCGTCAAAGGCAAACCCACCGGACTCAAGCCAGGCCTCTAGGCACCCGCCAACCCAACCAGGGCGCCGGCATCCAAAAGCTCGGCAAAAGATCGGAAAAAACCAGCTTGCAAATCTATTGAGTTTTTCCACCCTGAGGTTGGCAGCGTTCCGAGGTCAGCAGTTGGGATGAAGAAACCTTCTCAAAGGCTTGTCATCAGTGTGATTCCGTCTTTGAATTCTGATCGAAGTCATTTTGTCATTAACTTCCCCATCATGGCCAAAATTACACCCGAAAAATTTCTCGATTTTATCACCTACTTTCGCGAGGATAACCGCAATCAGGTCGAAGCGATGAAGGCCTTTGCCGCCAAAGTCGATCCAGCCCTCATGGATGACACTGCCCCCTGGGTCATTCAATTCCGCACCTCTCCTAATCCCCCTGGTCAAGACCGGGCCTCGGGCGCGGCTTTGATCACCAAACAGCAACTGGCAAGCATCTGGATTTGCGGACCAGGGATGATCAAGGACGAGGAAGTGACCGAGCTCAACGAATGCTTGCATCGGTTTGGCGTAACCACAAAGCCCAGGCTTCGCCATTTCCTCAGTCAGACCGCCCATGAATCAGGGGGCGGACGCTACAAAAAGGAGCTCGCTTCCGGCTGGGACTATGAGGACAGGGCTGATCTCGGCAATACCCAGCCAGGCGATGGGCCCCGCTACAAGGGAGCCGGCTATATTCAATTGACTGGACGGGCCAACTATCAGGATTTTGCTAACTTTATTAAAGATCCTGCTGTGATGCAGGGTGTTGACTATGTTGCCGAACATTATCCCTTTAGCTCGGCAGGATTCTGGTGGGAAAATAATAACATGAATCAGCTGTGTGATTCTGATCCCAGTGTAAAAAAAGTCACCTTACGCGTTAACGGTGGTACCAACGGACTGGCGGATCGAGAGATGTACTATGAGCGATGCCTTGCTGCTATTCCCTAGAGCGCTTTTCGATTCGCCATTCGTCATGCCGCACGCTGGGATCGGCTCAGTAGCGGCATCAATAGCGACAATAGCCTACTTCCCCTTGCAGTGGCGGTTTGCAGGTGAAGCGCAGTGGCACAAAGATTCGGGCACCGTTTGCTTTATTGGTGAGCACGGTGTTGCCTTGGCCCAGGATTTGTCTGCGCCAAATGCCGCCCAGTTGATCACGCAGTTCGGTAGGCTTCCCCCCCTGTGCTGGCTGCAGTTGGCGGTAGGTCATCTTCAAACCGTCTTTCCACAACAGGCTGATGCCATCAGGTAATTGTTTATCAATACAGCCGATCGTCACGCCATTGAAGGCGCAGTCCTTCCAGCCGTCTCGTGCCACCTGGGCTGGCGCCGATCCAGGGGTCGACTTCGGATTGTTTGGCGCCGCCAGGACAACCGCTCCCCAACCCCACGCCGTGCAGGCGGCGCTAACAGCCAGATAACGGTATCCCCTGCAATTTTTCCTGGCCGATCTGGCTACCTGATTCATGGGAAGGGGTTCAAAGGATGGTTGTCGTCGCTAATCATCAAGACTATGGGGCCCGGACCATCGGCCCATGGTCCTCAGCCGCCGATCAGGGTTTCCAGGGCCGCCGTCACATCGCTTTGGCGCATCAGTGCCTCGCCCACCAGCACCGCATCGGCGCCGGCGCCTACGACCCGATCGAGATCATCGCGGCTGAACAATCCCGATTCGCTCACCAGCAACGCCCCCTTGGCCCGCACTTGGGCGCCGTAGCTGGCCATTAGCGCTTCTGTGGTGGCCAGATCCACCGCAAAGCTGCTGAGATCGCGGTTGTTGATGCCAATCAATTTCACCCCCTCCAGGGCCAGCACCCGCTCCATTTCGGCGCCATCGTGCACCTCCACCAGCACGGCCAAACCAAGGCTGTGGGCCACCTTGAGCAGGTAATGCAGGTCCTTGTCGCTGAGAATGGCGGCGATCAGCAGGGCTGCATCAGCGCCAGCGGCGCGGGCCTGGTACAGCTGATAGGGCCAGAGGATGAAGTCCTTGCACAGCAGCGGCAACTCGACGGCGCCGCGCACATCGACGAGCACATCAAAGCCGCCCTGAAAAAATTTCTTGTCCGTCAGCACCGACAGGCAGCTGGCGCCACCGGCGCCATAGGCCTTGGCGATGGCCACCGGATCAAAATCCTGCCGGATCACCCCCTTGCTGGGACTGGCTTTCTTGATCTCGGCGATCACCGCCGGCTTGCGGCAGCTGGCCTTGAGGGCCGCCACAAAATCCCGGGGGGCCGGCAAGTCGGCCACCTGGGCCTTGAGCTGGTCCAGGCTGACCCGCTGGCGCGCCACCTCCACCTCCCGGTCCTTTTCCCAGACGATCTCTTCGAGGATGTGGCGGGGCTTCTCCTCAGGATGGGGGATGCCGAATTCCAGATAGGAGACCCGCACACTCGGATTGGGGGGACGGCGACGGATTTCCATCTCAGGACCCCACCGCCATGGCGGCCTGCTTGTACGCCACCTCGACGACCTCGCTGAGGGTCGGATGGGTGTGCACCTCATGGGCCAGTTGGCGCACGCTCTGGCGGCGGGCCACGGCGTTCGCGATCTCCTGGATCAAATCGGCGGCATGCAACCCATAGAGGTGGGCGCCCAGCACTTCGCCGCTGTCCTTGCGGAACAGCAACTTCATCAGCCCCTCACTTTCGAGTTCGGCCAGGGCCTTGGAGTTGGCCTTGAAATAGCTGCGCACCGTGCCCAGCTCGAAACCCTCCCGGGCCGCCAGCGTCTTGGCATCGGCCTCACTGAGGCCTACCGAACTGATTTCGGGATGGGTGAAGGTGGCGGCCGGAATCGAGCGGTAGTCGATGCGGCGCTCGTGGCCAAGAATGTTGTCAATGGCCACGGCCCCTTGGGCGGCTGCCGTGTGGGCCAGCATCATCTTGCCGGTGACATCGCCGACGGCCCAGAGATGGGGAACCACGGCGGCGTCCGCCTCGTGGCTGGCGAGCACGCGCATCGTTTCATCCACCTGGATGAAGCCGCGGCTGGTTTGCACACCTACCGATGCCAGATTGAGGTCCTTGCTCACCGGCACCCGGCCGGTGGCCACCAGCACCGCATCCACCTCCAGGGTTTCCACCGGCTCCTTGCTGGCCATATCCACCAACTCGATGCGAACCGGGCACCCGGGGGTGATCGTTTTGGCCAGCACGCCGGTGCGGGCATCGATGTCACGGGCCTCGATCAGGTGCCGGGCGGCGATCTTGGTGATGTCCGGATCAAATGTCGGCATGACGCGATCGAGGGCTTCGATCATCGTGACTTCACAGCCAAGGGCGGTGTAAACATCGGCAAATTCGAGACCGATGTAGCCGCTGCCGATGATCGTGATCCAGCGGGGCAGCCACTCCAGGTTGATGGCCTCATCGCTGGTGAACACCGTGCGGCCGTCCGTGGTGATGCCGGGGGGAACAAAGGGATCCGAACCGGTGGCCACGATCACCTCCCGGGCCGAGTAGACCCTCTCGATGCCGCTGCCGCTCTCGCGCACCGCCACCTTTTGGGGCCCCTGCAGACGGCCCTTGCCCCGCAAAATCGTGACGCCGGCCCGTTCCAGGGTCTTGGTGAGGTTGGCCCGGATCGTCGCCACCAGCTGGGCGGCGTGGTCGGCGATCTTCTGGCGCTCGAAGCGCACCGGCGCCGCATGGATGCCAAAGCCGGCCAGATGCTCCGCATCCCCTAATTCCCGCACCCGGCCACTGGCCGCCAGCAACGCCTTGGAGGGCACACAGCCCCGATTGACACAGGTGCCCCCCATGTCGCGGGATTCGACGATGGCCACCTTGAGCCCGTGATCGGCCCCATGCTTGGCCGCATCGAAGCCCCCATAACCGGCGCCGATCACGATCACATCAAAGGTCAGGTCGTCTGCGGTAACGCCATCGGCTGGGGCCGCGACCGGGGCGGGGGTGGAGGGAGTGGCCGTCACCGGGACGTCGCGAACGATGCAGGCATTGTCCCCCCTGGTGATCTCGATTCGGCGCAAAGGGTCTGACGCCAGCGCTCCAGCAGCAGCGGCGCGGCCGCCACCGCCACATTCAAGGATTCCACCGCTTCGCTGTGGGGAATGCTGACCCGTTGATCGGCCAGGGCCAGCAGGGGGGCGGCCAGCCCAGCCCCTTCGTTGCCCAGCAGTAACAGGGTGGATTGGCACCAATCGACCTGCCAGTAGGGCCTTGGAGCGGTTGCCGCCGTCGCCACGATCTGCCACCCCCCCTGACGGGCCTGGTCCACCTGTCTCACCAAGGCCTCTGAGCTGAGACGCAGCAGCGGCAGCTCCAAGGCCGCCCCCGCTGAAGCCCGCAACACCTTGGGCGAGTGGGGATCGGCCCCCTCCCCCAACCAAACCTGTTGAACGCCCGCCGCCAAGGCCGTGCGCAGCAGGGTGCCGAGGTTGCCCGGATCCTGCAGACGATCGAGGGCCAGCACAAACGCGGGCGCCTCGCTGCCGGGGTGGGGCGTTGCGGGCCCGGGAGGCGTCAGGGTGAGCAAAACCCCATCGGGATGGCGGGTGCTGGCGGCCGCCTCCAGCACTGCGGCGCTGGCCTGTCTCAGCTGGGTCGCGGCAGGCAGGCATGCCAGCAGATCGCGATGGCCCTCGCACCAGGCCGGGGTGGCCAGCAGCAGCTCCGGTTGCAGCCGCAGCCGCACCACCTCCTGGACCAGATGGGTGCCTTCCAATAACAGCAACCCCTGCCGGCTCCGGCCGCCAGAGGTATGGAGGTCCCGGAGCCGGGCCACCAGGGGATTGCGGCGGCTGGTCAGTACCAGGGGCTCAGAACTGACCTCAGAACTGCCCTCAGAACTTTCCTCAGAAAAACTCGTGGTGCCTGACATGGAGACGCTCCTCAATCAGGAGCTGCTTGGCCTCCATGGTCATGCCCCGGACAGCTGCTACCTCCCCACTGATTCCTTCCAGGGCAAGTTGCTCAATCAACTTGGTGATCAAAACATCCTCAACCTTGTCGCGATCGAATTGGTCGGGGGTAAAGCTTTCCAGGAACCGGCCCATCTTGGCGGCTACCACATCGGAAGCATTCGAGATTTTGATAACAATCATTGGAGGGAAATAATGCGGATGGGGAGACTTGAACTCCCACGACATCGCTGTCACTAGTACCTGAAACTAGCGCGTCTACCGATTCCGCCACATCCGCGGGCGATTCAGCGCGTAGGACGCACCGATTTAAAAACTTTACGCCATCACGGTCCTTGCAGGTGGCCCCAAAGCAGCCAGAATCACCAGACAGTTCCAACGGCGACCCCCTAGACGTTGGCCTGGATCATTGTCAAGATTCACTTCTAGAAGAACCTGTCGGTAATCCCCACCTCCATGACCCTCCTCGCCGCTCCCGCCAAGACCGTGGTTCAGCCAAGGCTCGAGATCACCGGCGGTCAACGCTTGAGCGGCGAGATAAAAGTCAATGGGGCCAAGAATTCGGCCCTGGTGCTGATGGCCGCCTGCCTCCTGACCCAGGAGACCCTGCGGCTGCGCAATGTCCCTCGTCTCACCGACATCGCTGCCATGGGCGAAATCCTGGCTGCCCTTGGGGTGCGAGTGGTTCGGGGTGGCGAAATCATCGACCTCGACGGCGACAACATCACCCAAGCCGCCCCTCCCTACGAACTGGTCAACACCCTGCGGGCCAGCTTTTTCTGCATCGGCCCCCTGCTGGCCCGCATGGGGATGGCCCAGGTGCCCCTGCCCGGCGGCTGCCAGATCGGCTCCCGCCCGGTTGTTGAGCATGTGAAGGGCCTCAAGGCCCTCGGCGCCCAGGTGACCATCGAACACGGCGTCGTGACGGCTGTAGTGCCGGGCCGTCGCCGTCGCCTCACCGGCGGCCAGATCCACCTGGATTGCCCCAGCGTCGGAGCGACCGAAACCCTGATGATGGCCGCGGTGCTCGCTGAAGGCGAAACCACCATCGAAAATGCCGCCCAAGAACCAGAAGTCGTTGACCTGGCCAACCTGCTGATCGCCATGGGCGGCCGGATTCGGGGCGCCGGCACTCCCTCGATCGTCATCGATGGGGTTGATCAGCTCCATGGTGCTGATTACGCGGTGATTCCCGACCGCATCGAAGCGGGCACGTTGCTGTTGGCAGGTGCCATCACCCGCTCCAATCTGTTGGTGACCCCCGTGATCCCCGAACACCTCAAAGCGGTGCTCACCAAACTGGAAGACGCTGGTTGCAAACTTGAGGTTGAAGGCAAGGGCCTGCGGATCCGCGCCGAAGCGGTCCAGGCGGTCGACCTGCGCACCCAGCCCTTCCCTGGTTTCCCCACCGACCTGCAAGCCCCGTTCATGAGCCTGTTGGCCACCGCCCAGGGCACCAGCATGGTGGTCGAAAACATCTTTGAAAACCGCCTCCAGCACGTGGCCGAACTGCAACGGATGGGGGCCTCGATTCGGCTGCAGGGCAACACGGCCTGTATCGAGGGTGTCGCCCGCCTCAGCGGCGCCCCGGTCCAGGGCACCGACCTGCGGGCTTCTGCAGCCATGGTGCTGGCTGGATTGGCGGCCAACGGCATCACCTCGGTGATGGGTCTGGAATTTCTGGACCGCGGTTATGCCGCCCTTGAAGAGCGCCTTAACGGTGTCGGCGCTTCGATCCGCCGCGTCGTCGATCCCCACTGACGAGCCCGTACAGTGGAGTCACAGGGAGCGTGCCGGAATTGGTAGACGGACTCGACTCAAAATCGAGCGCCCTCGGGCATGTGGGTTCGAGTCCCACCGCTCCCATCCCTGCCATCCCCTCTGCGGTGATGGACACCTATGCCCGATATCCCCTTGAACTGGTGCGAGGTCAGGGGGTTTGGGTCTGGGACAGCAACGGCAACCAGTATCTGGATGCGGTCGCCGGTATCGCTGTCTGCACCTTGGGTCACAGCGATCCGGTGCTGCGCCAAGCGCTTGTCGAGCAGCTAGAGAAGCTCCAACACGTCTCCAACCTCTATCGCATTCCGGAACAGGAGCAGCTTGCGGCCGCCCTGCGGCAGATCAGTTGCGCCGATCGGTTCTTTTTCTGCAATTCAGGCGCCGAGGCCAATGAGGCGGCAATCAAGTTGGCCCGCAAGCACGGTCACAGCGTGCGCGGCATTGCCGAGCCCCTCATCCTCACGGCCGAAGCCAGCTTCCACGGCCGCACCCTGGCGGCGGTGACAGCCACGGGCCAACCCCGTTACCACGCCGGCTTTGAGCCCATGGTGCAGGGATTCCGCTACTTCAGATACAACGACCTCGCCAGTTTCGAGAGCCTGCTTTCAGCTTGTGAAGCCGAAGGGCCCCGCGTGGCGGCCGTACTGATCGAGCCGCTGCAGGGTGAGGGCGGAGTCAATCCCGGCGATCCGGCCTTCTTCCAGCGGCTGCGCCAGTTGTGCGATGCCCACAACATTTTGCTGATCTTCGATGAAGTTCAGATCGGCGTCGGCCGCAGTGGTCGCTGGTGGGGTTACGAAACCCTGGGTGTCGAGCCCGATGCCTTCACTGTGGCCAAGGGTCTAGGGGGCGGCATTCCCATCGGCGCCTTGGCGGTCAAGGCCCGCTTCGACCATTTCCAACCCGGAGACCACGCCAGCACCTTTGGCGGCAATCCCTTCTCCTGCCGCGCTGGGCTCACGGTCCTCGCTGAGATTGGGCGACGGGATTTGCTGGCCCAGGTGCAAGCGCGGGGCGCCGAACTCAGGGCCCTGCTAGATGCCCTGACAGAGCGCCATCCCACCCTGCTGGAAAGCAGTCGGGGCTGGGGCCTGCTGCAGGGCCTGGTCCTGCGCGAGGGAAGCGTCACGGCACCAGAGCTCGTCAAGGCCGCTATCGCCCAGGGGCTGCTGTTGGTGCCCGCCGGGCCCCGCGTCGTGCGCTTTGTGCCCCCCCTGGTGATCGAATCGACCCATCTCCATGAAATGGTCGAGAGGCTGGAGCTGGCCCTAGCAAGCCTGACGGCCCCAACCGCAAGCGTTGCGTTTGGCTGAGCCACCCCTGTCCCCGGGTTCGCTTCCACCTCCGGTTGACCTGGATGACCTGCTGCAACCTTTTGCCGGGCGTGGCATCAAGCTGGGTCTGGATCGGATGCAGGCCGCCCTAGCCGACGGCGGCCATCCCGAGCGGCGTTTTGCCGCCGTTCAGGTGGCAGGCACCAATGGCAAAGGTTCGATCGCCACCCAACTCCATGGCATCCTGCTGGCGGCGGGCTGGCGCTGCGGCATCTATCGCTCGCCCCACCTGGTTAGCTGGTGCGAGCGCATCCAACTTGAAGCCGCCTGGATCGACGCCGACACCCTGCGCGCTGATCTGGGCCGCTGGCAGGCCATCGGCCAGCGCCATGGCCTCTCCCCCTTCGAGCTGTTCACCGCCGCCGCCTTCGATCGCTTCGCGGCCGAGGGGCTGCCCCTGGTGGTGCTGGAGGTGGGAGTGGGGGGACGGCTGGATGCCACCACGGCCCACCCCCAACGGCCGGTGGTCGGCTTTGGGCCCATCGGCATGGACCATTGCGACCTGCTGGGGGACAACCTGGCGGCCATAGCCCGCGAAAAGGCCGCAGTGATGGCCGGGGCCCGGGTGGCCATCAGCGGCCCCCAGGCCCCCGAGGTGGCCCAGGTGCTGCTCCAGGAAGCGCGACGCTGGAACTGCAGCCTGCGCTGGGTGGAGCCCCTGGCCACCGAAGCGCAAGGGGGCCCGCGCCTGGGCTTGGCAGGCAACCTGCAGCGCAGCAACGCGGCGGTGGCCGTGGCGATGGCCGAAGCCCTGCACGCTTTGGGGTGGACCCTTTCCCCCCAGGCCATCCAGCGGGGTCTGGCGGCGGCCCGCTGGCCCGGGCGGCTGGAGCGGCGCCAGTTTCGCGGCTTTCCCCTGCTGCTTGATGGTGCCCACAATCCCCCGGGAGCCCAGGCCCTGCGCGACGAGCTCGATCGCCTCCAGGCTGAGGCTGGCCTTGGCATTTGCCACGGCAGCGGCCCTGGCGATGGCGATGGCAGCGGCCCTGGCGATGGCGGTGACATAGGACCACGGCGCTGGCTACTGGGCATGCAAATCACCAAAGATGCCCCCCAGCTTTTGGACGCCTTGCTTCGCCCAGGCGACCAGGTGGCCCTGGTGCCCGTGCCCGATCTGCCCTCCTGGAGCCGGGCTGAACTGGTCGCGGCGCGGCCCTTGCTCGCCCCCCAGCTCAGGGAGGTGGCCACCCCTTATGAGGGATTGGACTGGCTGGTGGCGAGTGCCGGACCCCTGCCCGTGGTGGCCGGGTCCCTGCACCTGCTGGGGGCGGTGATCCCCCATCTGGATGCCCCGGCAACGGGGTGACGTTCCAGGTGGCTTTGGGCGATGCTTGGGATGAACTCTGTGTCGATTGACACCCACTTCATGGCCATCGAACTGACCAGCGACGAACGCAACAAACTCCTTGGCGGTCCCCTGTCCGCCGCCATGGCTGTGATGGCTGTGGATATGGGCATCTTCTCCAGTGCCCAGGAAGCCATCGCCCTGGGCCGCGAACTCGCCCAGGCCGCCAGCCGCTATGCCTCCAACCCCCTGATTGCCAGCCTGTTTGATCAGGAGGCCCTTAAGCAGGGCATCAGGCCCGAAAAGCTGGAGGTGTCTGTCGATGACGTGCGCAACGGCAAGGTGCTCGACAAGGCCCTGGCCGAAGTCGACGAGGCCATGGTCCTGGCCCGCAGCAAGGGCGACGCCGAATGCTGTCAGCAATACGCCCAGCTGATTGTGGACAGCTGCAAGGCGGTGGCCGCAGCCGCCGGCAATGGCCTGTTCGGCAGTGGCGAGAAGGTAACTGCTGATGAAAAAGCAGCCCTTGATCGGATCAGTCAGCATCTGGGTGTGCCCATCACCACGGTCTGATTTCCTGTTCAACCCCACCCCCAGGCTCTGCATGCCCCCCTTCCCTCCCCACCGGCCCGGCTCCTTGATCTCCAGAGGGCTGCAGCCGGTGCTGGGGTTGGTTTTTGTTCTGTTGATGCTTCTGGGGGGACCCGTCGACCCGGCGGCGGCCAGCTTCGCCGACCGGGTCGATTACACCTTGACCAACCAAAGCGGCCAGGATTTCCATGGCCAACAGCTTGCCGAAAGCTCCTTCGCGGGGGCCGTGGCCCGTGAAGCCGACTTCAGCGGTGCCGACCTGCACGGGTCGATCTTCACCCAGGGGTCATTTGCCAAGTCCAATTTCAGCGGCGCCGACCTCAGCGACGTGCTGATGGATCGGGTCGACATGGGCGGCACCAACCTGCGGGGGGCAATCCTCAGCGGGGTGATCGCCTCGGGCAGCAGTTTTGCCGGTGCCGACATCACCGATGCCGATTTCAGTGGGGCGCTCCTGGATCGCTCCGACCAGGTCAGCCTCTGTCGCAGCGCCAGTGGCCGTAATCCTGCAACGGGTGTGGACACCCGGGAAAGTCTGGAATGCTGAGCCAGAGGTGGAGAACGGCCAAGCCAATCAACCTATAACAAATCGACGAAAGGTTTTCTTGTCCCACTGCAAAATCAGACCGTCGAGTTCTGCGGGACTGGAAAATTCGCGCTGGGGATCGATCTTCACACCATCAAGCTTCACCTCCCCTCTATCAATGCGGCGTTTGGCCTCGCTGCTGGTGCTGATGCCTACGGCCCCCAGCAAGTAGAAGGCCTTGGCTGGAAAATTCACCGCCGCCAGGGAAACCTCCGGCACCTCCGCTTCCGCAGCCCCCGACCCGGCACCGCCGCTCACCAGGAGACAGGCATCGGCCTGGGCTGACCTGGCCGCCTCCAGGCCATGGCGGGCGGCGGTAATGGCCAGGGCCATCGCCTGCTGGCACTGGCGCGGGTTCTGCGGCAATGCCGCCAGATCCAGATCGGTAAGCAGGGTGAGGTAGTCGTTGACTGCCCCATCGGGTACTTTTTCAAGCTTGGAATACATCGAGAGCGCATCTTCATCCAGCCCCACGGTGTTACCAAGGCTTTTGCTCATTTTTTGCACCCCATCCAGCCCCGGCAGGATCGGCAACAACAAACCAAACTGGGGCCGCTGGCCAAAATGGCGTTGTAGATCGCGGCCCATGGCCACATTGAACTTCTGGTCAGTGCCGCCCAGCTCCACATCCGCCTGCACCTGCACCGAGTCGTAGCCCTGCAGCAGCGGATAAAGAAATTCGTGCAAGGCAATCGCTGTGCCAGAGCCGTAGCGGTTGGCGAAATCCTCCTTGGCCAGCATCTGGCCGACAGTGCTGGTGCCCAGCAGTTCAATCACCTGGGGCAAATCGAGGGTCGTCAGCCATTCGCTGTTTCGCCGCACCTCCAGTCGACCAGGGGTGGTGAAATCGAGCAGGGCCCGCTGGGGATCCTGGCCCAGACCCAGTTGCACCAAGTAGGTTTCGGCATTGGCCTCCACTTCGGCGGCGCTGAGTTGTACCCGGGTGGCACTTTTACCGGTGGGATCACCAATACGGGCGGTGAAATCACCAATGATTAAAACAGCTGTATGGCCGGCGTCCTGAAAAGCCCGCAATTTGCGGAACAGGATCGAATGGCCCAGGTGAATATCGCTGCCGGTGGGGTCGATGCCGAGCTTGATGCGCAGGGGACGGCTCTGGCACCCGGCTTCGGCCAATCGGGCCCCCAGGCTTTGTTGGGGATCAAGGCTGGCGCTGGGCTCCAGGGAGGCTGGAAAGAGATCGGCCAGACCCCGACTCAGCCAGGAAGGAAGCTCCGCTGTGGCTGCGCTGGCCCCATGGGCCAAACCCGCGCCGTCGTCACCCCTCGCCACAGCCATCGGCAGGACCCATCGCCAAGCTCAGCGCAGATCGTACCGAGCCGCAGCGGTCCACTCCAGGGGGCCAGCTCCAGCTTGAGTTCTCAGCTTGATTTCTAAGGTCAAGGCCAGGCCAATGGCCAAAGCCAAGCTGATGGCCGAAGCCAAGCCAATGGCCGAAGCCAAGCCAATGGGCAAGGCCGAGCCAATGAGTCAAGGCCCAACCAATGGCCAAGGCCCAACCAGTGAGCCAAGGCCGAGCTAATGGCCAAGGCCGAGCTAATGGCCAAGGCCGAGCTAATGAGCCTTTACAGAAAAAACAAAGGCCTCAGCCAGCATTACCAAGCTCGCTCTTCATGCGCTCCAGCGTCTGGTTGAGCTGCTGGAACATGCTGTCGGGGGTGAGGCCGAACTGGCCCAGCTGGGTGCGTAGCTGCTCGACCGTGAGCTTGGCCTGGAAGTCTTCGGAGAGTTCAAAACGCTTCATGAACACCTTGTAGCGATCCATCATTTCTTCCATGCGGTCGATGAACAGCTTCTTGCCCTCGCGGTCGAACTTGCCGTAGTCACTACCCAGTTGCATCAGTTGCTGGTAATCCGTGAAAAGACGTCGCGCTTCCTCCTGCACGATGTCGGAATCGAAAAAAGCCATCGGCACGTTGGCAGGCAGACAAAACAACCAGGGCTTGATTCTGGGAAATCACCGAGACGTCTGGAGGTGCGGATCCACGTATCGAAAGATGCCGTAAGCCTGGGCCGCCCCCACCAATGTTTGATGCCGCCTTGGTCTGCATGCAGCAGCCGCACCCTTTGCTGGTTTGCCTTGGGCTGCCGCCCCAATTAGGCCCAATCCTGGCTGAGCGCCGCTGGGTTTGCTGCCTGTCTAGACCCCTGCTGATCCGTCTTTTGGCAGGTCCCCTGCCGCGCCCTGAGCTGCTGCTCGGGGCGGCAACCACCATGGCGGCGGGCCTGGAGCTGGTGAATAATCTCAGACCCGATCTGCTGCTGGTGGGCGAACACCTGGACCAGGGCAGCGGCCTGGAGTTGATGCGCCAGGGCAGAGATGGGCAACCCCACCTGGCCACCGTGCTGCTGCTGGCGCGCCCGCCCCAGCCCTCCGTTTTGCGGGCCCTCCGGCGGGCGGGAGTTGGCAACCTGGTGCAGGAGTCGATGCTGCAGCACCGGGCCTGGAGCCCCGAGTTGGGGGCCCCGCCAGCCCTCCTGACAGCCCGGGAGAGGGAGGTCCTGGGCTGGGCGGCGAGCGGCGCCAACAACCACGAAATTGCCCTCCGCCTGCAGCTATCCCCCGAAACGGTCAAAAGCCACCTCAGCAATCTGATCCGCAAACTTGGCGCCAGGGACAGGGCCCATGCCTGTGTCCTTGCCTTGGGCTGGGGCCTGATGGACTGGCCAGAGCAAGCCGCCCGCAAGGCCTGGGAAGCTCCCTCTGGCCCCAGCGGCGATTCCATGGCACAGTTCGGCCCACTTCCTTTCCCTAGCGGCCGCCATGGCCAAGCGGCACTGGCTGGATCCTCTGGCACGGCGCCTCCTTAACGCCGCAGACCGCATCGGGACTCCGTCCCGGAGCAGTTCGTCCCAGCCGGTTGCCCCGGCCAGGGGATTGGCTGATACTTTGGCGCCCCGCCGGGCCGCGAGCCAGGGCTGGCAACTTGATGTCAACCGGGCCAGTGCCGCCGACTGGCAGCGACTGCCTGGCTGCACGGTTCACCAGGTGGATTTGTTGCTGAGGCTGCAGCGCGGCGGCGTCCAACTCAGTGGTTTGGACGACCTCCAGCGGCTTCTCAACTTGGACAACCTCACCCTGGAGCTGTGGCGGCCCCTGTTGGTCTTCCGTTGGTATGACGCACCTGCGGTGCTGCAGGACCCGGTGCCGGTGCAGCTCAACCAGGCCGGTGGCCAACTGCTGCAGGAGCAGCTGGGACTTTCTCCCGACCGTTGTCGCCGCCTGCTGCGAGAGCGGGGCCGCGGCCCTTTCCTCGATTTGGCCGACCTGCAGCTTCGCCTGCAATTTCCGCCCCAGTTGATTGAGGCCATGATCGGCAAAGTCGAGTTCACAGCAGCAGAGCCGGGGCCCTGCCTGCCCGATCCCCGGGCCTGCATCGAAACCGGCGGCCCCACTGCCGCCACAGCAGGCGAGGGGACTGGCGGCCAACGGCCCAACCCGCAACGGCAAGGCCGCGAACAGCAAAGCCGCGAACAGCAAAGCCGCGAACGGCAAGGCCGCGAACAGCAGACTCCAGGGCGACAGGATGGGCAGCGGGGCCCGAAGCTGCCCCTCACCAAAGGCTGATCGCTGCCGCGATGGCGATGCCGACTCCCCGCCAGCCCAGTTTCTTTGAAAGCTCTGCCCATGGGAGTGCGGTCGATCCCGCCGCACCGGCACCCGCACCCGCAGGCACCATTCGCCCAACCAGCCTGCCCCTGCGGCGGGACCAACTGCTGGCATGGCAGCAGCGGGTGCAGGACCATCAGGCGCCATTATTTGCCAGCCTCCCGGCAGAGGCCCCCGGCCAGCTCCCCAACGGAGCCGCCTCCCCGGCATCAGATCAGCAAGGCAGCCTTTTTGCCAGCCCTGCGCCGGGGACTCCCACCGCCCTGGCAGGGCAGTGCAATCCCCTGGGGCTGACACCCCTGGCCCTCGATTTCTGGCGCTGGCCCCAGCCGCCCCATCGGGGAGCCAGCCTTTACTTCGTGTTTGATCGTCCCGATCCTTTGCCCTGGCCCCTTTTGTTGTACGTGGGCGAAACGGGGCGTGCCGATCGGCGCTGGAAAGGGGAGCATGACTGCAAGGGCTATCTGGCGGCCTATGCAGAGGCCCTCGGTCGTGCCGATTTAAGCCCCATGTTGAGCATCCGTTTTTGGTGCGATGTGCCGACCCAGCCCCGGGCTCGTCGCCAGTTGGAGCAACTTTTGATCCGCCGTTGGGCCTCCCCTTTCAACAAAGAGAACCGGGACCGCTGGGCGACCCCCTTCACCGCCGATCCGGACTGAGGCCAAGGTCTTCGTTCGGGTGCCCCGGGTTCCCCAAGGGGGCCTGGCTACGATCGCCACCAAAGTCTCGCCGCCATGGACATCCGCTGCATCACCGCCGAAAACGGTGCTGGCGACAACGACCTGGGGCAATGGGATGGGGGGGGCCTGGTGGTTGGCCTTTTCAGCGAAGGCGACCACCCCCTGCGGCGCCAACTGGCCACCCTGCTGGCGGACGATCTGGATGCACTGTTGGAGCGACGGCGCTTTCGAGCCAAACCCGGCGAATCCCTGGTGTTAGAGCGCATCGGCGCCAGCCCGGCCACTGTGGTGCTGGTGGGTCTGGGCAATCCGGACCACTTTGATGGGGCCGCCTTGCGCGCTGCCGCCGCCAAGGGCGTCAAGACCGCCAACCGGGCAGGGGCCCGCCGCATTGGCCTGGCCATGCCCGTCCAGGGTCTGGAGGCTCGGGCCGCTGCCAGCGCCATGGCCGAAGCGGCTCGGCTTGGCTTGTATCACGACCAGCGTTTCCGCAGCGAGGCCGAACCGGAATCTCAGCCCGAGGAGCTGGCCCTGCTGGGATTGGACGCCACGGCGTCCGCGGGACTGGCGGAAGTGGAACCGATCTGTGCGGGGGTGGAGCTGGCCCGTCAGTTGGTTGCTTCACCCCCCAACGTGGCCACCCCGGCGGGGCTGGCCGAAATCGCCGCCGGCTTGGCCCGGGATTTCGACCTGGAACTCCAGTTGCTGGAGCGGGCCGATTGCGAGGCCCTGGGCATGGGGGCGTACCTCGGGGTGGCCCAAGGCTCAGACCTGCCCCCCAAATTCATCCACCTCATCTATCGGCCCGCCAGCGGGGCGAGCCGGCGGGTCGCCCTGGTGGGTAAGGGCATCACCTTCGATTCCGGCGGATACAACCTCAAGGTGGCCGGGTCCCAGATCGAAATGATGAAATACGACATGGGTGGCAGTGCCGCGGTGCTGGGGGCGATGCGGGCGATCGGCCAGTTGCGTCCCACCGGCGTCGAGGTCCATGCCATTGTCGCCAGCTGCGAAAACATGATCAGCGGCAACGCCATCCACCCCGGCGATGTCTTGACGGCCTCCAACGGCAAGACGATTGAGGTTAACAACACCGATGCCGAAGGCCGTCTGACCCTGGCCGATGCCCTGGTTTACGCCTGCAAGCTCGAACCTGACGCGATTGTTGACCTTGCCACCCTCACCGGCGCCTGCGTGATCGCCCTGGGCGAGGAGATCGCCGGGCTGTGGTCCATCAGCGACAACCTGGCCGCAGGCCTGGAAAGCGCCGCCAAGGCCGGCGGCGAAGCCCTCTGGCGCATGCCCCTGCGAGATTCCTATAAAGCAGGCCTGAAGAGCCACCTGGCCGATCTCAAAAACACCGGCCCGCGGCCGGGTGGTTCGATCACCGCTGCCCTGTTCCTGAGGGATTTCGTCACGGCCGATTTGCCGTGGGCCCATTTGGACATCGCCGGCACCGTCTGGTGTGACAAGGGTCGCGGTGATTGCCCCCCAGGGGCCACCGGTTTCGGCGTCCGCACTCTGGTGGGCTGGATCCAAGCTGGTGCTCCGGCCTGAAGGGGCCTCAGGCGGCCAAGGTTGTGCCCTTGCCACTCATCAGGGGGCCTGTGCTCCCGGGGGTGGTGGGAGCCTTAAGGGCCGCTTCCGGGGAATCGAGCCGATGAATCTGCCAATGGGCCTGGGGACTGCAACCGGCAAGTAGCTGGTCCAAATCGGCAGCGGCCAAAGGCGGTGATGCGTAGGGCCCGATGTGGCGGGTGTGCAGACCATCTCGGACGGTCAGCAGATACATGGTCGAAAAAGGTGTGGGTTTTCAGACTATCGGCATGGCCGGCTCACCCACATGCTCTGCCGGCGCAGGCCTCAGATCCCGGCCGGAGTTGTGGTGGCCGGTTCTTTCAACAGCTTGGCTGCGGCGGCTGGTGCGGCGGGGGCTGGTAAGGCGGGGGCCGGAGTTGCGGATGCTGCCGGAGTCGCGGCGGCTGGGCTCCCCAGCCAGCGATCCCCCGTCCGGGCCCGGGCACCCCAGACCGCGTCCAAGCGGCGGTCCCGGCCACAGGACCAGCGGTAGTAGCGATATTGCAAGCCATGGCGCCGGGCGTAATTCTGGTGATATGTCTCGGCCGGCCAAAAGCGGGACAGGGGGCGCACGGCCACCTTGAGCTCCGATGCCGGCCGACCCAGCTCCCGAGCCGCCGCCACCAGCGAATTACGCGCCTCCACTGCCTGGGTGGCGTTGGTGCTGAAGATAACCGGGCGATAGGAATCGCCACGGTCGCAAAATTGCCCGGAGCCATCGAAGGGATCGACGTTGCGCCAATAGCTGCGCAGCAAAGCCTCATAGCGGATTTTGGTGTTGTCGAAGCGCACCCTCACACTTTCCTGGTGGCCGCTACCACCAGCCGAAACTTGCTTGTACGTCGGGTTGGCCAGCTTGCCGCCGCTATAGCCACTTTCGACATCCAAAACCCCGGGCAGGCCCTCAAGGTCATGCTCCAGACACCAGAAACAACCCCCAGCCAGCACGGCTTCCTCGGTGGCCGCCCAGGCGGGGGCTGGGGGAAGCAGCACCAGAAGGGCACTCAGCAGCAGAGCGATCAGGCGCATGGGGAACGTTGGATGACCAGATCCAGGATGGCGGATGCCGCCCGCTGTGTCACACCTGGCTCGCCGAGGGATTCCCTCAGCCGCTGATAACCGTCCAGCTGGATCTTTCGCTCAAGATTGCCGGGAATCAGCAGGGGCTCAAGGGCTGCGGCGATTGCTTCTGGCGTCAATCCATCCTGAAGTAGTTCGGGAACGAGCCGTTCATTCAGCACCAGATTGACTGGCGAAATATGGGGCACGTTGAAGTGCAACAGATGGCGGGCCACAAAGGCCGTGGGCCGACTGACCCGGTATCCGGTCACCTGGGGCACGGCCCGCAGGGCCAGTTCCAGATTGGCGGTGCCCGATTTGGTCAAGGCCACATCGGCCGCGGCACAGAGCTGGGGCTTGAGCTTGTCGGCCTCATCATTGGCAAAGATGCGACAGCGGACCCCCGCCTCGGCCATGACCGCCGCGAGCGGCTTTTCAAAACCCCGCTGGCCAGCTGGCACCAGCACCTCCAGATCTGGATGGGTAGCCTGCAGCAGGGCCAGACCCCGGGCCATGGGTGGCAGCAGGTACCGCAGTTCCTGGCGGCGGGAGGCCGGCAACAGCAACAACACCGGCACGTCGGGGTCTAAACCCAGTTGCTCGCGTGCCTCGTGGCGCGAGGGCTGCTCCCCCAGGGTATCGATGAGGGGATGGCCGACCCAGGTGACCGGGGCCCCGCGGCCGCCATAGAAGCGCGCCTCTTCCGGAAAGATGGCCAAGATCTGATCAGTGAAACCAATCAATTGGGTGGTGCCACGCTCACCCAAACGGAAGGCCCATTCTTGGGGGGCAATGTAATAGAAAATTGGAATATGGGGGTGGCGCCTCTTCACCTGGCGGCCCAGGCTGACATTGGCACCCATGTAGTCAATCAGCACCACCCCATCCGGGGGAGTCTCGACGAGCCAGCGCCGCAGGACCCGCTGCAGCTTCAAGGTGGGCAGCACAAAGGGCAGCACCTCCCACAGTCCAATGGCGCCCATGGTGGCAGTGTCGGCCAGCAGCTCGGCACCGGCTGCCTGCATGCGGCGGCCCCCCAGGGCCACCACTTGGAGGGGAATTTGGCGACTCCGGGCCTCCTGGTGCAGCGCTTGGATCAGCAGCGATCCCTGCAGATCACCGGACACCTCGCCGGTGCTCACAAGCAGACGCACCATCAGCGCTGGGCCGGCAAAGGACCACGGCGCCCCGGACCTGTCGATGCCTCCAGAAAGCTGCACAATTCTTCGGCCAGGGGCAGCAGCGTTTGCTGCCGGGCCTGGAGCAGGGCTTCCGCCAACACCAGATCAGTGCGGTAGATCAGGCTCCAGATGTCCTGCAGTTGACGTAGCTGGGCACCGCCATCACGGTCGGCCATGCCACTGCGCCGCAGGCCGATTTTATTGAGACCCCGCACCCGGCCGGGGTGACCCTCGATCATCATGAAGGGAGGCACATCGCGGTCGATGCGGCTCATGCCTCCAACCATCGCCAGACTGCCAATGTGAACGAACTGATGAATACCCAATACACCGCCAATCACAGCACGATCACCGATCACCACATGACCGGCTACCGCAACCCCATTGGCGATGACAATCCGATCACCGAGGCAGCAATTGTGGCCTAGATGGCTATTGGCCATTAATAAATTGCCATGGCCCACCACGGTGCTTTCTCCCTCATGGGTGGCGCGATTGATGGTGACGCATTCGCGAAAGGTGTTGCCATCGCCTATCACCACCTCCGTCGGGGCACCGCCATACTTGAGGTCTTGGGGCTCCATGCCGATGCAGGCCCCCGGAAACACCCGGTTTTGCTTACCCAGCCGAACGCGGCCATCGATCACCACATGGGGACCGATCTGGCAATCGTCGCCAATCTGGACCTCCGCTCCGATCACCGCATAGGGACCAATCGAGACGCGCTCCCCCAGGCGAGCCTTGGCATCCACCACGGCGGTCGGATGCACCAAAGGGGCCATGGCAGTGCTGGACATCAGCTCAGTCCACCAAAGAAAACAACAGATCTCCGGAGCAGACCAATTCTCCATCGACGGAGGCCTGGGCATGCACCTTGCCGAAGCGCCGACGCTTGAAGCTGAGCAGATCGCAAGTGATGCGCAATTGGTCACCCGGCACCACGGGTTTGCGGAACCGCACCCCGTCGATCCCAGCGAACACAAACAGGCCCTTAGGAATATCCGGCATCTGGGTGACGATCAGTCCACCCACCTGGGCCATGGCCTCCACAATCAACACGCCGGGCATCAGGGGCCGACCGGGGAAATGGCCTTGAAACTGGGGTTCGTTCAGGGTCACGTTCTTGAGGGCCACGGCCCGCTTGCCCGGCACATGCTCAATCACCCGGTCCACCAAGGCAAAGGGGTAGCGATGCGGTAGCAGGCCCTGGATTTGTTCGCTGCTGAGAACGACCGGTTGGCGAGTTGGCGTTGGCTCTGCCGTAGCCCGCACCAGGGCCGGAACGGTGGTGACTTCGGCGGCCGCGGCGGGATGTAAGTCAGCGGCGCAGCCCTCTGGCTGGTGAGCGGCATTCTCAGCAGCAGTCTCAGCAGAGGATGCCGGCGATAGGGCGGAGGTGGTGCTCAAGGGCGGGCGGGCGAAGGGAGGGGGCCGGTCGTGACGCTTGCAGTGGAAAGGGTACGGGGCAGAGAGTCGGAGGCCATCCCAACAGGGGGGAAGCCATCGACCTGAACCGTGGCGATGGCGGCGGCCAGGGCCGTATGCAACCCATGGGATCCGCGGTAGGCGAACACATGGGCCCGGGGCAGACCCACCAGGGCCAGATCCCCCAGCAGATCCAGCAGCTTATGGCGTACCGGTTCGTCGGCGAAACGCAAGGGTGGATTGACCCAATCTTCACCATCACAGACCAGGGCATTGTCCAGGGCGCCGCCCTTGATCAGGCCCGCCGCCAACAACTGATCGACCTGTTCACGAAAGCCAAAGGTGCGGGCCGGGGCAATC
Organism: Cyanobium sp.; assembly: GCA_044359075.1. GTDB lineage: Bacteria > Cyanobacteriota > Cyanobacteriia > PCC-6307 > Cyanobiaceae > Cyanobium. Next base: position 73,102 of record JBIKMU010000004.1, on the reverse strand, counting down.
GCCTCGACAAATAGGTCGGGAGTGAGTTCGAGGCTGAAGAACTGGCGACCGATGGCGGGCTGGGGGTAGTCCACGGCCGCCGACAGCCGCAGGCTGTCGGCGGGTTGGGCCAACGCAAAGCCAGTGCCTTGGTGAATCAGGATCGGTTCAGCCGGCAAAGCGGGAACCTGGCGCCTGCCGCAATTGCGCAGCCCCGACTCGCCGATGGCCTCCACCCAGGGCAGGGCCGAGCCATCCAGCAGGGGCACCTCCTCCCCCTCCACCCACAGCTCGGCCTGGCTGACACCACAACCAGCCAGGGCCGCCAGCAGGTGTTCGACAGTGGCCAGCCGACGCTGACCCAAGGCCAATGCCGTACAAAGCCTGGTGTCGGCTACACAGCCGGGTTCGAGCCTCTGCAGGGGCAAGGCAGGATCGTCCAACCAGCCCACCCAGTAGCCGGCGCGTTCACTGGGCTGGAGCCGCACGCGACTGGTTTGGCCGCTATGCAAACCAACGCCAGAGCGTTCGCTGGCACTGGCGAGGGTCCAGGCTTGGTTGTAGTCGCAAGGCCAGTTGATCACTAGAACTTCCAGCCCACGCCGAGATTGAAGCGCCACAGGCCGGTGAAGTCCTGGCTGGCCACTTCCAGGCGCAGGGGTCCCACGGGTGTGGTGATGATCACGCCGGTGCCCACGGAGAATCCTTGGCCCGGTTTGCCAAGTAGAGGACCCGGTTTACCAGGCACATTGTCCTGGCTGCCGAAGGCGCTGCCGCCATCGACGAACAATTCACCACTGACAATCTTGAGCAGGGGAAAGCGATATTCAATCGTGGCTTCCCCGAAGCTGCGACCGACGCCAAGGTCACAATCGTAGTAACCTCGGACTGAATTACCGCCACCCATGCAGAAGGCCTCATAGGGGGGCAAGGAGCCGATGTTGGTGCCGGCGGTGGCTTGGAAAGCGAGGGCCTGTTTGCAATCCTCCGTTTCGCCGGGCTTGGCACGACAACCCTTGTAAAACTTGAGCCACTTCACCGGTATGTAGTGGGTAAAACTGGCACGCAGTCGGTTGAAGCTAGGAGAATCGGGGCCGACGGAGATGAATTGTTCGGTACCGAAACTAAAGAAGTTGCCTTTGGTCGGATTACGGGGATCATTCAGGGTATTCATCGTTGTCGCTAGCCGCACACCCAGTAGTTGGTTGTGATCGGCGCAGTTGTAACTGACGCAGATCACTGAATCAATTGGAACTTGGCCGCCATTGCCGTTGAAGTTATCAGCAGCAACGCCATAGGGCTGGATCGAGCCCGAATAGTTCATCGGGGTCACCTGCTGGGCGCTGAGTCCAACCACCACACTCCAGGGAGCCCGCTTGAAGGGATTGCCGCCATTAAGGGGGCGTACGAACTGAATATTGCCGCCAACACGCTGTATAACTACTGAATTCCCATTATAATCAAACCAACTATTGTCGGAATCCTTTGACTCGGCAGATTGAACTGAATCAATTGTCTTGCCCAGGGGATTGTTGTTGGAATTTATGTTATAAGCAACTGAAGAACCTGGCGCTTCGTAGAAATCTGAGGCGGAATAAATGTTGCCATTATCGCGACTTTGAAAAATCTGGGGAACATCACGGCTAACAAAAGCTTTGACCCGGAAGGCAGTGCGGAAAGGATCACCTTTGATCCAGGGGTCTGTGAAGGTGATATCAGCTAGTCCACCGAACTGACCATAGGTAAAGCTGGTGGCTAAATCCCAGGCGCGGCCTCTGAGATTACTGTCCTGGATTTGAACCTGCCCGAACACCCCCTGACTCTGGCTATAACCCAAACCGCCGGAAAGCGAACCAGTTGACTGTTCTACCACCCCGATTTGCACCGTGACCCTACCCGGATCATTGGCCATGGGCTTAAGGGTTACCTTGACATCGCTGAAAAGCCCAGTTCCATATAGGCGTTTGAGGTCGTCTTCAAGTTGGCGACGGTTGAACAGTTCACCTGATTTAAGGGATATTTCGCGGCGGATCACCCAGGGCTTGGTTTTGCCCTTAATAACCTCGCCCTTATCGTTGGTGCTGGAACCCTCCTTGTTTAGGAACTGGATCTCAACGTCTTCAACCAGGCCCTGGCGGACTGCCAGCACAATTTCTCCTTCGGGACTCACCCGGGTGGGGCCGGTGACTCGGGCAAGGGAATAGCCCTGATCGGCATACCATTTTTGTAAATCCTGAAGGCGATTCTTCAGGGTATTTAGATTAATGGTCCGGTCGTAATCTGGTGCAAATGTGTCCTTAACCAAACTGGCAGGCAACTTCACATCCGGCGGATCCAGGCTCACCTTGCGCAGCACCGGGTTCGGTACCACCTTGATCACCAGCTTCACACCCACAGAAGTGTCGAGGGGCTGCATGCGCACATCGGAGAACCAGCCGGTGGCATAGATCGCAGCCAGGTCCTTGCGCAGTTCGCTGCGGGTGACCTCGGTGCCACCTGAAATGGTCAGGGATTCATAGATTGACCGCTCAAGTCGCGGGCGTTCGGGATGGCCCGCCAAGCCCTCGATGACCACCTGGCTGAGCAACACCCGCGGTTCATTGACGGCGGGAGGGGTGGCGGTTGGCGTTTGATACGGATTGGCACCGTCCCCACCGGCGGGGGTTTCGCCCAGGCCCGCTCCCGGGATCAGCGGTTTGGTCGGAACGATCGGGGCGTTGGGATTGCCGTTGGCCCCGAACGGCGCCGGGGCGGTGGGCGCAGAGCCAGCGGCTGGCGTGCTGGCTGGGGCGGTGGTTTTGGCTGGAGTGGCAGGGGCCTGGTCTGGGGCCGCAGGGGCAGCCGTGGCCGGGAGCGCCTTTGCAGGCACCACCCGGGCGGGGGCCCCAAGGCTGGGAGCCCCCGGGGTGGGAACCGTCGTCGCAGGGGCAGCCTTGAGCGGCGGCACCGCGACCCCGGGAGTCTGCTGGGGGGTTGGCGTCGCCTGGGCCAGGGGGGGCAGCTCAGCCAGGGGTGGCAGCGGATTGATCGGCAGAGATGGGATGGGCAGCGGCCCATTGCCTGGGACCTGCGGGGTCGAATTCGCCCCCGCGGCTGCTGCGGCAGGGCCAGTAACCCCAAGGACGAACCCCGCCAGTGCCGCGATTCGCCAGGAGGCTGCGGAAACCATGGGCATCCTGCGAGGGCGATCGCCGGGCATGAAGGTGGGGAGCGGAGCGGCCAGGCCGCGAGTCCGGCTGACCTTACCGATAAACCAGGGGTTCCGGACAGACCCCTTCGACCCGTTTGAGGACCTCCCCGTAGGCTTCGACCACCCCGCCTAGGTCTTGGCGGAAACGATCCTTGTCCAAAATGCGGTCGTTGCCCTCCTCTACCCGCCGGTCCCAGAGGCGGCAGGTGTCAGGGCTGATCTCATCGGCCACCACCAGGCGGTTGTCGCTGGTATAGCCGAGTTCGATCTTGAAATCCACCAGTTCCAGATCCACCGATCCGAACAAGGCCCTCAATTCCCGGTTCACCTGCATGGCCAGGGCTTCCAGTTGCTGACGCTGGCCAGGGGCCAGCAGTTTCAGCCGTTCGAGGCGGGCTTCGGTCAGCAGCGGATCCCCCAGGCCGTCATCTTTGTAATACAGGTCCAGCAGGGGCGGGTCCAGGGGAGTGGCCGGTGCGATCGGCATTTGCCGGCAGAGGGAACCGGCAGCGATGTTGCGCACCACCACCTCAATCGGAATGATCTTGACGGAGCGCACCACCATCCAATGGCCGTTCTGCACCCCCAGGTAATGGGTTGGCACCCCCCGATCTTTGAGGTACTCGAACACCAGGGCCGAAATGCGGCAGTTCATAAACCCCTTGCCCGCCAGGCTGGCCCGCTTCTCGGCGTTGAAGGCGGTGGCGTCGTCCTTGAAATCCACCGCCAGGAGATCGGGGTGGTCGGTGGCATGGACCCGTTTGGCCTTGCCTTCGTGTAGGAGAGGTCCGGGAATCACGACAGTCATGGCATCAGGGGGTGGGGGCTGGCGAACCCTGCCGCGAGGACGGCAGAAGCGCCGGTGGTGCCCCTCGGGAATCAAGGGGGGGATCGGGTGCACGCAGCTGGCGCTCCAGCTCCTGAACGCGGGGATCGGCCGGATTCCAGCGTCGCAACCGCCATTCACCGTAGGCGTCATCCAGGCGCGGACTGAGTCGCAGCAGCCGTTCCCGTCCCCGGCTACCGGGCAGGGCGGCCTGGGCCTCCAGCAACTCCGTTACCAACCCCCAGGCCCCCGCCGCCGCCGCCTCGTTGAGCGCTGTTTCCAATAGCTCTTCGCGCTGCTCGGGCGGCAGGTCCTTCAGCAGGGCCACGGCCTGTTGCATCCGCTCGGCCCTGGGTCGGCCCGGGGTCGCAGCGGTCAACAGCAGCGCCGCCGCGCTCTGCTGAAATCCCCGCGACTCCAGATGGCCCGCCAGCACGTCCAGGGCGGGCCGCGTCACCACCGTGCCATCGGGCCGGCGCTGCAACGGCAGGGTCAGGGCGGCGAGGCTGGCGGGCTGGTTGGCGCTGAGGCGCTCCAGGGCCAGAGCGGCGCGGCGATGGTCAAGGGCGCTGTTGGCGGCCCGCCACTGCATCAGCAGCCATTGCACCCGGCCGGGGCCGGGTGCTGGGCCATAACGGTCGAGGACTGACAAAGCCGCCTGGGGGGCCCGGCAGCGGATCAGCACATCGGCGTTGGCCAACACCTCATCGAGGGACTGGGGCCAGGGCACGACCTCCAGCAGACGCTGCTGCAGCTGGCGCAAGCGGGGCCGGTCCTCCAGGGCCATCACCTGGGCACAGGCGACGTCCAGCTCCGCCAGGGTGCCCGTGCGCAGCAGGGCGGCAAAGGCGGCCGCTTCGATCGGCGCCACCGGCGCTGGCGCCACCGGCGCTGGCGGGGCCGCCACAGGCGGGGCCTGCCGCAGCGGCTCAGCCAGGGACTGGGCCAAGACGGGTCGGGCCACCAGCAGGGGAATCGCCGCCCCAACCAACAGCACCTGGAAGGCGGCAATCATGCGCTTGGCCACGGTGGGGGCCTCGGTCAAGGAAAATGACAGGGTGATAGCGGCGATCAGCGCCCACCCCAACCTATCGGGCGCCCCGCAGCCCGCCCCGCCCAACCCCGCCATGCTGCCTACGGTTGCGTCTTTTCCCCATTCCCCAAGCAGCGGTCCAAGGCGGATTCTGGTGGTGGGCGGCGGCGGCCGTGAAAATGCCCTCGGCTGGGCCCTGGCCCGCTGTCCCGGAGTGGAGCGGGTGTGGGTGGCTCCGGGCAATGGGGGGACTGCCAGCGTCGCGGGCTGCCAGCCGCTGGCGATTGCCGAAAGCGATGGGGACGCCCTCCAGGAGGCCGCCCTCAGCCACCAGGTCGACCTGGTGGTGGTGGGCCCTGAGGCCCCCCTGGCCGCCGGTCTGGCCGACCGGTTGCGGCAGGCGGGGCTGGCGGTTTTTGGTCCCGGAGCCGACGGCGCTTTGTTGGAGGCCAGCAAGGCTTGGGCCAAGCAATTGATGGCCGATGCCGGCGTCGCCACGGCCGGCCACTGGAGTTGCAGCGATCGCGAGCAAGCCCTGGCGGTGCTTGAGTCCCAGGGCACCCCCCTGGTGGTCAAGGCCGATGGTCTCGCTGCGGGCAAGGGCGTGACCGTGGCCACCAGCCTGGAGGAAACACGATCGGCCATCGAGGAGATCTTCGCGGGGCGTTTCGGCGCGGCGGGGGCCTCCCTGGTGCTGGAAGAACGGCTTGAGGGGCCGGAGGTTTCGGTGTTTGCCCTCACCGATGGCCAGCGGCTGGTGCTGCTGCCGCCGGCCCAGGACCACAAACGCATCGGCGAGGGGGATACGGGCCCCAACACCGGGGGCATGGGGGCCTACGCCCCGGCCCCGCTGCTGGATGCGGCAGGGCTTGAGGCGACCCGCCTGCAGGTGCTGGAACCGATTTTGCAGGCTCTCCGGGCCCGTGGCATTGACTACAGGGGCGTGATCTATGCCGGCCTGATGCTTACCGCCAAGGGGGCCCAGGTGATCGAATTCAACTGCCGTTTCGGCGATCCCGAATGTGAAACCCTGATGCCCCTGCTGGGCCCCGAACTGGCGGCGGTGCTGCTGGCCTGTGCCCTTGGCCGGCTAGACACGGCGCCGGCTCTGACCATTCAGCCTGGCTGCAGTGTCTGCGTGATCGCCGCAGCCCAGGGCTACCCTGGCTCGGTGCGTTCCGGCGACCCCATCCGCAGCAGCCTGGAACCGGCCGCCGACCTGCAGTTGTTCCATGCGGGCAGCCGGCAGGACAGCAACGGTGAGCTGGTCACCGCCGGTGGCCGGGTGCTGGCGGTGGTGGCCCAGGCGGCTGACTTCGATGGGGCCTTTGGGCGGGCCTACGCGGGACTGGCCCAGGTGCACTTTGAGGGCCTCACCTACCGGCGCGACATTGGCCACCAGGTGCGCCGCCCCTCGGGTGGTGAGCCGCGATGACAACGGCCGCTGGACCCGCTGGCGCCCCCAACTCCAGCCCGGCCTGGATCGCCTGGCTGGGCCGTTGGTGGGCTGAATTCAGCCTCCAGACCAAATTGTTGGCGGTGGGCACCTTGGTGGTCAGCCTGCTGATGACCGGCATCACCTTCTTTGCCCTTAACGGCATTCAGCGCGATGCCCGACTCAGCGACACCCGCTATGCCCGCGACCTGGGCCTGCTGCTCTCGGCCAACGTCACCCCGCTGGTGGCCCGCGGCGATGATCGCCAGCTGGCGGTGGTGGCCGAACAGTTTTGGCGCACCAGCCGCAGCCTGCGCTACATCTTTTTCGCCGATGCCGATGGTCTCCTCTACCTGGGCATCCCGATGGGTTCGGGGGGGGCCGGTGGTCCTGGCGATCAACTGCTCAGCCGCCGCCTCGAGCTTCCCGCCGATCTGCAGAAGCGGCCCGACAATCCCCTGATCCGCCAACACCTGACCCCCGATGGCCTGGTGACTGATGTGTTCGTGCCGATCGTCAGCGAAGACCACTACCTGGGCGTCGTCGCCCTGGGCATCAACCCCAACGAAACCCTGCTGGCCAGTGCAGCCCTCACCCGCGAGGTCACCGTTGCGGTGTTCATTTCGATCTGGGTTTTGGTTATGCTGGGCTCGGTGATCAATGCCCTGACCATCACCCAACCGCTCAAGGATTTATTGCGAGGGGTGCGCTCAATCGCCGGCGGCAACTTCAACACCCGCATCGATCTGCCAGTGGGTGGCGAACTGGGGGAACTGCTGGAGGGATTCAACACGATGGCGTCCCAACTGGAGGATTACAAAGCGGCCAATATCGAGGAGCTGACCGCCGCCGAAAGCAAGCAGCAATCCCTGATCGCCACCATGGCGGATGGGGCGGTGCTGCTGGATGCGGAGGGTCAGATCGTGTTGGCCAACCCCACCTCCCGGCGGTTGTTTCGCTGGGAGGGCCGCACCCTCGAGGGCAACGAACTGACCAACGCCCTGCCGGATGTGCTGGCCATGGAACTGCATGGGCCCCTGCTGGCGCTCATGGAGGGCGAGAAGGACAGCACTGATGTGCGCTGCAGCTTCGGCGAACCGGCCCGCACCCTGCGAATCGTGCTGCAATCGGTGCGGGATGCCAGCGGCGAAAGCCTCAAGGGCATTGCCATGACCATCCAGGACCTGACCCGCGAGGTGGAGTTGAACGCAGCCCAGAGCCGTTTCATCAGCAACGTCTCCCACGAGTTGCGCACCCCCTTATCCAACATCAAGAGCTACGTTGAAACCTTGCACGATTGCTCGGACAGCCTCAGCGAAGAACAGAAAACTGAATTCTTGGGCATAGCCAACGCCGAGACCGATCGCCTCACCCGCTTGGTGAATGATGTGCTCGACCTCTCCCGGCTTGAATCGGAACGGGCCTGTCCGCTGGAATCGATCGAATTCGGCTCGGCCATCGAACAGACCCTGCGCACCTACCGCCTCAACGCCCGGGAACGGGGGGTGACATTGGCCTGCCAGAGCGACGACGATTTGCCGCGGGTGCTTGGCAACTGGGATCTGCTGTTGCAGGTGCTCGACAACCTGGTCGGCAATGCTCTCAAGTTCACCCCCAGCGGCGGCCAGCTGACGCTGCGGGCCTACCCCTGGCCAGATCTCTGTCCTTTGCCCGACGCCCAAGCTCCCCTGCACGGGCCCAGTTGCCTGCTCACCTCCCCCCTGCCCCGGCTTCGTGTTGAGATTGCCGACACCGGTTACGGCATCTCCCCCGCCGACCAGGAGCGGATCTTCGAACGCTTTTTCCGGGTCGAAAATGCCGTCCACACCGAGGCCGGAACCGGCCTGGGTCTGGCCATTGTGCGGGGCATTCTCGACAAACACGGCACTCGGATTCAGATGGCCAGCGAACCCGGGGTGGGCACCACCTTCTGGTTTGACCTGCCCCTGGAGTCCTCCGACCTCGATGAACTGGCCCTGCAAGTCGAGCGCCGTGGCAGCGACCAGCCAGCGCTGGCCGCCAGCAGGTCGGCCTAGGCAATGACCGCTTCAACGCCCTCCCCTTCAACGCCCTTCCCATCGCCGCCACCCACACCACCATCACCGCCGCTGAGACTCGAGCAACGAAACCAACTCGCCGAGCTTGGCTTTTTTGCGGGCCCGATCACGGCAGCGGACGACGCGGAATTCTCCTTGGCCACCAGGGATTTCCAACGGCGGGCCCGGCTGCAGCCAGATGGCAGCATCGGCGTACGCACCAAGGCCGCCCTAAGCGCCGCCCTGGCCCGCCCTGGCCAGGCTCCCACCAGCTTCTACCGGCAGCTCAGGCAGCAGGGCGAGGAGCTGCAGGCGCAAGGCCTGGCCAGTGACGACCTTCTGCCCCTGCTGGATCGGGGGCTGGCCGGCTCGCCTTTCGCCGCCTCGGTGCCGATGTACGCCCGCCACCTTGAGCAGATCCCCCAAGATCTGGTGCCCTATCCGGCGCCGAGTCCCGGCTTTGGCAGCTATCCCGCCCGGGGCCAGGCTGCAGCGATCCTGTCGGGACAGGAGGGTCTCGGCGGTCTGGAGTTTCTCAGCGAGGAGGTGGCCCAGGCCTGCGTTGCCATCGGCAGTTTCGGCGCCGACCAACCCCTGCGGGTGCGCTGGTATGGCCGCCAGGCTGATGGCGTCAATGTGCAGTTCTGGAGTGCCACCAAAATCGCCGCGGCTTTGCATGTGCTCTGCCAGGCCAACCGCCGCAGCCCTATGACCCCGATCGGCGACTGCCGGATCGGGCCCGCGGATAGGAGCGGATTGGGCGCGGAAGTGGCAGAGGCAGTGGCAGAGGCAGTGGCAGCGGTCGCCGGTGGGGTGGGATTGGCAGCTGGTGGGGCGGGATTGGTGGCCGGAGGCGAAGGGTTTGGTGATTTGTTTCGCCAGATGGTGAGCTACGAAAAGGATGCCCAATCGCCAGGCCACTCCAATGCCCTGGGGGCCCTGTTCAAGACCCTGGTGAATCCGGGAGAGGAGAACGTGCAGCAATGGCTGCGCCAGTTGACGGCCAACCCAAGCCTGGTGCTGATGGGCCGCTACGGAACACCGAGCTACATCGAAAACGGCGCCCTGTTTGGTCCGGCGGGGGTGCTGGTTGGTTACCGCGAACCGCCCCGCAGCCGCAACTTGGTGAGCGCCGCCGATCTGGTGCGGCTGCTGACCCTGGTGGGCTGGCACCACCAGCTGGGGCCCGATCAACGTCTGGCAGGCGCCCACTGGACCAGCCTCCGAACCGTGGTGGAGGGCCTGGGCCACGACAGCGCCCGTTATATCGATGCGGCCCTGGAAAACCTGGGCCTGGTCGATGCGGTGGCAAGCCCCGTGATTATTTCCAAGCTGGGCTACGGCGCTGAAACTGCAGATCCAAAGATTGACGCCCTCACCTACGCCGCCTTTGCCCAGTTCAGCGACCTGCGCAGCGGCCAACCGAGGCAACGCAGCTTCGCCCTGGCCCTGCGCATCCCCACGGCCCCCGGCGCCGGCGTGCGCCATGACGCCCGCATGGCTGCCGAGGTGACCGAAATCGTGCGGCGGGTGTTTGCCGAGGAGTGGGGGTGAACCAAGGAAAACAATTGGAACAGCTTCAAGGATCCATGGCCGCCAGGATTGATGCCAGCCAGATCGGCTGGTTGATCAAGCCGTCAACAGGTCCAGTTGGCGCTTGTCAGAGAAGAAATCTTCTCGCCAGGCGTCGCCTTTGTCTGCCCAGATCCAATGGTCGGAGCTGAGTCGCGTCGAAAAAAAGTTAAGCTGCTGCAGGGTGATTGCAAAGCCGTATTCAGCCGCAATCGCAACAATGTCTTCGGGGGATGCTACTTGCCGAAGCTTCGCCTGAACGGCCGCATTAAAAGCAGCCAATGCGGTGAAAAGGTAGAACTGGTCGGAAGTCATCAGGAAAGTTAAATTACAACTCAGCCAAGTTATGCTGAAGCTGCGCAGCTGGAAGTATCTGAATTCACACGACCAGATTGCCGCGATGACACTGTTGCGATGGCACTGTTGCGTTGACACTGTTGCGATGACACTGCTCCTAGTCATCGCAGCCACAGGGTCCCCGAGCCAATGGCCATAGGGTCGGGGTCAACCCGCCAGCCCGAAAGCGGCTTGAGGCTTTAGCTTCTAGATCCCGAGCCCCTCACCCATGCAGATACGCCATGTGATCAACCTCCACAAGGGGTTGACATCCCTGGTGGTTGTTGGGCTGATGCTGGCCTACGGCAACTTTTCGGTGGGCCCCTGGGTGTATCTGGCGCTCCATGGCACCTACGGGGTGCTGTGGCTGCTGAAGGAGCGCATTTTTCCCGATCGTCAGTGGCAGCAGGCCATCGGCGGGCCCCAGGCCATCGTGCTCTTTCTGCTGCTGGGTCTGTACTGGCTGGCGCCGTGGCTGCTGATTGCCTCTGGCGCGGTGCCGCCCCTGCCGCTGCTTGCTGGCGCCATCGCCCTCAATCTGCTGGGTGTGTTCCTGCATTTCGCCAGTGATGCCCAGAAGCACTTTGTGCTCAAGGTGCAACCCGGACTGATCGAGGATGGCTTTTTCGCCCGCTGCCGCAACACCAACTACCTGGGCGAGGTGCTGATCTACCTCTCCTTCGCCATGGTGGCGATGCATTGGCTGCCCTATGCGGTGCTGGCCGCTTTTGGCCTGGCGGTGTTTCTACCAAATATGCGCAAGAAGGACCTATCCCTCGCCCGCTACCCCGGCTTTGAGGCCTACCGGGAGCGGTCGGGGTTGCTGTTGCCGCGGTTGCTGGGCTGAGTGAGCTCAGCCCAACAGCTCAGCCCGCCAGCACGGCGACGCAGCGCCCGCAGAGGTTGGGGTGGGCCGAGAACTGACCGATGTCGGTTTCGTAGTGCCAGCAGCGCTCGCATTTCTGGCCTTCGGCCCGGGCGATTCGCACTCTGAGGCCGTCCTCCGTGGCCTCAGCGAGGGGCTGGGTGGGGGGCTCACCGCCAATTTGCAGGGCCGAGACCAGTAGCCAATCGGCCAGGTTGTCCACCTCCGGGTGGGGGCTGGTTTCCAGCAGGGCGAGGGCCTGGCACAGATCTTGGTTGGCCTCGCCTTGGGCCCATTCCAGGTGTACCTGCGCTTCGAGTGAGGAACCGATCGCCGCGGCGCTCCCCTGGGGTTCGCCGCTACCGCCCTGGGGTTGTCGGCAGGTCTCCAACTGGCGATTCACCAGGGTGCGCAGCGCCAGGATTTGCTCCAACGGCGGCTCCAGCGTTGGGTTGCGCCACTCCGGCGGCACTGCCGGCCAGCCCCGCTCAAACACCGAGGCTTCGGCCACCGCGTAGGGCAGGTTCTGCCAGATGTCTTCGGCCATGTGGCAGAGCACTGGCGCGATCAACACCGCCAGATGTTCGACCACCAGATGCAGCACGGTCTGGCAGCTGCGGCGGCGGAAAGAAGCGGCAGCGCTTACGTAGAGACGGTCCTTGGCGATGTCCAGGTAGACGTTGGAGAGATCGACCACGCAAAAATTTTGCAGGGCCTGGAAGAAGCGATAGAACTCATAGCGTTCAAAATCGGCACTCACCGCATCAATCAGCTTGGCGGTGCGCTGCAGCATCCAGCGATCCAGCAGCGGCAGATCGGCAATCGGTATCGCATCCGTACTGGGGTTGAAATCATGCAAATTACCCAGCAGATAGCGGGCCGTATTGCGCACCTTGCGGTAGACATCTGCCAGTTGCTTGACAATGCCGGGCCCCAGGGGCACATCGGCGGAATAATCCACCGAGCTCACCCACAAGCGCAGCACATCGGCCCCGTAGGCCGGCTCTTGCTTTTCGTTCTTGCCCCCCTCCACCAACACGGCCGGATCGACCACATTGCCCAAGGATTTGCTCATCTTGCGCCCCTTCTCATCCAGGGTGAAGCCATGGGTCAGCACCGTTTTAAACGGGGCCTTAGCGTTGACCGCCACCGAGGTGAGCAAACTGCTCTGGAACCAGCCCCGGTGCTGATCGGAGCCTTCCAAATACAAATCGGCCGGATAATTGAGCCCAGTTTTGGCGACTATCCCGCCGCCAGTAACAAGTCCCCCCAGCACCCCCGCCCAGGAGGAGCCTGAATCAAACCACACATCCATGGTGTCGGTGCCCTTGCGCCATTGATCGGCCTCAGCGGCCCGCCCGGGGGGCAGCAAATCAACCTCACTACGCTCCCACCACACATCTGAACCATGCTCGGCCACCAGCGCTTGGATGTGGCTCAAACTGGCTTCATCCAGCAAGACCTCGCCGGTTTCGCGGTGATAGAAAACCGGGATCGGCACCCCCCAGGTGCGTTGACGCGAGATGCACCAATCGCCCCGGTCGCGCACCATCGCCTCGATGCGATTGCGGCCACTGGCCGGCATCCAGTTCACCTGCTCAATCGCCGCCAGGGCCTGCTCGCGAAACGCTGCCACCGAAGCAAACCACTGCTCGGTGGCGCGGAAAATCGTCGGTTTACCGGTGCGCCAGTCGTAGGGATAACGGTGCTCGTAGCGCTGCTCGGCCAGCAGCACCCCCGCATCGCGCAGGGCCGTGATGATGGCGCCATTGGCGTCCTTGAGCACATTCAAGCCGGCAAAAGGCCCGGCCTCCGCTGTCAAGATGCCGGCCTCATCCACCGGACATAACACCGGCAGGCCGTGCTTACGGCCGGTGTTGAAATCATCGACGCCATGGCCGGGGGCGGTGTGCACCAGGCCCGTGCCTGATTCAATCGTGATGTAATCGCCCGCCACCAGCACCGGCGAGGTGCGATCCAGCAGGGGATGGCGATATTGGATGCCGGCCAGTTCGCTGCCCTTGAGGGTTACCAGGGGCTCAAGGTCCAAGCCGGCGGTTTGGCGCAGGCTCTCCACCAGGCCCAGGGCCACCAGCAGGTAGCGGGGAGCCTCCGGAGCCGCTCCCCGGTCGCGGCAGAAGGCGTATTCCAGCTCGCCGTTCACCGCTACAGCCAGATTGGCGGGCAGGGTCCAGGGGGTCGTGGTCCAGATGGCCACGAACACCTGCTCGCGGTGTCCAGCCGCCGTTAATCCCTCGATACCGGCCATGCGCAGCGGCGCCACCAGGGCGCCCGGCAGGGAAACCACCGGAAAAGCCACATAGACGCTCTGGGAGGTGTGACCATCGGGATATTCCAGCTCGGCCTCCGCCAGGGCCGTGCGGGAACTGGGACTCCAGTGCACCGGCTTGAGGCCCCGGTAGATGTGGCCCGCCTTGGCCATACGGCCAAACACGCCGATCTGGGCCGCCTCATAGGCCGGATCCAGGGTCAGATAGGGCTGGTCCCACTCGGCCCAGATGCCCCAGCGCTGGAAGCCCCGCTTCTGTTGTTCCACCTGCTCAAGAGCCCAATCGCGGGCGCGGCGCCGCAACTCCAGGGGGGTGAGCGAACGGCGCTCTTCATCGGCCATGGCCTGTAGCACCTTGAGCTCGATCGGCAGGCCGTGGCAGTCCCATCCGGGCCGGAAGCTGGCCTTCTGGCCCTTGAGCAGGGCATGTTTATTGATGATGTCCTTGAGAATCTTGTTGAGGGCATGGCCCACATGCAGGGCCCCATTGGCATAGGGGGGGCCGTCGTGCAGGGTGAAAACCTCACCGGCATTGCCGCGGCTCAGCCGTTCGTAGAGATTCTGACCCTCGGCATTTTTCCGGGCCCACAGGGCCTGCAGTTCGGGTTCGCGCTGCCTGGCATTGGCCCGCATCGCAAAGGGCGTTTGCAGCAGGTTCAGCGTGTCCTTGTAGGAAGCCTGGCTGGCGGTCACGGTCGCCTTGGAGCGGGAGGTGGGATTATCCCGCCCCGTCGCTTCGCGAGCCTTCAGGGCCAGGAGAAACGTCAACCAACCCAGCCCCCGATTCGGCCCTAACCGATTCGGCCGTAACCGATTCGGCCCTAACCGGTACCGCAACCGCCGGTACCGCCACCGATGGAGCTACCACAGGCGCCACAGGCTCAGCCCCAACCGGCTCAGCCCCAATGGTCTCAGCCCCAATCGCCTTAGCCCCAGTCCCATCAGCCGAAACCACCACGGCCAGGGGCACCGCCGCCGGCTCCAGGGCGGGTCGCACCCAACGTTTGGTGGTGCTGCGCCGGGCCCCGGGGCGGTGCTGGGCCAGCCAACCGCCCAGCCCCCCGGCGATCGCACCGGTCTGGCCCACCAGGCCCAGCCCCGTTTGGCCCAGCTGGGCCAGGGCCGTAGACCAGCGTTCCAGGGAGCCAAGCCGCTGCTGTTCTTCGGGGCTGAGCTGGCGCCAGCGGGCCTGACCCACTTCGGTCGCCAGTCGGCCGATCAGCAGGCCAGCGCAAACGACCACCACCATCGGCGAACCGGTGAGTCGGTCCGAGGAAGTCACCAGGGCCAGGCCCAGCAGCAACACCAAGGCGCCCCAGGCCGCATCCCTCGGACGGCTCAGCTCGGGCGTTAACAGGGGCAGCAACAGCACCACCAGCCCAATACCCAGGGCCAGACTTCCCCCAACGTTGGCCAGCATGGCGGGCGAGTGCTTCTGGACCCATTCTGGCTCGCCCGGGCGGCCAAGGGCCAAGGGCCAGGGGCCCAGGGGCCCAGGGGCCAGCGGGCAGGGCCTGGGGAGGCGACCACTCCCTAGAGTCACCACAAGCCCACCTGGCGGAATTGGTAGACGCGCTGGATTTAGGTTCCAGTGACTCAGGTCGTGGGGGTTCAAGTCCCCCGGTGGGCATCGGCAACCAAACCCAAGCCACTCCACCAGAGCTGAAGTTTTCGTAACCTGAAAGCCCTTTCGGCGATCCGACTGCGACTCGGCAGATGTTCCAGGCCACGGTGCGATCGCCCGATCCCCCTCTCGCCTCGGTGGTTCCCAGCACCACCCTGCGCAGTGTCCCCAAACAATTTTTGGGACCACCCCCAGCCCTCAACCCCACCGTGGCGCTGTTTTTGGGCGGCTATGCCCTGGCGGCCCTGACCATCTGGGGCTGGTTTGTCGGCGGTTGGTCCCTGCCCGTGCTGCTGGGCCTGGGCTTTCTGGCCCTGCACCTCGAAGGCACGGTGATCCACGATGCCTGCCACAACGCCGCCCATCCCCACCGCTTCTGGAATGCGGTGATGGGCCATGGGGCGGCCCTGCTGCTGGGCTTCAGCTTTCCGGTGTTCACCAGGGTGCACCTGCAACACCATGCCCATGTCAACGATCCCAAGCATGATCCGGATCACATTGTTTCCACCTTCGGTCCCCTCTGGCTGATTGCCCCCCGCTTTTTTTATCACGAGGTTTTCTTCTTCCGCCGTCGCCTCTGGCGCCGCTACGAACTGCTGGAATGGGGCATTGCCAGGGCCATTTTCTTCAGCATCGTCCTGGCGGCGATGCGTTTCAATTTCCTGCCCTTTGTCTTCAATTGCTGGTTCGCACCGGCTCTGATGGTGGGAGTAACCCTGGGACTTTTCTTTGACTACCTGCCCCATCGCCCCTTCCAATCCCGAAACCGCTGGCATAACGCCCGCGTCTATCCGAGTCGGATGATGAATTGGTTGATCATGGGGCAGAACTATCACCTGGTTCACCATCTCTGGCCCTCGATTCCCTGGTTCCAATACCGTCCCGCTTATCACGCCACCAAAGCATTGCTCGATGCCAAGGGCTCACCCCAGCGTCTGGGCATGTTTGAAACCCGTAGTGATGCGCTCAACTTTCTCTATGACATCTTTTTTGGCGTGCGCAGTCACAAGAAACGCCGCAGCCGCCTGAGGCCCCTGGCCGCCCTGATGCCCACCCGCCATGCCCGGCGTCGGGTGCTCGAGTTACTGCACCGCACTGCCGTTTCGCCCCGGCCCTAGGAAGCTAGAGGCGGGCCATTGGTCTGCAAAAGCTGCTTTGCCCTGCCATGCCTTGATCCCCTGCGGGGACCCTCATTCGGCCAGGATTCGGGGCACCCGGAAGAAATCGCCCTCCCGCTGCGGCGCCAAATTGAGCAGGTCTTCTCGCACCTCGGTTGCCTCCACCGCATCGGCCCGGGTCACATTGACCACCTCCACGGCCCGGGTGGTGGGCAGCACTCCTTCGGTATCGATGCTTTCCAGGTGGCTGACGTAATCCAGAATGCGCTCCAGCTGGTTCGCATAAATGGTGATCTTGGCTTCCTCCAGGTCGAGGCGGGCCAGCTTGGCCACCTTGCGTACTTCTTCTGGGGTGATCCGGCCCATGGTTAAAGCTGACTGCTTGCCCAAAACCTAGTCGCCTGGCGGCGATCAGGGCAGCGGTGCTGACTGCAGCGCTGCTGACTGCAGCGGCGCTGCCGGTTCGGCCAGAAAGGTTCTCAAATCCTTGGCCAAGGCGGTGGCGGCCAACTCCAGGAACGCGGCGCCATGGTCCGCCTGGGCCAGGAATGGATCGGAGCCCATGCGGCCATCGGGGTGGCGCTGACGAAAGTCTTCAGGTCCATTGATGGGTCCAGCCGGTGCCGCCTCCGGCAAGGGCCTTTGGTGGGCCTGCAGGGATGGTTCGAGGTGCAGGGTCAGGGCTATCTCACTGGGGGTGGCATGGTGCCCTTCACGCTCGCCATAGAGACGCCTGGCCTCTTGCATTACCGGCGAGGCGGTGAACCAGTTGGCCAGCTGACAGCGCAACCGCGGCGCCACCGCCAGGCCCCGGGCGGCGGCAGTGCCCTGGGCCTGGGCAAAGGCGGCACGGGCGGTGGCGATGTTGCCGCCGTGACCGTTGATCACATAAATACGCTCGAATCCGTGGCGCGCCAGCGAGAGAACCAGGTCATGGAGCACCGCTAAGAGAGTGGTGGGCTGGAGGCTCATGGTGCCGGCGAAGCCCAGATGGTGCTCGGCCATGCCAAAGGCTTGGGTGGGGGTCACCAGCACGCCGGTGCGGCATCCGACCGCCAGGGCCACGGCCTCGGCGGTGAGGGCATCGGTGCCGATGGCGCCGGTGGGGCCGTGCTGTTCGGTGGAGCCCAGGGGCACGATCACCCCCTTGCAGCGCTGCAGATAGGCCTCAATCTCGGGCCAGGTGCGCAGCTGCAGGCGGATGGCCTCGGCCCCCAGGGGAGGGGCCTCGGCGCTGAGGGGGAGATCGGTGGCGGTCATCTAGGACACGGTATCGGCAGGCGATCTGCCTAGGATCATGGTCCCCGCGGCGTCTCGGTGCTGCATCGGAAGCTCTATCAGTACTACAGCGAAGAACGCCCGGTCTGGGTGTTTTTGCGCGACCAGCAACGCTGGATCGAAGAGGCGATGGTGGTGGAGATCCAGGCCGATCTGGTGACCCTGCGCTACGACGACGAGGATGATGACGAACGCCAGACCTGGGAAGAAAGCGTCCGGCTCGATTCGATCGGGGCGGTGAGTACGCGCCTGGCCTACGTGAACCGGGTGGCGACCGCCGAAGACCTGGCCACTACTGGTGATTGCCCCGAGACCGAGCGTCTGGGCAGCCCTTGACAAGTGTGAGCCTGGTGGTCCAGGCAGGATGACGTTGACCTTGACCTTGACCTTGGCCATGACCTTTGTCTTGGCCCCTGTCCTTGGACTTATCCCTGGTCCATGTACCTAGAGCGTGTACCTAGACCGTGTCCCTGGAGGCTGTTCCTGGACATGTCCCTGGCCCCTGGGTTCAGTGGGCGGTGCCGTTGCCGTCGTAGTCGTCAGTGTCGTAGTAGCCCCCTCGGGTGCCGAAATAAAGGGTGGTGAGGCAGAACAGACCGCTCAGCACCAGCAACACACTGCCGAGATTGAAGCCAACACTGGTATCCATGGAACCGTTTGCCCTGAGGATCGCCCTCAGTCTGGTGCAGATCGCTACGAACCGCTGGCAACAGGCCAAGTGCAGTTGCTGACATGTCAGATCTTGCTGCCCTGCCCCGCCGCTTCTTCAGCCGGCCTGCCGAAGTGGTGGCCCCGGAGCTGATCGGCTGCCTGTTGGTCCGCCGCCAACCCAGCGGAGCGCTGCTGTGGGGCGTGATTGTGGAGACGGAGGCCTACACCCAGGACGACCCGGCCTGCCACGGCCACCGGCGGCGCAGTGCCAGCAACGAGACCCTGTTTGGACCGCCGGGCAATTTTTATGTCTACCGCTGCTACGGCATCCACCACTGCGTCAACGTGGTCACGGACCGGGCCGAATGGGCCAGTGGGGTGCTGCTGCGGGCCGCCGCCCTCCCCGCTGCCCCCGAGCGCCAGGCCAGTGGTCCAGGGCTGCTGGCCCGCTGTTTTGGCATCAAGCAGCACCACGACGGCCAGGGCGGCTGCGGCGAGGGGCCTTTGTGGTTGGCGCCCCGCCCCAGTCCCCTGCAGGCCCTGCTCAGCCCCGCCCCAAATGCCCCTTCAGCAGACGCCCCCCTGCGCCAGGACCGCCGCATCGGCATCAGCGCCGCCGTTGATCAACCCTGGCGCTGGTATCTGGGGCCCAGCCGCAGCGTCAGTCGCCGGGCCCGGGGGGACCGCCAACCGGCAGCGGCAGCAGCCTGGAGGCCTGAGCATCTGGACTGGGGAGCCCGGGGGGGTGGTTTGGGGGCCGGGACGATCGACCCTTAGGTTGAGGCTGTTTGCCGGGATCGAGCGTTGAGCGGCTGGACCCACCGCCATGTACTCGACCTGGCGTCCTTTTCGGTGGCGGATTTCGCCACCGTGCTGCAACTGGCCCAACGCTTCCGCCAATTGCCTGTGGCCGGGGCCCGCAAGCTGCCGGCGCTGCAGGGAAGGCTGATGACCACCCTGTTCTTTGAACCCAGCACCCGCACCCGCAGCAGTTTTGAACTGGCGGCCCGGCGTCTTTCGGCCGATGTTCAAACCTTTACGCCCTCCTCCAGTTCGTTGAGCAAGGGCGAAAGCCTGCTGGATACGGCCCGCACCTATGTGGCGATGGGCAGCAACGTGCTGGTGGTGCGCCATCGCTGTGCCGGCATCCCGCATCGCCTGGCCCGGGATCTGGAACGGGGGGGAGACAAGGTGGCGGTGCTCAATGCCGGCGACGGACTTCACAGCCACCCAAGCCAGGGCCTGCTGGATTTGTTCACCCTGGCCCGCCATTTCGAGCCGAGCCAGCCTTCGCCCGCCAGCCTCGTCGGCCGGCGGGTGGTGATCGTTGGCGATGTTTTGCATTCCCGAGTTGCCCGCTCCAACCTCTGGGCCCTCACCGGCTGCGGCGCCGAGGTGGTGCTCTGCGGACCCGCCACCTTGTTACCCGAGGACTTCGCCCAGTTCGTCGCGGCACCGCCTCCGGGGCAACGGCACGATCCGGTGAGCCAGCGCGGGCCGGTGATCCTCTGCCGGGACCTTGATGAGGCCTTGAGCGGTGCCGATGCGGTGATGACCTTGCGGCTTCAACAGGAGCGCATGCATGACCATCTGCTCACCAGCCTCGACAGCTACCACCGCCGCTATGGCTTGACCCACGAGCGCCTGCAACGCTGTGGGGCCGGGGTGCCGGTGCTGCATCCGGGCCCCGTGAACAGGGGCGTGGAACTGGCGGGAGAACTGCTGGACGACAGCGAACGCTGTCTGGTGGAAGAACAGGTGCGCAATGGGGTGCCGATTCGGATGGCCCTGCTGTATCTACTGAGTGCCGCAGCTGGCGCCGGCGGCGCGGGGGAAGCGATCGGACTCACTGCAGCTTGAAGCCATCTAGCAGCAGGCCGTAGAGCAGGCCGATGCGGGCCATATCCAGCAATTGCAGTCCCAAGCGTTGATCCCTGGGGCGCTTGAGCAGCCAGGGCCGACAGCGGGCGGCCAGCTCCAGGGCGAGTACGCAGACCAGGGCGGAGAGCTGGTCGAAATAGGACAGAGCGCCGGTGATGGCACCCAGGCCTCCGCCGATGCCAAAGGAGACCAGCAGCACAATCAGTGATAGGGAAAGCCGTCGCCAGGGATTGGTTGCCCACTGGGCCAGGGCGTCACCCGCCTGGATCAACCTTTGCTGGACCCTGGTTTGCTGATACTTGGGAGCCTGGGGTGGGACCATGGGGCGCGCCATGGACAGAAATGGGGTGCAGGGCCACATCGGCCGGTTGTCTCCCTGTCCAGCACCGAGGTGGTGGACAGGGGCACCGGCGGTGATCCCCATCACCCGACCCAGCGCCCTGCTTATCCTGTATACACCATTTGTGGGGGCTTGGGAAAGAATTTACCCCACATGTAGGGGAAATCAATAAAAAAGCCCGCAGCCGAGGCCGGGGCCGGATGATGGGGACTCCTTAAGCAAACCAGCTCCGCTGGGTTTCGGCAAGGGGGGCAGCCAGGGGAATCAGGCCTCGCCTTCTTTTTTGCGGGATCCCTTGCCCTCCAGGAGTTCGAGCAGGGCTTCCATTTGGGCCATCACGCCGCGCACCTCACCGGCCTCAGGCAGAAGGCCGTCCTCCATCACGCCCTGATGCATTTCGCGCAGCTCCTGGCGGATGTAACGGAGGTGGCTGACCACCTGTTCTCGTTTCGACTGAGACATCGATAAGGGGTTGTGTTATCCCCCTTTTACCTCATCACCCGCTCATTTCTGGCCAAAACGCTTGCGGGCCTGTTGATAGAAGGCCAGATCCACCTGGGCGAGGCCGGCCTCAGCGGCCATGGACTCAATTCGACGCCGTACGGCGGGTCTTACGAAAAAGGGCACCTCTTTGAGGACCTCATCGGCTTCTGGGCTCCAGTTCATGGGCTGGCTCGCAAGGCAATGATGGGGTTTGGGTGCCAGCATATAGATGCAGGCCGGAACTTAATCCCTGCAGGTCACCTGGCTCAAAGCAACACATACCTAATTCGACCGACCCAGCACTGCCTTGGCAACATCAATATAAAAATTTGGGTAAATATTAGCTGATCTTAGGTAAATACAATAAATATGATTGTTTATATTGAAACCAATCGTCTCTTTCAGTTGTTGATTTGCTGCTTACCGGAATGGCTCGCAGCTGTATCAATGTTTCCCATGCCCGGCAGGCTGGAAATCAAGCCCAAAGGAGAATGGGAAAACGGGACGAAGGGACTACGGAGCTTCAATATCGAGCTGAAGATCTGCCATGGGGGTTGGCTGTGTGCCAAGCACCTTCAGCGAAGGCGAGGGGCTTGGGCCTGGGCAGCAAACTTGATGCGGCGACGCAGTTCGCGGCTGCGAACAAAGGCAGCCAAAATGCCAAGTCCGAGGGGCCGGGAGGGAGCGACTGGGCGGGCAGGCGCAACTAGGCCAACGGCATCGTCAGCCAGCATTGAGCCATTGCTTGAGAGAAGTGAGGGGTTAAGACCATTGCGGGACATGATCATCGCTCCAAAAAAAGTGTTTTGAGATACCAAAAATCGACTTAGGGCATTTCAGCGACAAAAAATGCTGAGCAACCATTGAAGCCAACTGAATGCAACTTAGCGCTTTTTTTCATTTTCTTCCGTTTTTGTGCGGAATTGAACTTGTGGTCTGGGTCAGGCCAAGCCAGAGGCAGCAAAGCGCGGATATGGACCGGGTGATTGCCTTCGCTTCTGAGTTGGGACCCAGCCAGCTTTCTTTTCCTGACGCACCTATGGGGGCAGGGCTTGGCGCCTTGCTTACCACGCGCTCATGATCGTGATAATCATAATTAGTCCCCCTGTTACCGATTTTGGCGTCGCAGCTGCTTTTGCGGCCGCTATTCAGCTGAGCAAGCACATAAGCTGGGAACGCACATAACATAGAGCGAGAACTAAAGCCTAGGTATCATTGCAAGGATAATCTAATCTAAAATTATCAAACTGAGCCCATGAGTCACCATTAACTGCCCAAATACCGGCAAATATAAAATACTCTCCAGTTACGGTAGGCACAAAGGAAATCTTAACAGGGCTATATTGCAGAGATGGACCGTACTTGATTTCAGCTACTGGTTTTTGATTGGCATTACGAAACCCGAAATATCCATCTCGAACATTAGAAGATGTTCTTACGTAAGCATTGATCGTATAGCGATTGCCCGCCTGTAAAACAACACGTTGGCGAATGGCGTTCCATCCTTGAGAATTCCGCACAAAAGCATTATTTGGACCAGATTGACTTAAGCCCTTGCCAATATCGATTCCTCCAGCCCCCTCTAAAACCCAAGGTCTGGATACACTTCTGGAACGTTGTTGTTCGAAACTGGGATCATCAGGTCTCCATACACACATTGCCTGAACATTTGGCTGGTAGCTAAAAGTTATGCCAAAAAGCATGACACAGGCCAAGGCATGGATTGAAGCTTTGGTCTGCTTGAATAAATACGTCATTGTAATGGGTGATGATCGATACAAAATTGACTCTAGCCATTTAAATGGTAGAGAGGTTGCTTGGTTAATGTATCTTCACCCAATTGGCTGAAAAGTTGCCCTTGATTATCAGCAAGGGCGCTCTGGTGCCATGCAAAGGTTTGCATTCCATTAAAGCAATGCGGAGTAGCCATCGCCGCGTTGCTCTAAGACTACTTGCAGCTTTTCGACGGGGTCTACCGCCTCGACCCCACCACTTTGGTAAGGCTGATGGACGCACTCACTATTAATTGAGCGATCAGTTGACGGGAGCGATCACCAATTGCGCACCTCCGACAGCTCTGCATCGATCTCTGCCTTGGTGCGCCCAGTGGTCGATGGTGTCTGCTGCAAAAGCCATTCCAGGGACGAAATCTCGGGGACCGGCGCCTGGCTGGCCCTAAGAGCCTCCTCGATGGCAGCAATGCCATGACGCTTGAGCTCGGCGGAACTCAACACATTGCGCCGGTCCCCAGCCATGAAGCACTCAACGACATTGCGTCAACATGCTAGGGCTACCCACCGGTAACAGTACCGGAAACGGTATCGAGCACATGATTGAGGAAGTTGGCCATCTCAGGCAGCTGGCGGACGAGGAGTATGCAGCTTGGAGCTAAACGGGCCTGGGTGAGGCGCCAGCCCCGAAGCCGCACTTTTATTACGCAGGTGTAAATAGGGATAGTTCGAGGCGCTGATCGCCCAAGCGGTTCCGACACGCGGTCGTGAGCAGTTCGCCGACGAGCACGTTCGTGTCGACGACGAGTCGCATCAGCTCTGGCTAGGGCTGGCTGAGATCTCGCGGACGAGTTCCTCCTCGTCGATGCCCGAGCGGCAGACGACGTCATTGACGAGCCTGCCGAGTCGGCCAAGCACCTCGTGTCTGGTCCGCTGGTCCTGGGCCGTGATCGGCACAAAAAAACCGATCGGCTCGCCGTCTTGTTTGGTTTCCATACCCCCGACTTGATGCGATTTTGCACCGAAGCGATGTATCCCAAAATACGTCCCCGGCGACTTTGCCCTGAAAACATCGCTTAACCAGTTGTTTTTGTGCCCAATGTCCTGGTTTCGCATCAATGCTGCCCGTCGCCCGCTGTTTGCCGGCACGATCGCCCTTGCCGCCGTCTCTTGCCTTGCTTTCAGCGGCTCCGCCATTAGCCAGACCCTGACGGCGCCAGCCGCATCGGCCGGCTATGGCGTCACCAGCTTGGCGCCCGGTGGCACCAGCTTCCAGGTGCTTTCGCCCGAGGAGGCGGCAGCGGCGGCGTCTTCGGGGCGCTGGAAGGTGCTTGATGTGCGGCCGGTGCCGCCGCTCTCTTACATCGGTGGCCATTTGCCCGGTGCCGTGCATCTCTCGGAGCAGGCATTTCGGGGTCCCAATGGTCGGCTGCCGTTCCAGATCTGGAGCCCCAGCGAGCTCTCCAGCCTGCTGAGCCGGGCCGGCATCTCCAACAGGGATGCCGTGCTGGTTTATTCAGACGGTAATGACGTGCTGGGGGCGGCCCTGGTCTCTTACATCTTGGAGAAGAGCGGCGTCAGCAAGGTGGCGATTGTGGATGGGGGCCTCAGCGGCTACAAGGCGGCCTCGCAAAGCACCACCAAGGCCTTCCCCACCTTTACCACCGGTAACTTCAAGCCCACCGCGGTGCGGGGCCTGGATATTTCCCTGGGCGAATTGGAGCCCCTGATTGGCAAAAAAGATGTGGTGATCGTCGATCCGCGCCCCAAGGCCCAGTTCGAGGGCACGGATCAAACCTTCATCCGCAACGGCCACATCCCGGGGGCCAAGAACATCCCTTGGCAAGCATTCACGGAGGCGAACAACGCCGATGAGGCCAAGAAGAATGCCCACAAACTCAAGTCCCTTGATGAGATTCGCACGTTGCTGGTGAGCCGCGGCATCACCCCCGACAAGACCGTGATCGTTTCCTGCAGCACCGGCCGTGAGGCCAGCCTGCAATACCTCACCCTCAAGCACCTGCTCAAGTACCCCAAGGTGCGCATCTACGAGGGCTCCTGGACCGAATACAGTGCTTCAAAACTGCCGATTGCGGTGGGTCCTGAAGGCAGTCCGGCCCAGCCCAGCAGCCTCTGATCCCCAACTTTTCCCCAAGATGGCCCACCTCATCCGCCCCTACGTACGCCTAGCTGGACGCCAACCCCTAGGCCCGATTCTGCGTTATGGCGGGATTGCGGCCCTGCTGTTGGTGTTGAGCGCTCCGGTGGCCGTTATGGCCTGTGACACCGGCAGCGACGCCTCCACCCCCGCCGCCAAGACCAAGAAGCGTTGACTCGATCCGCTCCTGCCGCCTTGACCGTGGCCCTTCCCGTGGCCCTGGCCTTGGCAGTGGGGGCCGCGTTGGCGGTCCAGCAGCCGCAGGCGGCCCTGGTCTGGGGGCTGGGCTGCGGCCTTGGTCACGTGTTGGTGCGCGGCCGCTTTGGATTTGCTTCTGGCTACCGGCGGCTGCTGGTGGAGCGTGATCCCGGTCCGGCCTACGCCCAGTTGCTGCTGGTGGCGCTGCTGGTGATCGCCATGGCTTTGGTGCTGGCCCTGGAGCCGCTCACCGGCCTGCGGCCCAAGCTGCTGAACACCACAATCACGCTGCCGTTTCTGGCCGGGGCGTTTTTGTTTGGCATCGGCATGGAGCGGGCCCGAGCCTGCGGCTGCGGCAGCCTGGCGGCGACCTCCCGCGGTGGCGCCGGCGTGCTGGCCGCCTTGGTGGGCCTGGTGATCGGCGCCTTTATCGGCAGCTTGCATGGCCCGCTGCTGGCCCGCCTGCCCCAGCCCCGCCTGGATTCGCCCGCAGGCCTCGATCTCTTCGGGTTGGCCGGCGCCCTGCTGCTGCAGTTGCTGTTGATCGCCCTGATCGCCTTGCTGCTGACCCGTTGGACCGGCCAGTCCCCCTGGGCCGGGCAGCCGCGCCAGAGCAATCCGCCCTATGGCGCCGCCGCTGCCGTGGCGCTGCTGGCCATCGGCCTGTTGCTGGTGACTGCAGAACCCTGGAAGGTGTTGTGGGGCCTTGCCCTGAGTGGCGCCCACCTGGCCCAATTGCTGGGCTGGGATCCCCAGAGCAGCGTCTTTTGGTCGAGCGCCAAGGGGCAGGCCCTGCTGCAGGGTCCCGGCGCCTGGTTGTTCAACCATGCCGTGCTGGTCGACCTGGGGCTTGTCTATGGCTCGGTGGCCACGGCCATCGGCCAGGGCCGCTTCCGGCTGGCGGGCGAGGCGCCCCAATCCCTGGCAGCCATGGCCCGCAGCGGCGTCGGCGGGCTGCTGATGGGCTACGGCGGCCTGCTGGCCTCGGGCTGCAATGTCAACGCCTTTCTCGGCGGCGTGATGAGCTTCAGCCTGCACGGCTGGATCTGGCTGGCGGCGGCCTTGCTGGGGTTTGCTTGTTCGTTGCGGTTGAGTGGGGGGTTTGGGAATGGGGCTGATGGGAGGGCGGCGAGCCAGGCAGAGGCTTTACCGCTTCTTTAAGCTAGCCAAATCAGCTAACTGAATAAGCATGACCGCCCAGTGGACGTTGCAAGATGCCAACACCCACTTCAGCGCCGTGCTGGAGGCGGCCCTGGCTGGGGAGCCCCAGAAGTTCACCCGGAGCGGGCGCTGGGTTGGGGTGGTTATCTCCGCGGAGGAATACGAGCGGTTGCGTCAGCTCGATCAGGCCAACGCACCCAACCTGCCTGAGCTGCTGCTGGCCCTGCCCCAGGACGATGAACCTTTCGAGCGAATCGCTCTGACGCCGCGGCAGTTTCCGTGTACCTGATCGACACGATGGTGCTTTCGGAGCTGAAGCGGCGTCAGCGCGATGCCGGCGTGGTGGCCTGGATCGCTGAGCAGCGCCAGGAGGACTGTGTTGTTCATGGATATTTCTACTCAGGCCAATACACTCGTCATCGTTTTGAACCCAGTGATTCTTGTCGGTCTTGCCACCGTTGCTGCCAAACGTTGCAGCCAAAAAAGGCAGCCTGTTTTTCTCAATCTCTTGGATACGGGTGGTGGGTTTAAAGAAGTTTGCTGTTGTAGGGGGTTGTCAAAAAATTCGAGGCGCCTGCGGCGCCATTAATCAATAGCGCTCCGTTAACATCATCTAGCACTTAGCTCTTTCAAAATGAAACCTAAAACCAAACAGCCAAGTGTAAAGAACTAAAGAGTAAAAGTGTAAAGAATTAGTCCTGGGGGAGGCAACAGACGCGGAAACCGATGCCGTCGTCGCGGCCGTCCGGGGGGTCGTAGCCGCGGAAAGCCGAGCGGCAGTACGCGGGGAAGTTGACCCACGACCCGCCGCGCAGCAGCCTTACATTCATTGAATTCTTATCTTCTTTAGCTTCTTCAACAATCCAATCACTCCCGTCTTCAGGCGCCCCTTTGTAGTTGCCATGCCATTGATCTGAACACCATTCCCATACGTTGCCGTGCATGTCATGCAATCCCCAGGGATTGGCGGGGAAGCTGGCTACATCCGTCGTTTGCTGGCGAAAGTCTCCTTGCTCGCCATCGCCATACGCTTCATTGCCATTGTAATTCGCCAGCTTCATATTAATCGTTGAGCCACAATGGAATGGTGTGGTGGTGCCCGCTCGGCAAGCGTATTCCCATTGGGCTTCGCTGGGAAGGGTATAGCGGCGGCCGGTGCGCTGGCTGAGGCGGCGGCAGAATTCCATTGCGTCTTCCCAGCTCACTTGCTCCACTGGTCGCTGGTCGCCTTCGAAGTGTGAGGGATCGGGATTCAGTTTTTGGTTCCAGGCGCCCTCGCCTTTGGTGGGTCGCCACTGGGCCACCTGGCGCCACTGGACCTGGGTGATCGGCGTTTGGGACAGGAAGAAACCCTGGAGCTGCACCAAATGCTGGGGGCCCTCGTCGTCGCTGCGCTCCGGTTCATCCTCTGGAGAACCCATCCAGAAGCGCCCCGGCGGTATCCACAGCATCGTGAGGCTGGGGGCCTCGACGGCTTCGCCGCCGAGGGGCTCAAGGAATCCCTGGGCGCTGCGGCGATGGGTGAGTAAAAACCTAAACTTGGTGCTGGCAGCGGCCCCATCGGCCTGACGGGTGGTGGAGACGCCCATGGCTGCAGGCCGGGAGTGGTTCGAAATGAGCGTAAGGGCGCAGCGGAAACGGTGGGCTGTCGTTGCCGCGTTAATCGCGGCACGGCCCACCGGGCGCTGTGCGGATCAGTCGGTGCCGAGGCTTTGGCTGATCACGGGAGCGGGTCTGGACCCCTCCTGTGCTCCCAAAGGATTCCCATCCTCTGGCTCTGACGTTGAAGGGTGCTGGGGGAGGCAACAGACGCGGAAACCGATGCAGCGCAATTAGGCGCCGAAGCCTGGCAAGGCGGCAAGGCGGCAAGTCGGTGGTCGAGGGATTCGAGGTGCAGCTTGGCGCGGGCATAACGGGCCAGCACGAGTTGTTCGAGCAGGTGATAGAGATGGCCGATCAATCGGTCACCGAGGCCGAATCTGTGCTGGCGGGGCAGGCGCTGCAGCAGGGGCACAAACCAGCGGATCAAATCAAGGCAGGCTTCAATGATTGGCAG
The DNA here is from genome assembly GCA_044359075.1 of Cyanobium sp. GTDB lineage: Bacteria > Cyanobacteriota > Cyanobacteriia > PCC-6307 > Cyanobiaceae > Cyanobium. The sequence continues at coordinate 44,862 of JBIKMU010000004.1, read as the reverse complement.
CTCGCCGCTGCTGGCGGGGCTGGGGTCGGGGGAAACGGACATGGGCTTTGGAGAAAAATCGCGAGGCGCCTACGGCGCCAAAGGATGGAGAATGGTGGTTTCTTTATAGCTTATTGCTTCTGCTTAAGAACCAAGCCAACAGCCAAGTGTAAAGAAATAAAGAGTTAAAGGATAAAGAATTGGTCCTGGGGGAGGCAACAGACGCGGAAACCGATGTTGTAGCTGCGGGCGTCCGGGAGGATGTAGTTGCGGGCAGCCGAGCGGCAGTACCTGGGGTTGTAGTTCCACGGCCCGCCGCGCAGCAGCTTCGCCGATTTAAACGGGCTTCGCCCAGGTCCCTCCTGGGTTGGAACCAACCCCTGCCAAGGTCGGCCATCGCTGGACCAGCCCTCACCGGTCGGATCGGGTTGCCACTGGTCGCCGCACCACTCCCACAGTTGTCCGTGCATCTCGGCCAGGCCCCAGTGGTTAACCAAACCAAAAGCACCTACCGGCAGCGGCCTCTGCCGGTATGGTCCTTTACGGCCAGCGCCATAGGTGTAATTCCCATCAAAATTAGACCAGCTGGCATCCAATGTGTCGCCGAAATGGAAAGGCGTGCTCGCCCCAGCACGGCAAGCGGCCTCCCATTGGCCCTCGCCTGGCAGCGCCAAATGGGGCGCCACCCCCTGGCTGCCCAGCTGCGGCCACTGCTCCTGCAACCAACGATTCAGCCGCAGCAGCCATTCCTGGCAATCGTTCCAACTGACGCTGTCAACCGGCAAGCCGCCGGGCTGGCCATGGGCCTCCCAGAGGTTTTTGGTTGCAAAGCTGCCTGGGTTGGGGTCAAGGTCGCGCTCCAATCGCGGCAAGCTCGCCACCGCTCGCCACTGGGCCTGGGTGATCGCCTGGCGGGCCATCGCAAACTCCTTGAGATGCAACTTGCGTTGAGCTTCGAAGTTCACCCCCTCGGAATTTGGGTAAAATGCTTTTAAGAAATCGCGGCCGTCTTCGGTTTGCGGCGAGCCGATCAGGTATGCGCCGCCTTCCACCACAGCCAACTCCAGTTGTTCACCAGCGGGCAGCGGCAGCTTCCACACCTCCCGCACCAGCACCTCCGAGCGCAGATGCAGCCCCTCCTCTTTCTGCAGTGCGGTGAGGCTGAGCATGGGCACCGGGCGGCGGTGGCCGTTGCCAAGCAGAGGGAGATCGGCCGCTGCCGCCAGTTGCAACGCCCTTGCGGCGCCCTGCAGCAACGGGAGGCGTCGGTCGTGTTCGGCCCAGCCAGCTTCGCCTGTAATCAGCAGATCGAGGCAATCGCCGCGCAGTTGCGCCACAAGAAACTCTTCAATCCGCTGGCGTTGCTGGTCAGCAGGGCTGCGGCTTGCCACCAGCCCCAGGCACTCTATGGCCAGACGCCGCAACGCCACGGGCACGTCTGCATCCTGCGCCATTGCCAGTAACTGGGTCTCCCTGCCGTATAGCGCCAACACCACAAGCCCATCGGAGCGCAACTCATCGGGCTGCTTCTCGTTACGCACGAGCCCGGCGGCGAGCTGCTGGTCTAGCGCTGCGAGCAGGGCCGGTGAGAGCAGGGGTGGCTGCAGAACAGCTCCCTGGTCCGCCGCCGTGGCCAAAAGGCTCATCAAGTGGCGCTTCAGGTCAGTCGCCGACTCGCCGGCGGCCGTCAAAGCTTCTAGCAGGGTCTGCACATGCTGGGCCGTTGGCTGCCAAACCGTCGCACTCGCATTGGTGCTGTGTTGGGTTCCAAGGGGCGGTGCAAGGCGGTTGCGGCCTCGGCGGCGTGGACCCTGCGTTGCGGTGTTCTGATCAAAGCCCAACCAGGCCAAGGCCCAGGCGGCGGCGTGGGCTTGCCCGCCTCCCCTGCCAAGCAGAAGCAGCAAACTCTCAGCGAAATCATCAGGCTTGGCCAAGGCACCTTGGTATCCCGCCACGACCACTTGCAGCGCTGCGCAGATCGCCTCGTCTGGGTGGGGGGATTGCAGGCTGGCGATCCAGGCACCGGAGTCGTCAGCAGACCCCGGTGCAGACACGGGCCGGCGGTCGCCCAGAAGCTGGGCCAACAGGCCGCCAACGTTGGTTGCAGTGCTTTCAGAACTATCACAAAAAGCCTCAAGCAAGCAGCTCCGCAGCGTCTCTTGCCAGCTGGACTGCCAAACCTCCAACGCTGCGGTTTCCAGGTTGGATTGGATATCCTCTTGGCCTTCGTTATTGTCAATCAAGGCCACGAACCGCTGCAAAACCTGTTTGGCGGTGTCTTCGGAGACATTTGGTTCCTCGGCCAAACATTGGGCCGCCAATACGGCCCGGGGGCGCTCGGTTTCAGCGCCATCTTCAGTGGGGCCGGGCTGGAGAATAGCCAGCAAAACATCGTCCACCTCGTCGTCACTGCAGTCGGAAACCATCAGCCGCAGCGTCTCGCGCCAGGAGTCAGAAACGGATGCCTCCTCCTCTGAAGCTTCTAAATTGCCCTTCTGACCCGGCTGGTCGAGGGACTGGTTGCGTACTTTGCGAAGCGGCGCAGCAAGGGGGGCGACCTGCTGGGCGAGGGGTGTATTTTTAGCGCGGTCCTTGTATCGGCCTTCGAGCAGGGCACGGGCGGCAAGATACTCTTGAAAAGTCAGATGGCGGAATTCCCAGACTGATTCTTCCTGCATCTGCTGCGCTTGCCAGACATCCCCTGTGCGCATCAACAAGCTGGAGCGGGCTTCCAGCAGCTGCATAAATACCTGGGGATTATGATTACTTACGGCCCGGATATTGGGATAGTCGCTACGGAATTGATCCAGCAAGTCCAGCAACTCTTCGCCAGTCAGGCTCTGCACGCCGCGGCGACACATCTCGTAGGCCAGATAGCCCAATTGCGGCAAGGCTTCCTTTTTATCAATCGGCGGGTAGTTGCTTGGATTCCAATTAAGTAACAAAGCAACAGCCTCGGCGTAAAGCTCGTTGCGTCGCGTGGGCAACTTGCCCACTTTGCGCTTCACCAATGCCAATGTCGTCAGCAACATCGGATTGCCGGTCATGCGTTCAATGCGGTCATTGGAATGGAGGGCATTGATCAGCTCTTGTGTACTTTTGGCCCTGTCCGCACTCGCTTGTTTAGACTCGGTCACATCCACCCAGCGCTTGGCGAAGGCATCTTTGTCTTCTGGACGAAGGTCGCTGATCATGCCGTGCTCAAATCCCGCCCGCAGGCGATCGGGCATTTCGCGGTAGCCAACAATGCGTGAGGTGACCAGGATGGGCGCTTCTGGGTAGCGGGCGGCAGTGCGCTCCAGCTGTTGACAGAACTTCGTACGCACCTGGCGGTCTGTGATTTCATCCAGTCCATCAACCAACAGCAAAATCTCACCTTTGGCGATGCGATCGAGGATGAGGGTGTTCATTATCTTTGCCTCTTCCGGTTGAAGCTCCGTCTTGGCAAGATGCATCCACAACACGTCGGTGAAGGCGCGGCTGAGATCGGCTGGGCCTAGATCACGGCAACGGATGAGTACGGGGATCCAAGGCCGCGCTGGCAGGGTTGGGGCATCGGGAATCTGGTCAACGGCGGGGTCGTTTTTGTGGCGCAGCAGATACACCGTGGCCAGCCAACGCAGCATGGTTGTCTTGCCACCACCTGGATCGCCCAATACCACCAGCCGTTGCGAAGTAGCGAGTCGCTCGCCGATCGCCATGGGAGTGCCCAGGGCCCCCATCTGGCCCGGAGCCTTGGCGGTGCTGTGACCTGCATCGATGCGGCGACTGACGCTGCGCAGCTCCTCCAGCTTGGACACCAAAGCCTCTTCGCTGGATTGCCGCTGGGAGGGCTCAAAGGCAAGCCGCAGGGGCATGTAGAGACTGCGCAAAAGCAGGGTCTGGGTGGCGAGGTGGCTGTCACCCTCTGGCAGATTGTTCAGGTCAATGATGTCCCAGGCAGCCAGTGCCTTTTGGCAGTAAAGGTCCAGGGCTTCAGCTTGTCTGTCTGCCGAATAAATACCGGCGGCTTCTTCGTTAAGGCGCCGCAGCACAGAGACTTGCTGGCTCAGATACTGCAGGCTGAGTTTGTGCCGCCAGTTGGCGAGAAGCGGATCAGCAAAAACCGCTTTCTCCAGCGTCTCAAAGAAATCGTCGCGCAGAAAGGCGAGTTGGCTGGCGCTGACGCCTGCGGGCTGCATGGAAGCCTCGATCTTTTGCAGCAACCGTGCCTTGACAGTGTCACCCTCCTGAATGCCCCCCGCTTGCAACCACTCGCCGAAATCGCCTTGAAAGTCCGCATCGCCCAGCAGAAACCGCAGCCCCACCTCTGCAGGAGAGCCCCCAATCCGTTCGTACTTCGCTGCGAGCTCCAGGCAGGCCCTACGCACGTCGTCAGAGAGGGGTCGAACGGCATCAAAAGCTGCCTGCGACTGCTCTTGCTGGCGCAATTGCGCCGCCAACTTCTGCTTTTGGCTAGTGACTATCGCGTCTGTCCGCAGGCCTGACGCGATACCGACGAAATAGCTTAAAATAGTCGAGATGATAAGTTCATTCATGGTTATTTGTTCAGCTCCAATTTGGAAATTGGATGCCAGGGGATTTGGTGGCAAAACACCGACGTACAGCAGTGTTTGGTATTAATCTGGCCAGCACCGCGTGGACGGCGGCTGGACGTGGGTGCATTTACTCAAGATCACGACCATGGTCCATCGTCCAGCGGGTGAGTGCGCCGAGGAGTTGACAGAACTTAATCCCTCAGTGCCCAGGAAAGATCCACTGAGAAATCTTCTATTGGGTTGGAGGGTCGTAGAGGGCGACTAGGATGCTCATTGTGGCACTGCTTCAGCAAAGGTTGAAAAAAAAATTCGCGAGGCGCCTACGGCGCCATAGGAAAATTGTTAGAGCTTTGCGAATACGCTGTTATATCTAGATATAATCCAAACTAACAGCCAACAGCCAACAGCCAACAGCCAAGTGTAAAGAATTAAAGAGTTAAAGAGTTAAAGGGTAAAGAATAAGTCCTGGGGGAGGCAACAGACGCGGAAACCGATGCGGTTGCTGCGGTTGTCCGGGTGGTTGAAGCTGCGGTAAGCCGAGCGGCAGTTCGCGGGGTAGCTGATCCACGAACCGCCGCGCAGCAGCCTACGATTTGATGAATTTTTATTATCTTTAGCTTCTTCATTGATCCAGTCACGACCCTCTTCCGGCGCTCCTTTATAGTTGTCATGCCAATGATCCGCACACCACTCCCATACATTGCCATGCATGTCGTGCAATCCCCAGGGATTGGCGGGGAAGCTAGCCACATCTGTTGTTTGCTGCCGGTATTCTCCTTTTTGACCATTTCCGTACAATTTATTCCCATTGTAATTTGCCAGCCTCGTGCTAATCGTGTCACCAAAATGGAAAGGTGTGGTGGTACCCGCTCGGCAAGCGTATTCCCACTGGGCTTCGCTGGGCAGGGTGTAATTCTTGCCGGTGCGTAGCCGCAGCCGTTGGCAAAAGGCCATCGCATCGTGCCAGCTCACATTCACCACAGGACGCTGCTCACCCGCAAAGCGTTGAGCATTATCAAGCTTGGCCACCGGATCGGCATCCAGCACCTCGGGCCAAAGCTCCCCATCCTCATGCTCGCGTCGATGCCATTGCGCCACCGCCCGCCACTGGGTTTGGGTGATTGGGGTTTGGGAGAGGAAGAATTCGTCTAGTTGCACCCCATGCTGGGGGCTTTCGTCGCCGTACCGGCCTGGTTCATCGGCCGGGGAGCCCATCAGGAAGCGGCCGGCGGGGATGTGGAGCATGGGGAGGAAGGTGCCGTGCGCGGCGTTGGCAGAGGCCGATCTCTGACCTGTTAATGGTGCGACATCGTCCTTCAAAGCTTCGCGATACCCTTTGGCGTTGCCATGATTTAACTTCCCACCGGCGGTTGCGAACGGAAATGAGAACTTAAGAGGCTCCATTTCCATCTCAGACACTGTAGTAAATACCATGAGATCTAACTCAGGCATCATCAACAGCTGGGCCACCTCGCTCTCCACCGGTTCGAAATGGAACAGGTTGCGGGGCCAGGGTTCTTTGCGTTGAGCGATTCGCAGTCGTTCGGCAAAGGTGGCGTAAGCGCCACCAAGGGAGGCGATGATGTCTGCAGCAAGGTTGGCAAAGTGTTGGCTTTGCTCCTGGCCTGGTGGAGCAGCGATTGAGGGGTCTGTGAGAAAAGCGCGGAAGGAACCCCATCCCTTGATGCTCCAGTGGGCGGCGATGAAATCGGTTACTTCTTCAATTACCTCCAGCGTTATGTTCGCCGGCTGCTGCCTCAGCAGCGCCGCCCTGATCGGCTCGGCAAAGGTGAATTGCAACGCCTCTGGATTACTGGCCTGGTTCCGATTAAGCGGGCGCAGCAAGCCACTCAGCACCACCTCCGCCAACGCTGCGGTGCCTGTGTCCTCCAGTAGGGCCGCCTGGATCAAGCGCATCACCGGCAGGGTGAGCACCGGCGCTGCGGCAAACAGGGCCATCAAGCGGCGGGCATCCAGCGAGGCCAGATGCTGGAAACGCCGCAGCGGCATCAGCGGATCCTGATCCTCCTGCTGGCCTTGCCGCTCTTGGGCCTTCTGGCCGGGCTCTGCGGCGCTGCCGGGGCCCTCCCTTGCGGCAGCTTTGGAATCTTCAGTGCCACCGCTTGTCTCAATAGGCAGCAGGTAACCAAAGCTCTCTTTGAATGGACTGCCGCCCATCAGCGAACCCCAGGAACTCAAGCCCTCTGCCGTGAGCTCAAACACAGGCAGCGGGCGCTGGGCATCGGCCGCACCCTTCAGCAATCGGCCCTGGGGCTTGTCCGTTTGAAACGGCCAGGCCGCGCCTGAACCGGAACGCCGCAGGGTGGTGGCTACGCCCTCGCCTAACGCCGTGCGCGACCACATCCAGCGGGGCAACACTTGCCAAATCACCAGGGGCTGTGTGGCACCGAGGCGCTTGAGCTGGGCAAACGCGAGCTCGGGGCCAGCGCCAGCCCCACCCCACCATTTGGGCCCAGCGCAATCTGAAATCACCACCGTTAACCGATCTACAGTCCCTTGCGGCGATGCGGCTAAGTCGACACGTGGCGCAGACAGGACTGGGTCATCGGTTGCCCAGCTGCGATTACCTTCATGGGACCAGTGCAGCTCTTGAACGTCCTTGAAGCCATGGAAGCCGCCCAGTCGTTCGCTGACCTGTGCGAGCAGGGGCTGCCACATAGTCATCGAAAACCCCTGATCAAGTATCAGCGTCAATGAGAAGCGGTACTGCTGATCCGGTTGCCAGACTGGAATCAACTGGCGCCACTGCACATAGTGATCCAAGGTGGCTGGCTCATCCAGTCCTGCCGCATCTTCAGCGGCGACCGGCTGCATCAGGGGCAGCACGGCATTGAACAACGCCTGGGGTTCGATCAGATCCAGTGGATCGTGCACCCACACCGGCAAGCGTTCGGAGCCGGGCACACTCGCTTGGGGCAAAAGCTGGGCCCGCAGACTTGGCTGTACCGGATCAGGCTCTTGCCCAGTCGATACAGTTGTGCTGGGTTTGGGCTCATTGGTGCGGGTATCGTTAGATTCTTGTTGCTGAGACGTTATTAGCTGGGCTGGCTCGGTCTTTTCTATCTGGCATTGCGTCTGGCTTGTGGAACTGGTTCGGGACTGGGCCCAGCTTTTGGCGGGGTGATTCACCGCCAACCAGATCAGGTCGGCGACAGCTTCGGGATCCAGGCCAGCCCCTCCACCACTGGAAGTATCAATCCGGGGGTCGCTGACCTTCTGGTGCAGGAAGCTCAGAAAAGATTGCAGGCCATCCTTGGCATTAGATGCTGTAGGAGCCACAGAACGTCCTCAGTTCTCCTCACCGGAGCCGAGGCGCAACCGCAGGATTTCTTCGAGTTGCTTCAAGGCCGGATCCGTGGGTCTGAATTGTGGATCCTCGGAGAATAGATGAATGTAGTTTAGCAGTTGGTCGGTGGCACGGCCATGGCGGTCTTTGTTGTCTTTTTCGCCTTTCTTGATGAAGTCATGAATCAGATTCTTGAGCTTGGCCTCGTGTTCAGACCAGAAATCCGGTGCCAGGCTGTTGAAATGAGAGTGGAGGATCATCATCAGCTGATCCTCGCTTGGCAAGGGCATTTCAGTGCTCAAGCAGCGACGTTTGAAGGCTGGGGAGAAATCGCGCTCGTCGTTGCTGGTCATCACCACGATTGGAAACTGACAGCAACGCACCGGAACGCGGCCCACATCCACAGTCAGGGGTTCGATACGGGAATCGTCGTCTAGTTGGGTGGTTAGGGCTTCGGAAGGCACCAGGTCGGCGGTGGCCAGTGTCCATGGTTTCAGTGCGGCCGCCTGATTGACAACAAGGCTCTGGTGCCGACGCTCGCGAGTGAGCTCGGGAATGTCGAACTCACCTTCTTCGAAGAGGTGCAGCAGTTCATTGGGCAACTGCGGATCGGCCTTGTCGATCTCATCAATCAACAGCACCCGCGGCAGTAAGGAGGGCAGAAAGGCAGTGCCGACAGGCCCGAGGCTGATGTAGTTGGCCATTGGCCGCACTGGAGGCTGTTCGGAGGGCTGCTGCTGACCTTGGCGCCGCAGCAGGAAGTCGTCCCTTTGCAGGTCTTGCAGCATGCCCAAGGCGTCGTAGCGATAGAGGCCGTCCACCAGGCGACTGCGAGAGGTGATGCGCCAGTGCAGCACCGGGCCGAGCTGCAGGCGATGGGCGAGGGCATAAGCGAGGCTGGTCTTGCCGGTACCGGGTTCACCGCGCACCAACAGGGGGCGCCGTAGATGAATTGCCGCGTTCACGGCCTGCAGGAGCGCCTCACTCTGGCGATCCGTGCCCAAACGGAAGTTTTCTCCCCTGCGCTGGGCTGCCGGGTCGTTGTGCTGAATCCGCAGCAGCTGAACCCAGCGTTTTGCGTCGCTCAGGAGCTGGCTCTGCAGTTGCTCTGGAGCCAAAAAGCGCCGCCAAGGCGGTGCTGGTGGCCAGCGGTTGACATTTTCGCTGTATTGCTCTTCGAATCGCTTCGAGTCTGCATCGGTGGCAATTTCGGAGATTTCAGCTGTGTTTAACTTGATTGCAATCGGGGAGTCGTCTTTGGCTTCTGGCTTAGCTGCGGGTGCTGATGAGTTTCTTTCTGTTGGCAGATCAAAGAGAGGCCATGAAGTGGAAGTTGTGGCAGTCATGTGAGTGTGTAAGTACAATTAGAATTGGTAAACTCTCGAAGGAATGAATTGGGATCGCATGGTTCTAGGTTTCGGGTTTTGCAGCACCACCCAGTTCATGTTCATAGAGAAATGAGCATGGCCATCGTTCAGGATGGTCATTCAAGATCATCAGGCGGTGGATCCAGCTCTGGCAATCTTCTTCGCAGGCAAGTTCGAAGCGTTTGTTGGCAGCGGATTCGGTATCGAGTAGATGACTGGGCGTCGGAATGTCTTTATTAAGATCGTGCTCAGCCCCATTTAGTTCCAGGCACTGATCTAAGAATCTCCATCGATCATTTGCGTCCTCTGAGGGTTTCAGGTCATCGTCTTTTGTTGGCTCAGGGTGCCACCAGGAAAACAATGGTAATCCCGAATCTATAACCTTCCATATCAAGGCTGATCTAGCATCAGTATTCTCCGGAAGATTGCGAAGCATCATGAGGCCAACTACATTGTATTTATTTAGACGAGCAAGGAGTAGGCTGCTATCTAACTGTGATTCTTTGCTCACAGTGTGGATGACTGAATCACCTTGAAGTAATGACTGCCATTTATAACGCAGTGCCCCGAGCTGGTTCTTTTGTGCAAAGTGAGCACGCTCTAATGAGCGCAGCATATAAGGTCCATTGAAGACAAGCTTGTGCGATGCCCATGTTGATCGGCTTGGATCGACGGGGACTTCTATTTCGAGATCCGGATAATTTACAAGTAGTTCATGGGGCAAAAATATTTCCATAACTAGTTTACTTGTCGCTATTTTTTTAGCTGCATCATACCATTTACCGATATAAATTGAAAGATCGGCCATGGTCCCCATGGGCCAAGATCCATCGGTTTCACGTTCGAAATAAAAACCTGAGGGTATCGTTGTACCTTGCTCAATAAGCTCTGCCTTGAACTGATATAACGATTTTTTTTCTTTAATCTTCTCAACAATAATATACAAATACTTTGTAGTATCGGGTCGGTTTTCACAATGCTGGAAATTTTTCAGAAGCTTTTGACACTCGACAATAACACTGGAAGGCCTATCCTTCAAAAGCTGCTTAAGTACAAATCTATGATCAAGAACTTGCCCACCAGTCAAATACTGTAGCGCTATTATGTCGTCAGCAAACGGTTCACCAGGACGGGTCATGGAACAAAGAGTATGCCTTAGCTGCAAGTCGGTTACTACATTATCTGGAAAGTCAATCCAAGCCAATTCGTCATTGATCTGTGCAAAACTGTCTAGCATGGATTGGCCAAATGCTGTCTGGTTGTCAAGTTGAAAAGCAAGCTCCCTTATAAGTATCTCAAACTCATTGTAACGTTGCTTACTGGGAAAAGCACTCTTGCATGCGTTTTTTAGCAAAACTAGACCATTGTCATGGTCAGAGCATAGATAAATTAAGTCCCGGCATTCATCGTCTATAATGTTGTTTGTCCTAATTTTTGTTATTATCTCACTCCCGCAAGTCCTGCAATCTCTAGTGGAAATTGCGTCGGTACGGAGATAATCCTTTACCCTTTCCCAGGTATTACTCTGGTTGCTGCCTAGGGCATGTTTGATGGCCTTAAGCAAATTAGATTGCAGGCTATCTTGATCAACCATTGTTGGAACGGTCTGGTGCCTGGATATTCATCAGTAGTTTAAATGCATTATCAATCAGTTTTGAGGAGGACCTACTACCAAGTTGTCTTAGGCAGACTTCAGCCATTAGTTGGATTGAGCCTTGATCTTGATATTCTATACAAGTTTGAAGGATCTGTTGATAATCAGCTTTAGGGCTGTCACGCCGATCTACGTTACGACAGATATCTCTTCCAATATGACCTGTTAGTTTAAGGCTACGCATAATATCATCACGTTGGCTTGACTTCCCTATTGAATCCGCTAATAGATCTGCAAGCTGATCTATTGCCGCTAGCAGAGTTATGGAATCGCCGGCTGTGCAGGTATCAGGTACTGCAAGGTCACCATTTTCGGTTGTCGTTGGGGCGACTTGAGCGGGCAGCTGACGGATTGCTTTCAAGGCGGCGCTGGATTCCATGTTTTCTGGCAGCGACAGGCTCCAAACGGGATTTTCCCAGGCTTCATTGATCTTACGTGCAATTATCACCAGAGCCTCATCTCGTTCGTGCTCTACAAGTGAGTTGAGAGGCAGCTTGGGATTGAATGGTGATTGAAATTTGACAATTTCAGTTACCTTCCAAGCACAATCGGAAATCAAGACTGGTAAAATAGTAATTTGATTAAGCTCTGCGGCTTTCAAAAAACGCGGCAGCTCTTGATTTTGAATAAAGTCAGAATATAGAAAGTCAGCACTGACCAGCAGGACAGCTACTTTGACACGATCGAGAGATTCGTCTATCTCTGCTAGCCATTCTTGACCTGGTCTAATATCCCTGTCGCTCCAAACAAAAAGTCCTTTTTTCTCAAAAGGATTCAGATGTTTGCGCAGTAATTTGAGCCACTTCTCGTCCTCATTGCTATAGCTGATAAACACACGATCCCTCATCATCAACCCACTGCCACACAAACAATTTGCTTTCCGGCAACCCTAGACGCCCCGCTAGTGCATCCGGGCTGCTGGGCTGAGCCAGAGGCCCGGCCAGGGGGTTGGTTGAGCTGATCAGGCATGAGTGGACTCAGCGATTCATGCAGCTTGTCGACTGATCTTAAGGCCACCGGTTATCGGTGCCGCGTCTGGGCATTGCCCCGCTGCCACAGGGCGGATGCGCTTGGGCGGTGCCGGCCCAGCACTACAGTAGACGCACTCCACCGGGCTGATCCAGTGCAGAGACACGGCCGGCTGGTCGGTTGGTTGGTCGGTCGGTCGGTCGTCCCAGTCGAGACGCGGGATGCGAAGTGCCTGGCTTGTTGGCATCTGAGGCGAGCCCGAGCTCACTGGGACATCTTTAGGGCCCAAAACCCCTTCGCGGCAGGGGTTGACTGGCCCACCGATGTCAGGGACTGTTTCGGCAGCTGACGAAAGTACAGCTAGAAAAAAATCAAGGCGCCTGCGTCGCCTTGGTCAAATTCACTCTCAAGCCTCCACTGACCTGCACCAGACTAACAGCCAAGTGTAAAGAACTAAAGAGTTAAAGGGTAAAGAATTAGTCCTGGGGGAGGCAACAGACGCGGAAACCGATGCCGAAGCCGCGGTAGCCCGGGCGGACGACGAGGCGGAAAGCCGAGCGGCAGCCCCTGGGGTTGTTGTCCCACGACCCGCCGCGCAGCAGCCTATTTGCACTAACTTTAATCTTATTAGCATTTTGATCTTGATCAGTTTCTCTACCTACCCAAGCGCGCTCATCGATTGGTGCTTCTTCGTAATTATAATGCCAGTAATCGGCGCACCATTCCCATACGTTGCCATGCATATCATGCAATCCCCAAGGATTGGCAGGGAAGCTGGCTACATCCGTAGTTTGCTGTCGGTACTCTCCTTTTTCGCCATCCCTGTACACCTCCCTGCCTTTGTAATTCCCCAGCTCCGTGCTGATCGTGGCGCCGTAATGAAACGGAGTGGTGGTGCCCGCCCGGCAGGCGTATTCCCACTGGGCCTCGCTAGGTAGGGTGTAATTCTTGCCGGTACGCAAGGCCAGCCGCTGGCAAAAAGCCTGTGCGTCGAACCAGCTCACATTCACAACCGGGCGCTGCTCACCCCGAAAGCGCTCAGGAAAAGTCAATTTCGCCACTGGATCGGGATCAAGTGACTCAGGCCAGCGGTCCACTGGTTCGTTCCCCAGCCGCTTCCATTCAGCCACCGCCCGCCACTGGGCCTGGGTGATCGGTGTTTGCCCCAACAAAAATTCCCCGTGCGTCACCCGGTGCACGGGCCGTTCTTGATCTGAGCTTTCAGCCTCCGTCTCCGGCGCCCCCATCTCAAAGCTGCCGGCGGGGATGCGCAGCATGGTTAGCGCCACCCCCTCCGCCAACTGTTCGCGGTAGGCCCAGTGGCGGCTGCGCCAGCGCATGATCCGCCAGGCTTCGGCAGGTTGGTTGCGCTGCGTCGCGCTGGGGCTGGCCATGGCGGGCGAAACAGGGCCGTTGGGGCTTGCGTCAACCTAATGCTGCCTAACGCTGCCAGAAATGGCGTTTCGGTGCCAGTGGCCCTGCGCGGCAATGTCTGCTTTTGCCCTGTTTGGCACACCATATATGGTGTGGTGGCGGGGGCTCCAAGCGGGGTATCGCTATACGTTTCTCAAGAGACAACCCACCGCCGCCGGCCAGAAGGTGCTCGATTGGCAACGGATCAGCTTGACCATGTCATTGCTGCAGATCTGCGATCTGCCCGAGACGCTCTCCAGACTGCTGGCAAGCAAAACTGCCCATTAAGATGGCTGAATGGACATTTCAGTGACCCGCTTCCGCGCTCAATGCCTGGAGTTGATCCGCCAGGTGGAAAGTGGCGGCGAAGTGGTTGAGATCACACGCCATGGCAAGACCGTTGCAAGGCTCACCCCCTCTACCGGCAGCATTACGCAAAGCCAGCGGCCCTGGGAAAATCTGCGGGGATCCGGAGTGTTGGCAATGGAACCGGAAGATTCCCTGCTCGACACCCAGGCTTTTGATGCTCTGCGGTGAAAGTTCTGCTCGACACCCATATTTGGATCTGGTGGTTGCTGGGCTGCGAGCGCCTCTCCATCGCCCACCGGCGTGCGTTGGACCGGCTGGCTGAAGGCGGTGGCTGTCATCTATCTGCCATGAGCCTATGGGAAGCGCAAATGCTGCACAGCAAGGGGCGTCTTTCGCTGGATAGGCCCTTCTCGTCCTGGTTGCGGCAGGCTTCCGCTCCTGGTGTCGTTGCGCTGCTGCCGCTGGATGTGGATGTAGTGCTGACGCTTGATCAGTTGCCGCAAAGTTTCCACGCCGATCCTGCAGATAGGTTGATCGTGGCCACCGCCCAGTGCCATGGATTGCCCCTCGCCACCCATGACCGGGCCATCCAGGCCAGCGGTTTGATCCCCATCTGGGAGGGATCAGTCTGATCGGCGCCTGCAGCAGGTCCCGGCCCAGTACTGCATTGAGGCCCCACCCCCTAACCCCCTAGGCTGGACCATTGTTGGCTGGAAAGGCTTTGAGCGCCGGCACCCTCTACGACAAGGTCTGGGATCTGCATCGGGTTGCCGAGCTGCCCGGGGGCGCCACCCAGCTGTTCATTGGCCTGCACCTGATCCATGAGGTCACCAGCCCCCAGGCTTTCACGGCCCTGCGGGACCTGGGGTTGGCAGTGCGGCACCCGGAGCGCACCGTGGCCACGGTCGATCACATCGTGCCCACCACCTCCCAGGCGCGGCCGTTTGCTGATCCGTTGGCTGAAGAAATGCTGGCCACCTTGGAGGCCAACTGCACCCAGTACGGCATTCGCCTGCATGGCATCGGCAGCGGCCGCCAGGGCATCGTCCATGTGATCGCCCCCGAACTGGGCCTCACCCAACCGGGCATGACCGTCGCCTGCGGTGATTCCCATACCTCCACCCACGGCGCTTTCGGCGCCATCGCCTTTGGCATCGGCACCAGCCAGGTGCGTGATGTATTGGCCAGCCAGAGCCTGGCGATGAACAAGCTCAAGGTGCGGCGCATCTGGGTGAACGGTCGTCTCCAGGATGGCGTCTATGCCAAGGATTTGATCCTGCACATCATCCGCGTGCTGGGGGTCAAGGGCGGCGTCGGTTACGCCTACGAATTCGCCGGCCCCGCCATCGACTCCCTCTCGATGGAAGAGCGCATGACCCTGTGCAACATGGCCATCGAAGGCGGTGCCCGTTGCGGTTACGTCAACCCGGATGCGGTTACCTTCGCCTACCTCCAGGGTCGGCCCCACGCCCCTGCAGCAGACGCCTGGGAGCGGGCATTGGCCTGGTGGTCTTCCTTGGCCAGCGGTCCCGACGCCGTTTTTGATGACGAGGTGGTGTTCGATGCCGCGTCGATTGCCCCCACGATCACATGGGGCATCACCCCCGGCCAGGGCATCGGCGTTGACGAAACCGTGCCCACCGCCGACCAGCTGGACCCCGAAGAGCGTCCCCTGGCCCAGGAGGCCTACCGCTACATGGACCTGGCCCCCGGCGCCCCGATCGCCGGCCTGCCAGTTGATGTCTGCTTCATCGGCAGCTGCACTAACGGCCGCCTCAGCGACCTGCGGGCCGCCGCGTCCATCGCCCGGGGACGCCAGGTGGCGCCCGGCATCAAGGCGTTTGTGGTGCCGGGCAGTGAGCAGGTGGCCGCCGCCGCCGCCGCCGAGGGCCTCGATGGCGTCTTTCGCGCCGCCGGCTTTGAGTGGCGCGAGCCGGGCTGCTCGATGTGTCTGGCCATGAACCCCGACCGGTTGGAGGGCCGCCAGATCAGCGCCAGCTCCTCCAACCGCAACTTCAAGGGCCGCCAGGGTTCGGCCAGTGGTCGCACCCTGCTGATGAGCCCGGCGATGGTGGCCGCCGCCGCCATCAGCGGCTGCGTCACCGACGTGCGCCCCATGCTGAGGGCCGAACCAACCAGCGCCCCGATCCGATGAGCCATCCCTTCCCCAGCGGCCCCATCGCCCAATGGACCGGCCGGGCCGTGGCCCTGCGGGGCGATGACATCGACACCGATCGCATCATCCCGGCCCGCTTCCTTAAGTGCGTCAGCTTTGACGGCCTGGCGGCCGGTGCCTTCGCCGATGACCGCCTCGAGCGGCCCGGTCAGCATCCCTTCGATCAGGACAGCTTTCAGGGCGCAACGCTGCTGGTGGTCAACCGCAATTTCGGCTGCGGCTCCAGCCGCGAACACGCTCCCCAGGCGTTGATGCGTTGGGGGATCCGGGCCCTGATTGGCGAAAGCTTTGCCGAGATCTTCTTTGGCAACTGCCTCGCCCTGGGGCTGCCCTGCCTCAGCGCCAGCCACGACGATGCGCTGGCCCTGCAGGCCGCCATCGAAGCGGATCCCTCGCTGCCCCTGCAGCTCGATGTGGCCGGCCGCCAGGTGCAGAGGGCCGGCCAGCTTTGGCCCCTCAGCCTCGCCGATGGTGCCCACCGCATGTTGGTCAGCGGCCAATGGGACGGCACCTCCCAACTGGTGGCCCACGACGCCGAGCTGGGTGCCACGGCGGCCCGGCTGCCCTACCTGGTGGGCTTTAAAGGCTGAGCAATCCAGCCGGTTCCGCTGGTATCAGGCCGGCCCGCATTCAGCCGCTGCGATTGCTGCGGGCTGGATTTGGGCCAGCATCGGCCAGCATCGGCATCAGAAGGGCCGATCCAGCACCTGCCGCACCGGATCAAGACCCGGGGCGGCCGGTTCGTAGGGCACAAACGGCAGTCCCGGACCCTTGAAGTTGAAATCGTTGAGCCTGACGCGAATGCCGCCCAATCCATTGTAAGGACTATAAAAAACACCCAGTTGATAAGAACGCCGTTGCCAGCGGAATTCGATGAACGAATTGGTGACTTCGCCGTAATTTCCCGAGCGGCCATCGACGTTGAGACCAACGCCACCGGAAAACACCAACGGCCCGGCAATCTGCTGGGTCAATCCCACCCCCACCGTGCCCAGGTCCACCGCCCGGTCGAATCCAAAGGGGCTGTTGCCCTGTTTGAGGGTGCCGCCGCCGGTGATCGTGAGTTCGGTGTAATCGAAGAATGGCTTGACGAAATGGCCCAGGGTCAAGGTGGGACCGGCTGAAAAGCCCAGGGTGTTTTGATTGGTGCCATCCCCGTAGTAAGCCAAGGTGCCAAGCACATTCATATTCAGCCGCAGCCCGGGAATCACCGGCACCGCCGTATTGGCCAGTCCCTGGGTTGGTGTCAAAGGTGCTGCCTTACCCGTCCAGAGGGGATAGACGAAGTTGATGGACGTTATGGCGTTGGTGCGCCAGAGCCGTTCCAAATCGGGACTGTCATAGGGACTGGCCTGGACATTGGCACCCCCGAATCGCCAGAAATAATTGATGCCCAACTTGCCCCAGTTCGGTAGCGTGGCAGTGCGTTCGAACGACAACCCATAGGCCGAATACACATCCTGTTCCCCCAGGGTGCCGTTCCAGACCCGATAGCGATAGGCCCCAAACAACCGCAGGGTGCTCTGCCCCAGCAGCGGCAACGCAACAGGGCGAGAAAGGTCGCCCCAACTGCGGGTGCCATCCGGCATGTTTTCCGGATTGAAGGTGCTCATCTCCAAGCGGGCATTGGATTCAAAACCGGCCAGATCACCGCTGTATCTCAACTGCAAACCGAACAGGTCGCCCCCTTTGAGCGGTTGGCTCCGGGTTGGAGCCCCCGCCGGCTCGCCCGGCAGGGGATAGGCATCAGTACTGCCATTGATCGCCCGCTGCAGCATGAATTGGGGTTCGACAGATAGCACCCCTTTCTCGCCGATTTTGAAGGGTTGGCGATAACCCACATACCAGCCATCGCGATCGTCCTTGTCCACCCCAAGCACCCAGCGATTTTCCACCTCCTGTTGCTTTCTGATGCGTGTTTGGCTGTTGACGCGAATGCCGAGTCGATCTTCGAGCCGCAGGTGATTGCGCTGGGCCTTGATCACCGTGTCGCCGTTGGGCATCAAGGTCGCCACGACGTTTTCCGAATCCAGCCAGGACTGGGCCGGGGTGAAGGGGTCGTTGGTGAAGCCGACCCGATCGCCGCTGAAGGTCTTGGCGGTGAAACGCAGTTGGCGGGCCTGCAGCCGCCAGCGGCTGATGGTGCCCTGCACCAATTTGCGGTTGTTGGTCGTGGTCAGATCGTCCAGTTGGGTCGGACGGACCGCCCCGAAATTGTTGACCGCCCCCGGCGTGTTGAGCTGGGCCGGGAAGCCATAGCGGCGCTCCGCCGAGAGGCTTTGTTGGAAGGTCACATCCTTGACCCGTTGATCGACCCGGGCGATGGCGGCATCGCGGGCCCGTTCCTGGCGCCGCAGCGGCTGCCAGCCGCGGCCGTTGCTGCCCGCCGCCGCCGGCACGGAACCAGGGGCCGCCGTTGCTGCCTGGGGCTGGCGCCGGTTCGGCGTCGGCGGTGTTTCCACCCCCATGGTGACCCGCTCCAGTTGGCTGGCCAGATCTTCGAGGGGCACGTTTTCTGGCGGTGGCGCCAGGGCGCACCCTTGGGCCGGCACCAGGGCCAGGGGCTGGCGTGGCGCGGCGGAATAGCCGAAGCGATAGCGCAGGCCCAGCAGATAGGCATTGCTGCCCTCCTTGACGCCGTTGTAGGTGCCGAAGGCCCCGGAGCGGTGGTGAATGCGGCCTACCACCGACCACTGGGGTGTGACCAGGCCCTCCACTTCAAAGCCTAAATAATTGAGAAAGGTGGAGTAGTTCTTGCGGAAGGTGCGTTCGTAATTACTGGGCTCGCTCAGCAGGCTGACCCCTTCGACAAAGTAAAGGCTCAGCCTGGGCAACACCCAGAAGCGCAACCCAATGCCGATCGTCGCCTCGCCAAAGCTTTGGGCCGGCGTGCGGGCGAAGGGCACCGCCTGGTTGAACTCGCCACCGGCCTGGGCCGCTGCCCGGTGGCCCATCAGGTTGCTGTCGATTTCCAGGGCAAAGGGTCCGGCATCGACAATCCGCCGCTGCAGATTGAGGCCGGCCAGATATTCGGGCCGGAAACTGCCCTTGAACAAAAAAGTGTCGCCAAAATTGGCGGCAAACATCTGACCGGCCCAGGTGGTGACCGCCCAGGGATGGGGATGCCATTGGGGCGGCGCTGGGATGGAGGGAGGACAGGTGATCGGCTCCGGCGGCGGCAGGGGGGCCAGCGGCACCACGGCCTCGTTGGCATTCGCTGGCTTGGCCGTTGCCTCCCCGGTGGCTGCCGGCAATTCGGTCGGCGGCTCGAGGGTCAGGTCGCTGGAACTGGAGTCGAGGTCCAGCACCCCATAAACGTCGTCCATTTCGCCGACGCCCTCATCCATGCTGAAGCGCAGCCGGCTGGCCTGCAGATACTGCTGACCCCGCTGAAACCGCACACTGCCAAAGGCATAAAGGGTGCGGGAGTTGGGGTCGAACTCAACCCGATCAGCCAGCAACCGTCCCCCGCCGATCAGGGCCCGCACCGAGCCGGTGCTCACAAAGCGCTGCAATTGGTTGTCGAATTCCTGGCGATTGGCTTTGATCTCCAGCTCCAGGGGGGGGGGAGGCACCGCCGCCGCCGCCGCAGGCGTATTCGGGCCGGGGGCCGGGGTGGAGGAGATGGGGGCCGGGCGCATCGGCACCGGGGAGGGGGGAGCCAGGGACCCGGCGGCGGCTGGGGGCCCCGCAGTCGGGGGGGCCCCAGCTAGTGGTCCAGCAGCCGGGGGTAAAGCAGCCGGGGGCCCACTTGCCGGGGTGCCTGCGGTCTCGGGCTGGGGGGCGAGGGCTTGGGCGATTTCAAGGTCGACAGGTGTTTCAGACCCGCCTGCCGTCAGCGTGGCTGGTTCAGGAGCAAGCGACTGCGGGGCGGGCGTCTGGTTGGCCGAGCCATCACTGACGGTGGTCTTTGTGGCAATGCTGCCAATCGCCTTCTGTTCGGGCACCAACTGGTCTGTGACATCACTCCCTGTCGCGACGATCTCTCCGCTGGCACTCTCTCCGCTGTCACTCTCGGTGCTGGGAATCTTGGTGCTGGCACTCTCGGTACTGGCAATCTCTGAGGCGACGGTCTCCGTTGCGGGCAGGGCGGCCGCCTGTAGAGGCAGGCCAGAACCGAACAGGGCGATGACACCCAAGCCAAAGGTGAAGGCAATTGATCTGCCCTGGAAAAGCCCAGGGGCAGTGGGTTCGTCAGGAGAGCCCGTGGTGAACCGACTCAGGGGCACCACAGGCAGCCCGGGGGTGGCGGAGAGGGGGTGATCCTGCCATGTGATCCGTCAGCGGATCGCGGCGATCACTCCTCGAGATCCTTGCGGCTCGGGGTGCGGCTCGGGTCGCTGGCGAGGAACCCGAAGACGAAGATCCCGATGAAGAAGAAAACGACCGAATAAACCGAGATCTTTAGGGCAAGCATGGGCAGTCCGGCGGGAGACCAGGATTGACAGCGACGCGAGGGTCGGAATCGACCTTTGCGGAGCGGAGCCATCCTATGGGCCTAGGTGGGCGGTCCAACCGGATTTAGGGGAATGGGGGGCGCTGGCCGCCAGGATTGAAACGTTTCAGTCACGTTGCCCAGCCCGCCCGCCTCGCCCTTGGAGACCCGACTCGACCTGCAACCGCTCTGGATGGCCCCCCATCCCGATGGCAGCATCGCCGCCGCCCTGGACCATCCCTGGGGCCCCAGCCACCGGCCTGACTGGGTTGAGCGCGGCTTGATCATTTGGCCCCGGGGCGGTCAGTGCTGCAGCCTGCGGCTGCGGCTCACCTGCCCGGCCGCTTGGCGGGCCGCTTGGCAGGCCGACCGGCAAGCCGACGGGCAGGCGAACGGGCAGGCCGGCCAGCAAGCCCGCTGGGCCGGCCAAGTACGGGCGCGCCTGGCCCTGCGCTGGTGGGCCGAGGACGTGACCTTGCGGGTCGATGGGGCAACGGTGCATCGGGGCGATTTGTTCGACACCGCCTGCCGCTGGCCCCTGCCGGAGCGCTGGTGGCAGGGCCAGGCCCTGGAGCTGGAGTTGCTGTTGCGCAGCCCGCTCCATGACGACGGGGCCCTGATTCACAGCTACCTGGACCTCGAACCCCTCGATCCCCGGGATCCCCTGGGGCTGCTCCAGCCGGTGGTGGCCCAACTGGAGGACCTGCGGCGCCAGCAGGGCCATAGCCCCGAGGCCGGGCCGGGTGCCGTGCATTGGCTCGGTCACGCCCACCTCGATTTGGCCTGGCTTTGGCCGGTGGCCGACACCTGGCGCGCCGCCGAGCGCACCTTTGACTCGGTGCTGGCCTTGCTGCAGCCCTTTGAGGAGCTGCACTTTGGCCATTCCACCCCGGCCCTCTTCGCCTGGCTGGAGCAGCACCGTCCCGCCCTCTTTGACCGCCTGCGGGCAGCGATGGCCAGCGGCCGCTTCGAGCCCCTCAATGGTCCCTGGGTCGAAACCGATGCCGTGCTGATCGCCACCGCCTCCCTGCTGCGTCAGTTTCAGGAGGGCCAGCACTACAGCCGGTCCCGTTTCCCCCATTGGGAGCACAACCTGGCCTGGCTGCCCGACAGCTTTGGTTTTGGCGCCGGCCTGCCCGCCGTGGCCGAGGCGACCGGTGTGCGCTGGTTTTGCACCCACAAGCTGGCCTGGAACGCCACCACTCCCTTCCCCCATCGCCTGTTTCGCTGGCGCAGCCGCTGTGGCGCCGAGCTGTTGGCCCTGATGACGGCCCCGATCGGCACCGATGGCGATCCGGTGGCCATCGAGCGCTATCGGCTCGAATGGCGGCGCTGCAGCGGCGTGGCCGACGCCCTCTGGCTACCGGGGGTGGGGGACCACGGCGGCGGGCCCAGCGCCGAGATGTTGGAGCAGCTGGCCCTGTGGAGCCAGCAGGGTGCCGCTGCCCGCCAGCAGCCGGGGACCCTGCGTCGCTACCTGGCCGGCCTCGAACCGCTGGCGCCCCGTTTGCCGGTGTGGCGGGACGAGCTGTTCCTGGAATTGCATCGGGGTTGCGCCACCAGCCGTCCCGACCAGAAACGCCACAACCGCAGCCTGGAGCGCCTGCTGCGGGAGGCGGAACTGGCCCGGGTGCTGGCCGGGGCCGGCGGCACCGGAGCACTGCCTCCAGAGGCACCGGGCTCAGGAGCATTACCCCCAGAGGCACCGCCCCCAGAGGCACCGGCCCCGGAAGCCGTCGATTGGCGCCCGCTGTTGTTCCAACAGTTCCACGACATCCTGCCGGGCACGGCCATCCCCGAGGTGTACGACCAGGCCGAACCCCAGTGGCGCGCCGCCCGCCGCCGCGCCCGCCGCCAGCGGGACCTGGCCCTGGCGTCCGCTCTCGGTTCCCCCCCGGGGCCGGTCCCTGGCGGCCAGACCTGGGCGGTGGTGCAGTTGCAACCCCTCAGCGCCGCGCCCCGCACCCTGCGCCTGCCGGCCGGCCCCTGGACCCTTTGGAACCAGGAAGCCCCATTGGCCAGCCAGGACGCCCCCGGTGGCGGCCAGTGGCTGCAGCTTCCTCCCCTCGCTGGCGTCGAGCGCCTGTGGCTCCAGCGCGGCCGCCCCGGCCAAACGGGGCCCGCTTGGCCAGTTCAGAATCCGGTGCAGGTGGTGCAGGAAAGCGACAGCGATGGCGGTGGCGATGGCGATGGCGATGGCGGTGGCGGCGGCGGCACCAGCGGCGGCGGTGGCACCCGTTGGCGACTCGACAACGGTCTGGTGGGCGCCAGCATCGGCCCCGCTGGGGTGGAGCGCCTCTGGGATGGCCACGGACGGGAACTGCTGGCGGGTCCCCTGGAGTGGCGCCGCTGGCGCGATCAAGGCGAGTTCTGGGATGCCTGGGACCTGGCGGCCGACTACCGGGACCACCCCCTGGCCTGGAGCTGGAGCGGTGCTCCGCAGTGGCGAGAACGGGGACCGCTGTGCGCCAGTTTTGTCTGGCGGGGCCGCTGCGGCAGCAGTCCTGTGCGGCTTGAGGGGCGGTTGCTGGCGGGCTGCCCCTGGCTCGAACTGGTGCTGCAGGTGCGCTGGCAGCAGCGCCATGAGTTGCTGCGCCTGGAGGTGCCCCTGGCCCAGCCGGCCTGCCGTTGGGCAGCGGATACCTCGGGCGGCGTGATCGAGCGCCCGGCCATCGCCCGCAACCCCCGGGAGCGGGCCCGCTGGGAGGTGCCTGCGATCAGTTGGATCGCCTCGGTGAGTCCGGGCGGCCTGGGCGACTTGGCGCTGTTGCTCGATGGCCCCCAGGGGGTGTCGGGCCAGGCCGAACGGTTGGGGGTTTCGCTGCTGCGGGGGCCCACCTGGCCCGATCCAGGGGCCGACAATGGCCTGCAGCGCCAGCGCCTGGCCCTGATGCCCTGCCCCGGAGGCTGGCGCAACGCCGCCGTACCCGCCCAGGCCGTGCGCCTGCGCGAACCGCTCTGGTGCCGCCCCCTGGAGCCCGGGGCTGGCGGTGATCAGGGCTGGCCTGGCCTGCCGCCCCTGGCGCCGGATCTGCAGTTGGTGGCCCTGCGGCCAGCGTCAAGGCGAAGCGAGGCGCTATTGGCCATACAAAACAACGGGCCCTGCCGGCGCCAACTGGCCCTGGGGCCCCACTGGCAGGTGCTGGCCCGCTGCGATGGGCTGGGGCGGGATCTTGACCGCGACGGGACGGGGGACAACGGGGCCGATGCGGAGCAGCCCGGAGTTCAGGCCAATGGGCCGGCCCTGACCACCTTGGCCCCGTGGCAACTGGGGTTTTGGCGGTTGAAGCTCAATCCTCGTGATCATCAAACGGATCGGTGAGCCGCTTGGAAGGGGGCCCGAAGGCGGTGTAGATGCCGAAGCCGGTGAGGGCCAGCAGCACCGCCAGCACTGCGAGGGCGACGGAGAGAGCGGGGGACGTGCTGGTGGGATCCATCGGGGTAGGGGGGAGGGGAAAAGGGGCCAGGGCCGGGGTGGGTTGCATCAAAACTCTCGACGGGCGGCCCGGGTCGGGAGGGATGGCCCTTACAGTACCCAGCACGATCTCGACTTTGAGAGTTCAGCTCTGCCATGGCTCAACGCACCCGCTTGGGAGACTTCCTTCGTCCCCTGAATTCCGAGTACGGCAAGGTGGTCCCGGGCTGGGGCACCACGCCGGTTATGGGCATTGCCATGCTCCTTTTCTTGGTGTTCCTGTTGGTGATCCTGCAGCTGTACAACAAGTCGCTGCTGCTGGAAGGCATCAATGTCAACTGGAACAGCGTCCTCTGAGTTCTTCCCAACTTCCCAGGATTCATGAATATCTTCGGCATCGGACTCCCCGAGATGGCGGTTATTGCCGCCATCGCTCTTTTGGTGTTCGGCCCCAAGCGCCTGCCGGAGATGGGCAAGACCCTGGGTAAAACCCTCAAGGGGTTCCAATCGGCCTCCCAGGAATTCGAAAAGGAATTCCGCCAGGCCATCGACACTGAGGCGGCGGCCACCGCCACTGCCACTGCCACCGCCCCTGACCCTGCCGTGGCCGAAGCGCCGATTTCGGTGTTGCCCCCCAGCCCGGATGCGCCCGTAACCGCCATTCCTGTTTCGGCCACGGCCGCAACAGCCCCACCCCTGGGCGTCAGCGTTGAGGCTGACTGAATCTCGGCGCGGCGACCAGCCCCAACTCCCCTGCCAGAGCGTGGATCTGCAATTGCTGGTAGGGCTGGGTAATCCGGGCGAGCGCTATGGCCTGACCCGCCACAACATTGGCTTCATGGCGGTAGAGCAAATGGCCCGCGCGGCCGGTGCGGCCCTCAAGTCCCAGGCCAAATTGCAGGGCCTCAGCGCGGAAATCGGCAGCGGCCCCGGCCGGCTGCGCCTGCTGATGCCCCAGACCTATATGAACGAAAGCGGCCGCAGTGTGCGCGCCACTCTCGATTGGTACCGGCTTGATGCTGCGGCGATGCTTGTCCTGGTGGATGACATGGATCTGCCTTTGGGTCGCCTGCGGCTGCGCATGGCCGGTGGTGCCGGCGGCCACAACGGTCTCAAGAGCATCATCCAGCACCTGGGCAGCGAGCAGTTCGCCCGGTTGCGCATCGGCATCGGTCCGCCGGCGGGCCAGCCCCAGGAGCGGCGCGAGCGCACCATCGGTCATGTGCTGGGACGCTTCAGCAGCGAAGAAAATCCTGTTGTGCAAAGGGTGCTGGACCAGGTCTGCGCCGGCATCCCCCTGATCCAGCGGCTGGGCTATGAAAAAGCCGCAAACCAGTTGAACAGTTTTCAGGGCGCTGAGGCGCCAAGCTGAAATCTCTTGCTTCAAAATTTGCCTAACGGCAACTTCCCTCACTGGAAAGTCCCTGTGTCCCAAAGTCGTCTGGCCCCCAAGTCCTCTCCGCCATAAAGCGCCTGTCGTGAGCCGCCTGCCCAGTACCACCGCCCAGCTGCGGGTCCTGCGCCAAAGCTTCAGCCCCTGCTTGCTGGAGGGGGAGGTGAGCGCCGGTGGCTTTCAGTGGACCTTCCGTTGGGCCTTTGACCGGGGCGACCTCAGCGTCGAACCGTCCCTGGGTCGGGCCCTGATCCAGGACGCCCTGTTGCGCTACCTATTGCAGGCCGACTACCAGCTGGAAGCCGGTGGCGACTACGCCTTCACGGTGCGGGCTCAGTTATGAGCAGGGTTGGGCAGGGCAGATTGGCTTGATCCAGCCAGCCCTGCGGCCGCAACTGCCAGGAACACTATGGGGCCCTGGTCGAGCTGCAGACATCCGACTGGCCCTTTCCCCTCAAGCGTGTCTGGCTGGTGGCCCAGCAGGATCAATGAGCTTCAAGCTCTCGTCTTGACGTAGTTCAACTCACACCCCTTCAGCATCCGAGCTTCCTGCATCACCGCAGCGGCATTGAAGGGAGAGAACTCAAACCACTGGAAAAGATCCAGGCCTCGATCGAGGGTGATCTTCCAGCCGTGGTCGGTGGTGATGCTGCGGGCGTGGAAATTGGGGCTGGCATCGATTTCCCAAGAAAATGGCGTGCTGGTGCCGGCGAAGGAATCCTGCACCTGGCCGAGGTTCTCCACCTGTTTCTCCATTGACTCCTGGTCGGAGCCGGTGATCAGGTGCACGGTCACCTCATCGCCCACCGGGGTGATCTCGTTCACCATGCGCAGGAACTCCACCAGGTTGCGGATCTGATGGAAAGCCCGGATGTAGGGGTCGCGGATGACGATGCCGCTGCAACCCTGGAGATAGGCGGCAAACAGGCGGCGATAGCTCCAGCCCTTGGCGTTTTCGGGCACCACCAGATGCTGTTCCTTGAGTTGGGGGCTGGTGGCAGGCGGTTGGTTACTGGCTGCAGAACTGGAACTGCTTTCTGCGCCAGCAGGGGCCACCGACTCAGCAGCTGCAGCGACCCGGGTATTGCCTGCGGTCTTTGTGGCTTGTCCCGCAGAGGGCTCGGCGGCTGCTCCGGGGCCTGCCACTGCAATGGGTTGCGCTTCGCTGCTGACGGGGCGCAAGCCGGCAAAGGCCGGATACTGCTGTTCTTCCGGCGTCAGCACCGTGATCGCATCCCCACCGGCCAGAGGCCGGTAGGCGAAATCGTTGGCCTTGAAGGTGTCGTCGATGCGCAGGATCTGCTCCCGCACCCGACGCCGGCACTCCATGGCGAACTCCAACAGCTCGGCGATCTCCTGCGGTGTGGCCTTGCCATCGGGGTGGATGATCTTCATCAGGCCGGAAAAGGTCTTCTCAAAGCCCGTCTGATCGCGGGTCGAGACCTCCGAGCTGATCTCGAAGTGGCGCTTGTAGAGGCCGGTGTAATCCTCGGTGCGCAGGCGCTTGAGCACTTCAGCGATGTAATCCACCACGAAGCCGTAGCCGCTGCAGAACAGCTCATGGCGCACCGGCTGCACCTCCCAGCCTGGATTGAAGGCATGGATGCGGTCGAGGAAAGCCGAATCGATGTACTTGTCGGGTAGCGGTTCGTAGAAGTGGGAGTGCTTGAGCATGTAGGCCACCGACTTCTGGGTGTTGCCCATGAACACCATCGAGGCCTCAGCTGAGAGCTGCTCGATGCCCCGCGAAAAGGTGCGGTTGGCCATGTAGTTCTTCATGATGTCGACCAGCGTCTTGTCGACCTTTTTGTCCTTGCCGGCGAACTCGTCGAAGCAGATGCAGTCCCAGTAGCCCACCAGGCCGATCTTGCCGTTGGCATTGCTTACAAACAGCTTCGGGGCGGTGACCTCCGAGCCCGAGATCAACATGCCGTGGGGCGAGAACTCGGCGTACACGTGCGACTTACCCGTGCCCTTGGGGCCGAGCTCCAGCAGGTTGTAGTTGCGCTCGCAAAAGGGAATCAGCCGGATCAGGGTGAGCAGCTTGCCCCGGCGTGTGAACGGTTCTGGGTTGAAGCCCACGCTCTGCATGAGCACGTCCATCCACTCATCGGTGCTGAATTGGGCCCGAGCCGCCAGGAATTCGTCGTGGTCGACGCCGGCCACCTGGATCGGCTTGACCGATGAGATCTGCCAGGGACTGGCTTTGGGGTCGGGGGGGAGCTCGTACTCCACATCGGTGATCGCCCAGATGCCACCGACCAGCAACTTGGGATAGCGCTTGACGTAGGAATCCTCGATCGGCACCTTCTTGAGGCCGAGGTTGGTGAACTCCACCTCATGGAAACCGCCTTTTTCATTGAAGGTCACGGTGATCTTGTCGATCACCTTGTGGCTGCCCTTGTCCTTGATCGTGGATTTCACCAGTTCCGCCTGGTTGCGGTGCACGTAGTGCTTGGCGAGGATCCGCCGCACCGACTCCAACCCTTCGCTGATCAGGGCCGGATCGTCGGTGGCGCAGTGCTGCCCGAGCAGGTACTCGAGCACGTAGGTGGGCACCACGGCGTTCTGCTTGAGCTCGGTGGTGAGGTCCTTGCGCACCACCAGGCCTGGGAAATGCTCAAGGATCTTCCGATCCAGGGGGCTTTGGGCCGGAGGGGCAGCGCTGGTGACCATGGGGGGGATCAGAAGTCGTCGAAGTCGCTGCCGAAGGGCCGCTGCAGCTTGAGCTCCACAGTCTTGTAGGGCACCGGCGTGGCGACACCCTCAAGCTGCCGCTCCAGGCGGAGCTCCAGCAGTTGGTTGTTGTAGTCACCGGCGGCGTTGGAAAGCTCCAGGACCACCTGCTGCTCCCGCTGGCGCGCCTCGCTGGCCGCGGAATCCAGCAGCACGGTGCGATGGGCGCAGAGCATGGCGCCATCGGCCTTGGCGTAGAGGCCGATGCGCAGCTGCAAGGGCAGGCGCTTTTTGGGCTCCACCGGCTCCAGCTGGAACAGCCCGAAGGAGAGCTTGCCGGTGGTGATCTTGGCGGGCACCCGCAGCAGCTCGGCCTCCACCACCCGGCTCTCGTCCTTGCGTTCGCGTTTGAGCCGGATCACCGGCACCACCACCTCCTGCAGGGAGGTGCCGCCGTGCACGAAGCGTGCGCCGGAGCCCTGGCGTGGGAAGCGATCGAGACCCAGGGGGAAGACGGCCTGCCAGTCGCCATTTAGACCAAGCTGCTCGGCGCTGAACAGCCTCTGGCCGGAACGGGCCTGGATACCGGTGCCCAGGGCGAAGCGCCGGTTCTTGAAGCTGAGGTCTCCGGTGTTGGGGAACTGGGCGCGGTCATTGGCGTCGACAGGCTCCTGCTGGAACAGAAAGCCGTGATCGGCGGTGATGACGGCCTGGCTGCCCTTGAGGCTGGCGATCTTGCGCAGGATCTTGTCCAGATCGTCAAAGGAGTCCTCGACAGCCTGGCAGGTCTCAGCCTCGCTCTCGCGCTTGTCGCCGATCCGGTCGATGCGGTTGTGATAGATCACGATCAGGTCGTGGTCTCGGGTGAGTTCGGCACCCTCCTTGCTTGTGGCGAGGCCAAGGAAATCTTCCGCCAGGATCGCCTTGGCGCGGCCATTGGCATAGGCCTTGAGAATCTTGTCGCGGTTGTCGGTACCGGTGGCGCTCTGACCATCCACCAGGGCGGTGGCATCCTCAGGATTGATGCCCAGCTGGGCACCGGGCAGCAGAGCTGCCATCCCCAGCTGGGTGAAGGTGGGCAGCACCCCCAAAAGGCCATCCACCTCGGCCTGCCACCCCTTGCCGGCCTGGCTGTTGAGGCGATCGGCGAAGTCGCGGGCGGCCTCGTAGCGCAGCGCATCGGAGATCACCACGAACAGGCGCTTGAGGCCTTTGGAAGAGAGCGGCGCATGCACATAGCGCATGTGGAACTCCTGCTGCCGCGGCAGGGTGCTCGAACCCCAGCTAGTCAGACCAGCTACCTGATCGCTCCAGCGATTGGTGAGCGGCAAGAGCACGTTGTTGACGTACTGGGCCTCCAACCAGTCGCGCAACGGCTTGAGCAGCCCGGGCTGTTGGTAGGTGCGGGCGTGGAAGATGCAGCGGCGGTAGGCCTGATCGAGGCGCCACCAGCCGTGGCAGTAACGCTGCAGCCCCTGCTCGAAGCTGGGCACCTGCAGATCGGCCTTGGCCAG
The DNA here is from genome assembly GCA_044359075.1 of Cyanobium sp. Lineage (GTDB taxonomy): Bacteria > Cyanobacteriota > Cyanobacteriia > PCC-6307 > Cyanobiaceae > Cyanobium. The sequence continues at coordinate 15,717 of JBIKMU010000004.1, read as the reverse complement.
CAGGCCCCGGAAGGTGATCGCCTGCTCCAGGGCCCGGTAGCCGTGAACGTGCTTCTCGAACCAGCAGGAGCTGCTGCGATTGCGGATCGCGTGCAGCAGCTCGGAGTCGCTGGCCTGTGCCCCGCCGCGGGCGCCGTCGCCCTGGAAACGCTGCAGCAGACGGCTGAGCACAAAGCGCTCGATGACCTCGTAGCTGTCGTCATCGTCTGGCTCGTAGCTCTCTGGCGCGTCGTTGAGCTGCTCCTCCACGCGCAGCACCCCCGCCAGGTGATCACTCCACTGCTCAAAGGCAGGCCTGGCGCTGAGGCTGTCTTTCCAGATGCTCAGAAACACCCGAGCGTGGGGAAGCAGCTCGCTAGCAGGGCCGATGCTGCACACGCTGTTGAACAGGGCAACGGCGAAGTCGCGCAGGTTGGGCTCGGGGCTGGTGTAGCCGAACTTCTCGCCAACCTCCCTCCAGAAATGACGGCTCAGCTGGTGATTGCCGTAGAGAGCTTCCACCGGGTCATCGCCATCGGGGTTGGCCGGATCCAGCTGGCTGAAGGCATGCAGCAGCAGTTTGTCGATGTCGGCTTGCTGCTTGGCCAGCACAGCCAACATCTTGAGCCGCACGGCGGCCTCATCGTCGTTGGGGCGCAGCAGCTCCTTGAGCTTGGTGTTGCGCAGCGGCGAGCGGAAAAAGGCCTTGTGCTGTTGGGCCAGCTCCTTGAACTCCAGGGTCAGGCCGGCCTCCTGGATGTCGAGCGAGGCGCGATCGGCCGTGAACTCATGGCCCGCCAGCAACAGATCGAGAAGCCAGTTGCCTTGCTCCGGTGGTTTGGCGCAGGGGAGATACAGCAAAAACCGCTGCTTCAGGGGTGCGCGGCTGATCGCCACCTTCACGGAGAACTCGTTGCCCTCCACCCGCAGCTTCTCGGCCTCAGCAGGCTCGTAGTCGTCAAACTCCGAAGTCCACTCACCATTGGCGTCGTACCAGAGCACCACCCGTTTGCGAGCCAGAGCGGTGTCGAGGCTCTCGTGGATGCGGCTGGTGGCGGCGGGGGATGGAGGCATCAGAGGAGTTGGCGCTCAAGCAGTTGGAGCTGAAGCTGGCTGGCGGAGGTTTGCAACCCAGTGAACACCGGTTCGGCGATGGTTTGTGGAAAGTCAGCAGGTAGCTGGGCCTGCACCGCAGCAATCACTGTTGGCGTCTGGGCGACCAGCTCGTTGAGGATGGGTTGGGCGTCGCCCAGGCCAAGCCGTTTTGCGGTGAGCAGCATGCGACGGCCTGTGATCTCCAAAGGCTTGGTGTAACGACCTGTTTCACCAAACCAGGCCATCGCCATGGTGAGCTTTTGCTGGGGCCATTGGCCGATACCCCGACCAATCACCGGCCAGGCCGAGAGCACGTCGTAGAGCGGGGTGAGCTGAAAGCGGCCGCCGGGATTGAGAAAGAGGCTGAAGTTCTTGGCATGGCCGTCAATGGCGCGCAGCATCCAGAACAACACCTGCGCCTTGAAAAAGGTAACGAGGTCGCTGCGCTCTGCGGATTGGGCCAGCAACTCGGCAATGGCCACCATGCCGGGACCGCCGCTGTTTTCGTATTTGTTGGCGGCTGGAGTGGAGGTGGCTTGGCAAAAGTCTTCTGTGGGCAGGCGCAGCCAATAGGTGCCACTTGCATGCAGGCGGCGATCAAAGCGCTGCACGATCAGGCAGCGTTCGCCGTCGAAACTTGCCATCTCCGAGGAGGCCACAGGCAACCCAAAGGCCTTGAGCACCCTGCTGCAGAGCCACTCGTTCTCCACCGAGGAGCTGAAATCAATCTGCCCTTCGCCGATTATCCCCATCGGCAGCTTGAAGAGGTGGGTGGTGGGGGTACTGCCGAGTGGCAGACACCATTGGTTGTTGTGCCACAGGAACGCAGTTTTCTCCTGGGCACCGGCCACGGAGAGGCGCAGCGCATCGGACTCAGGGCCCAGGGATCCTGGGGCCGGCGCCGCCGTGACGGCGCTCAGGCGCCGGCCGATCTCCTTGTCGCTCAGAGGCCGGGCGTCGATGCGATCGATGCCGCTGGGCTCCTGGTCTGGCGAAAGCAGCTGCACGGCGCCGGCACAGTCGCGGCCGATGGCAGCCAGCAGATCGAAGGCACTGGTGCTGGCAGCCTGAAACCGGGCCTGGGCCCTGCGGCGGATGACCTCGCTATCCGGAAGGAGGTTGTCAAACCAGCTCTCCACGGCATCACCGCTGAGTGTTGCGGTCCCGAGGCCCGCCGGTAGCGACAGCGAAAACGGCCGGAATTGACTGGAACGAAGCCAGGATTCGGCGTAGGTGAAGGTCTGTGCCCCCCGGGCCGGCAAGGTCCAGGTGCCGACCCGTTCCCCGTTCATCCACACCGCCAGGGAGCGCGCCCGCGTTGGCCTGCCCATCACCACTCCGCCGGCTCGATGGTGTTCTCTCGGGGCCGCACCACCAATTCGAGGTCGAGGGCGGCCAGGATCAACAGCAGGCGCTCCAGGGTGAGGCGCCCCGGTTGCAATTCGAGCTGGGAGAGCCTGGCCTGGCTGGTACCACCGGCCTTGAGGGCCAGCTCCTGCTGACTCAGGCCCTGCTGCCGCCGGACGCCTTTGAGGAGCACCCCGAGCTGGGCAGGGGCGCGGATCACCTGCTCGCCTGCGGCCATGACCTACTTGGAATCTCAATAAACGTAGATTAGCAGGATTCCTGATGAATGGCATTTATTGATCTTCCTGCTAGCGAAAAGAATTGTATTGCCAAAATGGCCAATACATGACCAGTATTGGCTGGCTGAAGCCCCTTGCCAATACTTCGCGCCATGGCGCTGCCGAACCTCTGGGGCCTCTACAACCTGCGCTCCTCGCCCTTCTTCCAGGCCACCCTGCGGGCGGATTCGCAGACCACGACGCTGCACCTGTTTGTGGGGCGGCAACGGGAGCGACAGCTGCTGCTCACCACGATTGGCAGCAGCACCAGCTCCCGCCAGGCTGTGGCGGGACGCCCGGGGATCGGCAAAACCACCCTTGTGCAAACGGTGAAGGACGATGCCCAGGCGGAGGGCTACTGGAGTTCCGACGAGATCATTCCGATCAACGCCGAGGGAGCCAGCGCACACCTGCTGGGGCAGCTGCTCTCCGGCGTCTACGACGCTGTGCTCGCGAACTGCCCAACGGCGGCGGGCCCCGAGGTGGAAGCCGGCCAGCAGTTGGTGCGCAGCATCCGCCTGCGTGGTGGCGGGTTCACAGTGTCGGACTTCGGCTTTGGGGCTGGTGGTAGCCAGAGCGAAAGCGTGGCAACGCCGCCGGGGGCGCTGCTGCTGGATGGCCCTCGGGTGTTGCGCGACCTGCTCCGCTACGCGATCGGCCAGGGCGCCCGCGGCATCGTGCTTCACCTCAACAACCTCGAAAACCTGAGCGAGGCTGATGCGTCGCGAGCGGCGGATCTGTTGCGGGGCATTCGCGATCAAGCCCTCCTGCACGACGGGTTGCATCTGATCGTGGTGGGCACCACCGATGCCGTGCGCACAGTGGTGCAGACCCACACCCAGGTCCGCTCGGTGTTCAGCAATCCGTTGGTGCTGGAGCCACTGGGGCTGGGGGATGTGGAGCAGTTGTTGGCCAATCGCTATGAGGCGTTGCAACTGGATCAGAGCAGACCCTGGCATTCCCCTGTGGAGACTGCCGTGGTGGAGCGGCTGTACGAGCTGTTCCGCGGCGATCTGCGCGGCATGTTGAAGGCCCTGGAGGATGGGATCACAGCTCTGCTGGGGCTCACCAGCGCAGGAGCCGAAGTGGCTCCGGTGGGGCTGGAGGATCTGCTGTTGACGCTGCTGCAACGCAATCAAGCAGAACTGCAGGAGCAGTTGGGCGACACCGCCTGGGAGCGCCTGCTGGCCTGGGCGCAGGTGGATGCGGCAGCGGTCCAGACCCAGGCCCAGCTGGTGGAGCTGTGGCAGGTGAAGCAACCCTCGGTGTCGCAGACCTTGCAGCAACTGATTGAGGCAGGAGCTGTTGAGGCCTTGCCTCGGCGGGGTCGGGAAGCGATTCAGTACCTGATGACAGGCACGGCGAGGCTGGCATTTTGAACCTGAGATTCGCCTGCTCAGCAAGGTCAGCACCACAGAGCACTAGGAATCGTGAGCAGCAGCTCGTTGTTGTCAATGAGGCGGTAGTGCGGAAGCTGCCCTGACAACTCCAGTGTTCGAGAAAGAATCAAGGGCACGCCTTCGCCGCGACGATCCATGATGTAGCGGCGATGGCTGACGCCTGCAGAAGGCTCTACAGGACAACGCGCAAGCAGGCTGGCAACCAGTTCATTGCGGCAAGCCTGACGCAGCGGCAAGCTTTCAGGAGTCATCGTGTTTGGCAGCATGCCCGGCGAAAAGATTTCGAGGCGATCATCAAAGAGACGGAGTCTCACCTTGCTGCCGGGTATGGAATAATCGCGATGGGCAACGGCATTGGTGATGGCTTCGAACACAGCCAGAGCATCAAACTGGGGCCGGTCAATCCGACCTCCCTCCAGCGTCTTCGCAGCTCCGGTGCGGCTGTTGCGAGCCACAAACCTGCAGGCGGCTGTGATCTGTTGATCCAATGGGCCTGTGAGATCGGCAGCGTCACGCTGGTACATGACATCATCTCCCTGGGGCGTTACCTGCGTACCCGCATAGGCAACAGCCTGGATGTAAGCACCCTTCAGGAATTGCTGGGGATTGAGGCTGGCAAGCAGCACTCCCGCCACTGAAGGGTGGAAAGATCCGTCTTCCGCCTCGACCACCAGGCCTGTCTTCGACTGCCAATTTGCGTCAGGCGATAATTGAGGGTGAAAACGTTCGAGCAAAACGGTATCCAAATCCTCGCATTGAGCAGACACAACCGGCAGCTCATCAAATCGGATCAATCGGCTCTGGCTGCGCTGCTGAAACAGCTGCGCCAGGTAGTCAGGTGGAATGGGGCGCTTTGAGGAACCGACCCGGTGCAAATAGCCAGCGGGGCTCTGATGTACAAATAGACTGGATGTGATGTCAACCCTGAGGGTGGCGTGATCCAGCCAAGGGAATCGGGCAGCGTGAGCCGCTCAATCACTGGGGCCAATGGCGGATTGATGCTGTCCTCAACGGCCTGGCGCACCAGGGCCTCGACGAGATCAAGGCGATCAACAGGGATTCCCAGTACATCGCGAGTCTTGTCATCAATGCCGAGCAGCAGAGTGCCGCCGGTTCGGCTGTTGGCGAAGGCAGCGAGCTCATCAGCCAGGTCGCTCGGGGAGGGGCCACGCACAGATGCTCCGCAAAAGCGAACCTCTTTGCATCCCAGGAGGTTGTCTTCTCCCAGTCTCAACTTGGCGATCAGTTCATTTCGGCTCAGTCGCATCTCACACCTCCCGCCCAAGCCGGGCCCAACGCCGAGCCAGCGCCTGTCGCTGCCGGAAAAGGGCGAACGAGGTTCTCCCACTCCACGGCGAGCAGGCGAGCTGCCTCGAACAACTGCTTCAAGGTGGTGGCATCAACAATGCTGGCTTGGCTGCCCTCTCGAATGGCAAACAGGGCTTTGCCTGAGGGAGCGGAACGGTCGGCATGGGCAGGGATGGGAATGGCTCCGGCTTCCTGTTCCATCTGTCGGTAGGCAGCCTGCAGAGGATCGATCCAATCGCCGGTGTTGTGATCGGTGATCGCGACGCAGTCGATACCGGCAGCCATGAACTGGCTCAACCAGCGCTCGGGTGTCACCTGCTGGTCTGTGCCGATGGCTTGGTGCCAGTGGGGGGTATCGGAGGAGGCTGGCGTGTGAGCGTGGAAGTCGAAGGACCACCAGCGAGCGCCGGGGTAGGGCCAGGCGGCTGGACTAGGCGTGGCGGCAAGGGAAGCAACGGGACTGGATGGGCTGGCGGTGAGCGCGTTTGGATCCGGCATGGCAGTGATCATCGCCGCGAATGTCCGAGGACCTGGAGTACCAATGCGGCGAGGCTGCCCTCCGCCAGCGACTCTGCCCCTGACTCTGCCCTTGACTCTGCCCCCCTGGGCCGACTCTGCCCCTGGGGTGGGGGGCTGGCTTGGGCTAGGGGCAGAGTCACTCGAAAACGCAGGCCCACCTCTTCAAACAGGGGTGGCGGTAGGTGTTGGCTGGCGGCTTCCTCCAGGATCACAGGGATACCACTGTCCCACTGCTCGATCAGGCCGAGTTCGCGGAACACGCGACTGATGACGCGATTGCGCAGGCGGCTGATCCCGCGCGGGAGATCTTCGAGGCTCAGGCCGGGGATGAGCACACCGGGGTTTTCAACTTCGATCCGGTCAACAAAGTAGGGTTTGCACTGCGTGGGTTGTGAGCAACTCAACAGCGAATTTCGGCATAGTAAGCTGCTCATTGCTGCGTTAAAGAAATTTGCGAAGATCAGGAGCCGCTCGAGCAGGCTTTTGCACCGTAACGATTGCAGGTCTGATGCCCCACGCCTTTTCCAACTTCTCCCGATCACGAGGGTTGATCAAGCCGGTTGAGACGATGACTGAAGTCTCTCTGACCCGAAGCTTTGCTGGGGCCAAGCTAGCCAGATGGGAAACGATATCAGTATATTCTTGCCTATGATTTACAACATATGCTATCTGCTCATAAGCATCTTCAAGATGACTTCCCTTCATCTCAACCAATAGTAGACCAGTGCGGTCGGACCGTGATAAAACGAACATCCCATCACACTTCTTCCGATTGTCCGTGAAGACACATCCATCGAGAGCAACAGCAATGGCAACTTCATCCTTTTTGGGCCTGAAGACAACGTGAATGCCCTCATCCATGAAACACAGATCACCGCAGCAGAGATCGCATGGCTGTTTGTTTGCTAGGCAGATACATTGAGCCAGATTTGCCGGGACAAGAGCAGGCCGTGCTGATGTAGTCATAATTTAGCGTGCCTCTCCTTGAGAAGCCTTAAGCGTTTCCCACTCGAGATCACGCATCAAATCATAAAGATGGGAGACATCATTGAAATTGTCGATAAGCGTGTCAGCAGTCAGACCCTCCTCTCTATCCATTAAGTCAATCTGGCTGTCGCGAGTAATTTGATAGACAGCCGTGTCATTAGGGTCAAGAGGATAAAGGTTGCGAATATGCGTCCAGTCCTCGCTTTCGCTGGATTTGGGAAGCAGCTTGTCGACAGCGAATCTCTTGAGTAGATTGTTTATGCCTTCAACAACAACTGAACTATGCGTTGTTAAGATGAATTGTGTATTGGGAAAGCACCTGAGCAGATCGGAGACAACTCTTTGCTGCCAAGCAGGATGGAGGTGAAGGTCAACCTCATCAATCAAAACAATTGCAGGTGATTCCAACGGGTTTACCATATCAGGGTTTCCTGCAGCCATGCGCCTAGACAAGTCGATTGCGAGTCCAATCATTATCTTATACCCATCGCTTAACTGTGAAAGCTCAAGAGTCTCACCATTCTCTGTAACAATAAGGCGAGGAGGGGGTTTAACCGCAAACCGTGGATTCGAGAGTGTTGGAAAGAGTGTTGTCAGGCATTGCCGAACCGCATTTAACTGGTGAAGCGTAACGTCAAAGTTGCGCATTGCATTACGGAGCCTCAACTCTTCCATCTCTTTGTTGTAATACCAAATAAAGGAAGATCTGAAGTTGGATCCCGACGCCAGAGCTTGGTCTAGAGCATCAAGAATCCGGTCTGATTCGGAATCAAAGCCACGACGCCTCTCCGGAATATCCAGCAAAGCCCTGCTTACGCCATAAAAGGCGAAAACAGGGAGAGTGAACTCATCGCCATTCTCAAGTGGGGTCAGGATCTCTCGGGCAAGATAGTCTCTGAGTTGACGTTTGCCTGTCTCAGGTATCGCACCTCTAGTGCTACGTGCTCTCTTGATACAGTCCCATGCTATCCCATCTACGGTTTCTACCAAAATACGGGCGTAAGGAAGTTCTTTGCCAGCGAATTGACGTATCTCTCCTCTTTCCTTGAAACCTCTACCTTCTGCTTTGGGTAAATAAGAGATAATAGTGCCCAGGGCGATCGATATTGCATCCATGAATGTCGTCTTCCCAGCCCCATTTTCTCCCATGAGAACGGTAAGCCTTGAGCCAAGCTGAAGTGAGGCGGCAGATTTGCATCGAAAGTCAGTTACATCTATCTGTTTTATTTTCACGATGCCTCCTTGATCATTCTTGCAAACGGTAGTGGTGAGTAATTCTGAATACGCAATTTTACCTCACTCCTCCTTCGCCGCCAGCCCCGGAATCGGCGCCAGCACGTCCTGCAGCTTGAGGTAGTTCACCTTGACGCCATCATCGAGATCCAACTCGATGCGTTGCTGGGCCAAGGGCAACAGGGCGTCCTGCTCCCAGGCCTGGCATTCCTTGAGCACCTTGGTGATTTTTTCGGCCTCCTTGCGGGCGGCGGTGCGATCGCGGCTGGGCAGGGCGTCGTTGAGTTGATCGAGGCCGAGCTGGGCTTGGCGGGCTTCCAGTTTCTGCAGGTAGGGGCGGAAGTAGTTGTTGAGCACCAGGTTGAGGGTGTCTTTGGTGTAGCGGTGCAGGTAGATCAGGCAGGCGAAGCCACCCTTGGCAGGGCCAGATGGGCTCTGCACCAGCCAGTAGATGGGGCGTTTTTTGTAGGTTTGCAGGTGATCTTTGTAGAAGTCTGTGCAGAAATATTTGCGAATGTCTTTGCCGAGGGCGATTTCGATGAAAGCCAGATCGGTGTTGAGGGAGCTGGCTGGGAAAGTGACGCGCAGGAACTCGCGGCTGCGGGCGACGATGTCGTCTTCAAACCACTCGCCATCGAGCACGGGGATGATGCCGTCGCGGTCGGGTTGGAAGCTGAGATCGCCAGTGCTTTTGCCGACTTTGGCGACGTAGTTCTCCAACGTATCGCCGGCATTGGCGAGGATCAGGCCGGGGTGGTCGAGGCTGTAGCGGCCCATCATGCAGCCGGTGGCGTAGGAGAGAAATTCCTTGATGGTGTCCTGGCGGAAGCGATTCCAGAGTTCGTCTTCGCTGAGGTTGCCGCCGTAGCGGTAGGCGGGATTCACCGTGAGGGTGATCTGCTCGATCGGCACCTCGGCAGTGAGTTCATCCTGGAGGCCATAAGCGTCGATGAAGAGGTGGTTGTTTTCCTCCTCCAGGCGCTTCATCTCTGCGATGGTTTGTTTGTTGTTGGCAATCCAGGCGGTGTAGCTGGATTCGATGGTGGGGGCGGGATCGGAGGAAGCTGTCAGGAGGGGGAGGGATTGGAAGTCCCAGGAGCGTTCGTAGGCGTTCCAGTCGCGCAATGAGAATTCAACTAGGATTTTGATCAGCGACCTGTGATCATCTTGAATCGAATAAGGATAGGGCAAGAGCCCTAGGTCAGATGGGTTAAGGCAAATCGACTGACTTATTGATCTAGAGAGTTCACGTGCAACTACTGAGTTCAGGAATCCAAGAAATAACAAGTCTTCAGCTTTATTCCGGCCAAAAATTGCAGGTCCTCTTGCGTTAAAGATCATGCCGGGCGGCATCGAACGAAAAGAGTTTTGCCCTGAAGTTACGTCTGACCAGGTGGTACCAGGCTTGAAGTAGAAGCCTTCATTGATAACTCTTCCGCCAGCGTTTCGTGTTTTCTGTATAAATGCTTCCCACGCCTTCATCTCTCGACCATCATCACCCCAGTCCATCACTAACTCGTGATTGCCGAACCATTTTCGATAAGCGCCCCCCTTGTTCAGTGGAACCCACTTTCGTGGCAATCGCACTTGTTCGCCAGCAGAGGCATCTGAAATGAAGTGGTGCATACTTACTTCTGCCCAAGTTCTAAAAAACCTCTCGTCATCTGAGCTAATCAATCCCTTTCTTGGCTCGCAAATTTCGGCTATCGTCTGTCGAGTCTGCTGATAGATCTCGCGCACCCGCGTACTCACCCAATATGCCATTGCTGTTCTAGGGATCTTGAGGAATTCATCAAGAGTGACCTGAAAGCAAATGGGGCTTTTACGAGACAAGAAGACAGCGTCTTTGTCTGCTGACTGTGGTGCCGAGTTGAGATCAATGAAGGACCCCACAAAACCTGGATGGTAGCGATTGGAAAGGGAGAACATCGCCGCAACAGCAATCTTAGAATTCAGCGATGGAAAGCTGTTGAATCCAATTTGTGCGAGCGAGCAAATTGTCTTTTCCCGAAGAATCCTTTGTCGCAACTTCTCAAACGAAGACAGAAACATCCAGCTTTGCATCGTGACCATAGATGTGTGGCCAATATCCTTTGCAAGTGTGTATGCACGTTCTATAAAGCAGGCAAAAAGATCGTTCTTGGCGTCAGGGAAATAAACCTTGGCGAACTTCAACACAGTCGCATTCATGCCTCCGCTTCCCATGTACGGCGGATTCGCCACCACAGCGTCATACCGTGCCGCCAGTAATTCAGCCTGCCGCACCAGTGGCTCCAGGCAATTCAATGCTTCCGCCACAAGCATGTCCTGCCCCTTCAGCTCACTCAACCGCCTCAACGCCGGCAACTTCTCTGCCAGCCGATCGGGCACCTGAATCAGCGAACCAAAGGTGGTGGCGTACTCAAACAGCTGTTTCAACTCCACAAGGTCCGCCCGCTTCAATCCATGATCCACAAGGTTGACGGCATTGGCCAATCCCTCCACATCCAAGCTATCGCTGTTCACCAACGCCATCACATTGAGCTGAATGCCGCGCTCAAACAGGCGCCGATCATCACCTCTTCCCTTCATCATCAGCGCAAAGCTGGTCAGCTGGGCCGCTCGCTCGTCGATGTCGAGGCCAAACAGATTTTTCTCCAGGATCAGTTGCGGAATCTCCCGTTGTTGATAGCCGCGCTCCAGATAGATCGCCTTGAACAGCTCATAGGCTTCCACCAAGATATGGCCCGAGCCGCAGGCCGGATCGATCAGGGTCAGCTCTTCGGGGTTGAGCGCTTCCGGCGTGATCGCCGCCAGCTGGGCTTTCACTTCATCCGACTGCTCAGCGGGCTCGATGTAGTACTCCATCTGGCCTTTGAGCGCTGAACTCGGATAGGTGGCCAGCCACTGCGCCCCCAAGGAGTTCTGCACCATATATTTCACGATCCAGTTGGGCGTGAACAGCTGGGTGGCGGCCGGAATGTCTTCGGATTTCACCACCTTGCCAATCACCTGGTCTTTCTTTTCGGAGATATAAAACTGATACAACCAGCCGATGATCTCCACATCCTCGCAATCGCCATCACTGATCTGGCTGCGGAAGCCGCCAGCAATCGAGCCATCACTGAGCAGATCGTCCGGTAGCAACAACTCGCTGGCATCATCCAGCCCTTCAAACAGATTCGGCAGCAGCTGGTGATAGGAGCGGCACACCGCCAGGATCAGCTCGCGATACACCTCCCCCTGGGGATCGGCGCCGGCCATGGCCGTGGGGATCCGGCCATCGAGCAGGCCCTGCAGGCGCGCTTCATCGGTGTGGGGCTGCAGTTCAGCGGGCAGGCTGCCGCTGCGCAGCAGTTTTAGTAATTCGGGCTGGGTTTCTGACTCCGTCTGCGGCATCAACACCCTGGCGCCAAAGGGATGCCAGCCCCTGGCATCGAGATAGCGCAACGCCGCCAGGCGATTGAACCAGCTGTAGGCCACCCGCTCCAGCAGCTCCTGGCGATTTGTTGCCTCCTGCTGCCGCAGCTCCTCGATCGGGTCGGCGGCCGTGGTCAGCGTGTCGGCGCTGGCCTGGTGCAGCAGCCGATCCAGCTTGCGGCCCACCGCCTCGATCAGCTGCCGCCGCATCGCCGGGGCGAAGGTTTTGAGGGCGGCGGTGTTGACGGGCATGGAGGAAGGGGAGTTGGGGGTGTGGAGTGCGGTGAAACCTTGTGACGTTGGTCGGGTTGGATTACCCCTCAACAACAGCGGCGCAGGCATGCAGCCTCAGGCCAAGAGCCTTGGTCACCTTGAGCACGGTGGCGAAACTTGGATTGCCATCGGCGCTGAGCGCCCGGTTCAGGCTCTCGCGGCTGAGGCCGGCATCCCTGGCCACCTGCGACATCCCCTTGGCACGGGCGATGTCTTCCAGAGCGCGCGCCAGTCCAGCAACATCATATGGTGCCTCCTCAAGCCAGGCATCCAGATAGGCAGCCATTTCTTCTGGAGTACGCAGATGCTCCGCTACGTCGTAGGGCACAAAGCCGGTTGCCAATTCGCTGGCAAGGGGAGATGTCTGGGTCATGGGGCAGGCTCGGTTGGCCCTTGAAAGGGATTCAGCAAGGCCACGCCCGTGGGCAGAAAATCGGCCGTGTTACGCGTCACCACCGTGAGGTCATGCAGCAGTGCGATCGCCGCGATCTGCTTGTCGAGCGCATGCTCGGGATGCGGCACCCGCAGCCGCCCCCAGAGCTGAGCGGCCTCCGCGTCCAGCACCAGGACCCGATCGCCGTAGGTCTCCAGGAGCACAGCCAGCCACTGCTCTAATGCATAGGCCTGAGCCGCATCGCCTCTGCGGCGGATCAGATCCACGCCACGGCGCAGTTCACCGATGGTGATCGACGCCAGATACAACGGCTGGTCTTGGTCGCTGACCGCGCCGAAGAAGGCCCGCACCCCCGGATCAGCCCGTGAGCCCTTGCGCGCTTCGCTGATGACGTTGGTATCAATCAAATACATCGGTGTCGGCCGCGGTCTCGCTCTGACGCTCGAAATCTGCGTCGCGCCCTACATCCGGCATGGCGGCCAGCAGGTCGGCCAGTTTGCGGCGGGGTGGGCTCAACAACGCCGCCTTGAGAATGGCCCGGTGTTCCGCTTCTGCGCTGCGGCCATGCTCTCCGGCCTGCTTTTTCAAGGCTCGCACCAGGGACTCCTCCACGCCTCGCACCAGCAGGTCAGCCAAGCATGTCCTCCAGACAGCTATCAATGCTAGCGGTGGTGGGGGACTTGAAGGCCGTCTTCACCAGCTGGCACGAGTCGGCAGCCCTGCGGTTGCCGGCAGCCCGACGTCAGTAAGATTCTTACTGGTGTTGCCGCGCATCGGATCATGCGGATCACCAGCAAGGGGCAGGTCACCATTCCCCAGGAGATCCGCGAGCAGTGCGGTCTGCTGCCGCACACCCGGGTGCGTTTCGTGGATTCCAACGTGATCCTCGATGTGATCACGGCTGATCCCCGCTGGCAGGCGTGGAGCGAGCAGCAACTCAGCCGCTGGCTCGACCGAGGGCCGCTGTTGATCAATCCGATTGTCTATGCCTAGATCGCCTTCGCCTGCGAGGCGATCGAGACCGTGGATGAGCTGCTGCCGGTCCATCTTTATGCGTACCGTCCCATCCCCCGCGAAGCCGGAGCGGGTCATGCCTGCAACCCCTCCGTCAGGTCCGCCAGTGACTGCGGCAGGTATCCCGCTTTTTCGATGGCTTGGCGGGCCTCGCGCGACAGCGTTGGAGCGATGGCCACCTTCTCCACCTGCCAGTCCGCAAACCGCGGGAAGGCCTTGAGGACAGGAAGAACCAGCGCCCACGGCTGAGCACCTGAGCCAGCTGCGCTCGCTCCTGACGCCTGCCATAGAAGCCCCACCCCGCCATCGCGCGCTTAACCTAAGAATTTTTATGTTAGGTGACCAGTGCAGAACAGGCCTGGGTTCTGGGGCCATCACAGGCTGATCCGATGGCCTTGGTCAAGCTCTGCCTGAGCTGATGCACCCAGGGCATCGAGCCACTGCTGCAGCTCGGTGCTGTTGGTGATCTGGCTCAGCGGGCAGTTCACCTTCAGGGCTGAGGCCGCCACCACAGTGACCGGCGCAGCGATGCCGATCTCCGGCGGTGTCGCGAGTGCCGCCATGCGCTGGAGCTGTTTGGGCACCTCATCGCTGCGGTAGCGGTTCAGGCGCAGCAGCGCCGTGCCCGGCTTGGTTGAACACTGCACATCGCTCTTGGCAGCCGCGGTGGGCGCAAGCACCTCAACCTGCTGCTCCGGATCCAGCTTCTGGAAGTCGGCATCAGCCTTGAGCCTTGCCTCCTGTTCGCTGATTTCTTGCAGGGCCTTGGCCTGGGCCTGCTGCAGCCGCTGGTCCAGCTGCTGCTGCAGCTCCGTCATGGCATTGCTGGCCTGGGGTATCAGGCCGCCGGCGTAGGGCCGATCGCTCGCCAGCAGTGTCCTCATCGGCGCCACCAGGTCGGCTGGCAAGTCAGCGAACTCATCGCCGTAGCGGGCCTCGAAGGCCTTCACCTGGTCGTAGACGGTCTTTTGGTTGCCCTTGAGGAACTGCTTAAGGGGCGTCAGCAGGTCTTCTTCGGCATCCAACCAGCTGTCTTTGAAGCTGTCCAGCTGGTTGAGCAGGTAGCCGTCGTCCTTCTTGGCCATCGCCTCGGCCTGCTCGGCCCAGGGCTTCACGGCAGCCAGGAAGGGGTAGCTGGCGGCTTGGGCTGCGATCTCCCGCAGATCCTGGGCCTCCTCACGCATGGCCATGCGGAAGGCTTCGCAGGTGCTGCGGGCATCGGTGCCGACGCTCTGCCCGTTGAACAGCTCCTGGTGGAATCGCTTCAGGGCGTTGATCGTGCTGGTGTCGAACTGCTCCTGCTTGCGCACGCTCACGCCGCCCAGCTTGCGGCTGTTGTTGAGCGCCTCAATCACCTCCACGCTGCTGAGCAGTTCCTTTTCGCGCAGCTCCAGCTTGCCGAGCCGATACAGCCGGGCGATGAAGGTGAGCGTGGCCCAGTTGCTCCAGCCATAGGGGCGCCCCTCAAACTTGCGCACCAGGTCTTCGGCGCTAAGGCGCTCGCCCAGTTTCTGCTGGCGCTCCACTTCCACCAGCACCTCCTGCTCGGCTTCGCTCAGCTGCACGGCCAGGCCATCGAGCAGGTCGTCCTGGTCGCGCACCACCAGAGCCACGCTGGCTTCGCTGAACGCCCCGTGCACCATCTTCAGCTTGGGGAAGGCCGAGCGGATCAGCTCCTGGTAGGCCTTGCTGAAGCGGTTTTTCGGATCACCCTCGCCAACCGAGAGGGTCTGGCCATTCACCACCAGCACGGCCGTGCGCAACAAATCATCTGCCAGCCGCGTGATCTCCTGGCGGCGCGTGCTGTTCTGTTTGGAGCGCACTGCCAGGATGGCGTTCAGGGTCTCGTCCTCGCCGCCACTGTTCTGGCGGATGTAAAGATCGGTCTTGAGATAGCTGCGGATCTGATCGAGCAGTCGTTGCTTGGCCGGCAGTATCGCCATCAGCTCACTGCCACCCATGTTGCGGCTGATCAATACCGACTCATTGCCGTAGTTGGGATGCTCGGGTGTCACCAAATTCACCACCACATCAGTGTCCTTACCCTTGATCAGACCGTCATCGATCTTCTGGGCAAATGGATAGTCGTTGCCGTTATCCTCAAAACGGATCTTGATGCTGCGCAGCACGTCATCAAAGACGATTCCATGCAGGTTTTTGATTACCACCGAGTCGGCCACCTCGGTGCGCTTGATCTCCTGCTCCACATCCTTTTCCTTGTCGGTGAGGAACTCGTAGATCTCGCCGCTGCGCTGCAGGTAGCTCTGGCTTTCCAGGTTGATCAGGGCCTCCTTCACCGCCTGCTCATGGGCGCGGATATCGAAGTTGGGCTCCTGGATCAGCAGGATCGCGATGTTGCGCGCCGTGCCCTTGAACTGCGGCACCCACTTGAGCAGGAACAGGGCCTTGAGGATGCGCAGCTCCAGCGGCCCCACCTGGTTCTGGGCCGTCACCATCGTTTGCTGCTTGTCGGCCCGGATCACATCGCGGA
>JBIKMU010000032.1:0-39092 GCA_044359075.1 Cyanobium sp. | reverse complement strand
GCGACCCTGGCTTTGAACTCGGGACTGTGGGTGCGGCGCTTGCTCATCGGTGGGAGCCCCTTTCAGGGGCGATGCCCCGCCTCAGAGGTTAACGATGGGGGCTGTCCAGAAAAGCCAGACCACCTCACCTCGCCGCCCCTGCTCATGGTTACCCAGATCAGTTTTCAGTGCTGCTTGATTGCTGAGCTCTGGGCTGTTGGCCTGCTCTCCTCGTCCTGCTCTGACCGTCAGGCCCCAGGGGACCGTGTCGGGACCGCCCCCATTGGGCGGGCCAGGCCTTGGACCCCACCCGGGGGCCGGCCGCATCAACCCATCGGCTCTGCCGGGATCGCGGTGCTGGGGGATCGCCAGCTTCCTGCCCATTGGCATCGACCTGAAACTCGCCGGTCTCTGCCATCTCCAGTGTGCGCGGCGGGTGGTGCTACCGCTTGATCCGGCCGCCATCCCGCTCGCTGCTTTTCAGCTTGAACGACGGCTGAAACAGGTTCGTAAACAACCGCAGGGCCCCGTAGAGCTCCCCCAGTACCTGGGCGACATACAAACTCACCACCCGAAGATAGCCGACCACCCGCCGCACGAGCATCCCGTTCTTCTGCTCCACCCTCGCCTGATCGTTGCTCTGGTAGGCCCGAGATCGGGTCAGCACGATCTCCTGGCCCGAACGGTCACACCAGGCCTCCATCAGTTGGTTCATGTAAACGCAGTCGGCCAGAAGCCATACACCGGGTCGTTGTCCGCATCGATCCCACGCAAGGGGAACGGCAGTTGCCGGTGGATCAGTTGCAGCGCCATCAGAGCACCACCGCGCCGTCGCGCATCAAGATCGGCAGGCTCTCGCTCCAGCCGGTGACAATGTCGATGGCCACCCGGCAAGAAAAGCTGTGCCAGACTTTGAATCAGCTCTGGCTTGTGATGCAACAAAACCAGGCTGGTAGCAGTCTTAACGATGCAATGGGCCGGCCAATTTCATTGGCGCCGGACAGGTACATCTGCATCAATCAGAAGTTGGAGCAATCTTGAATTGCTCTGTACGGAGTCAGCATAACGCATCTCGATCGGCGAGACAAGTTGCGTTGCAATGGATTTGCCTTTGACAGGAGTACCTAACTAGAGTGAGAGCGAATAATATCAATTGTTATTGTTGACTGGCTCGGCGATAACCTCTCGCAACTTTCTAATACGTTGCAGCAACTTAAGTCGGCGGCTCCTAGCTGTAATTGTCAAAAATAACCGAATCGGAATATAAACCAATGCCATGGCTAAACCAAAAGCAGAAATCAGCAAAAAACCCAATCCGTCTCCCCCTGCAATATGGTCAAAAATTCTTTCAGGGCTATCGGTTGAGAGCAATAGCTCACTAACCTTGACATCAGAGTTCAAAAGGATCAAAAAGTTATTCATAAAGGCATACTAGAATAAAATGAACGCTACGGGCTTCAAGTTAAAAAATCTTTCGTTTTTTTTGGTTTTTCTGCATTAGATAAACAAAAAAGGGCATAGCGATAACTTTTTAAGCCAGTTAACATGAGCATTCATGGTGATTATTATTATTTTTTTTTGAGAGATCTTGATCAATTACCTTACAATAATTAGAAACCTGAAGATCAATTCCAGTAATTGCTGTACCGACAACCACAGCATCGGCCCCTTCACTCAGAGCTTTTGCGGCCTCAGTACTACTACTGATGCCACCTTCGCAAATCAGCAACACATCGGCAGGTAGTTCTGCACGCAACTGAGGCAATAGTTCCCAGGCAGGAGGAAGAAACGAATCAGTGAGTTTTGTATAACCGTAGAGTGTTGTACCAACCCATGTACAACCCAATTCAGCAGCTTTGAGACCTGAGTTCAAAGAATCAACATCTGCCATGATAGGTATGGAAAGTTCTTGCTGAATTCGCCGCATGAGGATTTCAAGTGAATCCCCATCCGGACGGATGCGATCTGTAGCATCTAATGCCACAATGTCGGCACCAGCTGCCCATACGGATTGGACCTCATGCCAACCTGGTGTTATATATACATCACTATGGGCAAAAGTACGCTTCCATAATCCTACAATCAGCGCGGCAGGACATCGTTGACGTACGGCAGAAATGTGCTCAGGACTTTCTAAACGAACCCCTACAGCACCATTGGCTAAACAGGCCTCAGCCATTGCAGCAATCACGTGAGAATCCCGCAATGGAGAACCCAATGGCGCTTGGACTGAAACAATTAAACCTCCACGAACCTTATTGGCAAGATGTTGAAGGTAAGCAGAAGAAAAAGTCATGCTTTAATTTAGTCTTCTATCAAGTAAGGGCCTAACAGATATAAATAAAATTAAGGCCAGAGAAGCTAGAACAAAAATACAAGTTAAGGAACTTAGGGAACCATAAGGCGCATTCAGAACAATATCCGTAAGTCGAAAATCATTTGAATAACTTGCTCTTATGGGTTCAATGGCAAAAGTTAAAGGGTTGATAGATGCAAGCCAAGATAGCCAATTCGGCATGAAACTCAGGGGTGCTAAAGCCGTACTTGCAAAAAGCAGAGGTAGATTACTGATAAATATAACAGCGATAAGTTCAATATGACCTGGCAAGCTAAACGCAAGTGCCAAACTTAAAGCCGTTACTGCAAATATAAGCAGGGCAAGGACTGTAATAACAACTAGTAATCCAGCAAGAGAGGGCCATCCATAACCCAAAAATCCAGCTGCAATTATGATTGCGATACTTTGGATCAGGCTGAGGAGTGTAATGTAAATAACTGAAGCCAATATAATTGAAGCCCGCGAACGAAGAGGAGCTACTAAGAGTCGATTCAAAAAGCCAAATTCACGATCAAACATAACCGGCAGCCCCGCATTCAAAGCAGCGCTGAAGGCCGTAAACACAATCACACCGGCTCCCAAAAAGCGCCCATAGGTGCCACCACCTGGAAGCAAGCCCTCAGGAGCATTGGCGAAGAGAGCACCAAATAAAATGAGCCAAATCAAGGGCTGAAGAATACCGGCCAACAATGTAGATGGACGACGTATCAATTGTAGGAATAGGCGCCGGGTCAGGGCCAAGGTTTCTTGGAGAATCTCCGATGCGCCCGAAACCTGAGGCAATGGCGTTTGACCGCCAGTGCCAAATGATTCCGTTTGAACAGAAGGTGAAGTGATTGTCATTACACCACTTTACATGGACTGTTTCCGTTCTGCCTTGGGATCACGCAGGCCGGCCACAGCGAGCTCGGCATCGAGGAGCGTGCGACCAGTGGCCTGGAGGTACACGTCATCCAGACTTGGACGACTTTGGGCAAGAGAAAATACGGGTATATTCTGCTCAATAAGATGGTTTCGAACAGTCTCACTAACATCTTGGCTGTCAACAAGTAGATTCAGGGAGTGTCCCTGGGACTGGTTGATGACGACATCGCGTACACCTGGGCATTGGAGCAACAGATTGCGTAGATATGTCGATTCATTAATATCACTAAATTCTCTAACTTTAAGGGTAACGCGTTCACCACCAAGCGCCTTCTTGAGTTCAGCTGGAGTGCCTTCAGCGATGACTGAACCCGAATCAAAAATAGCCAACTGATCAGCAAGTGCATCGATTTCTTCAAGATAATGGCTACTTAAAACTACGGTTACACCTTGATCACGAAGCTGGCGAAGGACTTGCCAGACAACAGCACGACTTTCAATATCTAAACCAACCGTAGGCTCGTCAAGGACAAGCAGCTGGGGAGAATGCAATAGACCAGCTGCCAGGTCAATGCGACGACGCATCCCACCAGAATAGGATCCGCAGCGACGATCAATCCATCCGCCCATATCGAGAAGACCAATTAATTCGGAAATTCTTTTTTCACGCAGGTTACGTGGTAAATGATAAAGATCTGACTGAAACATTAGCAATTCGCGGCCCGTTAGAATTTTGTCAATAGCCACCTCTTGGGCCACGTAGCCCAGCACGCGGCGTACTTGCCTTGGCTGGCTGATGGCATCGATACCAGAAACCGTCACCGTGCCTGAATCAGGAGCCAACAAAGTACAAAGAATGCGTAAGCATGTGGTCTTTCCCGATCCGTTGGGACCCAGAATGCCATAAAGGATGCCCCCAGGCACCTTCAAGGAAAGGTCATTGAGGGCCTTGACAGGCTGGTGCTTGGTGCCCCCGAAGGATTTGCTAAGGTGTTGAAGCTCGATCAAACCGTAGATGCTCCAAAGGGCCCAACGGGTTCTAATCTAGGCAATAACAGTTCCCCTTGGCTAAACCGGGGTCAACGCTGAGTTGTCGAAAAGATTTGCACCAGCTCAATTGGGCTGACAGATGCTGTCACCAGTTGGGTTCTCGAGAGCACGAGCAACAGGCAAACACCAAACAAATAAAGGATCGACCAGCGGAAAAGACTTCGGGCCGGAAGCGGATCCTCAGGCTGAAGCCGAAGGCGAGCGACTAACTGCAAAAAACGGGCATTGAACGGCAGTATCAGAATTCCGTAAAACCAACCTCCTGTTGGTAAGACCAGAATGCCTAAAAAACTTACAACTACGGTAAGTAGACCATAGAAGCTGATCCACTTTGAGGTAACTGTTGCCCCCTTGACAACGGGCAGCATTGGAATGCCTACCGAGCGGTAATCCTCCCTAAGGAGCAAGGCCAGGGACCAAAAGTGAGCTGGGGTCCAAAGCATCACTAATGAAAACAGCCAAAATCCTCCCCAACCAGGATGGGAAGACGCCGCCACGGCGCCAACAAGCGGGGGGATCGCCCCCGCAAGTCCTCCAATGACAATGTTCTGACTTGTTCTTGGTTTGAGCCAGGCGGTGTAGAGAAGAACGTAGCTGCATAGCCCTAGCAAGGACAAAGCGGCCGCCAACGGATTGACCAGAATCGTTAGCACCAGTACAGAAGCTGTAGCAAGGCTGATGGCCAAAGCTAGGGCCTGATGTTGGGCCAGCCTTCCAGATGGAAGGGCCCGTCGACTTGTTCTGACCATCTTGGCATCGAGATCCTGTTCCCAGAGACAGTTCAAAACGCCTGCAGCTGCAGCGGCGAGGGCGCCCCCCACCAAAGTCGCCAGAAATGTAACTGGTGCCAAGGGCCAGGGTTCGGCCACCGCCATACCGCCGACCGTGGTGGCCAGCAAAAGGGGGATCAAACGGGGCTTGAGAACCTCCAACCATGCCGGAAGCTGTGGTCTAGTTGATCCCGCCCGGGCGGATATGGGGTTGGCTGGCGCCCCTTGATGGGAAATTAGATTCAGGGACCTAACCAAAATCAACAACCTCCTGTCCGGGCCATGAACTATTAGTCATAAACAGGGTTCTACCGAAGGCAGCTCCGAGCAGAGCAATTAGCAAAGCTGCTACCAACTGATGGGAAATGGTTAACAAGGGAATGTCCAAATGAACTATTAAATTAAATCGACCTATCAAGACTTGACCAAATCCAAATGCAATAGATAAAAACGAAAAGGACTTTAATATTCTGTGGGAACTGGGAAGGAAAGTCGCACCGATAGCCATCAAAACAAAACCGAACAGAACTGGATATGCCATCAATCGATGATTCATCAGCCAATGACAGGATTCACCCAGATCTAAACAACGCTCTGCCGCCCATTGACTTGCCATCAGGGCACCGACGAGGCACTGTGACAGCAAAGCAAGCATCGCCGTCAGGGGCAAAGGCCACCACCACCTTGGCAGGCGTGGGGGTAAGTCCAACGAAAAACTGCCTGAGTCAAGGATTTTGCACTTGCACCGCAAAGCCTGATCTGTAGCACATAGATGAAGCAATAGGAGCAAAGCCGTGCCCAAATGGGCGGTAACGCTACTGGAAGCAAGCAGAGAAGTGACTGTTATAGCCCCGAGAGCTGCCTGGACCGCAACCAAAAACAAAGCGGTAAGAGTGCACCAGGGAAGCCATAGGGGTAAAGAGGATCGCCGCAGAGCAACAATGAAGTTGAGAGCCAGCAGAGTCAAACCAATTAAAAATGCATCGACTCGATGGAACCATTCCAGGAAAACCTGTAGGTTCATCTGCTTGCCAGGCAGCAAACTTCCGTAGCAAAGTGGCCAATCAGGGCATGCAAGTCCTGCCTCCATGACCCTTGTTGATCCGCCGATCACAATTAAAGCAATCACGCCAACGACGAGATGGGAAGTGATCCCCTGAATCAATCGCAACAATCCAACAGGAGCGTTCGCCGCAGAACCTGGCAGGAAGTCAGCAGCATCGGGAGCAATCATTTTGGCCACTCTCCATTCCAGGTGCTGAAATGCCCTCAGGCTTACTGCGACGCTAGCGGGATTGAACAAGATCAGTGTCTCAACACAATTAGCCCCATAGGCGTTGAAATCTTATAAGAAAATCCCGTTCCAACTTAGATCCCACTTGAGGAATAACGACGACCCTGGTCAATCCCCTGCTTTGGCTTGTTGCTCTTTGCTTGGAAACCCTTGCAAAGCCGGCCTTGTGCTCGGCAGAATCAGAACAGAATTTCCTGGGCAGGTGCCCTATGACTCTCTTAAGGACACAGACTGGTGCCGAAACTGTTCCTTCCCCAGCCACCAGCCCCCTCGAAGGCAAAGCGCTTTTAGACAAGGCCCGCTCTCTGGGGAACCGGCCAGAAGATCAGATCGCCCGGGGCTGTGGCTATGTCGGCCCCAGTGGCCGGTTGCTCAAAAAGAGTTTCTACCGGGCCCTGGTGGCAGCCAAGGGTTACACCCTGCCCTCAGCCAGCAGCAACTCAAGCCTCAGCCGCGGCCGTCAAGCCGAATTTCGCACCCGGGTCCACGGCAATGGCAACCTGCTGATTGGCCAGGCCTACACCCGACGCATGGGCCTTGAACCCGGCCAGGAGTTCCGCATTGAGCTGCATCGAGAAACCGGCTCCATCTGGCTGCTTCCCGTGGAAGGGCAAGCACAACCCAGTTGAAGCAGCCTTGCTTGCGGCGGCAGCTCCCTCTTGCTATCCACTCTCACCAACCTTGGGAACGGAGCCAGGCGGCGCTGATGGAGTGGGACGGTAAAGCTCCCTCTTCTGGTCCTGACTTGGGCCCAGGGGATTGGGTACTTTCGTATTGGCCGTGGGGATAGAGCAAGCGTTCGGTGTATTTGGCAAACAGATCAATTTCCAAATTCAACAGGTCGCCCACCTGCCGGTACTGAAGGGTAGTGGTGATCCAGGTTTGGGGGATGACGGCGATCCAGAAACGACTGCCATCGTTGTCGCAGCCTGCCAGGGTAAGGCTGATGCCATCTAGGGCAATACTGGCTTTTTCACAAAGATAGCGACCCTGGTGTTGGGGATTACAACCCACCTCCAGCCGCCAGGAAGCTGGCTGGCGCTCGATCCCCAGGATCTCGCCCTGGCCATCGACATGGCCGCTCACCAAGTGACCTCCCAACCGGTCAGAGAGGCGCAAAGCCGGTTCCAGGTTGACCCAGCCCCCCCCATCCGCCTTGGGCGCCAAGGTGGTGCGCGCCAGGGTCTCTTCGCTGACGTCGGACTGAAAGCCATCACCCACCAGCCTGGAAACGGTCAGACAAACACCATCCACGGCGACGCTGTCACCCAACGCAAGCGGACCGAGGGCCTCCAGATCGCCCCTGACCCAAACCCCGGAACGCCATCGCTGCAAACGGCCCATGGTTCGCACCAATCCGGTGAACATCTCAAGTCCGCTTACTGCTGGTCATAATCAAGCAATGGGCGGAAGCTGGAGAAGTCTCTGAGGCAACCATGGTCGAGATGAGCGTGGCGGGGATTGCCCTTGATGCGGCCAGCCGCAGTCCGATTGTGTTGCTGCGGGACCCCTCCGGCCGCCGCCAGGTCCCCATCTGGATCGACCAGGCCCAGGCCCAAAACATCCTGGCAGGCATCAACCGGGAACGTTCACCCCGTCCCCTCAGCCATGACCTCATGGCCCAATTGATGGCAGCAGGCGGCCTGGCCCTTGATCGGGTGATCATCCATGCCATTGAGGACAACACCTTCAGGGCCGTGCTCAAACTCACCAATGCCACCGAAGAGGCCCTGGAACTAGATGCCCGTCCCAGTGACGCCATTGCCCTAGCCCTGCGCACCGGCAGCAGCATCTGGATGCTGGAGGAGGTGGTTGTGGATGCCTCGATTCCAGTCGATGCCGAGGCCGACGCCGTGGATCAGGAAGATTTCAGGCGTTTTCTCGATAACACCACTCCCGCCGCCCTGATCAGACACCTGCGCCAGACCAGTAAGGACGATCCTGCAACATCCGAATCAGCGGCCAACGAGGAAGACCCTGAAGCCGACCTCCCCTCCGATGCCGGCAGCCCCTGAATCCAGCGCAGAGTGCCAGGGGGAAGCAGCGAACTCACCCAGGCGGATCGCCCGCAGACCCTTTGGCCAGGGTCCATCGGTTTCCCTGTTCACCCTCGGCACGATGCGGGCGGTGGACTCTCTAGCCCAGATGCAGGCAGTGGTCTGGGCCGCCCTCGAAGCCGGCATCAACCACCTGGAGACGGCGCCGGCCTATGGGCCAGCGGAAACCTTCTTGGGCCAAGCCCTGCGCCATTTGTGCGAACAGGAGCCCCTGCAGCGCCAAGACCTTGTCTTAACCAGCAAGTTGCTGCCAGGGGGCACCGCCCAAGAGGGTCGGCAGGCGGTGCAAGCCAGCCTCCAACGCCTGGGGGTCGCCGCCATGGACAATCTGGCCGTGCATGGTCTGAACACCCCTGAGCAACTGGCATGGGTTCTCCAGGGTCCCGGCTCGGAACTGCTGGAGACCCTGCTGGCGGAAGGTCTGGTGGGGCAAGTGGGCTTCAGCAGCCATGGGGACAACGATCTGATTGAACGTGCCATGGAGAGTGGCCGCTTCCGCTTTTGCAGCTTGCATCTCCATCTGTTCGATCAAGAACGCCTACCTCTGGCCCAGCGGGCCCTGGCCCAAGGGATGGGCGTGATGGCCATTTCACCCGCGGACAAAGGAGGCCGGCTGCAGGATCCCCCCCCCCTCCTGGTGGCGGACAGCGCCCCCTTCGCCCCCCTGCAACTCGCCTACCGCTTTCTGCTGAGCCAGGGCATCAGCACCCTGACGCTTGGGGCCACGTGCCCAGCCGATCTCAACTGGGCCCAGCAACTGGGCGATGCCGCAGGGCCCTTGAGCGACCAAGAGAGGCAGGCCATCGAGCAGCTCCAGATGGCTGGGCGGGAACGGCTGGGCAAGGAATGGTGCGGCCAGTGCCGTGCCTGTCTTCCCTGCCCCCAACAGCTGCCGATCCCGGCTTTGTTGCGGCTGAGGCAGATGGCGCTGGGCCATGGCATGGAGGCCTTCGCCACGGAGCGCTACAACCTCATCGGCCGGGCCGGGTCCTGGTGGGAACAGGTAACTGCCGAGGCCTGCCAGCGCTGCGGGGACTGCCTGCCCCGCTGCCCCCACGCTCTGCCGATCCCGGACCTGTTGGCCGACACCCACCGTCGCCTCTCCGCTGCCCCCCGCCGCCGGTTGTGGGGTTAGGGAGCATTTCCGGGGCCAAGATCGGGGGTCGTCTCCCGCCAGAGATCCTGCAGAGATTCCTGCTGTTGGGGAGTCAGGGGTGGCAAGGAGCGACACTGCTCCCAGACCGCCGGGGGTGGCAAGAGCAGATGGGCCATCGACGCGGGAAACATCTTCAAACTGGCCTCCAGCAGCCCGCGGGGCAGGGGGGGAACCCAACCGGCGGCCAACAGCAGGGGCAGCAGCGGGGGTTCAAGGATTGCCCCCAACCAGTCCAGGGGCGGCGCCGGCTGTTCTGAAACGGGACGCAGGAGGAGATTCCAGCTCAGGGGCGACCCCGTGGCTGGCAACAGGGCCCGCAGGCGGGGATCCCTGCGCAAAAGGGGCACTACCCGATGGCGCGGCAGCACCGCAGCCTCCGCCTCGCCGGTGAGCAGCAAATTGAGCCCATAGCGGTCGTCATAGGCCAGGGCCTGGGTCCTGAGACGGCGAAGCCTGGCGGGATCGCCCTGGACGAGATCGATTACCACCCGGGGGCTTGAGGGCAGGACCACACCACCTTTCAGGCTGGGATCGAGCAGCACATCCCAATCCTCAGTCGCCTGGGGCACCAGGTCATCCCTGCGTCGCAGCAAAAGCACCCAGGGACTGCAGGCCCATGGGAAGGCCAAGGCGGCTGAACCGGCTGGGGCGAATAGGCGACTGACGGGCTGGGCGCGAGCCTCCAGGCGCTTCAGCAGCGCCGGTGCCCCGAAGGATTGCAATCTGTTGGCAGGCACCGTGGTAGCCCAGCCATCAAGGCACTGGACCAGGCCAGGGGCTGGGGACTGGCTAGCGCTAGCCACCACAGCGGCCGGATCTTCCAGCCAGCGTGCCTGCCAAGGAGCTGGCAATTCAGCCGCCCAGGCCTTGGGCAAATCGCCCCGGTGGGCCACCAGTTCGGCCCTGCTCTGGCGACAACCGGCCAGCAAGCCCAGGCTTAACGCCGCACCAAAGCGCAGCACCTGACGTCGGGGAAAAACGGGCGAATTCATGGCGGGACCGTAGAGGCTCCCAGGTCCGTTTCGGCCAGCAGGAGGTGACAGGCGCGGTCACAGGCCCAGGCCAGGGCCTGGGACCTGCGACCACTCAGCTGCCAAGCCAGGGCCAGTCCTCCGGCACCCACGCCCTCTTTGACAAAGCCCCTCTCGTAATCGAGCAGGGCGGGGTGCTGGGGTGCCTGGAAGCGCAGATCGGCCACCAACCCCAGGGGAGTGACTCCCCAACGGCGCTCCAGGGTTTGCAGCAAGCCACCCAGGTTGCTGCTGGGGTCATTGGCGACCCAAGCGGTGGTGCCGATGGCCACCTGGGCCGCCAAGCCCGTCCGCAGGGAAGCGGGGGCCAGGGCCAGGGCCAGGGCCAACACCGCAGCCATCTGGCTGCCACCGGCCAACAGCACCGGCACCCCCTGGGCCGCCGCCGCCAAGACCAAACCAGCCGCCACAGGTTGCATCGGATCGCCAACGGCAGCGACCACATCCAGAGGATCAGCAGCGGGCGGGGGCCCTTCCCCCTGGCTGCTGGGCAAGCCAAGGCCGGCCGCCGTCAGACCTTGGCGCACCAACTGGGCCTTGAGCGAGAGATCGGGGTCGCGCAGGCTGCTACCCACCAATCCTTCCACCGCAAGACCAAGACCGGAGAGGACCGCCTGGGCCGTTGTGGTACCCCCGGGCACACATTCGGCCAGCAGCAGGGGCCGCAGCGATCGGGCCTTGCCCAGGCCCACCCCCCAGCGTCGCCCAAGGGCAAGCAGGCCGGCAACCGTGCCCCGATCCATGGCCCGACCACTGGTGAGGCAACGGGCCGGTCCCGCCCCCAGGCAACCCGGAAGTCGCAGGTGAGGCACGGACGGCGCCAGGGCACAACCAAGATCCACCACCAAGGGATGCCAACCCAAGCTGTCCACCACCACTTGCGAGATCAAGGCCGGAGAGACTCCCGCAGGCAAAGGCGGTAGGCCATGGGGCCGATGGCGTCCTGGCCCAAGGACCAGGAGTTCGGCATCTGCTGCCGCAGTGAGGCGACGGCTCTCCGGTGTGGCCCCCGCCGCCGAGATGCCGGGAATTGCCGCGGTGGCAGTTGCCGCCAGCAGCACAATCACCTGAGTCTGATCTGCAGCAGCGCACCAGGTGGCCTGCCAGCGGGACGCCTGATCTGGGTCGCCCCAAAGGCGACGCAATTCACTCACAGGGGATCGAGGGACACCAGGGCCCTCAAGGCCTCAGGAGGTTCGCTGATGGGGGAGCCCAGCCTCGGAAAAATCCAATAAGCGACAGCATGAAGACATACAACCATCAAGAAATTCTGAAACAGAACCAGCAGCAGGGCCGCCAGCTGCACCTGGGTGATGTCGAAGCCTGCGGCGAGGCCCGGCAACGGCAACCGCTCCAGCAAGGAGGCTGCGGCGGTAGTGATCAGCACCCAGAGATTCTCGCCAACCAGCACAGAAAGCACCGACACCCTCACAAGAAAACCCAGGGCACCGATGAGGGCCCCAAGGGCCAGGGTCAACCACCAACTCTGTCGCGTCCGCCAACCCCAGCCCAGCCAAAGGGCCAGCAGGCCGAAGGGGAACAGCATCAACGGACCGCGAATCGGCCCCATCAGGGCCACCAGGAGCAAGGCACTGACGGCCACTCCTTCCCAGGCACATCGCCAGCCGTGGCGCAGCTGGAGCAGGGCCAGAGGCAGGGGCAGGGCTAGACGAAAGAGGGGACCGCCCACGGGCAGGTAGTACAGCGCCACCCACAACAGGGCCGTGGCCGCCGCCAAATAGGCGGTGTCCATCATCTGGCGGGCCGCCCGGGCCGTGAGCTGACGCGAGGAATTGGGAACCAAGAAAAAACAGCCTCAGCGGGGGGGCGGGGCGGGCCGGGTCGTAGGAGCCGGAGCAGCGGATTGAGCGGCAGGAGCCGGGCTGGGGGCGGCAGTCGCCGGGAGCGCCGAGCCGGGGGTGGTTATGCGCTCAATTGTTTCAACTTCGAAGGCCACCCCGGTGGCGCGGAGGGCCTTGGTGACAGCCTCGGCCGGTGCAGAAGGGTCAGCCTCGGGCAGGCGAATCGTGACGCGATAAGGCAGGGGATTGGCGGCCGGAGCGCTCTTGCGGACCTGGGACGCGCCTGGGGCCATGGCCGGCGTGCCGGTGGCGGGCGGGGAACCGGCGGCGGTCTTGGTGGCACCTGAGACCGGAGAGGATTGCTGAGCCGGGGCGGCCGGCCCGCTGACCGGCGGTTGGCCGCCGGGCGGCGTCAGACCAACGGGTGTTGGCAGAGGTCCTGTCATGGTTGGCGCCGGATTCGCCTGGGACGCCGGACCGGCAGGCCCCTGTTGGGGAGCAGGTTGGTCAGCAGATCCCGGGGACGGGAAACTGCGACTCAAGCCGTCACCGAACTGGGTGCCCGTGCAGCCTGTCTGCAGCAACAGCAAAACCACGGCGGTGGCCATGGTCGCTGGGGCGCGGCAAGGGATGGGCATCAGCTGCCTGCGGGCTTGATCACCCGCACAGCACTGGCCCGCAGCCGTCCCGTCTTGGTGGTGGCCGGAGTTTTGCGGGCGGTCGCCGCCCCGGGATCCTTGGCGGTTGTGCGCCCCTTGGTCGCCCCTTTGGTCGCAGCCTTTGCCGCCGCGGCCCGTGGCTTGGGAGCGCTGCCGCCTGCGCCAGCGGCAGCCTTGGCCGCCTTGGTGCCGCTGCGGGAGCGGGAGGGAGAACTGGCGGCCTTGGCGGCCAGCAATCCAACTGCCTGCTCAAGGGTGAGGGTGTCAGCCGTGGTGCCCTCGGGCAGGGAGGCATTCACCTTGCCCTGTTTCACATAAAGGCCGTAGGGACCGTCAAATAACTGGATCGCCTCATCGGCCCCCTCAGGGGTGCCCAGATCCTTGAGAGCCGTGCGGCCGCCCCGCCCCCGTTTGGGCTGGGCCAGAAGCTCAAGCGCCCGGCTCAGGCCGATCACCAAAACATCATCTTCAGCCTTGATAGAGCGGTAGTCCTTTTCTCCCTTGCCCTTGTCGTGAACCACATAGGGGCCGAAGCGGCCTAGACCCGCCTGCACCTTGCCCCCCTCTGGATGCTCACCCAGATGGC
The DNA here is from genome assembly GCA_044359075.1 of Cyanobium sp. Taxonomy (GTDB): domain Bacteria; phylum Cyanobacteriota; class Cyanobacteriia; order PCC-6307; family Cyanobiaceae; genus Cyanobium. The sequence goes on along the minus strand of JBIKMU010000032.1, from coordinate 25,506 downwards.
GGGGGAGCCGCAGCAAACCGAGGGCGTCCTCAAGCTTCATCTCTTCGGGCTTGACCCCCTTAGGCAGGGAAGCCCGCTTTGGCTTAGGGGTTTCTTCGCTGGCCTGGCCCAGCTGAAGATAGGGGCCGTACTGGCCAAACAAGAGGTAAACCTGCTCGCCTGTTTCGGGGTCCTCGCCAATGGATTCAGGCCCCTCAGACTTCTGGCGCAGAATCAATTCGGCCTTATCTGCATCTAAATCAGCCGGGGTTATCTCCTGGGGAAGGGTGGCCTTGAGCAACTCCTCTTCGCCATCTGTGCCCACACGGCGGGATTCGAGGTAGGCACCGAAACGGCCGATGCGAACCACACAGGGCAGGCCTTCTAAAGCCACGGTGCGGGAATGACCCGGATCGATGTCGCCTTCGCGCCTTTGCACCAAGGCCTCAAGCCCCTCCTCACCCTTATAGAAATCCTCGAGATAGGGAAGCCAGCGGACCTTACCGGTGGAAATTTCGTCGAGAGTGTTTTCCATACGGGCGGTGAAACCCGTATCCACCAGATCGGGGAAATGCTCCTCCAGCAGGGCGGTCACGGCAAAAGCCGTGAAACTGGGAATCAGGGCGTTGGCCTGCAACGTGGCATAGCCGCGGTCAATGATCGTGCCGATGATGCTGGCGTAGGTGGAGGGGCGTCCGATGCCCTCCTTCTCCAGCATTTTGACCAGGGCGGCTTCGCTGTAACGGGCCGGTGGTTGGGTCTGGTGACTGAGCGCTTCAACGGAGCGGCAATCGGGAGCGACGCCGACCTTGAGGGCTGGCAGCAAAACCTCCTGGCCCTCCAAGGCGGCATCTGGGTCGTCGCTGCCTTCGACATAGGCCCGGAAAAAGCCTGGGAAATCAATCCGCTTGCCCGTGGCCCGGAAGGTGCTGTTGGCCACCTCCAAATCGATCGCAAGCATGGTCAAACGGGCGTCGGCCATCTGGGAAGCGACGGTGCGCTTCCAGATGAGTTCGTAGAGCGCCAGATCCCTGCCCTCCAAACCGGTCTCCCCAGGGGTCCGGAACGCCTCTCCCGCAGGCCGAATGGCTTCGTGAGCCTCCTGGGCATTGCGGGATTTGGTGGTGAACTGGCGGGGGGCCGGACTGAGGTAGTCCTGGCCATAACGCTCTGTCACACAGCTGCGGGCGGCCTTGATGGCTTGCTCGGAGAGATTCACCGAGTCTGTACGCATGTAAGTGATGAAGCCCCGCTCATAGAGGCCCTGGGCGGTGCGCATCGTGTCCCGGGCTGAGAGACGCAGCTTGCGATTCGCCTCCTGTTGCAGGGTGCTGGTGGTGAAGGGAGCCACGGGCTTGCGCACGGTGGGTTTTGCCTCGACCGCCGCCACCTGCCAACGGCCGGCCATGGCGGCTTGCTGTAGGGCGCGGGCTTCAGCCTCTGCCAATAACTTCACCTTGCTGCCTACCTTGATCGCCCCGGTGCTTTCGTCGAAATCGGAGCCGTTGGCGACGCGCTCGCCCCCCAAGTGGGTCAACTTGGCGTCGAAGGGAATCTGTGTGTGGGCCAGGCTGGCCTTGAGATCCCAGTAGGTGCCGCTGCGGAAGGCTCGCCGCGCCCGCTCCCTTTCTACCAACAGGCGCACCGAGACCGACTGAACCCGACCCGCCGAAAGCCCCCAGGCCACCTTCTTCCAAAGCAGGGGGGAAAGGGTGTAACCGACGAGTCGATCCAGGATGCGACGGGTTTCCTGGGCATGCACAAGCTCCATATCGAGCTCACGCGGATTTTCGAGGGCCTCGGAGATGGCTTCCTTGGTGATTTCGTGGAAGACCATCCGTTTGACGGGCACCTTGGGATCAAGCAACTGGGCCAAATGCCAGCTGATGCTCTCCCCTTCGCGGTCTTCGTCAGTGGCCAGCAGCAATTGATCCGCGCCTTTTAGGGCATCCTTGAGCTCCTTAACCACCTTTTTTTTATCCTTCGGCACCACGTACAGGGGCTCGAAGTCCTTGGCGGTGTTGACACCCAGATTCGCCCACTTCTCTCCTTTGTGGACCGCAGGGATCTCACTGGCGTTATTGGGCAGATCGCGCACATGGCCCATAGAGGCCTCTACCCGGAACTCCTTGGGCAGAAAACCGCGAATGGTACGGGCCTTTGTGGGGCTCTCAACGATGACCAGCGTGTGCGCCACAGACAGGCGGTGAACCTTCCCCTTCTATATCGCATCCCGGGGCGGTCCGTTGGGCAGGACCCTCTGGAGCGCCGCTACAGTCCCGCCTGTCAAGAACTTTTCCGCCGTGGCAGATGTGATCCTGGCCGCCCTTACGGCGATCGCCGCACCGACCGCTGCCAAAGGGATGCTGGCCACAATTGGGGCTGCAGCCAGTACGGCCAGCGCCGCCACCGACGCGATCGGTGCCGGCCTGAGCACCGGCTCGATCGCGCTCCAGCTCAATGCTGGGGCAATTGCCCCGGAGGGAGCCATCCTGCTGGCCCTGCTGGCCTGCTTGATCGTGGATCTGGCCGGTGAGAAAACGGCCAGCCGCTGGGTGCCGCCCATTTGCTACGGGGGGCTCGTGTCCTCCCTGCTGCTGCTGGCGACCCAATGGAATGGTCCGATTGAACCCTCGTTTCTGGGCTCCTTCCTGGCGGACAACCTCTCGATCGCCTTCCGGGCAGTGGTTGCCTGCTCAACGCTGATCACCCTGCTTTTGAGCTGGCGCTATGTGGAACGCAGCGGCACACCCCTGGGGGAATACGCGGCGATTCTGCTGGCGGCCACCCTGGGGGCGATGATCCTTTGCGGCGCAACCGATCTGGTAAGCATCTTCATCTCCCTCGAAACGCTTTCGGTTTCGAGTTATCTGCTCTCGGGCTATATGAAGCGCGATGCCCGCAGCTCTGAAGCCGCCCTCAAGTACCTACTCGTTGGCTCTGCCGCCGCAGCCGTGTTTCTTTATGGCGCCTCGCTCCTGTACGGCCTCAGCGGCGGGGAAACCTCCCTGGAAGGAATCTCGCTGGCCCTACAGAGCAGCGCCAAACCGATCACGGCCCTCTCCCTAGTGTTCGTCCTGGCGACCGTTGCTTTCAAGATCGCCGCCGTTCCCTTCCACCAATGGACTCCTGATGTCTACGAGGGCTCACCCACACCTGTTGTGGCCTTCCTTTCGGTGGGTTCAAAAGCGGCCGGTTTCGCCTTGGCCCTAAGAATTTTGGTGGGTTGCTTTGAGAGTTTTGATGCCCAGTGGAAATTCTTGTTCACTGTTTTGGCCCTGCTCAGCATGGTTCTTGGCAACGTTGTTGCCCTGGCGCAGACATCGATGAAACGGATGCTGGCCTACAGCTCCATTGGTCAAGCTGGTTTCGTGATGATCGGACTTGTATGTGGTACTGAAGACGGATTTGCCGCCATGGTTCTCTATATGGCGGCTTACCTGTTCATGAATCTTGGTGCCTTCGCCTGCATCATTCTGTTTTCCCTGCGTACCGGCAGTGATCGCATCGCCGATTATGCAGGGTTGTATCAAAAAGACCCCCTGATTACCCTGGGGCTGAGCCTGTGCCTTCTTTCCCTAGGAGGCATTCCACCGATGATTGGCTTCTTTGCCAAAATATACCTCTTCTTCGCCGGCTGGGCCGATCATCAATACCTCCTCGTCATCGTAGGACTAATTACATCAGTGATTTCGATCTATTACTATATTTCTGTTATTAAGATGATGGTGGTCAAAGAACCCCAAGAAGCTTCCGATGTGGTCAAGGCTTACCCGCAAATCCGCTGGAATCTTTCCGGTATGCAATCCCTGCGGACCGCCCTGGTGGCCTGTGTTTTGGTCACAGCGGTTGGTGGAGTGCTCTCCAGTCCCCTGTTTGAATGGGCTAATGCTGCAGTCAGCGGCACACCCATTTTGCAACGGGCCATTGCCGCCCTCCCTGCTGCAGGTCTGGGATGAATCTGGAATGAAAGCGTCACCCACCCTGCCCGCCTGGGTGAGCGCCCCAGGTTCATCAACGCCCCCGGTGGCGGAGCTGATTCACGTCAACAAGATCTACGGCAGCGGCGACACAACCGTTCATGCCCTCAATGATCTTTGCCTGACTGTCAACAACGGTGATTATCTCGCCGTGATGGGAGCCTCCGGATCAGGCAAGAGCACGGCAATGAACATTCTTGGCTGCCTGGACATGCCGACCAGCGGCAGCTACCAACTCAATGGGGTGCCGGTAGAAACTCTCAGTGATGACGAATTAGCCGATCTTCGCAACCAGAAACTCGGGTTTGTCTTCCAGCAATTCCATCTGCTGCCCCAGTTGACGGCCATGGAAAACGTGATGTTGCCGATGATCTACGCTGGCGTTCCTGCGGAAAAGAGACGCCAGCGAGCCAAACTCGCCCTCGAAAAAGTTGGCTTGGCCCATCGGCTGGACAACCGGCCCAATCAACTCTCAGGGGGCCAGCAACAGCGGGTGGCCGTAGCGCGATCGATCATTAACGGGCCCTCACTTCTCCTCGCCGACGAACCCACCGGAGCCCTCGATTCGACCACCACAGAAGAAGTTCTGGCCATCTTCGATGACCTCAACGCCCAGGGGATGACGATTTTGTTGGTGACCCACGAGCGGGATGTGGGGGAACGGGCCCAGCGGATCATCCACTTTCGCGACGGGCGGATCGCCCAGTGAACCTTGCCAGGCTTTTTGGCCCAACACCTGGCCGTGCGGCCCTTTAGGTCAACCCTGGTTTCCCTTGCTTGCAACCACAGGGGGGGTGCCAACCATGGGGCGTAGGGCTACTCCAGGGTTGATCGCTGGCTTTGTGGCGAATCGGGGTCGCTCAAGCGTTTGCAGCAGTTCTCCCATCAGCAGGGCCACCGCATCGCCTGCGGGTGCAACGGAGCCCGGAGAACCGTTGGCAGTCAAACCACCTGCGCCACCCGGCAGCGCCAGGCCAGCTAACCGGCCAAGCAAAGGAGATCCGCTGGCGTCGAAATCGCCAGGATCAATGGCCACCCAACCCCCATCCTGGGGAATACGCATTTCAAAATGCAAATGGGGCCCCGTGCTCAAGCCGGTGCTGCCCACCCGTCCGATCACTTCGCCCTGGCTAACCCGCGCCCCCTCCTTGACGTAAAGCTCGGAGAGGTGGCCGTAAAGGGTGCGACGCTGAAGGCCAGCATGCTCGATTTCGATCGCCAGGCCATAGCCGCCCGCTGGCCCACTGCTTAGAACCTTGCCAGCCAGGACCGCCACCACCGGGGTGCCTTCGGGGGCGGCCAGATCTCGGCCGCTATGCATGATCCAGTTCCCCAGCACCGGATGCAGGCGCCAGCCAAAATTGCTGGTGGTGACCGCCGAACCAATTAGGGGAAACAGGGGCCTGGCATTGCCGTTACCTGCGATCGGACCTGGCCGCGGCGTGACCCGGAAGACATCAGTCAGTCGGAAGCTGCCGCCTGCACCCGAGAGCAAGGCCGAGACCGGCACGGAAATGGGTGGTAATGGCGCCGCTTCGACCGCCGAGCGTGGCGCCCCCTCGCCGCCACCCCATGGGCGGTAGGCGCCGGCTTGAGATTCGCCCAAAAAGGCCGGCGAATCGCCGTGCCGGGGTCGGAATTGAACTGCAGCTCGACCACCACACTCTCGGGCACTGAAGGCTCCACTGCTGCAACCCTCTTCCCGAACAGAGGGGCTAATGGGCCGAGCCAGGCCATCGTGGACCCGGATCTGGACTTCGCGGGGGGTGATGACCCGATCGCGCACCAAGGCATCGAGACTGCGATCAAATCGACGGGGAGCCTCAGGCGGCCAATCCTGTGGACGGGCGCGCATCGGTTCCCCCGCCCGCACAGCCTCCGGAGCCGGCTGCGCGGGAGCCGCCGCCGACGGCATTGGCCCGCCATCGGAGGCAGGCGCCAAGGCTGGAGGGTCGGCGCCCTGGGAGGAGGGCACCGCCACTGGAGCCTCCAAGGAGGCAGGCGGAACCATCGTGTCCGGCTGGGCCTGCACCAAAGGGATGCTGACCAAGGGCAGCATCCCCAGGGATGTCAGGGCCAACAACAGATGGGAAGGCCGGGGAGCCATGGGGAAGGTGGGGGGGACAGTAATCCCTGTTAAGCCGGGCCAATCTAATGGCCAGGCCCCAGGGGATACCCGCCCCCGGGGTTTTGGGGGTCAGGGCCCTCGTCAAAGCGCCGGTGCCACACCCGAATCCTTCCCTGGCGGCCCAGTACCACCCCCCCATCAACTTGCAGCCCGAGGGGTTGCCAGGACTCCCCTTCCAGCTGGATCGCTTGGGTTGGCCACCACAGACGCCGCTCCGCCAGAGCCCTCACCGCCTCCGGACGGTCCGCCCAGGCCATGGCCCAATCAAGGGCCCGCAGAACCCGGGCGCTGAGGCGCCAGGGGCAGGCCTGGTGGCGGCCCGCCGCCATCGCCACATTGGTGGCCCCGCTGGGGAACCGATTGCGGGCATTCAAGCCCACACCCACCCGGGCCCAGCGCACCTGATGGCCCTGGAGTCTTTGGCCGGGCAGCACCCCGGCCAGCTTGGCCATGGCCCCCCTGGGCCCAAGCAAGTACACATCATTGGGCCACTTGATGCGCACGGGGAGGCCCAGGTCCTCCAATTCCAAGGCCAAACCCACCGCCACCGCCAGTCCCACCGCGGCGGCCCCCAGGGGCTCTGGGGGCCAAGGCAGGGCCGCACTGAGCCAGACACCCCCGGGCGGTGAACTCCAGCGACGTCCGCGTTGACCCCGACCAAAGCGTTGCTGGCCGGCGAGCAAGGCCAAGGGAGCCCGCAGCCGCGGCCCCTGCGCGCAAGGCGATTTGATCAACCAGTCGTCCAAAAGGCGTTCGGTGCTGCCGCAAACCGGCACATAACGCAGGTGCCAGGCACCAAGATCATCAGCTGACCCAGAAGCAGGCCCGGGCCCCAGGAGCCGGCGGGCGGCACCGAGGCGTCCGATCACAGCTGGCCCAACCAGGCCCCCATGCGAGCGGCAGCGGCCTCCAGTTGCGGCAGGGGATGGACCAAGGCCAACCGCAGCCAACCCTCCCCCCCGGGGCCGAAACCGATGCCAGGGGTGAGACAGACCCCTGTCGCCTCCAACAGGGCGGCACAGAAACCCTCGGAATCCAGCCCCCGCTCCTTGGCCACCGGCGGCAGCTCCAGCCAGAGATAGAGGGCCATCGAAGGCTGGCTCACGCTCCAGCCGGCGGCCGCCAGTGCCCTCACCATGCCATCGCGCCGCTGCCGGTAGACCTCACGCAGCTGCTGGGGCCAATCGGGCGCCTGCTCCAAAGCAGCAATGGCCCCGGCCTGAAGGGCCAGGGACTGGTTGAAATCGACCACGGATTTCAGCTGGCGCAGGCCGGCGATCAAGGGCGCAGCCCCGATGGCAAAAGCCAAGCGATAGCCGCCAAGACACCAACTCTTGGAGAAGGAAAAGAATTCAATGCCCTGGCGCCGCCAATCCGGATGGCGCAACAGGGCCGGCGCCTCCCCCTCGAGGGCGAGGTCGACATAGGGATTGTCGTGGGCCAGCACGATGTCATGGTCGATGGCGCGAGCCATGGCGCCATCCAGCCAACTTTGGTCGCCGGTGGTGGCCGTGGGGTTGTGGGGAAACCCCAGCACCATCAATTTCAACTGGTCCCAGACGCTGGCTGGCAGTTGGCCGAAACCGGGGCGCCACCCCTGATCGGCGCGCAGGGGCAGCAGGGTGGGGCGCACTGAGGCCAACACCAGCCCGCCCCGATGGGAGGGATAACAAGGATCAAGAAGCAAGGCAGCATCGCCCGGATCGGTGACGACAAGGGGCAAATGGGCCGTGGCTTCCTGGGAACCCACCAGCAGCTGGACCTCGGTTTCCGGATCGACTGTGATATCGAAGCGACGCAGGGCCCAGGCGGCCGCCGCCTCGCGAAACGGCAAGGTGGCGCCGTGCAGGCAGTAGGAGGCACTGGCAGGGTGATGCAGGCCTTGGGCGATGGCCTCAATCGCCGCCGGCGGTGGCGGCAGATCGGTGGAGCCCAGGGAAAGATCGAGCAACGCAGGGCGGCCGTTCAAGCACCCCTGGGCCCCGCTTCGGCCCTGGGCATAGGCCAGCTTGCGGGCGTCATTGCGGCTGAAGACGCCGCTGCCCAGCTGGGCAACCCGCTCAGAGATGGGCATCCAGTAAGGCCATCAACTGGGGTTTGGCGATGGCCCCCTCCTGGCGGGCCACCTCCACACCAGCGCGGAAGACGAGCAGGGTGGGAAGACCTTGAATTCGATAGGCATCGCGACTAACGGGGTTGTCGTCTGCCTCCAATTTGGTGACCTTGAGCCTGCTGCCATAGGTCTCAGCGGCCCATGACATCAAAGGGGCCATCAAACGGCAAGGACCACACCAGGACGCCCAGACATCCACCAAAACGGGCAATGGTGATTCGAGCACCTCTCGGGCAAAAGAAGAATCCGTGACATCCAGCACTGCGGCGCTGGTTGAATCGGTAACCAAGGGCCTGGTTGCGTCGTCCTTGAATTGTATGGATCAGGGGGACCTACTCGGGAGGCCCGCATGGATATCCCCCTGACTTGGATCTCAGATGGGTTGGAGCTCAGATGGGTTGGAGCTCAGGTGACTTTGATCTCAGAGCTTGTCGATGGACTTTTTCAGTTCTTCGAGCTCGGCGTTCACTTCCTGCTGTTGCACGGGTTGCAACTGGGGAACGGGACCATTGGGGGCTGGTAGCTGAATCGGATGGGCGCCCCCTTCCAGTCGGGTTTTGAGCGCGGCCAGCTCGTCGTCCACATCATTGCCCCCCTCCAGACTGGCGAATTGACTTTCCAGATCGGCGCCAGCCAGTTCGGCAGCAGCCTGGCTGCGGGCCTCGAGAACCTGCACCTTCTCCTCCATCTGCTCGAAGGCAGCCATCGAGGAGTTGGTGCCGAGATTGCTGACCGCGCTTTGCAGCTGCTCCTGGGCCTGGGCCGCCTGGGCGCGGGCCTTGAGCATTTCTTTCTTTGTCTTGGCCTCAGCGATCTTGGCCTCAAGGGCCGTGAGACTCCTTTTGAGGGTATCGACTTGGCCGGCCTGGCTGTTCAGCTGGTTGTTGAGGGCCGTGAAAGTTTCCTGATAAGTCTTACGCCTGGCCAGGGCCTCACGGGCCAGATCCTCTTCGCTTTTCTTGAGGGCCAATTCGGCCCTTTCGTACCAGGTTTTGGCCTGACTTTCGGCTTGCTCCGCCTGATTCTGAATCCGCTTCTGGCTGGCGATCGCCGTGGCGACGGCCTGGCGCAGTTTGATCAGATCAGCCTGCATGTCGGCCACAGACTGGTCCAGGATCAGGGCCGGATCTTCGGCCTTGCTGACCAGGTCGTTGAGGTTGGCGCGCAGCAGTCGGCTGAGCCTGTCGAAAAAGCCCATGGTTTGGGATAAGGGGGCAGGACTTGAACCTTAGCGATGAATCGCCCACCGCCTCACTCAAAACTTGCAGAGGATCCACCCTTGCGCCCTGGGAATGGGCCAATGAATGGGGCGAAGGCCTACCGGGGGCCTGGCTTCGCCCTACGGTCGGTTTCATGGCCAAAGCTTCCAGGCGTTCCGTCCCGGGTCCAGCGAATGAAAGCAACCGAAGCCAACGGATCGGCGAGGTTTCGGTGCTGCTGCCAGCCCGAAGGCCACCGGCCGTAGCCCTGGCCGCATGCCTTGAAGACTTAAGGGAATCCTGGCAACGGCAGGGCCATCTGGCCGCCCTGTGGCTGGCCTGGCCGCGCCTGGCCGGTCCCCAACTGGCACCCCACTGCCGACCCCTTTCCTTGAGGGCTGGGCGCCTGACGGTGGGGGCAGCTCCCGGCCCCTGGCTCCAGGCCCTGCAATACAACCGCCACATGCTGCTGGGGGCCTTGCGTGGAGCTGGGTTCGAGGTGCGAGAGGTGATCGTGCAACAACACCATCGGGGTCCTGTTCCGCCCCCTGCCATGCAAGAGGAAGCTGCCATCTGGGCCGCCCATCCCAGTCGTCTCGATGTCCATGGCCAAGGCGGCCCCTGCCCGGCCTGCGGCAGTCCAGCGCCTGCGGGTGAACTGGCCCTCTGGGGCCATTGCAGTTTCTGCCGCCGCGAAGCCTTGGCGGACCCCCCAGGGGAGCATCGCGCCTAGGTCTGGCCCCAGGGGGGCTGGTTCCTTTGGGGCGAATCCCCTTGAGGCTGGCCCCGAGGGGCTAGAAAAGTGATCGCCAGGCCCTTTCCTGGGCCTGGGCCTCCGGGGTGCCCTCGGCGGGGAACTGGGTCAGGAAATCCTTGTCGGCCGTGGGCACGTAGGGCCCTTGCTTGATCTCGAACATGACGGCATCAGGGGTCAGGGCCACAAGGGTGTGGAAATGGCCTTCCTGCAACTCAATGCCCCTGATATCACCGCCGGCCTCCAGCCGTTCGGTGTGCAGAACCGTGCCCTGGTCATCCAGCAGCAATAGCCCGATGGCCCCTTGAAGCATCACAAAGCATTCAAAGCCTTCGCCGGGGTTGGGGCGCAGATGGCGATGGGGACGCACATAGGTGCCGGGTTGCAGCACATTCAAGAAACGCTGCACCAGGTCCGGGGCGCGGTGCAGATTGTGGTTCAGGCGCCGGCGTGGACTACTGAGGGCCCCGGCAGCCACCGCATCGAAAAGGGCCTGGTCCAGGCGGCGCACCGCCGCCGGAACCGTCAACGCGGCTGGATCCTGAAGCGGTAAAGCGGCATCAGCCAAAGGTCGGCCTCCGGTGGGGTGGGTGACGCAGTGCCGGAATCGTGGCAGAGCGCGACTGTGGCCATGGCTACCTCAGGGCCGCCAGGCCCGCTTTGCTGACAGATTCATGCCATCCCAGTTGTCCTTGCCCCATCCCCCCGATGGCGGCTAACTCCATGGCTCCTTTGCCCAGCTCCGAAGCCCCCGCTCCCGCGATCGAAACGATGCGCGCCCTGGTGCAGCGCGGCGAGACCCGGTCACTTGCCTGGCGGTTGGGGCAGCTTGATCGATTGCAACACCTGCTGCAGGTGGAGGAAAACGAGGCCACGAGCGCCCTGGCCGCTGACCTCGGCAAACCCGAACTGGAGGCTCACTTCGAATTGGTGGCCGTGCGGCAGGAATTGGCCCTGACCCGCAAGCACCTGCGGCGCTGGATGCGACCCCGTTCCGTGGGGCTTCCCGGCTGGGCACTGCCGGGCCGAGCCGCCATCCACCCCGAACCCCTCGGCTGCGTTCTGATCCTGGGCCCCTGGAACTATCCCCTGCAGCTCTGCCTGCATCCCCTGGTCAGCGCCCTGGCTGCGGGAAACACCGCCGTGCTCAAGCCCTCGGAACACGCCCCCCATACGGCCAGCTGGATGGCCGCTGCGGTGGCCCGTCACTTCGACCCCTGCCATGTTCAGGTGGTGCTGGGGGACGCAGAAGCGGCAACCACGCTGCTGGAGCAGCGCTTCGATCACATCTTTTTCACCGGTGGCGGCCGGGTCGGCCGGCTGGTGATGGCCGCCGCGGCCCGCCATCTGACGCCGGTGACCCTGGAACTGGGGGGCAAGAGTCCGGCGATCGTGCTGGCTGGAGCGAACCCGCAAACCACAGCGCGGCGGCTGGTCTGGGGCAAAGGTATCAACGCCGGCCAAACCTGCGTCGCCCCCGACCATCTGCTGGTCGTGGCTGAGGCCGTTGCCCCCCTGGTCGCAGCCTTCGCCGAGGAGAGAGAGCGCCTCTATGGCAAGGATCCGCTCAACAGCGACGATCTCGGCCAGATCGTCAACGAGAGGCAATTTCAGCGCCTTGAAGGGCTGCTGACGGGCGCCCGGCAAAAGGGACAAATCCTGGTGGGGGGCGGCAGTGACAGCCGCCGCCGCCGCATCGAACCCACCTTGATCGCCGTCGACCAACCGGAGGAGGATCCCTTGATGCAAGATGAGATTTTTGGGCCCCTGCTGCCTTTGATCGTGGTGAACGATCTGGAGGATGCCCTGGCCCGGGTCCGCCGGGCCCCCCACCCGCTGGCCCTATATCTTTTCGGCGGCGATAACAAGGAGCAGCAACAACTCCTGGCCAGCTCCAGCTCGGGAAGCGTCGGCTTCAACGACGTGGTGCTGCAGGCAGGACTGGTCCATTTGCCATTCGGCGGGGTCGGAGAAAGTGGCTTTGGCTCATACCACGGCGAAACGGGCTTCCGCACCTTCTCCCATCAACGCAGTGTGTTGAGCCGGTCGTTCTGGTTCGACCTGCCATTCCGCTATCCCCCCTATGCCGGCAAGCTCCCCCTGGTTCGGCGCCTGCAGGGTTGAGAGTCCCCCTCGACGCTGATGACGTTGCGGGGGGCTGGTTAGGAGTGGGCAGGACCCTTAACGTGCCGGCAACTGCTCACCTAAACCATGCGCCGCCGCCTAGTTGCCCTGGCCATTGCCGTGGTGCTGCCGCTTCCAGGCCTGGCGGCAGAAGTCACGGTTCAGCCAGGGGAAACCCTCTCCCAGATCGCCGATCGCCTGGGCATCAGCATGACCAGGCTGATGAAGCTCAACGGCATTACCAATCCCGACCACGTCGAATCGGGCAGCAAGCTGACCGTGCCCAGCTCGGTCTCCAGCTCAGGCCGGGGCAAGGGAGCCAGCAGCTCGTCAACCGCCAATACCGTCAAAGTGACCGTCAAGGACGGCGAAACCCTCTCGGAGATCGCCGATCGCCATGGCATGAGCGTGAATGAATTGGTGCGGTTGAACGCTCTCAGCAATGCCGACCATGTGGAAACCGGCAGCACCCTGCGGGTCAAAGCAAGTGCGGTGACCAGCTCCCGCTCCGCTGACGGCCCCTCCAGCTACCGCAAGGGGGCCAGCCAGCACGTGGTCCAACCCGGCGAGAATCTATCCACCATTGCCGAGGGCTACGGCGTGCCGATGAGCCGTTTGGTGGCCATCAACGGCCTGCAGGATGCCAACCATGTCGAAGTCGGCATGCGCCTGCGCCTCAAGGGCAACCCGCCAACCAGCGCCGCCGCCAGCACGGAGGCCCCCCCCAGCCGTTCCGCAGCCCCTGCCCCCGAAACCAGCCCAACGGCGACAACGGCCCCACAGTCAGACGCATCCAGCACGGTCACCGTTCCCCAGACCCGACCGGCGACCGGAACCACCGCCATGGCAAACCCAGTGGGTGCAAGCCCAGTAGTGGCAAACCCGGTAGTGACAAACCCTGTAGTGGCCAGACCGGTAGTGGCCAGACCAGTAGTGGCCACACCGGTGGTCGCCACACCAGTGGTGGCCAGACCAGTAGTGGCCAGGCCGGTAGTGGCCACACCAATAGTGGCCACACCAGTGGTGGCCAAACCCGTGGTCACCGCTCCGGCAGCCAGGGCCAGCGTGGCCCGGGCGAGCCAGGCACCGGTCAGTTCGGGATTGCCTGCGGAGGCCTCAAATCGCACCGACTGGCGTCCCTACGGTCCGCTGCAGGTGGACTGGGCCAACTGGCAACCGATGGGAGGCAGCCTGGTGGCCCCCACCATCAGCAACAAGGGCGAAACGCTGTACCTGGCGATCAACTGCAGCGCCCGCAAGATGAATGCCACCAGCTCCAACGGCGACTGGAAAACCTGGGAAGATCCCCGCGCCAGTTTCGAGGTGAAATTGGTAAACGACCGCTGCCGTCAAAGTCGGCTCTGAGTGGCTCGTCACAAACCAGAGGCACGAATCAGCGAAACTGGCTAGGCCATAGCGGGCTAGGCCAATGTTGTCGATCTGCCCCCTAGACCCCGGGGGGCATGGCCCTCTGTTTCAGGCCGACCAGCGCAGGGGCCAGGGCGAGCGCAAGTAGTTCTCGCCCAAGGCGCACAGCCAGAGCTGCTGGCGACCGTCATCGCTCTCGCGGATGAGTTCCTCCTGCACCAGGCGCCGCGCCAACCAACCCCAGGTTTCCTGGTTTTGGCCATGGTCCTTGGCCAGCCCCTCGACCAGCTGGCGCAGGTCCCGCCCCCGGCCGCCATCCAATGCCGACAGCACCCGCGCCGCGGGCTCGGACCAATCCTCGGCGGCGGGATGGCGGCGGCAGTTGTCGCAACGCTGACAGGGGGGCGCCAGTTCGCCGACGGCCAACAACAGGGCCTGCTCTCGGCAACCCGGCCCCTCGGCCACGGCCTCCATCCGTCGCAGCTGACGCTGGGCCAGTTCGAGTCGCTCCCTCTCCTGCAGGCGCTCTGCAGCGCTCAGCTGCTGGCTCGCCGCCCGCATCGCCCAGCCCAGGCTGACCCGATCGGCGGCGGCGAACAACACCAAGCAATCGGCCGGTTGACCATCGCGGCCCGCCCGCCCCGATTCCTGCAGGTAACCCTCGACACTGGCAGGCAGGGTCAAATGCAGCACCAGGCCCACATCGGCTCGATCCACTCCCATGCCAAAAGCCACCGTCGCGACCAGCACCGGGCGCGGCTGGTTCTGAAAATGCTCCAAGGCCAGCTGGCGACTGGCCGGATCCATGCCGGCGTGATATGGGATGGCGGCGAGTCCCGCCTGGGCCAGCCGCGTCGACCATTGCTCCACCGCCAACCGGGTACGGGCATAGATGAGGACGGCGCCCCGGGCCTCGGCCACCGCGTTCAACACCTCGGCCAAGGGCTGCTCCGAGCGGCGCCTCATGGTGTACGTGAGGTTGCTGCGGCGGGCGGAGCGCACCAACACCTCAGGACGACGCAGCTGCAACAGGCGAATGATGTCGGCGCGCACTTGGGGGGCCGCTGTAGCACTGAGGGCCACCATCGGCACCCCCGGGCAGAGGCGGCGCAGTTCGCCAAGGCGCCTGTAATGGGGCCTGAAATCGTGGCCCCAGGCGCTGATGCAATGGGCCTCGTCCACCGCCAGGGCCACCAACCGCCCGGTGGCGTGGATCTCTTCGAGGAGACGGCGGCTGGCTTCCACCTGGAGCCGTTCGGGTGAGAGATATAAAACCCTCAGACTCTGATCATTCAAGCCCTGCTGCAGCTGCTGCCGCCCCTGCGGATCGAGCCCCTGGTGCAGACAGGCGGCGGCGATGCCATGGCGCCGCAACTGGCGCACCTGGTCCTGCATCAGCGCCACCAAGGGCGAAATCACCACCACCAGCCCCTGACGCACCAGGGCCGGCAGCTGATAGCAAAGCGATTTACCCGCCCCCGTGGGCAACACCGCCAGACAATCTTGCCCGGCCAAGAGGGCCTCCACCACCTGCCGTTGGCCGGGGCGGAAGTGGTCCCAGCCGAAATGGCGCCGCAGGGCTTCGCTGAGGCGATCACTGTCGCCGGCGCTGGGGGCTGGAGGCGATTCGCGCTCGGTTTCCGGCACGCACACCAGCGATGTTGAAGCCGAAGTCTACCGACACCATCGGTGGTGGGAGCGCCCATCGCTAGGGCGAACGCCGCATCGGGCACGTAGATGCCAGGGCACGCGAATCATCGGCGCGACATAGCAAGAGCCTGCGTAACCTGCGAGAACTACGATAGGCAGCGATTACACCCAAGCAAGCCAATGGCGATGGGACTGATTCTGGCACCGGTGGCGCAGGTGGTGAGTAAATAATTGCATATTTAATTGATTCATTGCTAAAGGGATTGAGAATATCTTGCGAATTGGGATCAGACAAGCTTTGAACCAAGCCTGACAGCGAGCCCGAACCCGAGTCGTAATCGTAGGCAAAAACTGGTCCGGTTCCGCTATAACTTCCTTCCCCGAGACTGTTGTAGACTTGAAAGGCAAATTGTGACGCCAGACTGCCAGAGGTGTCACCCCACCATGGCATTTTCCCTACAGGAGGTTCGTGAAAAAGCAAATCATGGTCGTCGTAACTACCTTCTAAAACAGTTACATCGTATTCAACCCCATTAACGGTCACCAAAACCGCATCTGCTGGCAACGTTGGCAACAGGGGCAGTGTAGCTATGGCCAGATGGCAAATAATTGAGCGGATCGCTCGGGACATAGCCCAAAATTATCAGTCAAACTATCGTAACACTTATTTACGGACAGCTTGCGATCGCTAGTTCAAGTAGGTGAATTGGCTGGCACTGTTCAGATTCAGACTGCTCAGGGTCGCAGATTGCACGAAACCAATCCTTTCGCTTACTCCGCCACCTGTGGGCAGAATGCGAATCCAGAGGCCTGCGCTACCACCATAAATGCCTTGACTGAGCTGATAAAGGGACGCTGAGCCAAACAACTTAATCGAGTCTCCGGCGTTGAAATCGGTGATCACGGCAATGTCGGCGCTGCCATCTGTAGATGGATCACCATCGTTGTAGTAAGAGCCTGTGCGATCCGCCAGAAGAAATTGATCATTTCCACCGCCGCCAGTCAGGCGGTCCACGGTTCCGCGACCACGCAGGCTGGAGGCTGTGGGGACACCGGTAATCACTTCATTGGCACTGGTGCCTGTGATGATGTCTGGACCATCGCTGACCACCCCCACAACAGGATCCTTGAGGGTGACGGACCAGGTGTTACCGATCTGCTGGCTGCGGGCGGCATTATTGAAAAACTTTACGTCCAAGGTTTCGTCTGATTCGATAACACCATCTGCAGCAACCACTTTGCTGAACGATGCCTTGCCATCATCACCCAAACTTACGCTACCAAGCAGAGTGCCATCGCTGAAATCACTGGCGGTGATATTGGCGCCTGAAAGCGACCAGTAGAGCCTTGTGCCCGCAGGCACATTGGTGGTGCTTACACCAATAGCAAGTGCCCCGCGTTCGTAGACCACATCAGCACTCCTACTGAAGCTGTAGGTTGGGCTGTCAGGTAGATCATTGACATTGAGCACCACACTACGTTCATTGAAGAGGCCTCCTTGATCGGTGGCACGCAGGCGAATTGAATAGGATGAACGAGCTTCGTAATCAGGCGAGCGGGTGATGCGAAGTGCATTACTTAGAACTGAGAAAAAGAGATTGTGGGTGGATCCTGTTCCAGACACCAGTGAATAGCTGAAGGACTGGGGGGTGTTGTCTGGATCATCTGCGCTAAGCAGAGCAATTTGAGAACCGGCGAGAATATTTTCATCAAACGCCGTGGCACTGAGATTGAGAGCTGTTGGAGCTTCATTTCTATCACCTACTGCCAACCCATAGGACGTGACGGCAGGAACTGAACCGGCAACCGTGGCATCGCTAACCGAAACCGTCAGTGAATAGGAAGTCTTGGCTTCGTAATTCAGGCTGGTGCCTGCCTTCAAGAACAGGCCGCTGCCCACAACTTCAAAGAAGGCCGCATCGGCGCCCGCAAGGCTGACCGTGTTGCTGCCGAGAGCATCGTCAGTAATCGCGATGTCCGCAACCTTGATGGCGGCGAGGGTGGAGGTGTTTTCCTCCAGGCTGGTGACGGTGTTGTTAAGCACCACAGAAGTGGGTGCTTCGTTGACATCCGTGATCGCCAGCGCATAGGAGGCGGTGACAGGAACTGAACCGGCAACCGTGGCATCGCTAACCGAAACCGTCAGTGAATAGGAAGTCTTGGCTTCGTAATTCAGGCTGGTTCCTGCCTTCAAGAACAGGCCGCTGCCCACCACTTCGAAGAAGGCGGCATCGGCGCCGGCAAGGCTGACCGTGTTGCTGCCGAGGGCATCGTCATTAATGGCAATGTCCGCAACCTTGATAGCGGCGAGGGTGGAGGTGTTTTCCTCCAGGCTGGTGACAGTGTTGTTAAGCACCACAGAAGTGGGTGCTTCGTTGACATCCGTGATCGCCAGCGCATAGGAGGCGGTGACAGGAACTGAACCGGCAACCGCGGCATCGCTAACCGAAACCGTCAGCGAATAGGAAGTCTTGGCTTCGTAATTCAGGCTGGTGCCTGCCTTCAAGAACAGGCCGTTGCCGACAATTTCAAAGAAGGCGGCATCGGCGCCCGCAAGGCTGACCGTGTTGCTGCCGAGGGCATCGTCATTAATGGCAATGTCCGCAACCTTGATGGCGGCGAGGGTGGAGGTGTTTTCCTCCAAGCTGGTGACGGCGTTGTTAAGCACCACAGAAGTGGGTGCTTCGTTGACATCCGTGATCGCCAGCGCGTAGGACGTGGTGACAGGGGCTGAACCGGCAACCGTCGGATCGCTGACTGATACCGTCAGTGAATAGGAAGTCTTGGCTTCGTAATTCAGGCTGGTGCCTGCCTTCAAGAACAGGCCGGTGCCCACAACTTCAAAGAAGGCGGCATCGGCGCCGGCAAGGCTGACCGTGTTGCTGCCGAGGGCATCGTCAGTAATCGCGATGTCCGCAACCTTGATGGCGGCGAGGGTGGGGGTGTTTTCCTCCAGGCTGGTGACGGCGTTGTTGAGAACAACTCCAGTGGGTGGCAGGTTGATGGCTTCAACCGTGAAGGTGTGGCTGACGACTGCACTGGTGAAGCCAACAGCGGGAATGGTTTGTTTGACAAGGATGGTTTCTTGGCCGAGGTCAAAGCCGATCACATCCGCTTGTATAACTGGCAGAGACCAGGCTCCATCGATGTCAACCAAGGCAGTGGAGCCATATTGGAGGACCGTGCCACTATTGAATTCCAGGTGAATCGTGGAGCCGGATAGCCCACGCCCGCTGATTACAAAGCCGCTGCGCAGGTCGCCGAGGGAAATCGAGTCATCACCCGTGATGGCATCAATCGTTGGAACAGGGGCGTCCTCAATCAGGAAATCATGGGAAACCGCTGAACTGGTGAGCCCTAACTGGGTGATGACCTGGTAAACATCTATGGATTCACTGATTGGTCCGATCCGGGCAATATCCGAAGCAGAGACATGCAGCGACCACAGCCCTGTTGGATCGACTTCGGCCGAGGAACCAGCCTCTGGCGTGACGCCACTGGCAAACAGGATGATGATCGTGGCGCCTGGCACACCGGAACCCGTGATCGAAAAGCCCAGCTGGGCCTCCTCAGCTGAGATGGTGTCGTCGGCGGTGATGGCATCGACGGTTGGCGCGGGAGCAGGTTCGATGGCGAAGCTGTGGCTTGCCACGCCGCTGGTGAAGCCCGTGCCGCTCAGGTGCTGACTGACCTCGATGCTTTCTACACCTTCGCCAAAGCCATAAACATCCTGTGGCGTGATGGAAAGGGACCAGTTGCCTTCCAGATCCACGACAGTGGTTGCACCTGCCTCCGCGCTGGACCCACTGCTGAAAGCAAGCAGAATGGTTGCTCCTGGAACCCCTGTGCCTTGGATTGTGAATCCAGCAAGGGCTTCGGCGATGGTGATCAGGTCATCGCCGCTGATGGCAGCAATGGATGGGGCAGGCGCGCCTTCAATGAAGAATAATCGGTAAGCGGACTCACTGACCACATCACTGGCGGGCCAAGATTGAGTAGCGATGACCATATCGTCGCCCACGCCCAGCAAACCCACTTGAGCAGCGGAAAGAACCAGTACCCAATGCCCGTCACTGCCTACAGAAACGTTGTAGCTTGGTGGGCTATCTCCACCGAACGAGGGCAAGAGGGAGTCTTCAAATGCAATGGTGACGATGGCACCAGGCCGGCCGCTACCACGAATCAACAGACCATTTTCGTACTCCGAAACCGTGAGAAAGTCATCGCCTGTGAGGGGATCAATCGTGGGCGCCTCCAAGGTGGGCAGCGGCGGCTGGGGCAACAACAGCCGATCATCAGTAAAGGGATTGGCAAAGCCCACCACGCCGCTCAGGCCCGCTGGTGCCGCGCCGACGCCGTCGGGGGAACCCCAGGAGACGACGGTGCCATCGCTCTTGAGGGCCGCAAAGGCAAAGCGAGTGGAGAAGATCTGGGTGACGCCGCCAAGCCCCGCCGGTGTTGTGCCGCCACTGCCGGCATCACCCCAGCAGACGACGGTGCCATCGCTCTTCAGGGCTGCGAAGGCAGAGTAAGTGGAAAAGATCTGGGTGACGACGCCAAGCCCCGCCGGTGTTGTGCCGCCACTGCCGGCATCACCCCAGCAGACGACGGTGCCATCGCTCTTCAGGGCAGCAAAGGCAACCTCATTGGAGAAGATCTGGGTGACACCGTTAAGCCCCGCCGGTGTCGTGATCGGCGTGGTTCCGGGAATCACATCGAAATCGAAGACGCCACCCCAGGAGACGACGGTGCCATCGCTCTTCAGCGCCGCAAAGGCATAGCCATTGGAGAAGATCTGGGTGACGCCGCCAAGCCCCGCCGGTGTCGTGCCGCCATAGTTAGCATCACCCCAGCAGACGACGGTGCCATCGCTCTTCAGCGCTGCAAAGGAAGAGTTATTGGAGAAGATTTGGGTAACATCGCCAAGCCCCGCCGGTATCGTGCCGCCAAGGAATTCACTACCCCAGGAGACGACGGTGCCATCGCTCTTAAGGGCCGCAAAGGCAGCGACAGTGGAGAAGATCTGTGTGACGCCGCCAAGCCCCACCGGTGTCGTGCCGCCATAGTTGGCATCACCCCAGCAGACGACGGTGCCATCGCTCTTCAGGGCCGTAAAGGCAGAGTAATTGGAGGTGATCTGGGTGACGCCGCCAAGCCCCGCCGGTGCCGTGCCGCCAAAGTAGTAGTCACCCCAGGAGACGGCGGTGCCATCGCTCTTCAGGGCCGCAAAAGCAGCGGCAGTGGAGAAGATCTGGGTGACGCCGCCAAGCCCCGCCGGTGTCGTGCCGCCATACCTAGGATCACCCCAGCAGACGACGGTGCCATCGCCCTTCAGGGCCGCAAAGGCAAAGCCATTGGAGAAGATTTGGGTAACGCCGCTCAGCGACGGGGTAGGTATAGTGACGTTGCCACCCATGCTGGTATCACCCCAGGTGACGACGGAGCCATCGCCTCTGATCGCCGCGAACGCTCCTGTATTCCCATATTCCCCCTTGCTCCCCCCAGGCCGGCTTGGCCCATTCACTGTCACCACCATTCCTTCCGCATTGATCGTGGCGGTGGCCGTTTGCCATCCGGGGGTGATCGAGTAGCTGGCTGGTGCCGTTGGCGAGGGCACGATCTGAGCAATGATCGTTTCACCCGGATCCACCACGCTGTCTGCTAGCGCAGGCAAAGAAAGCACGGCGGTGGCACTGCCTGCGGTGAAGCTGATCGTGCCGGTGGTGGCACCGCTGTAGTCGCTGCCGGCCTGGGCGGTGCCCAGCAGCCGGTAGCTCACCGAGAGCGGGTCCGTGCTGGCGCCGCTGCGCGAGAAGCGGAAAACCGCTGAGCTGCCATTGGCCTCGTCGCCGTTGGCGATGGCGGCGACGGATACCAGGGGGGTAGTACTCATTAAGGGATACGGGAAGGTGGTCAGATAATTCTTCAACCGGATTAGGGTATTAGTTACCCACGTTTTTAAACCCTTAGGGTGGTTACCAACACATCTCCTTGCCCTCGATAGGCCCACCATTCCCTCGATCAGTCAGCCCAGCGGGGCCAGTTCAGCCGGGGTAGCCAGCGAATCGCCTGGCGCCACCTATGCGCTGCAACGCCTCCCCCGCCCCTCAGTCGCGCCCTTCCCCCGCAGCAGCAGCAAAGGGCTCCGGCAGCGGCGGCCCCTCCAGCCGGTCTGGCGATTCCTCCACCAACTGCAACCGCAGCCGCTTGCCCCCCGCCAGCTCGCCCAGGGAAACGCGCAGGGTGCTGCCGCTCAAACTCTGCAAAGCGGTGAGCAATTCCCGCAGATGGGGCGTGCTGCTGCCACTTTCCACCCACAGCCGCTCCTGCAGCCCCCCCAGCCGCCGCCAGCTGGTGTGCAACTTGAGAACGGCATTTTCCAGGGCCTGGGCCTGCCCCACCGCATCGGCCAGCAGGCCCAGGGCATCGAGCCGCTGGGCCTCCTGAATCGCCTTCTCGAAATCTAGGTTGCCCTGCTGAAACGCCCTGACGGCCAACGCGGCCTGGGCCGCCTTGTCGAGCCAGCGGGCCGTGAGGGTCACATCCCTGACCCGCTCCAGTTCCGGTTCTTCCCGCAGGGCCCGGCGCAGATCTTCCTGCTGGGCTGCCGGCAACTTGGCCAGCTCCTTGACCAGGGGCGCCACCGCCCGGGGGGGCAGCAGGTTCTCGGCGGTGCGCTGGCGAATCTCCTCGGGCAATAGGGGGCTGGTCGCGGCCGTGAACTCGTCGGTGAGACGGCGCACCTGCTTGCGGGTGATTTGCTGGCCCCCATTGGCCGCCTCGCCAATCATCTGCTGCACCTCAGGATCGGCCTGGGCGGTTTCCAGAAAGGCACGCTTGGAAAATTGATTGACGCTGGCCAGTTCGAGCACGCCATCGCCCAGCATGGCGTCGGCCGATTCAGCCAGCTGGATCAGGCCATAGGCCCGGGTCTTGCTGATCTCCCGCTCCCGCAGCCATTGCAGAAAGCCAGTGCCCCGGCCTTCGCCGCCGCGACGCTCGCGGTCCCGGACCGCGCAGAGGATGCGGCCCCGCCAGATTTCGGTCTGCAGGTCAAAGCGATCACAGACCGCCCAGGCTGCCTCCAGGCGGGCGTGAAACTCCAGCACGCTGATGTCGTCCCGCTCGGGATCCGGCAGATCCAGGTCAATCAGCTGTGCTTCGCCGCCGGGCTCATGGTTGGACGGGCTCTCGGCAGGGCCCTCAACGGCAGACATGGGCCAAACGGGCAAGGGATTGGGATGCTGCCATGGGCCCCGGCGATCCCTTGCCGCGACAGGCACCCGGGCGAGCGACGAAACGTGACACCCCTGGGGGATAAGGCCAACTTGCAGGGGTAAGCTCGGTTGGAAAGCCACCCGACCCTCTGCCCAGCGATGGCCATCTCCCGCGGCGACAAAGTACGGATCAAGCGCCCCGAGTCCTACTGGTTCAACGAAGTAGGCACGGTGGCATCGGTCGACACCTCTGGGATTCGTTATCCCGTCGTTGTTCGCTTTGACAAGGTGAATTACAACGGTTACAGCGGCTCCGAAGGCGGCATCAATACCAACAACTTCGCCGAAAGCGAACTGGTCAAAGCCTGAGACTGCCCCTCGGGCCTGAACCTCAATCCCTGTGCCCGAGCTACCCGAGGTTGAAACCGTTCGTTTGGGTCTGAAGTCCAGAACCCAAGGAATGACCATCGCCAAGGTTGAAGTTCTGCGCCAACGGGCGATTGCCAGCCCCCAAGAGCCAGCCCTCTTTGAGCTGGCCCTTGGGGGCTGTCTTATCGAAAGCTGGCAGCGAAGGGGCAAATATCTGATGGCCAAGCTTGGCCATGGGGACGGCAGCGATGCGGGTCATTGGGGCGTCCATCTGCGCATGACCGGCCAGTTCCTCTGGATCGACGAGCCAACTCCCCCATGTGCCCATACCCGAGTCCGCTTCTGGAATCCAGCAGGGCAGGAACTGCGCTTCATCGATACCCGCAGTTTTGGCCAGATGTGGTGGGTGCCACCCCACACCCCCCTGGAAACGGTGATGACGGGTCTGGCCCGCCTTGGCCCGGAACCCTTCGATCCGCAAATGACGGCCAATTATCTGCAAAAGCGGCTGCAGGGATCCAAAAGAGCGATCAAAAATGCCCTGCTCGATCAGTCACTGATCGCCGGCGTCGGCAACATCTATGCCGATGAAAGCCTGTTTGCCGCCGGCATCCGACCCGATACCGCCAGTGGCTGCCTGTCGCTCGATCGTTTGGCCCACTTGCAACAGTGCCTTGTGGAGGTGCTCAGGGCCAGCATCGGCGCCGGCGGCACCACCTTCAGCGATTTCAGAGACCTCAAGGGCCTCAATGGCAATTACGGCAGTCAGGCCTGGGTCTACAGGCGCTCCGGCCAACCCTGCCGGCGCTGCGGCAATCCCATCCAACGGCAACGGCTGGGGGGCCGCAGCAGCCATTGGTGCCCTTGCTGTCAAACTTGAACCCAGAGTCAACAACACCCCATGAACCGCAATTGGCGAGGTGCCTAACCCGGTGGATCAACTCCTGCCAGCCAATCCAGTGATGGCCCCCAAAACGGAGGCTCCAGATCCAAAGCACGATCTGGCCCTGGGGCTCTGTGAGGTAATGGCGGCCATTGATCGGCGGGGCTGGTGTGATGGCACCGGCGGCAACTTCAGCTGTGTGCTGCAACGCCAACCCCTGGCCCTGCTGATGGCACCGAGTGGGGTGGAGAAGGGTGGGTTGAAACCATGCGATCTGATCGTGGTCAACGACAAAGGCGAGGTGATCGAAGGGGAAGGGCGAGCCAGTGCCGAAACGCTGCTGCATTTGGCGATCGTGGCCGCAAGGCAGGCCGGTGCGGTTCTGCACACCCACTCCCAGGCAGCGACGCTGCTCTCGCGCCTGGCCGAATTCAGGGGAGACCCCCAACCGGCGCGGGGATGGCAACTCCAGATCAAGGGGCTGGAAATGTTGAAAGGTCTGCAAGGAATTCGCAGCCATGAGCAACAGATTTCGATCCCCGTGCTGCCTAACGATCAGGATTTAGAGCGTCTCAGCCAACTTGCTCTCAGCTCTTTGGCCGATGCACCCTTTGGCATCTTGATCAGTGGCCATGGCCTTTACGCCTGGGGAGACGACTTAGCCATGGCAAAACGCCATCTAGAAATCCTGGAATTTTTACTGGAGCAGCATTGGCGGGAGCTGCAACTCAAGAGCCTTGGAAATGAATGGATGACCACAGCATGATCACATTGACTGGAATCCAACATGTGTTGCTCGATATCGAAGGCACCACGTGCCCTGTGAGCTTTGTCGGAGAAGTGCTCTTCCCATATGCCAAACAACAAATGCCTGTATTTCTAGCTGCTCACGCAGACAATTCAATGGTAAAGGATCTCCTCGATCAGGTCTTTGCTGCCTGGGATCAAGACATCGATCCGGAGGCAGTAGCCCTGCGGCATGAATACTGCAAAAAAGACAACCATGCCGCCATTGGCTATCTATCATGGCTGATCACAAAGGATCGCAAGCTCACACCACTAAAAGAACTTCAAGGACTCATTTGGCGACAAGGATACGATCAAGGCGTCCTCAAAGCACCTCTGTATGCAGACGTGCCAGAGGCCCTTGGGCGATGGAAAAATGCGGGGCTGGAACTATCCATTTACTCTTCTGGCTCGATTAATGCCCAAAAGCTACTATATCAACATAGCAGCTATGGAGACTTAAGCAATCTTTTCTCCCATTGGTTTGATACCAACATTGGCAGCAAACAAATCAAGCAAAGCTACTCCAAAATAGCCAAAACTCTCAAGGCTGATCCAGAGCAAATAGTCTTTATCAGTGACCGTAAATCCGAGCTTGGCGCCGCAGAAGAAGCCGGCCTAAAGGTACTCTTTAGCCAAAGGTGTGACAACCCAGAGACAGACAATGGCACCTACATAGCAATTAAGAACTATGCAGATCTTAGTTTATATCCAACCTGAACTAGTAAAGGTCGCCAACCAAAACGATTTCAGGTGTCTCCGGTAGCCCCAATCCGCCAATGATTTGCCCAAGAGAACGCACAAAAAAAGCCACCGGCTAAGGTGGCTAATAATGCTAGCTTTGGCCATGTACCAAAACTAATCGAAACAATTCGAAAAAATATTTTACCTGGCATCGAGCTATTTTCGCAGGGTGCTACCACCCAACTATTGTCGCCGCTGCTGCGTTTCACATC
>JBIKMU010000031.1:0-39242 GCA_044359075.1 Cyanobium sp. | reverse complement strand
GAGGAGGTGAAGGACCTGTTGAGCCGGGCGCGGCAGCCGGTGAGCTTGGAAACGAAGGTGGGGGATGGGGAGGATACGGAATTGCTGGATTTACTGGCGGGCGATGGGGTGCTGCCGGATGAGGTGGTGGCGGTGGAATGCCTGAAGGGTGATTTGCGGGCGCTGCTGGAGCAGCTGCCGGAACTGCAGGGCCAGGTGCTGAGGATGCGCTACGGCATCGAGGATGGCGAGCCCATGAGCCTGACGGCAATCGGGCGCCACTTGGGTATCAGCCGCGATCGGGTTCGCAATCTCGAGCGCGACGGCCTCGCCAACCTGCGTCGCCGTCGCGAGGTGGTTCAGGCCTATGTGGCGAGTTGATCTGGACGTAACTTGACGCGATTCGGTCCTTGGCCATGAACGTCGCCGATCCAGATCCGTTGGGGACCACCGGATCGCTCGGCTCCGAAGCTCTTGAGGTCCTGACGCTGTTTCCACGCACGGTGGTCAAGGGCAGGCTGGCTGCCCCCTTGCTGGCCGATTTACAAGCCCTTGCCCTTGCTGTCGTCAAAGCTCCCGAGCGCAGTCCGGATGCCTCCGCCAAACTGGCCGGCCAGTTGTTTCAGCAGCGGGAGCTGCCACCGCAGCATCCCAAGGTTGAGGAATTGAGCCGCCGCGTGATCTTGCCCAGTTGTGAGCGCTGGATTCGCCATGTGATCGACAGGCAACCCCCCGGCGGCCGGGGACCATGGAGCGCCGGTCACTACGAACTCCGCTTGATCGACCTCTGGCTGAATGTGCAGAGGGCTGGCGATTACAACCCCACCCACACCCACGGTGGCAGTTTCTCCGGGGTCTTTTTTCTGCAAGTGCCCCCCCAGATTGGTCCGGATCGCTTTGATGGACAGCTTTGTTTCCACGGTCCAGAGGAATGGCATATCCAAAGCTTTCGCACCGGTATGGCTGAGTATGTCTTGCCCGTGCCCGGTGAGTTTTACGTCTTTCCCGCCTGGCAGCCCCATTCGGTGGCCCCTTTTCGGGGCGAGGGTGAACGCTGGTCCCTGGCCTTCAACGTGGTGGCGGTCCCCAAGTCGCCCCCCAGCCCAGCCCAAACCAGTGGCAATGTGTCCCTTTCTACGACCAGGCCGCGGCCGGGGGGCTTTCGCTGAGCTCTCGGGCTGTTCAGAGGGCACGGATGGCTCCTAAAGGCCAGCGCAAAGCGCATCGTTACACCCAGCCATGCTGATGCTTAAGGGGACTTGAAGCTCTGGGGACTTTCCAGGGGCCATGCCTACATTCAGGGAGACCTGCTGAAAGCCCAGCCTTGCCCGTTCCCATGGTCCCGCCTGTTGGTTTCGATGGCCGATTCGTTTGGCGCGTGCCCCGGCAAGGTTGGGGCGTTTGCCTTGTTGAGGGGGTTGCCCTTGCCGCATCAATGACCCTGGCTGGAGTCATGGCACCGTCGCCGGCAGTGGCGGCCGTGATTGTCACGGTGGATAACAGAGTTTGGATGGTAGATGCAATCACGGCGTCCCTGAGTGATCCAGGTTTTGAGTCCCGGATCACGATCGACACCATGCCCTGGTTGGGCCAAAAGATTCTGGCTGGGCAATTCGCCGAGGCGGTCGGTTTGGCTCTGGGTCAGGGCAATTTCTATGGCGGTCTGCCCTTTGGGCCCGTTTACCTCTGGAAGACGGACTACGTAGCTGGCATTGCCCAGAGTCCAGGTGCCTGGGGGTCAAGTGTGTACAACCCCAACAACACAAGTTCACCCCCTAATGTATTTACCGGGGTCGGCCCAGTGATCTCTTTTGAGGGGCCCCTTGATCCCCAAGATCTGACCTTGCAGGCCCGGATCGCGGTGGCTAGTCCCTATTCTCCTTCCTCGCCAGTTCCCGGCCCGCTGCCCCTGCTTGGTTCGCTGGCGGCCTGGCAATGGAGCCGGCGCTTGCGGCGGCGGTTGGCCCAACGCCCCGACTAAGCGAGTTGCTGGTGTCTGCTTTGGCGCCCGCCATTAAAATGAACTTGGCTGGTATCGGCCGCAGTCCATATAAGTCATAGCGTCAGGGATGGGGACGCGGAGATCGCCAGTGATAAGGACAAAGATGTTGACGTTGGCCTGCAATTATTATTGATCGGCAAACAGCTTGCTTGAGGTCATAAATTTATTAACTTTATATTTAATCTTTATCTCTGAATGAATCGGTCTTTGTTCTTGGCCCAATCCTATCAATTCAGCTGAAATTAAGCTGAATTGATAGGATTGGGCCTTGTTCGAGGTTGGGGATGCGGCCTGCTCTTGGCTCAGATGGTCTTGGCTGGCGGCCTCTGCTGTCCGCATTCGGGTCTCCTTGGCCAGCAGGGATCATTCGCCAGTTCAAGGCCGCGCTGGCGGCGGGATTGTTGCTCGTGTTGCCGATCCTGCTCTTTGTTCACCGCTACATCGATGACTATGGCCGCTCGATGGATGGCGAGTACCGCTGGGCCGAGGTGGGGCGTCCCCTGGCCGATTGCCTGTTTGCCCTGGTGAACCTGGGTGCTCCGGCTGTGGCGGTGGCGCCCCTGCACCAGCTTCTGGCTGTGGGGGTGCTGGCATTGGTGGCTGTGGCGGCCGCGCGCGCCTACGGGCTGCGTTCACCGTTCTGGAGCGCCCTGGCGACCCTGCCGCTGCTGGGCCAGCCCTATGCCCTGGAAAATCTTTCCTACGGGTTTGATTGTCTGGCGATGGCCCTGGCCCTGGGACTGGCCGTCGTGGCCTCCGTGACGCTGCACCGGGTGGTGTCGTGGAGGGGGCTGCTGGTTGGCTCGGCTCTCTTGTTGGCCTCCCTCTGCTTGTACCAGCCAGCCACCAGCGGCTTTTTGCCCTTTGCTCTGATGTTGGTGGTGGGGGAAGCCTTGGGCCTGGCGGCGCCGGTGCCGGCCCCGCCTTCCCTCTGGTGCAGGCTGGGGCGGGTGTGGGCCAGTTATGGCCTCGCCCTGGCCAGCTACCTGATGCTGATCCGCTTGGTCTTGCAGGAGCGCACGTCATATGCCACCGAACAGGGCCGGGCGCTCCCCCTTGATGCGGCCCTGCCAACCCAGCTCCTGCGCCATGCGCTGGAGTTTTGGCGAATCATCTTCGATGACTGGAGCCGTTGGCCCATCAGCGTTCCCTGGCTGCTGCTGCCGCTGGCTTATGCCGTCGTTGTCTGGATCGCTGTCGGGCGTTGGACGATGGGCCGTGGCGGTAAATCGGCGGGGCGATGGCGCCAGATGGTCTGCACCGCTTTGGTGCTGGCGGCCGTGGCGCTGATCGCCCTGATCTCCCCCGGAGCCCTGTTGGGCCTGGAGGATCCCCTGGCTCGGGCGCCGCGCCTGCTGCTGTTTCTTGGCCCCCTGCTCTCGGCGCTGGCCCTGCAGATCGTGGCGGGGACGACCCAGCTCCGCTGGAGGGTGATCCCCCGGGCTGCGTTGGTCTCCCTGGCCTGGTTGCTGGTGGTGGTGGCTTATGCCTATGGCCATGCCACCTCGACCCAGGCGATCTATGAACAGGGCAGAATCTCGCGGCTAATCGATGGGATTTCCCGCCTGCAGGTGCGACTGCCTGAAACCAGGCTGACGGCGATCCGGTTCGTTGGTGGGATGCCGCAATCGCCGGTGCTGCGCAACAGCCAGACCAAGTTCCCGCTGCTGGACCGCCTGGTACCCAGGCTGATCAACGACGATTGGAGCTGGGGACGCACGCAGCTCCAGTTCCATGGCATGAAGCTTGAGCGCAGCCAGCTTGAACCCGGAGCCTTTCCTGCTGGGCCCTGCATACCTTCGCCGACCGCAGCCTGCAGTTCCGAGTACAGCTTGCAGGTGCGGGACGGGAACTTGCTGGTGCGCATGCTTTGAGGCCTTGAGGAACGCACTTGCCGATCCCCGGCTGTATGCACCCCCCGATCCGCCGCCTCGGCAGGCTGTCCCTGGAGCGGCTTTTGCGCTGCTTACCCTATTGGTGACCCCGCTTGATATCCCGTGAAGGTTGCCTCTACGGCCCCCCCGTTTCAGGTGATCGGCGTTGGGCTGGTTTTCGATGGGTCTGGCCGTGTGCTGATTGATCAGCGGCTCGAGCAGGGCCTGCTGGGGGGGATGTGGGAGTTTCCCGGTGGCAAGCAGGAACCCGGCGAAGCGATTGCGGACACCATTGCCCGCGAATTGAGGGAGGAGTTGGCGATCGAGGTGGCCGTGGAGGAGGAGCTGATTCGCCTGGATCACACCTACAGCGACAAGCGCTTGCGCTTCATCGTTCACCTGTGCCGCCACCTGGCCGGCGATCCCCAGCCTTTGGCTTCCCAGCAGGTCCGCTGGGTGGAACCCGGGGATTTGCTGGCCTTCCGATTTCCTGCCGCCAATGCCCGCATTATTGCCGCGCTCCTGGATCTGATCACTGACGGCTTTCCTGCTGGGTCTCCCCTGTCTGCTTGCCGCCGTTAGCCGACTCGACCGTAAGACCCATGGCCACGCGACCCGCCAGGGGATCGCGGGGATCCCTGTAGGTCAGAGTGATCGAGCAGGCCGGGCTTGGCCGTGCCCCCAGCCTCTCGGGCCACTCCACCACCATGACGGCGCCGAGGAACAGCGCTTCCTCCATCTCTTGGGCAAACAGTTCATCGGCGGCGGCTGGATGGTCGATCCGGAAGAGATCTAGGTGGATCAGGGCCGTTGGGGTGCCATTGGCCCGTCTGCCCGTGTAGTGATGGGCCAGGGCAAAGCTGGGGCTGGTGACTGTCTCGGTAATGCCCAGCCCCTTCGCCAACCCCTGGACCAGGGTGGTCTTGCCCGCGCCCAGTTCGCCACAGAGCAACAGCACGGCCCCGGCCTGAAGCCCCTGGGCCAGTTCTTCTCCCAGGGCCCAGGTGGCCGCTAGGTCCGGGAGCATCCGGATGGGGAGCCTTGCGGTGTGATCGGCAGCCGCTGGATCAAGGAAACCTGGAGCTGGGTTTGGGTGGACCATGGTCAAGGCTCCCTGTTGTGCTTGTGGGTACCACTAAGGGGCATTTTCGGCTCGATCCGTAATCAGACGTTGCGTTTCCTGTAGATTGTTTGGCAAGCGAGCCCGAAGCCTCGGCGTCTCTGCACATATTTGCAGTTCTCGTCCTCCCGCAGGGAGGCAATTTCCATGGTGGCTACCCCGACCAGTCCAGCTGCTGCTTTCGCTAGCGCTAACGCGACCAGCTCTTACGTGATTGCCGACATCGGCCAGGCCGACTTCGGCCGCAAGGAGCTCAACATCGCCGAAACGGAGATGCCCGGCCTGATGGCTCTGCGCTCCAAATACGGCGCCGAGAAGCCCCTTAAGGGCGCCCGCATCGCGGGTTCGCTGCACATGACGATCCAGACCGCCGTCCTGATCGAAACCCTTGTGGCCCTCGGCGCCGAAGTGCGCTGGGCCAGCTGCAACATCTTTTCAACCCAGGACCATGCCGCCGCCGCCATCGCCGCCGCCGGCATTCCCGTGTTCGCCTACAAGGGCGAAACCCTCGATGAGTACTGGGCCTTCACCCACCGCATCCTGGAGTGGGGCGATGGCGGCACCCCCAACATGATTCTCGACGATGGCGGCGACGCCACCGGACTTGTGATCCTCGGCACCAAGGCTGAGAAGGATCTTTCGGTGCTCGACAACCCCGGCAGCGAGGAGGAGATTGCCCTGTTCAAGTCGATCCGGGCCAAGCTGGCCGTTGAGCCTGGCTTCTACTCCCGCATCCACGCCAACATCCAGGGCGTCACCGAAGAAACCACTACCGGTGTGGCCCGTTTGTATCAGCTGCAGAAGAGCGGCGAGCTGCCCTTCCCGGCGATCAACGTCAACGACTCGGTGACCAAGAGCAAGTTCGACAACCTTTATGGTTGCCGTGAATCGCTGGTGGACAGCATCAAGCGTGCCACCGATGTCATGGTGGCCGGCAAGGTGGCTCTGGTGCTCGGCTACGGCGATGTCGGCAAGGGTTCGGCCCAGTCGCTGCGCGGCCTCGGCGCCACCGTGATGATCGCCGAGATCGATCCGATCTGCGCCCTGCAGGCGGCGATGGAGGGCTACCGCGTCGTGCGTCTCGATGACGTGGTCAAGGATGTGGACATCTTCGTGACCGCCACCGGCAACTTCCAGGTGATCCGCCATGAGCACCTGATCCAGATGAAGGACCAGGCGATTGTGTGCAACATCGGCCACTTCGACAACGAAATCGACGTGGCTTCCCTCAAGCAGTACCCCTGGGACAACATCAAGCCCCAGGTGGACCACATCGTGCTCCCCAGCGGCAATCGCATCCTGCTGCTGGCCGAAGGCCGCCTGGTGAACCTGGGCTGCGCCACCGGCCACCCCAGCTTCGTGATGAGCAACTCCTTCACCAACCAGGTGCTGGCTCAGATCGAACTATTCACCAAGGGCTCCCAATATGATAAGCAGGTTTACGTGTTGCCCAAGCACCTTGATGAGATGGTGGCCCGCCTCCACCTCGACAAGATCGGAGCCAAGCTCACCGAGCTCAGCCCCGAACAGGCTGCTTACATTAATGTGCCGGTGGAGGGGCCCTACAAGCTGGAGCACTATCGCTATTGAGATGACCAGATTGTCAGGCGATATCAGTAAAATTAGTTGATTTGAAAGGCGGCACTAGGTGCCGCCTTTTTTGTATTTAAGTTATCCTGGCCTTCAGAGAATAGAAGCTCATTTTCAACCCGATCATTACCAGTGGCTTCTTTGCTGACATCTTGGTCCGATACCACAATCCATAGGGTAAGGGAGTCATGCTTAGGAAGATTCGAAGCATGTTTATGGTTAAATCATTTTCTGGTTCATTTTGAACTGCCATCAGTTGCGCTTTAGGGCCTGATTGTGTAAGTATTTTTTGGTTTTACGTCATTCTTGATTCGCTCTTGGAGGCTGTCGGAGCTCTTGACTCCCACGCCAGCACACTATTGTTAATCACCGTTCCCATAAATGGAGATCTAAGTCTTGGCCCTCGATCTTGTGCAGAAGCTCCCCGAGCTTATCGGCTCGGCGGTCGAGGCCAACCCGGCCGCAGGCTATGCCGCCATCTTCGCGGCCATGTTCCTGGAGAACCTGTTCCCCCCGATTCCCTCTGAGTTGATCATGCCCCTGGGGGGCTTCTATGTGCGCGGCGGCCAGCTCGCCCTTGTGCCGGTGGTGTTGGCCGGGTTGCTGGGCACGGTGCTCGGCGCCCTTCCCTGGTACGGGATCGGGCGACTGGTGAACGAGCAGCGGCTTGAGCGCTGGTTGGAGCGCCATGGCCGCTGGATCGGCATCAGCCCCCAGGAACTGCAGCGCAGCCACACCTGGTTCAACCGCCATGGCACCGCCCTGGTCTTCTGGGGGCGGCTGATCCCTGGCATCCGCACCCTGATCTCGGTGCCGGCCGGCATTGAGATGATGCCGTTCGTGCCTTTCCTGATCTGGACAACGGCCGGTAGTTTGATCTGGACCCTGCTGTTAACCCTGGCGGGGTTCGGGCTTGGTGAGGCCTACACCAACGTGGAGGTGTGGCTTGACCCTGTGGCCAAGGTGATCAAGGTGGTGCTGGTGCTGGCCGTGCTCGGCTTCGGTGCATGGCTTGGGCTGCGCATCTGGAAGAAGCGGCAGGACAGCCACTGAGGCCTCCTGATCCCGATTGATGGCTTCATGCCACTTGATCACCTGGCTGGGCGACTGGCACAGCTCCGGCGGGCCTGTTCCGGCGTTGAGGAGCCTTAGCTCCCGACGCCGGTGGGGCCCGGGAGCCAGGGCTTCAGAACGGCACTTCTTCCTCGCTGGGTTCACCGCCGCCGTAGTTGCCGCCGCCGCCAAAACTGCCGCCCCCTTCGGCATCCCGCTTGCTGCCCAGCAGCTCAAGTCGATCTACCCGAATCACGGGCTTGGTGCGCTCCTCGCCGCTGCTGCGGTCGGTCCAGCGGTCGAGCTTGAAGGAGCCGATGATGCCCAACAATGAGCCTTTGCGGACATAGTCGGCTGCGACCTGGGCCTGTTTGCCCCAGATCTCGAGGTTGAACCAATCGGGTTCATCGTCCCGGCTGCGGCGGTTCACCGCCAGGGTGAGGTTGGCGACCATGCTGCCGGACTCGAAGTAACGGACTTCGGGGTCGCGGCCGGCCCGGCCGACGAGGGTGATGGAATTGACGCCCATGGCAAAGCTCCTGGGATAAGTGGATCAATGATGCGGCACCCCGGTCGGTGTTGACCAAGCCAGGGTTCCGATCCATGAGTGCCACCCACCGTCTCATTGCCCCACTGTCCTGGGGCCCTCAACTGGCAATCAAGGTGTCTGGGCCTTGCCGCCAAGGGCTCGTCGGGCCTGGCGCCTATGATCCGCCTCCTGCTAGGCCGAACCTTGTGTTCTTTCGTCGCTTCCAGTTTTCCCGCGACATCGGCATTGATCTTGGGACCGCCAACACCCTGATGTACGTGTCCGGCAAGGGCATCGTGCTGCAGGAACCGTCAGTGGTTGCCATCGATCTGGAGCGCAATGTGCCCTTGGCGGTGGGGGATGAGGCCAAGTTGATGCTGGGTCGCACCCCCGGCAACATCCGGGCCGTTCGGCCCCTGCGCGATGGCGTCATCGCCGACTTCGACGCCGCTGAGCAGATGATCAAGACCTTCATTCAGAAGGGCAACGAGGGTCGGGGGGTGGTGGCTCCCAGGCTCGTGATCGGCATCCCCAGCGGCGTCACCGGTGTGGAACGCCGTGCTGTGCGGGAGGCCGGCTTGGCCGGAGCCCGCCAGGTGCACCTGATCGACGAGCCCGTGGCCGCGGCCATCGGTGCCGGCCTGCCGGTGACCGAGCCCGTTGGCACCATGATGGTGGACATCGGTGGCGGCACCACGGAAGTGGCCGTTCTCAGCTTGGGAGGCACCGTGCTCAGTGAATCGGTGCGGGTGGCTGGTGATGAGCTGAGTGAGGCGATTGGGGTCTACCTCAAAAAGGTGCATAACCTTGTCGTCGGCGAACGCACCGCAGAGGACATCAAAATCCGCATCGGTTCAGCCTTTCCCGATGACGCCCACGACGAAACCTCCATGGACGTCCGTGGTCTGCATCTGTTGTCGGGACTGCCCCGCACCATCAATGTGCGTGCCGGGGACATTCGTGAGGCGATGGCCGAACCGCTCAACGTGATTGTGGAGGCCGTCAAGCGCACCCTGGAGCGCACCCCCCCCGAACTCGCCGCCGACATCGTTGATCGGGGAATCATGCTGGCCGGTGGTGGTGCCATGGTGCGCGGCATCTGTGACCTCATCAGTCACGAGACCGGCATCCTCACCCATGTGGCGGAGGATCCGTTGCTGTGCGTCGTCAATGGCTGCGGCATGGTTCTGGAGGATTACAAGCGACTGGAGCGGGTGCTTGACACCCCTGATTTCGCTCGTCCGGCCAGCTGAATTCCATGCCGGCCTCTCGCTGGCTGCGTCCTGGAGCCGCCCGGTCCCTGTTCCAGGTCTGGCCCCTGCTGATCGCTTTGGGCCTGTTGATGTTGGTTCGTCTGTCCAAGGGGGCTTTCCTGCTTGACGCCTACGCCCAGCTGAGTCGGCCCTTCTGGCCTGGTACCGCCCAGGCGGAGTGGCTGCGCTCAGCAAGGCGCAGCGAAGACCAGGTGAAGCTGGCCCAGCTCGAAACCGAAAATCAACGACTGCGGGGTCTGCTGCAACTGCAGACCCTTAGCCCCACCCGCCTTTCCGCCCCGGTCATCTCGAGGGTGCCAGGGGGCTGGTGGCAGCAGTTGCTCCTGGGCAAGGGCTCCCTGGAGGGTGTGAAGGTGGGACAGGCGGTGCTTGCCCCTGGAGGATTGATCGGCCTGGTCAGCTCTGTCACCCCAACGACGGCCACCGTGACCCTGCTCACCGACCCCTCCAGCCGGGTCGGGGTCTGGGTGGTGCGCAATCGCCACCATGCCCTGCTCAGCGGCCTGGGCACCAGCCGTCCGGTGGCGCGTTTCCTGGAGAAGGATCCCCAAGTGCAACCGGGGGATGTGGTTTTCACCTCCCCGGCGAGCACCCTGGTGCCCCCCAACCTGCCGGTGGGGGTGCTCCAGTCGGTGGATGAACGCGCTGATCCGGCACCCGAGGCAGTGGTGCAGTTGATCGCCCCGGTTGATGCCGTCGATTGGGTCCAGGTTCTGGTGCCCCGATGATCCTCGTGACGCGCCAACCCTGGCTGATGCTCTCGATGCTGGTGGTGCCCCTGCTCACCCTGGCGTCACCGTCCTGGTTGAGGATTGCCGACATACCACCCGCCTGGGCCCCTCTCTGGCTGCTTCCCTGGGCCCTGGTCGATGGCCAGTTGTCAGGCAGCGTGGCCGGGTTCTGCCTGGGTCTGCTGCTCGATTCGCTGCATCCGGGACCCGTCAGCGCCATTCCGGCCCTGCTGCTCCTTGGCTGGTGGTGGGGAAGGCTGGGGTACCAGGGTCCGCCGATCGAACGCAGTTTCAACCTCGCCCTGCTGGCGATGATCGGCACCCTTGGCCTCAATCTCAGCCTGATGGCCCAGTGGGCCTGGCGCAGCTGGTTGGGCTTGAGGGGGCTGCAAGGGGCACCTGCGGCCCGCTTGGCCCTGCCTGGATGGCATGGCTCTGACCTGGCCCTGGCAGGGGTCCAGATCCTGCTCAGCCAGCTACTGCTGGCCGCTCTGTTGGCGCCTGTGTGTTGCTCGTTGCTGCTGCTGTTGTTTCGCCGTCTGCAGACGGCGAGTGGGCGTGGCTGAGCTTCGCGGCACTTGCCGGCATGGGTGGTGGCGCAGGTTTGGCTTGGTTGGGCTTCCCCTGGTCTTGCTGGCCTTGCTGGCCTCCTGCGCCAGTTCGCCCCCAGCTGAGGCCCCGGCTGCGGGGGGGACGACGACGCGCCAGCTCAGTGTCTGGACGCTGGATTTGGCGCCCCGCTTCAATGGCTTTCTGAGCCAAACCATCCGGGAATGGGAAGGGTCCCATCCGTCGACCAGGGTTCGCTGGACCGATGTGCCCTGGAGTTCGGTGGAACGCAAGCTTCTGGCGGCGGTCTTCGCCCGCACGGCCCCGGATCTGGTGAATCTCAATCCACTGTTCGGCGCCAATCTGGCCAGCAAAGGGGGTTTGCGGGACCTGGGCCCCCTGCTGCCTCCTGGCGCCGCCGATACCTACCTGCCCGGGATCTGGAAGGCGGCACGCCAGGACGGGGCCCAGATCGCCGTGCCCTGGTACCTCACCGTGCGGCTGACGTTCGCCAACAGCACCTTGCTCCGAGAGGCGGGGCTGCAGGCCCCACCGCGACGCTGGCAGGAGGTGCCCGCCTATGCCGAGGCGGTGCGCCGTCGCACCGGCCGTTACGCCCTGTTTGTCACCGTGGTGCCCGATGACTCCGCCGAATTGATGGAGTCGATGGTGCAGATGGGTGTGCAGCTTCTCGATGACCGGCATCGCGCCGCCTTCAACACCCCGGCCGGTCGCCGCGCCTTCGCCTTCTGGACCGATCTTTATCGCCGTGGCCTGCTGCCGAGGGAGGTGTTGAGCCAGGGTTACCGTCGCGCCATCGAGCTGTATCAATCGGGTGACCTGGCCCAGGTGGCGAGTGGTCCCGATTTTCTCAACAACCTGCAGACCAATGCGCCAGGCATTGCCGCCGTCACGGCGCCGTACCCGGCATTGGTGGGCCCTGACGGTCGGGCCAATGTGGCGATGATGACCCTGGGGATTCCGCGCCGCAGTCCGATGGCCGCTGAAGCCCTCGATTTCGCCCTGTTGCTCACCGATGCTGAACATCAGCTGGCCTTTGCCGAGGAGGCCAGGGTGCTGCCTTCGTCCAGGCTGGCGCTGCAGCGCCTTCAGCAGCGTTTGGCCGCCGAGCACCCCAAGGGCAGCCGCGAGGCTCTGGTGCATCGCGCCCGTGTGCTCTCCACCTCAACCCTTGAGCAGGGGGAGGTTTTGGTGCCCCCAACCCCGGGGATCAAGCGGCTGCAGGCGATTCTTTATACCCAACTGCAAAGGGCGATGTTGGCCCAAGTTTCGAGTGACGACGCCCTGGCGGCAGCTGCAGCGGAATGGAACCAATACGCCGCGGCGCGCTGGCCTGAAGCCGCCGGGTCCCATGGCTTGGGCTCGCCCTAACAGAAAAAGGCATGGCTGCATGTTTGGCAGCAAAATCCTCGCCGGCCCGAATCCCGTCTGCCCCAGTGGATCCGGGGGGATGACCCAGGGGAGCGTCAGACGGTAAGGTTGCGATTCTTCATCCGGACGCATCCGGTCTGTCGCCCATGGCCGTGGAGGATTTTCCCCAGCAGTCACGGATGTCGGAAGGGTCTTATGACGAAGATTCCCAGTTGCCCCTCCAGGAGAGGCCGGCGGCGCCCACCCTGCTGGTGGTTGACGATGAACCGGCGGTGCGTCGGGTCTTGGTGATGCGATTGCAGTTGGCTGGCTACCGGGTGGTCTGCGCTGAGGACGGCGACGAGGCTCTGGCGGTTTTTCACCGGGAGCAGCCTGATCTGGTGGTTCTTGACGTCATGCTCCCCAAGCTGGACGGCTTTGCCGTTTGTCGACGCTTGCGGGCCGAGTCCTGTGTGCCGATCATCTTTCTTTCCGCCCTGGACTCAATTTCGGAGCGGGTAGCCGGCCTTGACCTCGGCGCCGATGATTATTTGCCCAAACCTTTCAGCCCCAAGGAATTGGAGGCCCGCATCGCCACCATCCTCAGGCGAGTGGGCCATGGTTCGGCCGCCAACGAGCCCAGGGAGCCGACCAATGGCACCGGTGTGATGCGCCTTGGGGATCTGGTGGTGGATACCAATCGCCGCCAGGTGACCCGCGATGGCCAGCGGATTGCCCTCACCTACACCGAGTTCAGTTTGCTCGAACTGCTTTTCCGTGAACCCGGTCGCGTGGTGCCTCGGGCCGAGATCCTTGAACAACTCTGGGGTTACCCCCCGCGCCGTGCCGCCGATCTGCGGGTTGTTGATGTCTACGTTGCCCGTCTGCGGGGCAAACTTGAGCCCGATCCTCGCAACCCCGAGCTGATCCTCACCGTGCGCGGCACCGGTTATGCCTCCCAGCGGATGGGCGAGGGCAGCTTGGCGGCTGCCAGCTGAGGCGGCAACCTTTCCCCAATCTCAAAACCCTCATGCTCACTGGCCCCGATCTGCTCGCCAAGGTCAAGGAACTCGGTTCTGTGTCCAAGGCGGATCTGGTCCGTGGCTGTGGTTACGGGAGCATCAAAGCGGATGGCTCGGAACTGCTGGATTTTGATGCTTTCAAAAAAGCGCACCACTTGGCGATGCGGTCAGCCAAAGGGGGTGGATCCCTCCTGCCGGTCGAGGCGGTTACCCGCAGGGAGAAAGCCAAGAAACTGGCGGCCCTGGGCCAGGGGCCCTATGCGCTTGGTTTTGAGCCCAGCCATCGCAACGCCAGCCTGCAGGTTCAATACGCCGATCTGGCCAACGGCCAGGAAGCGCCCGATGCGGTGGCGGTGGCGGGTCGGGTGATGACCCGTCGGGTGATGGGCAAGCTGGCTTTTTTCACCCTGGCCGACGAAAGCGGCAGCATCCAGCTCTATCTGGATCGGGCCAGCCTGGAGGCCGCCAATCCCGACAACCCGGAGGTGTTCAGCCAGCTGACCTCCCTGGTGGATGCGGGGGATTGGATCGGTGTGCACGGCAGTCTCAAACGTACCGATCGCGGTGAGCTTTCGGTCAAGGTGACTAACTGGAACATGCTCAGCAAGTCCCTCCAGCCCCTTCCCGATAAGTGGCATGGTCTGGCAGATATCGAGAAGCGCTACCGCCAGCGCTACCTCGATTTGATTGTGTCGCCCCAGACCCGGGAAACCTTCCGGCGCCGCGCCCGCATCGTCAGCACCATGCGCCGCTGGCTCGACGATCGGGGCTTCCTGGAGATCGAAACACCGGTGCTCCAGACCGAGGCCGGCGGAGCCGATGCCCGTCCCTTCACCACCCACCACAACGCCCTCGACCTGCCCCTCACCCTGCGCATCGCCACCGAACTCCACCTCAAACGGCTGGTGGTTGGTGGCTTCGAGCGGGTCTATGAGCTAGGCCGCATCTTCCGCAATGAGGGGATCAGCACTCGCCATAATCCCGAGTTCACATCGGTGGAGATATATCAAGCCTATGCCGATTACGGCACGATGATGGAGCTCACCGAGCAACTGATTGTGGCGGCGGCCCGAGAGGTGTGCGGCGCTACCCAGATCACCTATCAAGACACCGCCATCGACCTGACGCCCCCCTGGCGGCGGGCCACAATGCACGATCTGGTGAAGCAGGCCACGGGTCTGGATTTCACTGGCTTCGAGGGGCCCGATCCGGCCGCAAGCCGTACCCGGGCTGCTGCTGCCATGGCCGAGGCGGGCCTGGATGTGCCGGCCGCGGCCGATTCACTGGGGCGGCTGCTGGTGGAGGCCTTCGAGCAGCGGGTGGAGGAAACGCTGATCCAACCCACCTTCGTGCTCGATTACCCGCTGGAGAATTCCCCCCTGGCCCGGGCCCACCGCAGCAAGCCGGGTCTGGTGGAGCGTTTCGAGCTGTTCATCGTCGGTCGCGAAACCGCCAACGCCTTCAGCGAGCTGATCGACCCACTGGATCAGCGCCGCCGCCTCGAGGCCCAGCAGGAGCGCCGCCGCGCCGGTGACCCCGAGGCCCAGACCGTGGATGAGGATTTCCTCCAGGCCCTGGAGGTGGGCATGCCCCCCACCGGTGGCCTCGGCATTGGCATCGACCGACTGGTGATGCTGCTCACCGACAGTGCTTCGATTCGAGACGTGATTGCGTTTCCGTTGTTGCGCCCGGAAACGGGACCCGTGCAGTGAGATAATGGTGGGTAAGAATGCTTTGTCTCACAGCCCATGAGTGGCGAGCGCGTCGGTTTCCGGTTTCAACACGCCGATGCGGTGGTGAAGCGCAACCCCCAGGGGCGTTCCCGCCGGGGTTGGGTCATGGAGCCTGTTGAACAGACCACCAGTCGAGGCACCAAGATGCCCGCCTATCGCATTCGCTGGAGGGACAGCGAGCGCCCTGAAATTGTGCTCCAGCACATGCTCATCGCCGATCCCGATCCCACCCCACCACCGGAAGGGGTCAGCCTGGTGCCTCCAGCCCCGAAGACCTGATCCCCTCTTCCGGCGGCTGGCTTGCCACTGCTGCTCCAGGTCAGCTCCAGCCGCGTAGTTTGTAAACCACAAGCCCCATCAGTTCTCGCAGGTTGGTGGAAGTGTTGGAAAGGGCTCCGGCGCTGGGAAGCAGGTCATCCAGCAGGCTTGCGGCGGAACCACTACCGGTGCTGGCTTGGTTGACCACCTGGAAATCACAGGCCACCGGCACGATCTTCAGGGCGGTGAGCTGGCGAAAGGTGGCCACCGAACGGGGCAGGTGCCTGGCACTGGTGACGAGCAACACCGAGTGCCAGTTTCGGGCCGTCGCGATCGTTTGCAGGGCCCGGGCCTCTTCAGCGGTGTTGCGGGCCTGGTCGCTCATCAGGATGCGGTCGGCTTCCACCCCCAGCCAACGGGCCAAGGTCGCTGCCGATTGAGCCTCCGGGGGGGCTGGATCCTGGCCCCGCAGGCTCACGACTCCTCCAGAGACCAGCAGCCACTGGGCCTTGTTCTCCCGCATCAGTTGCACTCCCGTCAGCAAGCGATCGCCGGCATCACTGATCTCAACCCCCCGCCTGGGAGGGAGGGGAGCCAAGACTCCGCCCCCAAGCACAAGCACCGCATCGGCTTTGGGGAGGATGGGGGGCACCAGCGCCAGGGCCCTTTGCTCGATCTGCCGTTGCATGGACCGGCTCACCAATGGCATTGAGGCCACCCAAAGCAACAGCAGAGCCGCTGTGGATACCCAGGGACTCCAGCGCCGCTGCCGACCCAGCAGGGCAGCCCCCTGGAGCAGCAGGACCAGACTCAGGGGGTAGAAGAAAGTGGGCAGCAGTTTGGCCAGCAGGAAGTCCATCGCTGCTTGGTCAGCGCTGCATTTTGCGACGCAGTTCCTGGAGGTCCTGCTGGTTTTCGAAAGCGGTCCAATCGGACTCTAGGTCGGCCTGGGGGTTGGATTTCGGCTTCGCCTGGCTTGGGGCCCTGCCTTCGGCGGGGGGGGAGGTTGAACCCTGGTCAGGGCCACCGGCGGTCGGTGCGGCCATGTTGCGCAATTCCAGGTCGACTGCACTGAAGCGCTGGCCCACCTCCGCCAGGGTCTCCCAGCGACAGCGCCCCTGCTCCATCAATTCGTTGATGTGGGCCTCAGCCCGATCGGCCAAGGCGTCGGCGCCGGCGCTGCGGGCCCGCCGCACTCGCTCTTGCCAGGCTCGGATTTCACTGGCCAGCCGTAACAAGCCCTGGCGTTGCAATTCTGCCTCCTGTTTCAGATCGAGACGCTGACTGCGCAGGCTTTGCTGGCGTTCGCGGGCCTGTTGCTCGGCCAAGAGGGCTTCCTGTTGGGGATTGGACTTCAGAAAGGATTCGAGTTGTTTATCCAGGCGGGCTTCCAATTCCTCAAGCCAATTGCTGCTGCCGCTCATGGGTTCTGGGTGGCGGGGGCGCGGGTGATCAGGGGCGCTTCGATTTCTTGCTGCAGGGGCGTGATGGCAGCCTCGCGGGAGCGCAACAACAGTTGGGTGAGGCGGGCGATGGCGCCTTCGCCCAGGTCGTGTCCAGAGATGCGATCGAAGGCTTGGCGGTAGAGCTCTTCCAGCTCTTCGATCAGTCCCTCCCGCAGCGAGCGCATCGCCTGGCGCTGGTCCTCACGACTCATGGCTGACTTCGCTGCAGGGTTGGATGGGCATGGTTGCAGTGCTACTTAGGTTAGTGCAACTAGCTTTGGACCAATAGGTGGAGCGACAGGTCGTCGTCGCCGTCGCTCCAGCGCCCCAAAGGAAGCCAGCCCGCCTCCGCCGCCAGGGCGAGGAAGGCTTCAGGGGTGTACTTGACGCTGTATTCGGTGATCAGGGGCTCGCCGGCACTAAAGCTCCAGCGCCGGCCGGCCAGCTCCACGATCTGGTCGCGGCGGCTGACCAGGGCCATGGCGATGCGGCTGGCGCTTGGCTCCCAGTGGGCCTGGTAACGGAAGCCGGCAGGGTCGAAGTTGCCAGCCAGCTCGCGGTTGAGACGGCGCAGCAGATTTAAGGCGAAGGCCGCTGAAACTCCGGCGGCATCGTCGTAGGCCGCCTCCAGGCGGGCCGCTGCTCGGGGCTGGTCGATGCCGATCAATAGCCTGCTGCCTGGGCCCAGGAGCTCGGCAAAATGGGCTAACAACAATCGGGCCTGGGGCCGATCGAAGTTGCCCAGGGAGCTGCCTGGGTAGAAGCCCACTCGCGGCCGATCTTCCAGCAGGGGATGGGGGGGCAGATGGTCGATGTTGGCGTAATCACAGCAGATGCCCAGCACCGGTACGTCCCGATGGCGCGCCTGCAGGGCCTGACATGCCGGTGCCAGGTGGTCGGCGCTGATGTCGAGGGCCACGTAGGCGGCCGGCTTCAGGGTCTTGAGCAGGGGCCCCACCTTGCGGAGATTGCCCGCACCGAATTCGACCAGAACCGGTTGTTTGTCGATGCCTTGGCAAAGGGCCTGGGCCATTTCCCCGGCCCGTTGTTCAAGCAGCTTGGTTTCGTTGCGCGTCAGGCTGTATTCGGGTTGTTCGCAGATGCGCTCGAACAGCTGCGAACCCTCAGCGTCATAAAGAAACCAGGCTGGAAGCTGACGGGGGTGGCGAGACAAACCTTCTATGACCAACTTTTCCATGTCCGCCATTGCGGGATGGAGATCAATCAGCACGGGCCCATCCGACACGGGGCCCTCTGCGCTTTTGGCTTTGCCCGTGGGGCCCGCTAGAGGAAGAATCATGGCTGGCTGCCTTGTTGGGCCACTTGTTGGGCCAGACGTATTCCAGAGGCCATCCAGCGGCTCGCAGGTGGGAAGAAGTTGCGGTACGTGCGCCGCTGGCGGCCCGAATGGTACTTCGGTGTCATGTAGCCACTGCCTCGCAGTACAAACTGGGAGCACATGAACTTGCCGTTGTATTCACCAACCGCACCAGGGGCTGGTGTGAACCCTGGATAGGGACCGTACGGGCTGCCGGTCCATTGCCACAACACCCCAAATGCCTGACCCAGGTCGGGGCCGAATCGTTCGCAGGCCACCTCCCATTCGGCCTCGCTGGCAAGGCGCTTGCCACACCAACGGGCATAGGCATCGGCCTCAAACCAGCTCAGATGGCGCACGGGTGCATGAGCCTGGCGGGGCTGGCGTCCCGCCAGGGTGAACTCATCGTCTTCACGCCAGTAGCAGGGACCTTGCCATTGGCGTGCCTGGCATATCGCCCACCCCTCGCTCATCCAGAGTTCGGGGCGTTGGTAGCCGCCGTCGGCCTGGAAGGCGGCGAATTCGGCGTTCGTCACCAGTTGATCGGCGATGGCGAAGGGCTCCAGCCAGACCCGGTGGCGAGGCGCCTCGTTATCAAAATGGAATTCATCCAGATCCAAGCCCTCTCCCCCGTGGCCGATCGCCACCAGGCCTCCTGGGTGCTCCAACCAACCTGGTCGGCCCTTGGGCCTTGACGTGCGCCAGGCGGCCCCAAAGTCGGCTTCAGGCCCTGTTGCTGCGGGGCGATAGCTGGGCTCGCAGGGGCTGCGGCTG
The DNA here is from genome assembly GCA_044359075.1 of Cyanobium sp. Classification (GTDB taxonomy): domain Bacteria; phylum Cyanobacteriota; class Cyanobacteriia; order PCC-6307; family Cyanobiaceae; genus Cyanobium. Next base: position 20,620 of record JBIKMU010000031.1, on the reverse strand, counting down.
AAGCCGTCCAGCAGGTCCATCAGCAGCAGTTCCTGGTGCTGCTGCTCGTGCTGCAGGCCCAGTTCCACCAGCGTCTCCAGGGCCCCAGACCCTGCGGCCAGTCGCTGCGATTGGCCCTCCAGCAGTTGGGCCAGCCCGTCGTCGACCCGCCGGCGCCAGTCCAGAATCGCGTTCAAGCCTGGCCGGGTCAGCAGACCCCTTTGGGGGCGCGGATGGCGTGAGCCGGCGGCCTCGTAATAGGAATTGAACAGATGGCCCCAAAGGGGATCGAGGCCGGGCCACCTTTCAAGGTGGGGCGTCAGGACAAAGCAATCAAAGAACCAGTTCGTGTGGGCCAGGTGCCATTTGGGGGGACTGGCGTCCGGCATGCCCTGCAGGCACAGGTCCTCCGGCTCCAAGGGGGCCAGCAACTGCTCGCTTTCCTGGCGGATGGCGCGCCAGCGGTGGTTGCTGGAGAGGTCCACGGGCGGGCCACCATCGAACCCACACCCTAAACAGATGCCGCTCCCCAGCCCCTGGTCGTCGGGGCGGGATCCCGTCGACAGCGGGCCCCCCTACCATCACCTCGCGATCGACACTGTCCGCCCCCATCCACCGCCATGGCCGGCATCACTGATGGTTTCACGGGCGCCGTGGGCCGTACCCCCTTGATCAGGTTGCGGGCCCTCAGCGAGCTCACCGGTTGCGACATCCTCGGCAAGGCCGAGTTCATGAACCCTGGGGGCTCCGTCAAGGATCGGGCCGCCCTGGGCATCCTGCAAGCAGCCGAGGCCAATGGCCAGCTGCATCCAGGTGGCACCGTGGTGGAAGGCACGGCTGGCAATACGGGGATCGGGTTGGCCCACCTGTGCAATGCCCGCGGATACCGCTGTCTGATCGTCATTCCTGAGACCCAGTCAGCCGAAAAGATCGCCCAGCTGCGCATCCTGGGGGCGGAGGTCCGTACGGTGCCGGCTGTCCCCTATGCCAATCCCGATAACTACGTCAAGCTTTCGGGCCGTATTGCCGCCGAAACCCCTGGCGCCGTTTGGGCCAATCAATTTGACAACCTCGCCAACCGTCAGGCCCACTTCGACAGCACCGGCCCTGAGATCTGGGAGCAATGCGAAGGCCAGCTGGATGCCTGGGTTTCGGCGACCGGCACTGGGGGCACCTATGCCGGCGTCGCCCTTTTCCTCAAGGAGCGGCGCCCAAGTCTGCGTTGTGTCCTGGCCGATCCCTACGGCAGTGCCCTGTACCAATGGGCGACCAGCGGCGAGTTGCATGCCGAGGGCAGCTCGGTCACCGAGGGCATCGGCAACAGTCGCGTCACCGCCAACTTGGCAGGAGCGCCGATCGATGACGCTGTGCGCATTGACGATCCCGAAGCCCTGCGCACTATTTACCAGCTGCTCTGGCAGGAGGGCCTCTACATGGGAGGCTCGGTGGGCATCAATGTGGCTGCGGCCGTTGAGACCGCCCGCCGTCTCGGACCTGGCCACCGCATCGTCACCGTGCTTTGCGACAGCGGCGACCGTTATCGCTCCCGTCTTTACGACCGGGCTTGGCTGACCAGCAAGGGCTTGGAGATGCCTCGCAAACCCGACCCGGAGCCCGGTCAATGACCACCGGTGACCCTGGTTCACTCATCGGCGGCCGTTACCGCCTCGAACGGCTGCTTTCGGAAACCCAGGGGCCCCAGGGGAGCCTGTGGCTCGGCACGGACAGCCTGGCAGCGGAGGCCCCTGTGGTGTTGCGCCGGGTCGGAGCGGAGCGGGACCAGGAGCGGGTTCGCCAGCTTTGGACCCGTTTGCAAGGAGTGCTCCATCCCCAGGTACCCCGCTTTGGGGCCGCGATTGAGGTGGAAGGGGCCCTGTGGTTGGTGCGCGAATGGCAGGGGGGCCGCACCTACGGCCAGCTGCTGGCTGCCCGCCGCGACCGTCAATTGGTCTTCGGTGCTGGCGAGGTGTTGCTCCTGTTGCGTCAGCTCCTGCCCGTACTGGTAGTGCTGCATGGCCAGGAGCTGATCCATGGAGATCTCACCCCCGCCAATTTGCTGCGCCGCGATCGTGACGGCCAGCCGGTGCTGCTTGATTTCGGCCTGTTAAGGGGTCTGGCTGAGGCGGCGGATCCCGGCGGGGCCACCCCCGGCTATGCACCGCCCGAGCAGCTGGCGGGCGGGGCCCCCCAGCCCTGGATGGATCTTTACTCCCTCGGGGTGGTCGCCATGGTGCTGCTCAGCGGCGATGGTCCCGAAGCTCTGCTCGATCCCGTCAGCCTGGAGTGGCGCTGGCCAGCGGCCCTGGAGACCGAGCCCGCTCTTGCCAGCCAAATCAGCCGTCTGGTGAGTCTGGACCCCAGGCGCCGTTATGCCAGTTCCGCCCAGGCCCTGGCCGCTTTCCAGGCCCTGGCCATGCCTGATAGCACCGGTCCGGTGCCTCGCGCTGACCGCACGTTGGTACTGGTGCCTCCGCCAGTGGACCATTCCCCGCCGCCGGTTGAGCCTGCCCAACCACTTCCCTGGACGGAAGCGGCCCCAGCAGCGGCCCTCGATCCTGCTGTCGCCCTGGGCAGCCCCCCCCAGCAGGCCCCGCTGAAAGAGCCATTGCCCCCTGCCCCTGCCCCTGCCCCTGGCGCTGGCCCTGGCGCTGGCGCTGTGGAATCGCCCTTGGATGATCCCTGGAGCGAGCCTGCCGCCCCGGAATCGTCGCCCCAAGACCAGCGGGAGTTGCGGTCGCGGCGCCGGCAGGAGGACCGGGAGAGGGCGGCGGAGGGTGGGCTTTGGCCGGTTCTAATCGCCTTGGTGCTGTCGGTGCTGGCCGGGACGGCCCTGGGCTGGTGGTGGCTGGGTCGGGGCAAGCCCCCCCAGGCTCCGGCAGCCCAGGCCCCCACCGATGAGCCTGCCGGCGGGGCCAGCTTGCCACCGTCCGAGGTGGACCAACGGCAACAGTTGCTCAGCCGGCTGCGGGCGATGCAAGTGGACCGCGGCTGGTTCCTCAGCCTGGTCGATGCCAATTTGCTGGCCCAATATCCCGAGCGCCGGGGGCGCCTGCCCACCGATTCGCTGGAGGATGCGCCCCTGCGGCGGGTCTGGAACCAGTTGGCTGAGGATTGGCTGGCGCGGGTGGAGCAGTTGCCGATGGCCCTCCGTCGTCGTTTGGGCAGTTTCAATTCAGGGGACTGGAAGCGGCGTCAGGAATCCTTTCTGGCCCAGGGCCTGAGCACTGAGGTACTGCAGCAGCTGGTTTCAGGCAGTGCCCAGAGCCTTCTGCCCGGGCGCAATGGCCAGGAGATGCCGGCCGAGCCGTTCCGTCAGCTTTGGTACGCGGCCGCTGATCAGACCCTGGAGAACGTGCGCATCGAGCCCATTGAGGTCCCCACCCAGGTAACCCAACTGCTTTCGGCGGATGTCCCAGCCAGTGGCGCCCGCCTGTTTCCGATCCGGCTGCCCACCGATCACGCTTTGGTGCTGGGGGTCAATGGCTCGCCTTTGCTGCAGATGAGTGTCTACGGGGCCGATGGCTCATTGATAGCCCCCAAGGGCCCCCTGCGGGTCCTCAGCCTCGGGCGACAGGTCCGCCTGCCGGTCCAGTTGCTGGTGACCAACGAGGGGGTGGCCCCGGCCCGCATCAGCCTTTCTTTGCGGGCCGATCCCCCCGTGCCTGCGCCTCCCACGGCCGGTGAGACCCCGCCCCCCCCTGAGGGGGAAGAGGCGCCAGACACGCCTGCACCAGGCGCGGCCGCAGAACCAGCGGGTCCTTCGGCCGCTCCCGGGGGGGACACCCCAGTGCCTCCTCCGCAAGCTCCCTCGGTTTCTCCACCCCCTCCAACCCAACCCCAGCCGGCCCCAGGCCAGGGTGGAGTTCTGTCAACTCCCGTGGCCCCAGCAACCCCTGCGGCGCCACCGCCAGCCCCGGCCCGGCCCTGAGGGCCAGGTGATCAAAGGAGGGGACCCGCTTCAGAGGCGGGCGATGGCCGCGCGGGCTTCCTTCGCTTCCACTTTGCGCTTTTCTTCCTGGCGCTTGTCGTGCAGCTTGCGCCCCTTGCCCAGCCCCACGGTCATCTTGATCCAGGATCCTTTGAGGTGCAGATTGAGCGGAATCAGGGTTAGGCCCTTCTGGTCGAGGGCGCTGCGCAACTTGTCGATTTCGCGGCGATGGGCCAGGAGTTTGCGTACCCGCAGGGGTTCGTGGTTGAAGAAGCGGCCGGCGTGGCTGTGGGGCGAGATGTGCACGTTGTGGAGTTGCATCTCGCCATTGCGGATCAGACAGAAGCCGTCGCGCAGGTTCACCTGGCCCGAACGAATGGATTTCACTTCCGTGCCGAGCAGCTCGATCCCGGTCTCCAGGGTTTCGAGAATTTCGTACTGGTGGCGTGCGAAGCGGTTGTCGGCCAACAGTTTGTGGGCCGGATCCTTGGGCTTGCCGCCCCCCTGTCTCCCGGGTCCCTTCGCCATGGATGGCCCCCTGAGTTCAGCCAATCCTCAGAGAGTAGTTGGGCTTTGGGACCTGGGGGATGGCCGCAGCCGTTACCCTCATGGATATGGCGATCGTGTCTTCAGGTCCCTCTCCCCTTCCCGGTGGTGATCGGGCCAAGCCTGCTGCGCCCCCAAGGCCGCAGCTGCTTGATCCGGCCGCTGGCGATGCTGAACTCTCAGGTCGGGAGGACAGTCTGCGGCCGCGGCGGCTGGCGGATTACATCGGTCAGAGCGAACTCAAGCAGGTGCTGGGCATCGCCGTCGCTGCGGCCCGGGGCCGCGGCGAGGCCCTAGATCATGTGCTGCTTTACGGCCCGCCCGGTTTGGGTAAGACGACCATGGCCCTGGTGCTGGCCGAGGAGTTGGGGGTGCGTTGCCGCATCACCAGTGCCCCCGCCCTGGAACGCCCCCGCGACATCGTCGGTCTTTTGGTGAACTTGCAGGCCCACGAGGTGCTGTTCATCGATGAGATCCACCGCCTCAACAGGGTCGCCGAAGAAATCCTCTACCCCGCGATGGAGGATTGCCGGCTCGACCTCACCGTCGGCAAGGGCACCACTGCCCGCACCCGCAGCCTGGAGTTGCCCCCCTTCACCCTCGTGGGGGCCACCACGAGGGCGGGTTCCCTCAGTTCACCCCTGCGTGACCGCTTCGGCTTGCTGCACCGCCTGGAGTTCTACGGCCTCGACGATCTGCGGGCCATCGTCGAACGGGCCGCTCGTCTGTTGTTGATGGATCTGGCCCCCGATGCGGCCCAGGAGGTGGCCCGTCGATGCCGTGGCACGCCCCGGATCGCCAATCGCTTGCTCAGGCGTGTCAGGGATGTGGCGGCGGTGGGGGGCCACGATTTCATCGACCGGCAGCTGGTGGCCGAGGCCCTGCGGCTGCATCGGGTCGATTCGATGGGCCTCGATGCCTCTGACCACCGCCTGTTGCGACTGCTGCTAGACGGCCACGGCGGCGGACCCGTAGGACTGGAAACCCTGGCGGCTGGCCTGGGCGAGGACCCGGCGACCCTGGAGACGGTGGTGGAACCTTTTTTGCTGCAGGTGGGCTTCCTGCAGCGCACGCCGCGCGGCCGCTTGGTCACCCCTGCGGGCAGGGCCCATCTCGGCGACCCCAAGCAGGTGGCGGCATGAGGCGCTCCCTTCTGGTCTGGTTGGCCCTGGGGCTGTGGTGCGTGGGCCTGTTGCTGCCCCTGCCCGCCAAGGCCCTGGCCAGTGGGGTGGTCGACCCAGCGGGCCCCAAAAGCGGCATGGCGGCCAGCGAGGAATTGTTTCGGGAGGCCCTGCGAGCCAGCCGTGAGGGTCGTTTCGACGCAGCCCTTCCCCTTTGGGACGCTGTTCTCGACCAGGCCCCAGAGGATGCGGCGGCCTGGAGCAACCGGGGCAACGTGCTACTTGCCCTGGGGGATGCCCCCGGAGCAATCGCCGCCCAGGGCCGCTCGATTGCCCTGGCTCCCAATCAAACCGATCCCCATCTCAACCGGGGCACCGCCGAGGAAGCCCTGGGTCTCTGGCAGGCTGCCGCCGCTGACTACCAGTGGATTCTGGAGCGCGATCCCCTGGACGCCTCCGCCCTTTACAACATGGGCAACGTAGAGGGCTCGCTCGGGCACTGGGATGCGGCGCGTCGCAATTTCGAGGCGGCGGCCGAAGCCAGGCCCGATTTCGCCATGGCCCGATCCAGCGCCGCCCTGGCCGCCTTCCAGCTCGGGCGGGGTGATCAAGCCGAACAGGAATTGCGGCGTTTGATCCGACGCCATCCCCTCTTTGCTGATGCACGCGCCGGTCTGACCGCCGTGCTCTGGCAGCGAGGTGGCCGTGGTGAAGCCGAGAGCCATTGGGCCGCTGCCTTCGGCCTCGACCCCCGCTACCGCCAGGAAGAATGGCTGCGGCAGATACGGCGCTGGCCCCCCGATGCCGTCGAGGCTCTGAACCAGTTTCTGGCCCTGGGCCGATGATTGCAGCCATGACCCTCTCCCCAGCCTGCGACTCCCCAGCGGATTCCCTTCAGATCCCACCTGGCGACTGGGTTTCCCTGGGGCTGGAGCAGACCCTGGCTGCGCTGTTGCCCGAGTTGATCCAGCTGCGTCGCCACTTCCACCGCCATCCCGAACTCAGTGGCCACGAACAGCAGACGGCCGCCCTGGTGGCTGGCGAATTGCGCCGCTGGGGTTGGCAGGTGAGGGAAGCCGTCGGCCGCACGGGAGTGGTGGGCGAGTTGGGTCCGGCGGACGGGCCGCTGGTGGCACTGCGGGTGGATATGGATGCCTTGCCGATCGAAGAGCGCACCGGCCTGCCCTGGGCCTCGTCCCACCAGGGCCTGATGCATGCCTGCGGCCATGACATCCACACCACCGTGGGACTGGGCGTGGCCGCCCTGCTCGCTTCGGTGTCGGATCAGCTCAAGGCCAGGGTGCGGTTGATCTTTCAACCGGCGGAGGAAACGGCCCAGGGGGCGACCTGGATGCGGGCCGATGGCGCCATGGAAGGGGTGCGGGCCCTGTTTGGGGTACACGTCTTTCCAAGCTTGCCTGTGGGCACCATCGGTGTCCGTAGTGGCAGCCTCACGGCGGCGGCTGGCGAACTGGAAATTGAGGTGTTGGGGGAAAGCGGTCATGGGGCCAGGCCCCACCAGAGCACAGATGCCATTTGGATTGCGGCCCGGGTGGTCAGCGGTCTCCAGGAGGCGATCAGTCGTCGCTTGGATGCCCTACATCCGGTGGTGGTCAGCTTTGGCCGCATCGAAGGGGGAAAGGCTTTCAATGTCATCGCTGACCATGTGCGGCTGCTGGGCACGGTCCGCTGCCTTGATCTGGAGCTCCACAGCCAGTTGCCGATTTGGATTGAAGCCACGGTGCAGGACCTTTGCCGCGGCCATGGCGGTGAGGCCAGGGTGCATTACCGCAGCATTTCACCCCCCGTGCACAACGATTCAAGGCTCACCGAGCTCGTGGCCCTGGCGGCCAGCGATCTGCTTGGGGCCGAAAAGGTGCAGTGGCTTGAGCAGCCCTCGCTTGGCGCCGAGGATTTTGCCGAATTGCTGCGCGATTGTCGCGGCACCATGTTTCGCCTGGGGGTGGCGGGACCCGAGGGTTGCTCGCCGCTCCACAGCAATACTTTCCTTGCCGATGAAGGCGCCCTGGAGGTGGGCATCCGGGTGCTCACCTTGAGCCTGCTGCGCTGGATTGGCCAGCAGGAACCGTGATGACTGGGCCCCCCCACCTGCAGGAATCGCCAGCGTCGGCCACCCGTTGGCGGCAAGCCCTGCTGGCGCTCTCCTCGCCCCTTTTGATCGGGTTGGCTTTGGTCCACGGCCTGGCCGGAGACTGGGTTCAATCGCTCCCGGCCCTGACCATCGGCGTTGGCATGCTGATCTACAGCTGGATTGCCCGCCGCCGCCGCCGTGGCGAACTGCTGCGGGCCCTGCGGCTGAAGCGAAACCCCTAGAGGCCCCATGGATTCCTCCCTCGATCCGTTGTCCAACTCGGAATTACTGCAGGCGATCCGCTCGGGTGATCCATCCCGCGCCATGCCCGCCCTGGCTTCCCTGCGGCAGTTGCCAGCGCCGGAGGCGATTCCGCTGCTGTTGATCGGTCTGCAGCAGACGGCTTTTGCCATCCGTTCCCTCTGCTGCGCCGGGCTCGGCTTCAAACGCAGCGAGCAGGGGCGGCAGGCGCTGGTCAAGGTTCTGCGGGAGGATCCCGATGCAAATGTGAGGGCAGAAGCGGCCAATGCCCTTGCCTATTACGGGGTGGTTGAAGCCTGGCCACTGCTACGCCAGACCTTTGCCGAAGATGGCCATTGGTTGGTGCGTTGCAGCATTCTGGCCGCCCTGGCCGAAGACCCGACCATGCAGCCGGCTTGGTTGCTGGATCTGGCCGAATTGGCTCTTGCTGACAGTGATGGCACGGTGCGGGTGGGCGGTGCCGAGCTGCTGGGCCGGTTGCTGGGGCTACCTTCAGGTCCGGCAAGCGCTGCCGCCGTGGGTGACCTGGCGCGAGAGCGACTGCGTTCCTTGACCAAGGACCCTGATCACCTGGTGGTGGCCGCAGCCTTGAATGGGCTCCATGGCCAACGGGGCAGCCCAGCCCATGGCCAGGACTGATGAACCAAAGGAACTGGCGACCAAGCTAGACAGCTTCCCGACTTGTCCTTGGACAAAGAACGCTTCTGCCTTGCTAGTTTGCTGGCACACTAGGGGTGCCCATAGCCAGAACCTGTTTCAGGATCTGCTGCTAGGGCTGAGATCACACCCTCCGAACCTGATCCGGGTCATGCCGGCGCAGGGAAGTGCGGAGAACTCATGCCAGGCCCCCTTCGCTCCTTTTCCCTGGAGCTTCCTTTGCCACATACATCATGCGCAGCGCCTGGATTGAGAAGCGTCGAGCTACCGGAAACTCTGGAGGCAATGTCACCCAGCTGCATTACGCACGCCAGGGGGTGATTACCGAGGAGATGGACCATGTGGCCCAGCGGGAGAATCTGCCGGCTTCCTTGGTGCTGGAGGAGGTGGCACGGGGGCGATTGATTATACCGGCCAATATTGAGCATCCTAATTTGGAGCCCATGGCTATAGGCATCGCCAGCCGTTGCAAGGTAAATGCCAATATCGGGGCCTCCCCTAATGCAAGCGATATCTCAGAAGAACTTGAGAAGCTTGAATTAGCCATTAAGTATGGCGCCGATACGGTGATGGATCTATCGACGGGTGGGGTCAACCTTGACGAGGTTCGCACAGCAATTATTCGGGCATCATCGGTGCCGATCGGCACGGTTCCTGTCTATCAGGCCTTGGAAAGTGTCCATGGTTCAATTGAACGGTTGAGCGAGGATGATTTTCTCCATATTATTGAAAAACATTGCCAGCAGGGTGTTGACTATCAGACTATTCATGCTGGCTTGTTGATTGAGCATTTGCCCAAGGTCAAGGGCCGACTCACCGGCATTGTTAGTCGTGGCGGCGGCATCTTGGCCCAATGGATGTTGCATCACCACAAACAGAATCCGCTTTATACGCGCTTTGATGATATTTGTGAAATCTTCAAGCGCTACGATTGTTCATTTTCCCTCGGCGATTCACTGCGGCCTGGCTGTCTCCATGATGCCTCCGATGAGGCCCAGTTGGCCGAACTCAAGACCCTGGGTGAGTTGACCCGACGGGCTTGGCAACATGACATCCAGGTGATGGTGGAGGGACCCGGCCATGTACCCATGGATCAAATCGAGTTCAATGTCAAAAAACAGATGGAGGAGTGCTCAGAAGCCCCCTTCTATGTACTTGGCCCCCTTGTGACTGACATTGCCCCCGGTTATGACCACATCACCAGCGCCATAGGTGCTGCCATGGCGGGATGGTATGGCACAGCCATGCTTTGTTATGTCACACCGAAAGAACATCTCGGCCTTCCAAATCCAGAAGATGTTCGCAATGGCTTGATTGCTTATAAAATTGCTGCCCATGCCGCCGATATTGCGCGCCATCGACCCGGCTCCCGCGATCGTGATGACGAACTGAGTAGGGCCCGTTATGCCTTTGATTGGAATCGTCAGTTTGAATTATCTCTCGATCCGGAACGGGCAAGAGAATACCATGATGAAACCCTGCCTGCTGATATCTACAAACAGGCTGAGTTCTGCTCCATGTGTGGCCCCAAGCATTGTCCAATGCAAACCAAGATCACCGACGAAGACTTAGCTAAACTAGATCAGGAATTGACAGCCAGACCTGTAGCAATTTAACCTTTACAATCAATTTATCCAACACGTTATGATAACTAACAAAAAGTTCGTCGAAGTCAGTCTGCTGAATAAACTTTTGAATATTCTAAGTTATTCTTTATTGGGACTTGTCTTGTCCTACCTGTTGTTTTCATTGATATCTTACACTCTTTTTCCTTCCCAGCCACCGCACAATGCCTTCGGTATGATTCCCGAAGTACGAATGCCTACATTTGCCGACCTGCGTTGGGTAATAGCAACCGGCGATTGCCCCATAAATATTAATGATATTTATAATGGTAAATCTGTTGGCTGTGATCCCTATGGAAGGCATGGTATTGGCTATCCACCATTGTCTCTTTGGTTCTCTCGTCTTTCGGGAGTAAAAGGTGCTCATACACCTCTCATTTCCCTAACTATTTCCTTATCTTTTGTTATCGTTATATTATCCCAGTTGCGATCCTCTTTGCGTTCTGGTTGGCTTTTGATAATTGTAGGAAGTTTATTTTTGATCGGATTCCCTGTTCAGTTAGGCCTTGAGAGGATGAATATTGATATTCTTATATTCTTATTGTTGTATCTATCGGCTTTAATTTTTTCTTTCCACGCACTCGCTTGGCTTTTTCCGTTGATAATTTTTGTTATTGCATTAAAATATTATCCCTTCTTTGCTTTTTTTGCTTTAATGCTTAAGGGTTTACCTCCAAAGCCTGGTATTTCCTATCCAGCTCCACCCTGGCTAATTTTGTCTATTGGTTCATGCGTAGGTTTAGCGCTTTCTTTGCCCTGGAATACGCATGGCGGAGCGGCGACGGTGGCTTCGGGGGGTCTGGCTAGTCACGGTTTGTTGGCATTAGGATTTTTAAATAATACTATCATAGATCAATTTGGATTGCTAAGTGGCCGCTGGATTATAAGGGCATTTTTCGTGTTAAAGATTATTAGTCTTGTCGTCGGTGGCTGTATGGCCTATCGCCTCAGGTTGTCTGAAATTTTGTCAAAAGCCATTAGTGTTCACACGAGTAAATATAGTTCTACTCGACTTCCGGCTGACTTCTTCCCAAGTCTTGTCGTCTCAATGACCTCAGTGTGGCTTGGCTGTTATTTCGTAACTAATTCTTTTGATTATCGCATGATTTTCCTTTTTCCAGTACTAATTTTTATTGCGCGTGCAATTCAACTTTATCCTGCCACTCGGATGATGATATTGCAAAGGCGAGCATTGATTTGCCTGTTAATTTCGATGCTTGCGTCCATGCTGATTCAATTTGTGGGTTATTCTTTTGATGATCCATTCACCCGTATATGCAGCGATGCCATCGCAGAATTTATATTAATTCCTTTTTATGCTTCTTCTCTTTTTGTGATTATTTTAGGTATGATTATCATGGCCCGTCGTCCAACATCCTTCTTGTCTCAACTTACTAGATCGGGTGAACTTTAGGAGTTGTCTGCCCTTAATCTTTCGCACTAACATGTCGTAGAACTTAGCTCAATACCCAAACTTGGGTTGGTGATTTGGCTAATCATAACACGATGTGATATGACGATTCTCGATCCGATAGCCAAGCGTCTCGAAATGCTTTGGCTTTGCGGTCATTTTTTTGGGGTTGGCATTCAGATCTGTGAGATTTTGCACTTCACAAATGCCTCCTGCCCATTGGTTTGAGGGTGCCTGTGCTGTGAGCATTCCGCCATCTGGGAATCTTATGGCCCGAGGGGCTCGCCAACCAATCAGAGTCCATTAGAGTGGGCTTGTACAAAGCCACTCGTGATGCCAAGGTCTTCGCCCTAGGGCGGGGACTAGGCATTAATTTTACCTAGGTGTCGGCAAGGATTACTGGAGCGCCTTAGCGTAAACTGCCCTATAATAATGTAGTATTTGCTCGGCAGCGCCAACTCAGTTAATTTTTAAGAGTGGCCGTATCAACTTGTCAATTACCCTTTTCTGAGTGAAACGATCCATCCCCTCACTTGTCTTCGTTGTTCCTTGTTATAATGAAGAAGAGGTTCTTGGTTGGTCTGCATCATGCTTGCTTAGTGAGTTGCAGGAAATGGCTGCTGCTGGTCTTTGCGACCCTTCCAAATCCGGAATTCTCTTCATTGATGATGGCAGCAAGGATTCTACCTGGCCCGTGATTGAATCCCTTGCAGCCACTAGTGAATGCATCGGAGGGCTTCGCCTTTCTCGCAACAAGGGACATCAGTCTGCGCTTATTGCCGGTCTCGAGGCTGTGGCCCAGACAGCGGATGTGAGTATTTCCGTGGATGCTGATCTTCAGGATGACATTAATGTTTGCAGCCAGATGCTGGAGTCTTATCTTAGTGGAAGCGACATTGTTTACGGCGTGCGCCTTGAGCGGCAATCGGATACTGCCAGCAAGCGCTTCTTCGCTAAATCTTTTTATTATTTCATGCAGCTATTGGGAGCAGAAATTGTCCCAGGTCATGCTGACTTTCGCATGTTATCAAGGCGCGTTCTGCTCGAGTTACTTCGTTATCAGGAAAGGTCTCTTTTTTTGCGTGGGATTATTCCGCAGCTTGGCTATAAGACTGCCATCGCTTATTACACACGAAAGGCTAGGTCTGCAGGTGTCACAAAATATCCGTTTAGAAAATCACTATCCCTTGCGGTCGATGGCATTTTCTCTCTCTCGCACAAGCCGTTGCGTTTGATTACTTATATGGGGCTGGCTTTGGCTGGCTTGTCTGTGGTTGGAATATTATGGACTGTTCATACTTACTTTAAGGGAGGTTCTATCCAAGGTTGGACATCTATGACAGTGCTGATTGTGATGCTGGGAGGCGCCCAGCTATTGTGCCTTGGTATCATCGGAGAGTATTTGGGACGACTTTACAAAGAAGTTAAGCGGCGTCCCCTTTATCATGTAGAGGAAGATGTGGGAAGGGTAAAGTGGGATTAGGCTGCGCTTGAGACCCGAAAAGGTTTCCATTTAATTCTTTTTTGCCAGAACAAAATATTGTCCACCCGCGGGCAGCCAGCGCATCCACTGCTCGAAAGGTCGGAGTGCTTTTAGTATGCCAGGAAAGAATAATGTGTAGCCACTTTTTTTAACCTATGCATCGCCGCAGAGATTGATCAGGCGCTTGCATTCTGATCGGCGGAGTAGAATAGCGTCTTCGTCAATTGGGCACGTGTTTACCATGTGATGAGTTACAGGATTTAGCGGATTGTGCTCAAATATCAATAGCTTACCCCCTGGGTTGAGTGCCTTCACCAATCTACTCACCAAGGACTCCCGGTCATCAAGGGGTACATGGTGCAACACACATGAAACCACGATCAGGTCAAAGCATTGCTGAAGTGCCGCCTCACAATCTAGGACTTTGGTTTGGGGAAAGTGGCGTCGAAGATAGGATAGGGAATCTTGAAAGATGTCCGCTGCGTAGATAGAAGATTTGGGAAAATAGTCATTGAGAAACTCCTGGAGAAGACCTATGCCACAGCCGTAGTCAAGAACTGTTGCTGGATCGGGAACAAGTTGCTTGGCAACCGCAACTTTGTAATGTTGTAGATAGCGAGTATTCGAGTCAAAAAAAGGCTTGTTGATTAGATGCAACCTCGTAATAAGTCTCTGCAAGGTTGTCGAATTGGGTTCTGACTCTTTCGTAATCCATCCAGGTCAGCGCGGCTGATTTAATTTAGCATGATAAGAGGCTTTTCTGTTGCCGTCTGGGAAAGCGAGGCGAGATTGCAGTGCAAAGCTAACAATGGCGTAGCTGAGAATCGCGAGCGCTTGGGCAATGAAGGGCGCCAAAATTTTTAGAGCATAGCTGAGTACAAGCTGGTTGACCAAAAAGCTAATCACCGCCACGCAGCCAAAGATTCCAAAGCTCCGCCTGGAGACTGACGCCGTGAAAGTATAGCGGGCATGTAGAAAGTATCCCACTATGCCTCCAATGACGTAGCCTATGAAATTTGAAATTCTTGGATTGCCTGTAAGTGCTTGTAGGCCAAAGATGGCAAGCGTGCCGATGATGGTATTGAGGCCGCCCACAACGGTGAATCGTCCTAGGCGCTGAAGTTTTCTTTCAAGGCTACTTCCTAGCATGACTTTTGGCTTGGCTGTTGGTTCGGGTAAGTAGTGTAGGTGGCTGGCACCTCCCGCCCTTGCCGCCAAAAGATGCGATGTGGCTGCCCGGCTTGAGATCTAGGGGAAGTGGTTGGCTGGGTCGATTGCCCCATCAATCGAGGCGCATATCGAGGCTTGTCTGCGGGAACCCCCTTTGCTTCGCTGTTGAACGGTCTGCAAAACAAATGCCCCACCTGGGTGGGGCACAGTTGTAGTGGAGCTTGGCTAGGGATCACCCCAGCGCCTTCGCCTTCAATACCACATTGTCGACGGTGAAGCCGAACTTCTCCAGGCACACCGGGCCAGGAGCGGAGGCGCCGAAGCGGTCGATCGACACGGTGTCGCCCTCAAAGCCGGTGTATTTGTGCCAGCCGAAGGAGCTGGAGGCCTCCACCACCAAGCGCTTGCGCACGGCGGCCGGCAGCACCGATTCGCGATAGGCCGAATCCTGTTCTTCAAACAGTTCGATACAGGGCATCGAAACCACCCGCACCTGGCGGCCTTCGCCACGCAGGCTGGCAGCCGCTTTGACACAAAGGTCGAGTTCGGTGCCGGAGCCGATCAGGATGATCTCGGGCGTGCCCTGGCTGTCTTCCAAGATGTAACCACCCTTGGCCACGGCAGCGGCTGAGGAGTTGGCTTGATTGGCCACCGCCTGGCGGCTGAGCGCCAGCACCGTTGGACGCTTGCGATTGGTCACCGCGACCTGGTAAGCACCACTGGTTTCATTGCCGTCACCGGGGCGAATCACCAACAGGTTCGGGATGGCGCGGAGGTTGGCCAGGGTCTCAATCGGTTGGTGAGTGGGACCGTCTTCACCCAGGCCAATTGAGTCGTGGGTGAGTACATAGATCACCCCCAGTTCGGAAAGGGCAGACAGGCGCATGGCCCCGATCATGTAACCGGCAAAGACCAGGAAGGTGCCCCCATAGGGAACCAGGCCACTGTTGTGATAGGCGATACCGTTAAGGATCGCAGCCATGGCGTGTTCACGAACCCCGAAGTGCAGGTAGCGGTTCGCCTCGCTGCCTTTTTGGAAGCTCTTTTCTCCCTTGATGTCCGTCAGGTTGGAGTGGGTGAGGTCTGCTGAACCACCAATCAATTCGGGCAGCCGTGGACCGATGGCATTCAGGCAGTTAAAGGAATGCTGCCGGGTCGCCAGGCCTTTGTCCGCCGGGGTGTATTGGGGAAGATCGGCATCCCAACCCTGGGGCAGTTCGCCACGCAGCATCCGTTCAAACAAGGCGGCTTCGCTGGCGTACTGGCTGCGATAGGCAGCAAGGGTGGAGTTCCATTCCGTTTCGGCACTCTCGCCACGTCCAAGGGCTTGACGCCAGTGGTCATAGGCCTCCTGGGGCACTTCAAAGGGGCCATAGCTCCATTCGAGAGCCTGGCGGGTCAGTTCGGCCTCGTCCGCTCCCAGGGCTGCACCATGCACACCGGCCGTGTTGGCTTTGTTGGGCGAGCCATAACCGATGGTGGTTGTTATTTTGATCAGGCTTGGTTTGTCAGTGACGGCTTTGGCTGCCACAATTGCCTTGGCAATGCCATCAACATCGGTATTGCCCTCAGCAACATGCTGGACGTGCCAGCCGTAGGACTCATAGCGCTTTAATACGTCTTCAGTGAAGGAAACTGCGGTATCTCCATCAATGGTGATGTGGTTGTCGTCATAGAGGGCAATCAGCTTGCCCAGACCGAGGTGGCCGGCCAAAGAGGCCGCTTCGGAGGAGACACCCTCTTGGTTGCAGCCATCTCCCATCAACACATAGGTGTAGTGGTCGACAAGGTTGAGACCGGGTCGGTTGAACTTGGCAGCCAAATGGGCCTCGGCGATGGCCAGGCCCACGGCGTTGGATATGCCCTGACCTAGGGGACCGGTGGTCACCTCCACCCCGGGGGTTTCAAAGGTTTCGGGGTGCCCCGGGGTTTTGGAACCCCACTGCCGGAACTGCTTGATATCCTCAAGCGTCATCGAGTCATACCCGGTGAGGTGCAGCAAGGCGTAAAGAAGCATGCAGCCGTGGCCAGCGGACAGCACAAAACGATCACGATTGAACCACTTGGGGTTCTTCGGGTTATGGCGCAGAATCCGGTCCCAGAGGGCGAAGGCCATGGGGGCCGTACCCATGGGCAGACCGGGGTGGCCCGAATTGGACTTGTTGATCGCGTCGACCGCCAAAAAGCGGATGCTGTTGATGCAAAGGCTCTCAACCGAAGTGGTGGTGGCTACGACCATGGCGGAACGCGGTAGGGGGAGGAGTGGCTTGGGGACGGAGAAGTTCCGACGGAACTTGGCGTGAGCCGCGAGGGCCTTTGCTCAGGGGAAGCGCCGGAAAGCTAGGCAGACGTTGTGACCGCCAAACCCGAAGGAGTTGGAGAGTACGACGTTCACGGTGTGGTCGCGGGCCACATTGGGGACCACATCCAGATCGCAGGCTGGATCTGGGGTGTGGTAGTTGATCGTAGGTGGCACCAGGTTGTGGCCGATGGCCAGGACGGAGGCTACGGCTTCAATGCCGCCACTTCCGCCGAGCAGATGGCCGGTCATCGACTTCGTGGAGCTGACCGGTATCTGATGCGCCCGATCTCCGAGGGCTGATTTGATGGCGGCGGTTTCGTTGCTGTCGTTGGCCTGGGTGCTTGTGCCGTGGGCATTTACATAGTCCACGTCCTCCGGCAGCAGACCGGCATCGACCAGGGTCAGGCGCATGGCTTCGGCACCGCCGACGCCACCGGGAGATGGAGAGGTGATGTGGTGGGCATCACAGGTGGTGCCATAGCCCACGATTTCAGCCAGAGGTGTGGCCCCTCGGGCCAAGGCATGGTCAAGGCTTTCAAGCACGACCATGCCAGCCCCCTCTCCAATCACAAAGCCATTGCGCTCCAGGTCGAAGGGCCGACTGGCGGTTGCTGGATCGTCGTTGCGGAACGAGAGGGCCTTGGCGCTGGCGAAGGCCGCCACCCCAAGCGGCGTGATCGCCGATTCGGCCCCGCCGCAGATCATGACATCAGCGAGACCAAGCTGGATCTGACGAAAAGCGTCGCCGATCGCATTGGAGCCGGCGGCGCAGGCGGTGGCCACAGCACTGCTGGGGCCACGGGCGCCCAGGGCGATTGCCGTCAGGCCTGTGGCCATGTTGGGAATCATCATCGGCACGCAGAACGGGGTGACCCGATCGGGCCCACGATCATTGAGCACCTGGGCCTGGGTCTCCATCATCAGCAGCCCGCCCACGCCCGATCCGATCGAGACTCCGACTCGATTGCGGTTGCTGTCGTCAATGCTGAGACCCGCATCCAGGACCGCTTGCTTGGCGGCCACGACCCCGAACTGACAAAAACGATCCCAGCGCTTGGCTTCTTTGGGTTCGAGCCAGCCTGCGGGTTCAAAGTCCTTGACCTCGGCCGCAAAGCGACAGGCGTGCCGAGACGCATCAAAAAGGGTGATGGCGGCCACGCCATTACGACCGCTGCGCAGTCCTTCCCAGTACTGGGCCACATCGTTGCCGATCGGCGTGACCGCTCCCAGACCGGTTACCACGACGCGGCGGAGTGCCTCCACCATGGACGATCAGGCCTGTTTTTCGAGGATGTACTTAACGGCATCGCCAACGGTGGTGATGCCTTCTGCGGCCTCATCGGGAATTTCGATGTCGAAGGATTCCTCCAGGGCCATGACCAGTTCGACGGTGTCGAGGGAGTCCGCGCCCAGGTCGTTTTGGAAATTCGATTCGGGTTTCACTTCAGCGGCATCGACGCTGAGTTGATCGGCAACGATCGAACGGACTTTCTCGAAGATCGCTTCCTGGGACATGGCCGCTAAGGAGAATGGTTGGCATCCTACGGGTCGTCCCGGACCTGGCCTCCGCGCCGTATGAACAAGGGTGACGGGCTTCCCGGCGCGCACCCTTGGTTCCCGCTCCTGCCGGTACCTTGACTCCACGCCGTCCGTTCACCGGCCCAGCCGCAACAAGGCCCATGTCTCACGCCGTCAAGATCTACGACACCTGCATCGGCTGCACCCAGTGCGTCCGGGCTTGCCCCCTCGATGTCCTGGAAATGGTTCCCTGGGACGGCTGCAAGGCTGGCCAGATCGCCTCCTCGCCTCGCACCGAAGATTGCGTCGGTTGCAAGCGCTGCGAGACCGCTTGCCCGACTGACTTCCTCAGCATCCGCGTTTATCTGGGTGACGAGACCTCCCGTTCCTTGGGCCTCGCCTATTGAGACCGGTTGCCAGCCGCCATAAGCTCATGCCCGGCCTGCGCCGGGCTTTTTTGTGTGTGGCGCTCCCCTTCCCCCATGTGCGGCATCGTTGCCCTGATCGGTTCGAGAGAGGCTGCGCCCCAGTTGCTGGAGGGGTTGCGACAGCTCGAATACCGCGGTTATGACTCCGCCGGCATCGCTACGGTGGAGGCCTTGCCGGATGGGGGCGGGGCTCCCCAAGGGCGCCTGCATTGCCTCAAAGCCGAGGGCAAGTTGTTGAACCTGACCGCCCGTTGGGAAGAGCAGGGTGCCCCGGGCCATTGCGGCATCGGCCATACCCGCTGGGCCACCCATGGCAAACCGGAAGAACGCAATGCCCATCCCCATTTAGATGGCAGTGGCCAACTGGCCGTTGTTCAGAACGGCATCATCGAAAATCACCGCAGCTTGCGCGAGCTCCTCCAGGCCGAGGGGGTGGTGTTCCGTTCTGACACGGATACCGAGGTCATTCCCCACCTCTTGGCCCGTCGCTTGGATGCGCTGGAGAAGGAGGGCCACCAGATCGATGCGGCCCTGCTGCTGAGAGCCCTGCAAGAGGTGCTGCCCGGTTTGCTTGGGGCCTACGCCCTGGCGGTGGTCTGGGCCCGGGTGCCCGGGGCCCTGGTGGTGGCGCGGCGCCAGGCCCCATTGCTGATTGGTCTGGGGGAGGGAGAGTTTCTCTGCGCCAGCGATACGCCCGCCCTGGCTGGCTTCACCCGCACGATCCTGCCGATGGAAGACGGCGAGGTGGCGTTGCTGACCCCCCTGGGCATTGAGCTGTACAACGCCACCGGTGAGCGGGTGCAGCGCAACCCCAGCCTGCTGAGTGGCACCGAGCACGTGGCGGACAAGCGCAGCTTCCGCCACTTCATGCTCAAGGAGATCCATGAGCAGCCCGAGACCGCCGCGCTCTGGGTGGCCCGCCACCTGCCCGAGGGAGCCTTGGTGGCCTTGCCCCTTGATGAGGAGGTCTACAGCGGTGTGGAAAGGATCCAGATCCTGGCCTGCGGCACCAGTCGCCATGCGGCCCAGGTGGGTGCCTACCTGTTGGAGCAGGTGGCGGGCCTGCCCACGACCGTGTTCTATGCGAGTGAATTCCGCTATGCACCGCCGCCCCTTTCGCCCCAAATGCTCACAATCGGCGTCACCCAGTCCGGGGAGACCGCCGATACCCTCGCGGCCCTGATCATGGAACAGGACCGACGCCAGCGTCACGGCGACCCGGCCTATGCCCCGCGCATGCTGGGGATTACCAACCGGCCTGAAAGTTCGTTGGGGCGGCTGGTCAGCCACATTCTGGATATTGGTGCCGGGATTGAAGTGGGAGTGGCCGCCACCAAGACCTTCATGGGCCAGCTGTTGGCCTTCTATGGCCTCGCCTTGGCCTTCGCTGAGCGGCGGGCAGCGGCTGGTCTGCGGCAGCCGGGGCTGCCGGATCACGACCAGTTGCTGGCGCTCGTCGCCCAGTTACGGCAACTGCCGGCCCAGTTGCAAGCGCTGGTCGAGGACCACGACCGCCGTTGCGCCGAGCTGGCCCATCTGTTCAGCGATACTCAAGATGTCATTTTCTTGGGCAGGGGCATCAACTATCCAATTGCCATGGAGGGGGCCCTCAAGCTCAAGGAAATCAGCTACATCCATGCCGAGGGCTACCCGGCCGGTGAGATGAAGCATGGACCTATTGCCTTGCTTGATGCCCGCGTTCCCGTGGTGTCGATTGCCGTGCCGGGGACGGTGTTTGAAAAGGTGCTCTCCAATGCCCAGGAAGCCAAGGCCCGTGATGCCCGTTTGATCGGTGTCGCCCCGGCCTGTCCGGACACCGAGCTGTTCGATACCCTGTTGCCCCTGCCGGTGGTGGATGAGTTGTTGAGTCCCCTGCTGACGGTGATCCCGATGCAGTTGCTCAGCTATCACATTGCCGCGCACCGTGGTTTGGATGTCGATCAGCCCCGCAACCTGGCCAAGAGTGTCACGGTGGAATAAGTGGCAACGCTTTCGTGATCGATCTGGGCAGTTCAGAGGTCCAGGAGTCCTGGCGGAGGAGTGATTCCGATCCAGCCTTCCTGGAGGTTCACCTGGGGGACGATCGCTTCAACAAAGGG
>JBIKMU010000070.1:0-12475 GCA_044359075.1 Cyanobium sp. | reverse complement strand
GGGGCGACCATGACATGCAGCCTCTGCTTGAGATGCAAGCGGGAATCGAGCTGCCGTCAAGTGCTCAGGGGAGGGGGCGATGTTCAGTTCGAGCTATCCCGTCCTCTGAACGGGTACAACTTGCTTACGGTGATTGCAGCCTATGCTGCAAGAGATTGGCCAAGCAACAGCACATGAGTAGGATCAAGTTGACTCGGGGATGTAGTATATCTATATCGATCTGACAGTTGCTGTATAGGGATTCGAGGGCGCTTGGCAAGTGCGTGCACCCTGCTTCTCGGTACAAGTATAATAGCTCAAAAGAGAATTGAACATTTCACTCATATATCCCTTTGCAGAGAGTTAACAAAAAAACAGACGAACAAGTGCAGTGAAGGTGCAAAACGAATAATCGCCTTCCGTCCATATTACAGGCTTCGCCTATCTCTAGATCCGAAAATCACCCTTAGCTCGACCTGCCCTGGTCCTTGCTGTACAAGGCCAATGAAGCGTGGTTCAAGCGTGATACACTGGATCCGCATATAATTCATCGAACCAGCGATTCCCTTGGATGCCTGCAATACCCTTGGCTCTCAAGCCATCGAAGATATCAAGTTCCTGTGGAACATGCAGCAATAGTCGGGTATCGCGTGATATGCGGGTCCGCATATTCTGTGTTGGCGGCACTCCCAAAGACTGAATTATAGTAGAATTGCGATGAGGACTTCCGATATCAGCTTCATGTCATCATCTCTTCACCAAATCGAGGAGTAGGCCAGGTAACTCTCAGCAGAGGATCGGGCAAAGCTTTCGGAATTCATGCTGGAATCACTCCACACTTCGATCGAAGAAATAGAAGCGGCATGGTCTGAGTAGAGTGCCCTGCGGATTGACGCATTTGAAAAAGGAGATATTTCGGCGTTTTAAGTAGAGCAAGTATTTGCAGAACCCCGTCAGATTTTGCAGTGAATCGTGTTCGATTTGTTTAGCCTGCAAGGCTTGAAGTTCTCGCTGAAGTTGGCTACTACCATCGAGTTGAAACAGGGCTTAGAACCAAATTTCTTGAAGCTGTTGACGATGCTACAGCTCTTGCTCTCGCATGCCCATTGTGAGGCTCACCAGCGCAACATAGACCGCGGCGTGTTTTTCTCAGGGATTTTCCATTCGCACTGGTCTATCGCTGAGACGATCAGGGAATCTCAATCTATGCACTGGCTCATCATGCATGCAGACCAGGTTATTGGCGGAGTCGCACAGATGACCGCTAACTTCAAGATACAGAAGACGGGTGCGGAGGTTGCCTCCTATGCCGAGATCCCTGCCCGCTTCTGATCTTGAGCGTACGGAGCCTGGACAGGCAAGGGGTTTTCCACTAGATTGATTGCTCCCTGGGTTTGGCATCTTGCCAATTTGAAGTAATAGTTTATAAATGTCAGTTATCAGCCGCTTCCTTGGGATCTCAATAGCTATGCTTTATCGGGATCATCATCCACCACATTTCCATGCAATCTATGGCGAGTATGGGGCCACAGTCAACATTGCAGATGGCGTTGTCGCTGGTCAATTTCCAAGAAGAGATCTATCTTATGTATTGGAGTGGTATCAGCAGCATCGCGAGGAGTTGATGCTTGACTAGGATCGAGCAAGCCACCACGAGCCTCTATCACCGATTTCACCTCTTGAATAGTTCAATTTCTTGAGTGCATCATGCTTCACGTCACATCTGCTCAAGTCATTACTGGACATTCTCTGTTGCTTCAGTTTGACGATGGGACTCATGGAGAAGTAGACCTGGCTGCAGAGCTGACGGGTTCAATTTTTGCAGGGCTTCTTGATCCCGAAAGATTCAAGGAGGCCTACCTATATCCTGAGCTTCGCACAGTCTGCTGGCCTAATGGTGCTGACTTCGCGCCGGAGTCTCTGAGAAGCCTGGTAATGCAAAAGCAGCCCGCATAACAACAAGTTAACCTGACGGAATCTCCGCGGTGGCGACAGAGCCATGGACTCCCAGGATCCGATCAGGGATTTCTTCACCTTCCTGCTCGGCGCCGTGCTCCTGTCGATGGGGGCATTTCTGTTCTTCAACCAAATCATGGTGAGTTCGGAACCCATGGGTCTCGGTCTCCGCTTTGGCCAAGGCTTCGGGCGTTCTTGGGGGGGCGGCTATGGGTCGGGCTTCGGCGGTGGCGGCTGGGGGGGCGGCTTCGGCATTCCCCAGGGCTTGGGCGACAGCTTCGGCCTGGTGCTCATCCCCCTGGTTATCGGGGTCTGCCTGCTCTTCGCGCTGCGCAATCAGCGCTGGGGCTGGTTTCTGGTGCTCGCCTCTGTGGCAGCCCTGGCGGTGGGAGTGCTGCAGACACTGATCATGCGCTTCCAGCCCACCACGCTCTGGAATGTTCTCACGATGATGGCATTGATCGGCAGTGGCGGCGGTTTGATGTTCCGTTCGCTCAGGAGTTACGACGATGGCAAGGAACGAAAAGACCGTTGATGATTTGATCGCCGAGCTGGACCGGCCGGCACGTTCCGCCGGGGGGCCTCCGCAGGGCAAGCCGGCAGGTGGCCAGGCCCGCCTGCCGGCTGGGGCGTCCTCCCGCTTAGGAGGCTGGTGGCTGCTGGCCGTCGCTCTTCTGGCTCTTGGGTTCGGCAGCGGATGGACCGCGGCGGGCCTGAGGCCGCTGGCAGACGGTGCTGCTGCGACGAAGTCAGGCAAGGAGACCCGCCAGGATCTGCTGGCGGCCGGCTGGCAGGAATCGGATCAGGGGGTGTTCACCCGCCGTTGCCAGGACAACTGCCGCAGGCCCGTGCTTAATGGCGGCGGTGTGGCCGACGTGATGGAAGTGAACTGTCTGGACCGCCCCTGCGGAGAGATCCTGGCGGAGTTTGGTGTGCTGGATGGGCGCGGTCAGGTGATCGATCAGATCAAGGAGCGCCGCCCTGGCCGGCAGGGTGAGCGTCTGCAGCTCGTGCTCGAGTCCCGGCTCCCTGAGGCTAGCCGCTTCGTGCTTCAGTCATTCAGCGCCAAGGCACGTCTCGACTGAGGCTCTCAACCGCCGGTTTACAATGCAATTCACCTGAGCAGCCACCACGTTCGTTTGGAACCTGTTGGCGTTGAGATCAGCTGATGTCAGTCGGCCATGCAGGCGACGCAGGATTTCCTGGTGGCGCTGCTAGCCATTGCCGGTGTGGTGTTGCTGCCGCTCTCCGCTGAGTGGCCCCTGCTGGAGCCCCTCTGCCGAGGCCATCAGCTGGTGAGGCGCCTCACAATCACACCGCCCAGATCTCCTCCAGATCCAACTCCAGACCCTCCGCCAGCTCGCTGCCAGCGACCCGGCTGGCGTTGTCCAGCCGTTCCGCCATCCCCTGCTGGCCGCTGCGCCAGATCTCCACCGCCCGCTCCTGGGGGAGCAGCAGCCAGCCGAGACGGGCGCCATTGGCCTGGTAGCGGTCCATCTTGCGGCGCAGGGCCGTAACGCAGCGGGGGCCTTCATCGCTGGGGCTCGCTAATTCGATCACCAGATCGGGGCAGAGGGGCGGGAAGCTGCGGCGTTGTTCGGGGCTGAGGGTCTGCCAGCGTTCTTCGAGCACAAGGGCGGCATCAGGGCTGAGCACGGAGCCATCCGGCAGGCGGAAGCCGCCTGAGCTGTCGAATAGTCGCCAGCCTTTGTGCCGCCTGCAGAAAACCTGCAGTTGATAGAGAAGCTGGCCATTGCGGCTGCTGGTTTCCCCTCCGGTTGGCGTCATGACAATTAGAAAGCCTTCAGCCGTGAGCTCCAGCACCGCCTCGGGATTGACCTGGCAGACTCGCTCAAACTGCTCCGGTGTCAGCCGCAAATCCCAGGGCAACAGCAGCGGCGCCGGCTCAAGCCCCGGGGGCTGGGCGGTTGCGGCTGGGGGCGCCAGGGCCATGGGCTGGGCCGAACTCCTGTAGCAACCTTAATGGCGGCAGCGGTTTAAGGGCCACCGCTGGGCGTCACCAGCCCTCGAGGCGCCGCCGCGCCGGCAGGGATCCCACCTCGGAGGCGCAACTGTCGAGCCGGCAACCTGAGACATTTCCGCCAAAAGCTCAGAGCACTTTCCAGCCATGCCATGCACCTGATCCACACTGCACCCCTCCGCCGCCTGCAGCCATGACCCTCTCCACCAGCACCTACGACGGAGGCCTGCGCTGCAGCGCGGTGCATGGTCCCTCCGGGATCACGATCCACACCGATGCCCCCGTCGACAACCAGGGCC
Organism: Cyanobium sp.; assembly: GCA_044359075.1. GTDB lineage: Bacteria > Cyanobacteriota > Cyanobacteriia > PCC-6307 > Cyanobiaceae > Cyanobium. The sequence continues at coordinate 8,260 of JBIKMU010000070.1, read as the reverse complement.
GGGGGGAGGCGTTCTCGCCCACCGATCTGGTGGCGGCGGCGCTGGCCACCTGCATCCTGACGATCATGGGCATCACCGCCGATCGCGAGGGGTGGGCGATTGAGGGCAGCAGCGCCAAGGTGCAAAAACGCATGACCAGCTCGGGGGTGCGCCGCATCGCCGAGCTGGAGGTGTGGGTGAACCTGCCGGCGGCTCTCAATGACGACCAGCGCCAAAAACTGCGCCGAGCCGGTGAGGCCTGCCCGGTGAAGCGCAGCCTGGAGGGATCGGTGCCGATGCAGATTCATTGGAATTAGGGGCCTATCAGGCCCGCCTATGGGCCCGCCTCAAGGCCCGCTTCAGGGCCCGTTCTGCACCCGCGCGCCCCAAGCGTCCCTTGCCGGCTGCCGCCCCATGACTTATGAGCCAGGCCCCAGCGGCGCCCGTTCCCTGGCCCCCGGCCTGCAGCAGCGCCTGCTGGCCCATCTGCAGCGGTGGGCCCGCCCCCGCCACAGCCACTGGGATCGCCTGGCCCTGCTGGCCGTGCGCGCCGAGCTGGCGGCCCTGCTGGCCCCCCTTGGCCCTTTTGAAGAGCATCGCTTCGGGTCTGGTTCGCAGGCCGGCTGCAATTTGATTCTGCGCTTGCCGGGCCTTCAATCGCACCGGTCTCCCCTGCTGGTGGGCGCCCACTACGACGGGCCGTTGCATTCCCCTGGCGCCGATGACAACGCCACCGGCCTGGCGGCCCTGGTCGAGTTGGCGCAGCACTGGGCCCGGCAGCCGCCCCGGCGGCCCATCTGGCTGGTGGCCTTTGATCAAGAGGAATTGGGCTTGCTCGGCAGCATCGCCCTGGCGGCCCAGCTCAAGGCCAGCGGCCAGGATTTGGCCCTGATGCTGAGTCTGGAGATGCTCGGTTACACCTCCAGCCAGCAGCGCTATCCCCTGGCGGCGATGCGCCATCTCTATGGCGAGCGGGGCGATTTCCTGGCCCTGGTCGCCAACCTCAAGGCCCTACCCCTGTTGCCGGCGCTGGCCCGCGGTCTGGGGCGCCATGTACCCACCAAGCTGTTGCCGGTGCCCCGGGCCGGCCGCCTGCTGCCGGATGTGCGTCGTTCCGACCACAGCCCTTTTTGGGACCAGGGTTATGCCGCCGTCATGGCCACAGACACCTCCTTTCTGCGCAACCCCCACTACCACCAAGCCACTGACACCATCGCCAACCTTGATCTGCCCTTTCTGACGGCGGTGACCACCGGCCTGGCCCAGGGCCTCTCGGCCCTCTGAACTTGCGGTCTGCGCCCTGACAAAACCCCTGGTTTCAGCCGCCGCGGCGGCCCGGCGGTGCCAGCAGCGCCGTTGGGGATTCAGGGGCCGCCGAAGCCGGCCGCCGTTGGCGTTGGTCTGACCCCTCCGGCCGGGGCTTGGGACTCAAAGGCCGGCAGAAGCGAATCCGGTAGCTGTTGTGGGCTGCTCCCACCTGGGCGATCAGGGCTTCGCGGGCTTCATGGTGCAGTTCCTCCAGGCTGGCAGCCTGCACCTGGAGGGAGCGATCAGGGGCGGTGGCTTCGATATGCCCGGGCCGCTCCGTCGTCACCAGGAAAACGATCTCGCGCATGCCGATCTCTTTTCGTCTGAGCTTTTGGATGATTCCAGCTTCACCGCCCTGGCCCCGTGTTGGCGGACTTCTGGGATACGGGCATCCGTAGTCCCGGCCATCCCTTGCCGCCATGCTGGGGCCAGTGGTAATTGCCCCCCATGAGTGCGCCGGCTTCCGCCTTCGGGCGTCTGCACGCCTACCTGCACCAAACCCGGCTGCTCGGATCGATCAGCAGCGCCCTCTATTACGACCAGAACACGGTGATGCCGGCGGCGGGCGCCCCCTGGCGCGGCGAGCAACTGGCCCTGCTGGCCACCCAGTTGCACCAGCGCCAGAGCCAACAGGAATACGTCGACCTGCTGGCCGCCGCCGAAGCCGAGCTGGAACCCGATTCGCCGCCGCAAAGCCGCCGCAATCTGCAGCTATTGCGCCTCGAATTAGAGCGCCAGCGCTGCCTGGATCCCGACCTGGTCGGCCGCCTCGCTCAGGCCCAGTCCCGCGGCAATGCCCTTTGGCAGCAGGCCCGGCGCGGCAACGACTTTCCCCTGTTCGCGCCGGCCCTCCAGGAGCTCTTGACCCTGCGCCGCGACCAGGCCGCCCAGCTGGCGGCCGCCGAGCCGATCGCCCGCAGCCCCTGGGAAACCCTGGCCCAACCCTTCGAGCCCGACATCAGCAAGGCCCGTCTCGACGAGCTGTTCACCCCCCTCAAACAGCAGTTGCCGGCCCTGCTGGAGCGGGCCGCCGAGCTGGGCGGGCGCGCCACTGCCGGCCAGGACGCCGGCTCAACCGAGGCGTTTGATCTACCCGAGGGGTCCCAGGAGGCTCTCTGTGCCGAGCTGCTGGAGGGTTGGGGCTATGACCCGCGCCGCTGCCAGCGCGCCAGGTCGGCCCACCCTTTTTCCTGCACCGTCGGTCCCCAGGACTTCCGCATCACCACCCGGGTCGTGCCGGGCCAGCCCTTCTCCGCCTTCCTGGCCACGGCCCACGAATGGGGCCACTCGCTATACGAGCAGGGTCTGCCCCGGGACGGCCAGCACTATTTCCCCTGGCCCCTGGGGGAGGCCACCTCCATGGGGGTGCACGAGAGCCAATCGCTGTTCTGGGAATGTCGGGTGGCCCGCAGTCGTGCTTTCGCAGATCGCTGGTTGCCCCGCTTCCAGGCCGCTGCTGGCATCGAGGCCCGGGGCAGCAGCCAGGACTTCTGGCGCTGCCTAAATCCGCTGCGGCCCGGCCTGATCCGGGTCGAGGCCGATGAACTCAGCTATTGCCTCCACATCGTGCTGCGCTACGAGCTGGAGCTGGAGCTGGTCGAAGGCGGGCTGCCGGTGGCCGACCTGCCCGCCGAATGGAACCGCCGCATGGTTGCCCTGCTTGGCCTTGTGCCGCCCAGCGATAGTGACGGCTGCATCCAGGACATCCACTGGGCCGAGGGGCTGTTTGGCTATTTCCCCTCCTATGCCCTGGGGCATCTGATCAGCGCCCAGCTCAGCCAAACCCTGGAGCAGGACCTCGGGCCGCTGGAAACCCTGGTGGCTGCTGGCGAGGAGCAGCAGTTGCGGGGCTGGCTGGCGGCCCGGGTCTGGCCCCTGGGCCGCTCGGTCAATGGCGAGGAGCTGGTGCGGCAGGTGACCGGCCGGCCCCTGGGGGCGGAGCCCTTCCTCACCTACCTGGCCGCCAAGGTGGACCAGCTGGCTGGCTGAAGGGGGTGCCTTTCTTTAAGATTCCAGCCGCTTTGCCCCCTCCCCTTGGCGAACATCGACCACGCCCCCAGCCGCACGATGCTCAACCTCCTGCACGTGCTGCCGGCCTTCGCCGACGAGGGCAAGCTGCGGTTGAACGCGATCGTCGAGCTCAATTCAGGCACGATCAACAAGTACGAACTGATCACCGAAACCGGTCACCTCAAGCTCGATCGCGTCGGGTACTCCTCCCTGACCTACCCCTTTGCTTATGGCTGCATCCCCCGCACCTGGGATGAGGATGGCGATCCCCTGGATATCGAGATCGTGGGGGTCAGCGAACCCCTGGTCCCCGGTTCCTTGGTGGAGGCCCGCATCATCGGCATCATGAAATTTGACGACGGCGGTGAAGTCGACGACAAGGTCATCGCCGTGTTGGCGGATGACAAGCGCATGGACCACATCACTTCCCATGAGCAGCTGGGGCCCCAGTGGCTCACGGAAACCACTTACTACTGGGAGCACTACAAAGACCTCAAAAAGCCAGGCACCTGCCACGTCAATGGCTTCTTTGACAGCGCCGAGGCCGTGAGGGTTATCAAGGAGTGCGAGCTGCGCTATACCTCAACCATCGACGCCAAGTTGGTGGGCTGATCGCCCCCACTCCCATCCCATCGGACCCGCCTGGGCCGTTCCCTATCCACCCGTTCCGCGACCAACCCATGAGCCCCAATCCATGCGGCCCAACCGTTTGTCCATCCAGTCCCGGGGGTGCCCGAGGCCTGGGCTGGGGTCTGCGCACAAGCGGCCTGATGGCTGCGGCGATCACCTTTGGTGCCGGGCCCGTCCTGGCCCTGCAACCGCCGCCGCCCTTGCCTGCCGTGCCGTCGGTCAGCCCCGCCGTCGCCCGTCCCCAGTCCCCGACCGTTACGGCCCCGACCGGAGCTGTTCAGGCCGGTAAGGTCCAGACCGGTCCGGTCCCGAGCCGGGCTGGCCGCGCCTCGGGCGCGGCGGTGCCTTCGGTTCCGGCTGCCACGGCAGCTGCTTATACGAGCACCCGCGAGATCCGTCTGGAGTTGGGCAAGCGCACCATCAGTCTTGTCGACAATGGCCAGGTGCTGGGCAGCTGGCCGGTGGCCATCGGTGACCCCGCCACCCCCACCCCCACGGGTCGTTTTGCTGTGCGCAACAAGGTGGTCAATCCCCAGTACCAGAGCACCAAGACCGGTAGAAATAACCCCACCATCGGCCCCCTGGGCCCCCTCGGTGATCGCTGGCTGGGCTTCCACACCACCGCCAAAGACCAGTTCGGCATCCACGGCACCCCCCCCGCTTGGGAGCAGTGGGTCAAGACCCGCGCCGCCGTCTCCGCCGGCTGCGTCCGCATGTTGGGCCCCCATGTCCGCCAGCTGTTTGACCAGGTGGAAGTGGGCACGCCGGTGATCGTCACTCCCTGAGGTCGGCTGGGGCCGTCGCGATTGGCTGCGGCCCAGCTCGTTTCAGCCCCAGCCCCAATCCAAATCCGAAGAGATTCTGGCGATTGGCCCTGGTTTGGTGTTCAACCCAAGACTTCCTCGTAAGCTTTTATACCTGTTCCTAGACCAGGCGTCCCGCATTGGCGCCCCTAGCCCTATGGCTCCAGACCCTTTCCCCAGCAGATACACCACCGATCAGCTCAACAGCACCGCCTTGAAGTGGGGCAGCGATGGCGAGCTTTCGGATCTCGATCTGCAACGCATCCTGGGTTTGCTCTCTCAGGTTGATCCTGTGGCCAGGGCCTTGGTGGTGAGCGATTGCTCAGAAATGGCCTCTTGATGGTTCTGGCGGGCCAGGGCAATGGCCAAGCCATCCCGACTTGCCAACCCCCGCAACGCATCAAGTCCCAAGCCGCTTGAAGGCAGTCCCCTAGGTAGAGGACCGGCCATCCCGGCTGTCACGGCGAAAACAGGCACCTGACGGATGCCTTGGGGGCCTAGCTGGTCCTCCAGATCATCGAGATGGGCCGAATCCGCTAACCAGACCAGATCGTTGCGGCGGCATTCGCCCAAGCTCAGCGGCTTTCCCCTTTGATTCGCGGCGTTGAGGGCCTGCTGTAAGTCAGCGAGGGTGACGATACCCACCACGTTGGTTTCGGCTTCATCCACCACCAGCAAACAGTGGCCATGGGCTGCAATCAATTCACTCAGGGCCATTGCCGCCGGGGTTTGGGTTGGCAAAACCAGCGGCGCCTCCGGTTCCAGCGCTTCATTCACGTTTAAGGCCGCCAGCCGCTCCCGCCGCCGCTCTTCGTTGCGGTCGGCCCCCAGCAGGGTGGTGGGTTTGACGCTTTGCCAGCGGTCGACAAGGGCTGCACTCAGGCCAGCCGCCGCCATCAAGGGCAACACAATCCTGATGTCCCGAGTCAGTTCGAACAACAGCAGCAGGGCGGTCAAGGGGGCCCTGACGCTGCCGGCCAGCACCGCCGCCATGCCCACCATGGCGTAGGCGGGGGCTTCGGCCACCGGCAATCCCAACCCCCCTTCGCCCAGCAGCCGGCCATAAACGCTGCCCAGGGTGGCACCTAAAAACAGGGCCGGGGCGAAACCGCCGCCCACGAATCCACTGGCATTACTCAGGCTGGTCGCCAGTAATTTCACCACCAGCAGGCTCGCCAACGTGATCAGGGGAATGCCTTGATCACTGCCCAGCAGGGCCTCAATCGTGTCGTAGCCAACGCCCAGCACCTGGGGAAAGGCCAGGGCCATGGCCCCAACCGCCGCCCCCCCCAGGGCGGTGGCCAGGCCCGGCGGCAGTTTTTCCAGCAGCCGCTGCACATTGCCATCCCGGCCGGCCGCCATCAACTTGATCAGGGCAAGTGACATCAGGCTGGCCAGGACCCCCAGACCCAGGTAGAGGGGTAGTTCCAGCGGCGAGCGCACCACATAGGCCGGCAGCCGCAGGATCGGTTCATCGCCCAGCAGTAGTTGGGTCACCAGGGCTGAGGCCACCGCCGCCACCAGCACGGCTCTCAGGTTGGGTCGGGTGGCGCTGGTGTTGGCATTGCCTTCGAAGGCAAAAAACACTCCCGCAATCGGCGCCTTGAAACCTGCCGCCAGACCAGCGGCCACCCCGGCGGCTACCAATGTCTGCTGGGATTGGGGCGACAGGCGCCCAAGGCGGGCCCACCACAGTCCCAAATTGCCGCCACTTTCGACGCTGGGGCCTTCAGGCCCCAGGGAGGCGCCACTGCCAAGACTTAGGGCCGCCGTCAGCAGGCGCAGCAGCGGTGGTACGGGGGCCGGATCTTCCGACCCTTCGGCCATGGCCATCAGGCTGGGCACACCCGGTCCCAGGGGGCCGCAGAAGCGGCGCAACACGCCAACGGCCAGCCCCCCCAAAGTGGGAACCACCACCACCGGCCAGAGGGCTAGCCAGTCCGGGGCCGCAGGCCCGGGCGGCGGCAGGGGAGCCGGGGCCGGGGCCGGGGTCGGGGGAGTTCCGCTCAGAAAGCCGATGCTGCCGAGACCAAGTTGCAGCAGGGCCTTGAGCGGTGTGTCTGCATCGTGGGCCGAGGGAGGGGGCAGGGTCACTGGCGCCACCGGGACCTGGGCCTGGGCCTGGGCCGCTACCGCCACCGGGGAGCGGCTGATCTCAAGCAGCCATTCGACAAAGGGGCCGAAGAGAAAGTTATTGAGGAAATCGAGGACCTCATGGAAGGCCACGATCGCCAAACCGGTGCTGATCCCTACCAGGGCGGCCCAGGCCAGCAGGGTCCACTCGAAGGGAAACCCCTGGGCGTTTGGTCGCCGGTCGGTGTTGGGCTGCAGGGGTGGGCGTCGGTTCTTGGCGGGCAGTTCAGCCCTGATCACCGTGACGGCACCGAGGCTGGGCTTTTTGGCTCCAGCCCCAGCCCCAGCCCCAGCCTCAGGCTTCGGGTCGGACGGTGGCAAAGATCTCCTCCAGAATCGAGCCGGCTCCCTGGGCCCTCAGGCTTTGGGCCAGGGCCACCCCGATCGCTTCCGGATCGGTCTGATCGCCGCGGGCCTCATCGCGAATCAGGCGTTGACCATCCAGGCTGGCCACCATGCCCGTCAGCACCAAATCATCGCCTTCAAAGCGGGTGTTGACGCCGATGGGCACCTGACAGCCCCCCTCCAGTTCCCGCAGGAAGGCCCGCTCCGCCAAGCAGCGCCGGGCGGTTGGCAGGTGTTCCAACACCTTGATTTGGCCAAGCACGGTGGCATCGCCTTGGCGGCATTCAATGCCCAGGGCCCCTTGGCCCACCGCATGCAGGGAGATGGAGGGGTCAATGCGTTCGTGGATGCGGTCGGCCAATCCCAGGCGCTCCAGCCCCGCCGCCGCCAGGATCAGACAGTCATATGCGCCGGAATCCAGTTTTTCCAGGCGGGTGATCACATTGCCCCGCACATCCTTGAAGACCAGTTGGGGAAAGTGGTGTCGCAATTGGGCCAGGCGCCGCAACGAGCTGGTGCCAACCACGGCCCCGGCCGGCAGGGTGGCCAGGCTGAGCTGGCGATGGCGTTCATGCACAACCAGGGCATCCGCCGGATCCTCCCGCTCGGTGATGCAGCCCAACATCAAGCCTTCGGGCAGGTTGGTGGGCAGGTCCTTGAGGCTGTGGACGGCGATATCCGCCTGATTCACCAGCATCTGGGCTTCCAATTCCTTGGTGAAAAGCCCCTTGTCGCCAATCTTGGCCAGCGCCACATCCAGAATTTTGTCGCCCTGGGTGGCCATGGCCTCAATGCTGATCCCCAGATCCGGATGGGCCTCCAACAGCGCCTCACGTACCCAGTGAGTTTGCACCATGGCCAGCTGGCTGCGGCGGGAGGCGATGCGCAGGGAGGGGCTGGTCATCAGAGGGCGGAAGGGCAGGCGGATCTGCCGTCAGGCTTGGCCAGCCTAGGAGCCTGTCGCACATAACCCCACCGCCCACTTCTCCACAGACGGCCTCAAATCTGCCCAGATCCCAGTGACAGCAATGGATCCGGGCGAGAGAATGGGG
>JBIKMU010000069.1:0-12606 GCA_044359075.1 Cyanobium sp. | reverse complement strand
CCCGATGCTCACAGGAGGATCTTCCTCGCGTCCTTGAGCAGCAGGAGCAGCTGCTGCTGGCGCAGAGGCGATGCGGTGAATCCGAACCGGGTGTAGAAGCGTGCTGCGTCTTCGTCGATGGGATGGGTCAGGATCGCCCGAATTCCGGCCTGCTCAGCGATCACCAGCGTGCGACGGATCGCGTCCTGCAGCAACCCCACACCGAGGCCACATCCATGGTTCTCGCGTGACACGGCGAGCCTGGCCAGGATGACCACGGGCAGCGGAAATCGCCCCATGCCCTGACGGATGCGCTCTGGCGCCTCCACCGTGTCGACCTGGCCCACGGTGAGGCTGAAATAGGCGGCGACGCGGTTCTCCTCGTCGGCGACGACGAACGTTCGGGCCGAGCCACTGGTCTGCGCCTGGCGAGCGTGGTGCTGCAGCCAGTGATTGAGCGTGGGCTTACCGCAGTCAAAGCCTTCCAGCCGGTGCTGGACGGACAGCAGCTCCGGCGGCCGCCAGGTCACCGGGCTTCCCAGGGTGGCTGCCTGGCGAACAGATCACGCAGACCCTCATTGGCCTGTTCGGGGCGGTCCAGCAGATCCATCAGGGCCTGGGCCTGGGAGCCAGAGACCATGAACAGGCGCTGATCAAGGAGCGTCTGCTCAGCAGCGAGGCAGGCGCTGTCGAGGATGAAGTCGGTGAGCGACTTGTGGGTGACCTCGGCAGCTCGGCGCAGCACGGCTTCCTGTTCGGGCGTGGCGCGCAGGCCGAGCCGGGCTGAGCGCGCAGGAGGCGAAGCACCGGTGGCAGCCATGGCGAACTCTCCCCTACTTGAGCAACTCAGTGATGTTAGTACAAACGACGCACGGAAACGGTGTGGAGGCGTCCCGTAATGCTTGGCTGAGGGCTTGAAGGAAGGCATGGCATCGCGGCAGGGCCTCTCCCCCACAAGTGCCACCTCCTGTTACACCCCCCGCCCCAGCAAGCCGGCCCGCAGAAGGAATCCCGGCCAGGACCCCCCCATGCCCCCAACCCCCTCCCCCACTTACGAGCGCCTGCGCGAGTACATCGCCAAGCGCATGCGCATGAGCCACATCTACCAACCCCTAATGCTCATGGTGCTCCTGGGCCGCCGCAGCCCAGCCCCCGCGCAGGACGTGGCCCGCCGGATCCTGGGGGAAGACGTGACCCAGATCGATTACTACACAGAGCGCGTCAAGCGGATGGTGGGCAAGGTTCTCACCGGCAACGGCATCACCCACTACGAGCGAGGCACCTACGACCTGGTGGGCGGCGTAGCCGAAGGCTTCTGCGAAGCAGTAGAGCTGAGCGACGCCGAACGCGACCAGTTGCTGCAGCTGTGCCGGCAACGCCTTGACGCTTTCCGAGAGCAGCTCGGCGAGGAGGTGTTCGCCCACAGGAGCCACCACACCCCGATCAGCGGCTCGATCCAATACCGGGTGCTCACCCGGACCAAAGGCCGCTGCGAGTGCTGCGGCGCAGGCTGTTGCTTGGCAAACCCCGCATCAACGGGCCCTGGAGGTGGACCACATCGTGCCCAGGAACCAGAGCGGCTCGGATGATTTAAGCAACCTGGAGGCCCTCTGCTTCCGCTGCAACGCCGCCAAGCGATGGGAGGCGGGCTGTGTGTTCTGCGGGCTGGAGGGCAGCGGCCGGGTGCTGCTGGAGAACGAACTGGCGCTGTGCATCGCCGATGCCTACTCGGTGACGCCTGGGCACAGCCTGGTGATCCCGCGGCGGCATGGGGCCGATGGGTTGGCGTTGCACCAGCCGGAATGGAACGCGGTGGTGGAGCTGCTGAAGCTGCGGCGGGAGCAGCTGAGTGCCCAGGATGCATCGATCAGCGGCTGGAATGTGGGCCTGAACTCAGGTGAGGCGGCAGGACAAACGGTGTTTCATTCGGATTGGTATCTGATCCCACGGCGAACAGGTGATGAAAAATCCCCCCGCGGGTGCGTTCGGGGGGGGGGGTATCAAGGGCAAATGGCACTACTGAGCCGTGGCCACCAAGACGCTTACGCGCAAGAAGCTTGACCGGCCAGCGGTCTTGGCAAGGATCGATGAGATCCTCTCAGCTGGGGGCTTGAACTGCTACAAGCGAGATTTGAGGTGGATCACTTGCTGTACTAATGCTTAAAATCAGCTAGCGCTTTAGCAATAGGCCGAAGTCTTTTGCCATAAATTATATTGTTCATCATTTATGTTCCACCTGCCTCATAGCGGCCAGGCGAATATTCACCTTCATCCAATATTAATCCGGCTATTGCCTCCCATTCTTTTTTAGCTTAATGATGTTTGCTTAGTGGGATAAGGAAGATATTCCAGTTTGGTTTAATTACTTAGTCTTTCTCTAGGTATGGATGGTTCTTTAAATTACTTTTAATTGCCGCAAATAAATTTACTCTGGGCTGAACAATAAAGCCTTTAGTGTCTACCTTGGGTCGAAATATGTCATTCCTAAAGCTCACATGGAGTAAATGGGCGATTCCGCATAACTCCCCTCCTGCTTCTTCTCCTTCCGCATAAGGGTTGGGATCTATGAGCTGATCCCTTAATAGAGCAAGCATCAGGGCTTGTACGTCAAAACTAGCTGTCAGGTTATCCAAATCCGCATAACATCGCCAGAGCCTAGCCCCATTCCTGGCTGGCAATCCAAAACATGTACCGGAGGCCAGGCGACTGGACACCCCATGCCCGACCAGGCCCCACCCCCCGGTCTCTACCAGCAACTCATCACCGAGGGCCTGGAGCAGCAGCTGCGCGCCCTACAGGGCACCCTTGTCGCCACCGACGGCCTTGATCCCCAGGAAGCCCCGCGCCTGTTAGCCCGACACCTGGCGGCTCTCGCCCGCATCGCCCTGGAGCACCTGAGCGGTGGTGCCACCCCTGAGCACCAGCTGGCCCTGGTGAACCAACTGGTGGGCCTGCTCCAAAGCCAGGCACCCCGCGCCATCTCCACGGCCGACCAACTCCATCCCTCCTCTCGGCTGCTCTCGGAGATCCGATCAACGGCGCTCCTGCCTGGCCAGGCATCCACCATCCGCCCGCTCATCCCCCTGGCCGACAGCACCCTGCTGGTGAACGCCAGCGGCGAACCGTCTGTGGGGCAGGCGCTGATCCACGAAGTCCCCTCCGCCCAGCGGATCGACCTGCTCTGCGCCTTCATCAAGTGGAGCGGCCTACGCCTGCTCCAGCCGGCCCTCAGCCAGTTCCTGCAGGCCCAGCCCCGCCGCCAGCTGCGGGTGCTCACCACCGTCTACCTGGGCGCCACCGACCGCCGCGCCCTCGATTGGCTGGTGGCGAATGGCGCCGAGGTGCGTGTCAGCTACGACGCCCGCCGCACCCGGTTGCACGCCAAAGCCTGGCTGTTCCATCGGCCCGGCCTCTCGGGCTCCCCCCCTGCCTCCACCGCCTACATCGGCTCATCCAACCTCTCCACCGCCGCGTTGCACGACGGCTTGGAGTGGAACGTGCGCCTCTCCGCCGCCGACAACGAGAGCATCCTGGCCAAGTTCCAGGCCGCCTTTGCGAGCTACTGGGAGGAGGGCGAGTTCGAGCCCTACCGGGCCAGCGAACTGGAGCAGCGCCGCTTTGATCGGGCCGTGCGAGAGGAGTCGACGGGGGATTCAGCGGCGGACGCCTCCCCGCTCAGCTTCTTCGATATCCGTCCCTACCCCTATCAGCAGGAGATTCTCGACAAGCTGGCCGCCGAGCGCAGCCTCCATGGCCGCTGGCGCAACCTGGTGGTGGCCGCCACCGGCACGGGCAAAACCGTGATCGCCGCCCTCGATTACGCCCGCCAGGCCGGTCCGGGCCACCCGAGCCTGCTGTTCGTGGCCCACCGGCGCGAGATCCTGCAGCAGAGCCTCGCCACTTTCCGCCAGGTGCTGCGCGATGGCTCCTTCGGCGAGCTGCTGGTGGATGGCCAGCGCCCCAGCCAGTGGCGCCATGTGTTCGCCTCCGTGCAGTCACTCGCGGCGCTGGATCCGGCCGACCTGGCGCCGGACGCGTTCGCCGTGGTGATCGTCGATGAGTTCCACCACGCCGCCGCCGCCAGCTACGAGCGCTGGCTGACCCACCTGGCGCCGTCCCTGCTGCTGGGCCTCACCGCCACCCCCGAGCGCACCGGCGGCGAGGACATCCTCCATTGGTTCGAGGGCCGCATGGCCGCCGAACTGCGCCTCTGGAGCGCCTTGGAGCAGGGCCTGCTGTGCCCCTTCCACTACTTCGGCCTCCACGACGGCACCGATCTGTCGCAGATCGAGTGGCGCCGCAACGGCTACGCCAGCGAAGCCCTCTCCAACCTCTACACCGCCGACGACGCCCGCCTGCGCCTAATCCTGCGCGAACTGGCAGACAAGGTCACCCACCTGGATTCGATGCGGGCCCTGGGCTTCTGCGTGAGCGTGGAGCACGCCCATTGGATGGCCCGCAAGTTCGTGGCGGCCGGCCTGCGCGCCGCCGCCCTGGACGCCTCCAGCCCCCGGGAGCAGCGAGCCGAGCAGATCCGCCACCTGCGCTCCGGTGAGCTGCAGATCCTGTTCGCCGTTGACCTGTTCAACGAAGGCCTTGACATCCCCGAGATCGACACGGTGCTGTTCCTGCGGCCCACCGAGAGCGCGATCGTGTTCTTGCAGCAGCTCGGCCGTGGTCTGCGCCTCTGCCGGGGCAAAAGCTGTCTCACGGTGCTCGATTTCATCGGCCAGGCCCACCGGAGCTTCCGCTTTGATCTCAGGTATCGCGCCCTGCTCGGCGGCACGCGCGACCAGCTGCAGCAGCAGATCAAGGAAGGGTTTCCCTTCCTACCGGCCGGCTGCAGCCTGCAGCTCGATCAGGTCTCCAGTGATCTGGTGCTTGAGAACTTACGTGAGTCGCTGCCCAGCCGCCGACCCCAACTGCTCGCCGAAGCCCGACGCCTCGGGCGCTGTTCGCTGGCGGCGTTGCTGGCGGGGCTCGGGATGGAGGTGGGGGAGTTTTACAAGGTGGCGGGCTCCTGGGCGTTGCTGCAGCGGGAGTTGGGGTGGGTTGCCGGGGCGGCCTCAGGGGAGCCCAGCGACGATGAAAAGCGGCTGGGGCGGGGAGTGGGGCGCCTGCTTCATCTGGACGACACCGACCGTCTTTCATTCCTGCTGCAGGGCCTCACCCATGAACTGACGCCACAGGTGCAGAACCTGAGCGAAACAGACCGTCGGCGTTGGCGCATGCTGCTCCTCCAGCTCTGGGGAACGTCCCCCGATCGGCTTGGTTTGCAAGACGCACTCGATCGGCTCTGGGCCTGTCCAGCCTTTCTCGATGAACTGCGCGAACTGTTCGCACTGTTGCTGGAGCGCACCGACCACCTCGCCCCTCCCCTGGTGTGGGATCAGCCCGTGCCCCTGGCTCTCCATGCCCGTTACAGCCGCGCCGAGATCTATGCCGCGTTTGGGCTGATCAGCGATACCCAGCAGACCACCGGCCAATCGGGGGTGCTGTTCGATCGGGCATCCCAGTGCGACGTCTTCTTCATCACCCTCAAGAAGTCCGAGCGCCTGTTCTCCCCCACCACCCGCTACAACGATTACGCGATCTCGCCGTGGGAGTTCCACTGGGAGAGCCAGAGCATCACCCGGGAAGCGACCTCCACCGGACAGAGATACATCCACCACAGTGAGCGTGGCAGCCGGGTGATGCTCTTTGTGAGGGAGGAGAACAAGCGCGGCGGGGTGACGCTGCCGTTTCTTTGCCTGGGGTTTGCGGATTATGTGAGTCACGAGGGCGAGCGGCCGATGGCAATTCGCTGGAGGCTGCAGCGGCCGATTCCGGCGGCGTTTGTGCCGGAGCTTGCGCTGGCGGTTTGAGGGCCAATCACACCAGTCCTTTTGTCTCGCTTCTTGCGCTTCAGAGCCAAGCAGGAACTTCAAGTCCTCCCTCAGCCTGCTGGCGAACTGCACGAAATCTCCCTGATCCTCAGCGAGCTCCACAACACCGTGGCCGATCCCGCCCGCATGCACTCCCTGGGCTTCTGCGTGAGCGTGGAGCAAGCCCGTTCGCCAGGCCGCCCTGCGCCGTCTGCAATCCGGCGAGCTGCAGATCCTCTTCGCCGTCGACCTGTTCAACGAAGGGCTCGACATCCCATCGATCGACACGGTGCTGTTCCTGCGGCCCACCGAGAGCGCCACTCCACGCTGATTCGTGTTTCTGCAGCAGCTGGGCCGGGGCCTGCGGCTGTCGCCCGACACCGGCAAGAGCTGCCTCACCGTGCTTGGCCAAAAAACGCAACAAGCATCGGCCAGCAGCACCGGCGCTTTCGCTTTGATCTGCGCTACCGGGCGTTGCTGGGCTGCAGCCGGCGGCAGCTCGAAGACCAGCTGGCTCAGGGGTTCCCGTTTCTGCCGCCCGGTTGCCGGCTGGTGCTCGATCGCATCTCCAGCGAGCGGGTGCTGGCCAATTTGCGCCAGTGCCTGCCCAGCCGCCGGCCCCAGCTTCTCCAGGAGTTGCGATCCCTTGCCGCTGAGGGAAGGATCGGCCCCGCCAGCGGCCTGGCCGATTGGCTCGACGCCATCGCCATGGAGCCGGCCGACTTCTACGGGATCCGCGGCGCCGGCTGCACCCCATCCCCAGGAGGAGCGCCTCAGCCGCGCCATCGCCGCCGGCCTGCTCCACCTCGACGACCCCGACCGTCTGCGAGCCACCGCCGCCTCCCTGGCCGAATCCGCACCGCCCGATCCGCAGGCCCTCTCCGAGCGCGAGCGGCGCCAGTGGCTGATGCTCACCGCCCAGCTCTACTGCTTCTCTTCGAGAAGGCTGCGCCTACGCAGAAGCCTGGCGGCTACGGCACCGGCCGCCAGTGGCGGCCCCTCGATCAGGCCCTGGATGTGCTCTGGCAGGCAGGCGCCTGGCGCGAGGAGCTGATTCAGCTGCTGGAGTTGCTCGCTGAGCGGGCTGGTCGCCGCCTCCACCCGTTGCCCTGGGCCTTGCCGGTGCCGTTGCGCGTGCACGGCCACTACAGCCGCGCCGAGATCGAGGCCGCCTTTGGCGTGCTCACGACCGAAGCCCCATGGATCCACCGCGAAGGCGTGCTCTGGCACCGAGCCAGCGCCACCGACCTGTTGTTCATCACCCTGCGCAAAAGCGAAGCCCTCTTCTCACCCTCCACCCGCTACCGGCACCTGGCCCTCTGCCCCGCGTTGTTCCACTGGGAAAGCCAGAGCACCACCACCGCCGCCTCCGCTACCGGCCAGCGGTACATCCACCACGCCTCCCGCGGCACCAGGGTGCTCCTGTACCGCTGCGCGGAAGCCTGCGGCTACGTGCGCGAGCAACGCAAACAGGATGGCCGCCCCGGCGCCCCCACCGAACCCTTCGTGTGCCTCGGCTTTGCCAGCTACGAAAGCCACGAGGGCGAGAGGCCGATGGCGATCCGCTGGCGGCTGGAGCGGGAGATCCCGGCGGCGTGGTTACCAGTTATGGCGTTGGCGGTTTGAGGGGGGCAGCATTTGCCACCCCCCGTCAGACTGAGATCACTGAACCAAGGCCCATGGAACTCACTGCCGTGCTGTCCCCCGCGGAGGAAGGCGGATACGTGGCCTTCAACCCTGAAACGGGCACCACAACGGAGGGTGAATCCATCGAGGAGGCCCTCGCCAACCTGCGCGAGGCCACCACGCTCTACCTGGAGGAGTTCCCCGCCGTGATCAAAGGCCACCCGCTAGTGACGATGTTCACGGTTCCAGCCCATGCCTAAGCTCCCGCACCTTTCCGGACGGGAGATAATTCGCGTGCTGGAGCGCCTGGGGTTTAAGGCCGTTCGCCAGAACGGCAGCCATGTCGTGATGCGTAGCGGCAGCCGGGGTTGCGTCGTTCCTCTCCACAAGCCGATCAAGGTCGGCACACTCGCTGGTCTGCTGAGACAGGCCCAGGTTGAGGTGCACGACCTTCTGGACCTTCTTTGAGTTGGTTCTGAGCTGGGTGTGAAACACAACCGCAGTAGCTGATGCTCACGTCCCAGCTCTACTGCTTCTCTTCGAGAAGGCTACGCCTACGCAGAAGCCTGGCGGCAACGGCACCGGCCGCAAGTGGCGGCCCCTCGATCAGGCCCTGCCGGTGCTCTGGCAGGCAGGCGCCTGGCGCGAGGAGCTGATTCAGCTGCCCTGGGCGTTGCCGGTGCCGTTGCCCGTGCACGGCCACTACAGCCGCGCCGTGATCGAAGCGGCCTACTGCTTCGCAGAAGCCTGCGGCTATGGCGTGCTCACCACCGCCGCCGCCCCCTCCGGCAAGCGCACCATCCACCAAGAGGCGCGACCGTTTGTGTGTCTGGGGTTTGCCCACTACGAAAGCTACGAAGGCGAGCGGATCTTGTTCGTCCACCAGTGGCGATCTGGGTTCGACAAGTTCAACCGGAGCTACGCATCCAACCAAAGCGGCATAGCCGTCAAATAGATCCGAAACCTTGACGCCCCGCCGCTGAAGTGTTTGCTGAAACTTTGGTCTTTGCAGCACACCCTCCAGTTCAGCCAGCAGAGGCACACTGCTGAGCAACTGATCCTTCTCTGCCAGGCCAGCATCAATGATCCTGCCAGGTGTTCCCTGCCAGATCAGTCCTGAGACTGCCGTATTGGTATCAAGAACCAGCCGCAATTCTTTGTTCCTGACGGTAGGCCTTGATTTCCGCCTGGATCTCCTCCTGCGTCATCGCCTCCTCCGGGCGAGCGGAGAGTAGATCGCGCGCTTGCTGGAGGCGCTTCAAGCGGTCGGACGCCAATTTGCTACGCAGCAGATCCTCGATCGCCTCGGGAGAAAGTAGTCCGGCTCCTTTTGCCTCTTCCGCAAGCGCGTCGGGAAGCGTGATCTCGATGGTGGTCACGACTGTCACAACCACAATTTGATAATCCTAGCGGTAATAGCCAGTCACAAGCTCCAATTTCGTGTGTCTGGGGTTTGCCAGCTATGAAAGCCACGAGGGCGAACGCCCCATGGCGTGGGGGAATCTCTGTGGCAGCTGGAGCGGGAGATCCCGGCGGCGTGGCTGCCAGGCTGTTGCTTGGCATAGCGGCGGCGTTGGCGGTTTGAGGGGTGTGTTCAGCATTCCTCGTAGGCCTCAAGAAAATCTTCCCTGCTGAATTCCGATTGTCTGAGAATCAACCTCAACGTTGACCCCTTGATCAGCCGATGGTTGGGCATGGTGAGGGGCGTGCGCGTGGCGTCCTCATTCGTCCGCGCCAGGGCGATGTGATTTCCTTCACGGATCAGCTCAAATCCCAATCGCTGCAAAGCCCTCAACACGCGATCCCGAGGCGCGTCGATGGGAAACTTGGCCATCAGCCGGCAAGTACCGTTTCCGCCAGAAAGACTTCCTGCACAGGATCATCCTGATCCAGTGAATCAGGGCCGAATGCTTCGCGGTGGAAAGCGATCGCGGAGCGCACATCCTCCAGCGCCTCGTCGTAGGTCTCACCTTGGCCCACAACCACTCCATGGATGCCCAAGGGATAAGCCACATACCCATCAGCGTGGCGCTCCACAACAACCTTCAGCCGTTGGGATGTCATTGAGCCCCGCTCTACCATGATATGAAATCCTAGGCGTGGTGGGGCTCAGCTGTTCCTACGCGAGCAACGCCAACAGGATGGCCGCCCCGGCGCCCCCACCGAACCGTTTCGCTGTCTGGGGTTTGCCACCTACGAAAGCCACGAAGGCGAGCGGATCTTGTTCTTCAACCAGTGGCGATCCGCTTGCGGCTGGAGCGGGAGATCCCGGCGGCGTGGTAGCCAGGCTGTTGCTTGGCATAGCAGCGGCAGCTGCCTGGATCTGCCCGGGTGCCATTCGCAGGGGGAGAACCGCGATGAGACCTTGGCAAACATCCGTGAGGCCATCGCTCTCTGGCTTGAGGTGGAGGCCGAGGAGGCAGGCGTGAAAAGCGTGGAAACGCTCGAACTGGCGCTGTAATGCCCCGGCTTCATCACCATGGGCGCGATCGGCCGTGATGCAGGTCTGACACCTGAGCAGTTCCGCCACTGCTCTGACGGCGAAGGGCGAGCGGAACTGGAGCCGCTGCTTTGGACTCTGCCGGTGCCCCTGCGCGTGCACGGCCACTACAGCCGTGCCGAGATTGAAGCCGCCTGCTGTTGAACAATGCTGTTTATATCGAGGCGTTTTCAAGCCATCCGCAAGCTGGCTTCCTGCTGCTCAGTCCTGGAGCGAAGGCCTGAACTTTCGGAACGTGCCCTTCCGCTGCCTCGGTTGGGGACGGAGCAGATTGCTACGAATTCTTGTAAGCCATTGCTGTTGTCTCGTCCATGGCGAAATCCGCCTCCCCCGTGCGCCTCCAGGTCGACCTGATGCCCAGGGCTGCCCTGGCCGGTGCCCGCCACCACAGCAGTACCGCCCAGCAGATTGAGTAGTGGGCCGCCTTGGGCCAGGAGTTGGCGGCACTTCTCGATCCAGACACGCTGCTCGATGTGAAGGCCGGACTGGCGCGGCTGCGGGTGGAACCGGTGCGGGCGGCGGCAGTGGATCCGGAGAGCGTGTTTGCTGGCCTCGATGCCCAGCGGCGTAGCGGCAGCCTGGCCGCATCTGTGACCACGGACTCTGTGCGTTACCAGGCCTGCCGCAGCCTGCCTGGCTTGCTGGAGCGGATCGACAGTGATGGCAGCATCAGTGTCGGCACCTTTGCAGGTGGTTTGTTTCGGCCCTGCGATCCGGTGGCAGCTTGAGCGAACGCCCCCAGTTGTGGATTCTGGTGGGTGGCAACGGGGCCGGCAAGAGCACCTATTACCGGCTGGCGTTGGAGCCGCTTGGGCTGCCCTGCGTCAATGCCGATGTGCTGCGGGTCTACGACAACTCCTCGGCGATTGATCCGTTTGTTGCCGTGTTCACGATCACCAACGGCTGCTTGAGGCTGCATCGCGATCCCCTGCCGGCTTGGGCGGCTGCGTTGCTCCCAGGCACTCAGGCCGGCTGAGCAGATCCTCAGGAGGAGACCGGCGGATCAGGCAGTAGCACGTGCTCGGACACCGCCAGCACTGCGGAAACTTCCGCCTCTTCGGCGATGCTCTCCAGGGCGGCGGCCAGCGCCGCAAGCCTGGCATCTGTGCCTTCATCCGGGAACTTGACGCTCAGGTCGTGCCGCAGCACCTGCTCGTCGGTGCCCATGCCGGCCGCCATGCAGTAGCCGATATTGGCCAGCACCTCCCTGAGCTTGAGGCGCAGCTCCTGGAGTGCGGGCGGGGGATTGGGGATGTCGCTGAACACGGCTAAGCAGGGTGGGTTCAGCCTGCGCAGGACTGTACGGTGGCCCCTGGCCTGCGACCGCGGGGCCCGCCAGAACAAGATGAAAGGCGCATCAATCCTGTCACCAGATGATGCTCAAATCGATGTAAGATCGCTTAGCAGCTTGCTTATGGCCATGCGTACCACCGTCACCCTCGACGATGAACTCCTGGCTCGTGCCGAGCAGCTGTGCGGTCCACTGGAGCGCAGCGCCCTGCTCAGGCAGGCCCTGCAGGCCCTGGTGCAACGCGAGAGTGTCAAGCGCTTGGCCGCCCTGGGCGGCAGCGATCCCGCCCTCGATCCGGTGGCGCGGCGGCGGAGTGCGCCTTGATCCTGGCGGATACTTCCGTTTGGGTGGAGCATCTGCGCACCGGCCTGCCGCGCTTGGCGGCCCTGCTGCTGGAGGGTGAGGTGCTCAGCCATCCCTGGGTGATCGGCGAAATCGCCTGCGGCCATCTGCGCAACCGCCGCGAGGTAATCCAGTTGCTGCAGAATCTGCCTGCGGCCACCGAGGCCAGCAGCGCTGAACTGTTGCTGCTGATCGAGCGACACCAGCTGATGGGGCGAGGCATCGGCTGGGTCGATGTCCATTTGCTGGCGTCAGCGAAACTGAGCGGCTGCTCCCTGTGGACGTTGGACCGCAGGCTGGCCGTGATCGCCAGGGAGCAGGGGCTGATGGAGGGTTGAGTTGCTCTGGGTGTCGTGGCGTTTCAGGCAAGGCAGCCGTGCTGCTCCAGGTTTCGGCTCTGGGCTTAAGTGTGGGCAATGGACTGATCCACAAACCCTGCAGCCCAAGCCATAGAGCGAGGCTCAGGCAGGAACGAATGGCTTGTGACAATCGTGGGGCACACCGGCAAAGTTTACTTTCAGCCGCTGGTTGATCATCTCCGTTTTTCCCATCACCAGCCGTCCAGCCGGCAGCCAGGTAGGACATCAGCTTGGCTCCCTCCTGTAGGCCAATGGAGTATGGATGGCATTAGGGACTCCTTCATAGACCATTAAGGAAGGATTGAATCTCTGGTTCATTCTTCCAGCCACGCGCCAGCTCCCGCACTGCGCTCTGGCGCACATTTTTGTTCTCATCAGACTGTGCACGCTCTTTAATTATCGCCAGCGTGTCTGGATCATCCCTCCAGCCACGCGCCAGCTCCCGCACCGCGCTCTGGCGCACATTTTTATTCTCATCAGACTGGGCACGCTCTTTAATTATCGCCAGCGTGTCTGGATCATCCCTCCAGCCACGCGCCAGCTCCCGCACCGCGCTCTGGCGCACATTATTGTTCTCATCGGACTGGGCACGCTGTTTCAGTATCGCCAGCGTGTCTGGATCATCCTTCCAGCCATGCGCCAGCT
>JBIKMU010000030.1:0-39673 GCA_044359075.1 Cyanobium sp. | reverse complement strand
AACAAGGATTCAGCGCCTTTCAGCTGGACTGCGACCGCAGATTCGATCCTGGAGAAACTCCATCGCCTTTGCTCGCAGATTTCTGGGACGTGACACTAGAAGCAGGCTTAGGTCAAGTGAAGCTTGCAGGCGTACATTGGCATCGTCGCTGGAATGTCGACAATCGACTGAACAAACCTACCCCTGTCCGGTAGATTGGCTGATAGCTTCCAAGCTGATGCCATGAAAAGCACGCTGCAAGCCATGGCATGGCCCAACCTACTGGCCCGTTGGCGGTCGCTCGAAAACCGCGATCTTTGGGGGCTGCTCGCTGCCATTTTCGCGCTGTATTTGCTGCAATTGAACCTGCTCACCCAGTTGCCGGATGTGGCGCTCAATCTGGTGCTGGTGATAGGCGGAGCACTGTTGGTGCTCAATACCCCCCCCGCTGGGTGGCAGCCCCGGCCGGGGCGGATCGGTCGTTGGGTTGGCGTGACCCTGCTGGTGGTAATGCTCTGGTTCGGCCAGCGCCTGATGAGCTCGGACTTCCTCTCCAGCCTTCTGCCCCTGCTGGCCGGGATTGCCTTGGTCCTGCTGGCGGCACCAGCGAGCAAACTGCGTCCCTTCCTGAAATCTCTTTGCGTGCTGGCACTGTTGCCGGTGGTCAGTGCAGTGAACACGTTGACGCCACTTGGCCCCCTGTCAGTGGCAACCGCCTGGCTTGCCAAGCAAATGCTCTCAATCTGCGGCTATACGGCTTTGCAGTTGGGAACCTTGGTGAAACTGCAGGGAGGAGGGGTGAGCGTGGGTGGCCCCTGCGCAGGTCTAGGCATACTTTTGCAGCTACTGCTCGTGGCCGTGATTTTCGCGATGGCTTTCCCGATGCGGCGTCGCTGGCAGAACGTCCTGATGATCGTGGTGGCTCCTTTGCTGGGCATGGTCGTCAACGGGATCCGGATCACGCTGCTGGCCTTGTTTGTTACCAGCAACCTGCCGAACAAGTTTTGGTGGTTTGATTTCTTTCATGACCACTGGGGCTCCCTGCTATTCAGCGGTCTTGGCATGCAGTTGTTCGTGTGGCTCTACGCGTATTGGATGGCGCGGCAGGTGGCTGCCCTGGGGACCCGATGAGCAGCACTTCTCAACCGAGCACTAACCAGCCGAGAGCAACCCAGAAGCAAAACCCCAGCGGCCTTCCCCTGCGGCGCCTGCTGGCGGGGCTGGTCCTGCTCACCTTGCTTGCCACAGCAGAGAAAATGCTGGGCCTCTCTGCTCCCATGCCCGCGACTGAGGCTCCCACCAGCTTGCGCATGGCGGGCTACCGCATCAGCGCCCTGCCGTCCGCAGCGCCGCGGAGGGGCCGCGATATCAGCCTCGGCACGACGCGCCAGTTCCGCTTGATACCGCTTTCGGGTGAACCGATTTTGACGTTGACCCTGCTGCCGGTGCGCAGCCGCACGGGCACGAAATTGAGCGTGACAACGCTTGGGGGCAAGGCCCTTGGCATGGAAGCGGTGGAGACTCTGGTTCCAGGCTTTGCCATGCAGGAACAGCACCTGGTGTATCAACCTGTAGCCAAGGCCGAGGGCTCGACGCCCCAGGCCGATCAGCTCGCCCTGGGGCGCGGGGCGGCGGATCCAGCCGGCAGCACCACCCGCTTGCAAACCTGTCTCACCAGCTCGGGTTTTGCGGCGTTTAATGGTTATCTGCTGCGGCCCATGTTGGCAGCGGGCATGACCGAAAACCGCTGGTCGCCTCCCCGGCTGCTGCGCCTGCTCGGCTTGCAACAGGCCCGCTATGAATGCCTGGCGGTGCAGCTGGAGAGTGGCACTTTTGCCGACGGCAAAGGCGGCAAAGGGAGTGTGGATCGCCAGCGGCAATTGGAGACGGTGTGGAAGGATCTGCGGGGGGTGTTGGTGAAATTGTGAGGCTGCCCTGAGCAGGGCTGCTGAGGACCGCCCGGCACAAAAAAACCCCCGCTTGAGGCGGGGGCTGGGAGAACAGAGAAGGGAATTCTCAGTTCATGGAGAAGGTCTTCAAGCGGGTAGAGAATTTACGCAGCTTGCGGATGGAACCGAAAGCGGCACCGACGCCAAGAAGGGGAAGCGGGGCGGGGACTTGCATATAGGTATTGTTGATCGAATCGATAACGCCCATATTTGGAGTTATCACCCACGAATCCGTCACATGAATAGAGGTACCGGAAAGGGGCACGGGTCCCATGTCACCACCATCAATGGAAGTCAAAACAAGAGGGTTAGGGCTGCCGCCAGTAATCGTTTTAGTTACTGTTGTGCTTCCTGCTTGAACATCTTCAAGTTTAACGTTTAAAAACGTCCAACCCTGAGATTTCCACGGTTCGATGATTTCGAGATTGTATGAATAGGATCCGTTGAGGGGATCCGGCAGGTCGGGGTCAAACGTTATCAGAGCCTGCCACATGTCATGATAGCTAAGTCCCGAAGTGCCAAAATCGTCATAGATGAAGGAAAAATCTCCGCTTGCTGGCGCGGTATTTGAAAGGTCTAGGTTCGTTAACTTTTTGTCTTCAAGAGTCCATCCCGTCACCCAGTTGATAGA
This sequence comes from Cyanobium sp., assembly GCA_044359075.1. GTDB lineage: Bacteria > Cyanobacteriota > Cyanobacteriia > PCC-6307 > Cyanobiaceae > Cyanobium. The sequence goes on along the minus strand of JBIKMU010000030.1, from coordinate 37,114 downwards.
ACTGCATAAGGGATGTATTGATGTTGAGGCGCCAAACTTGCAGTCTCTTCTTTCGCTCGCCGCCTGGGCCGAACCAGCGCCGAGGGTGGAGAGGGCAGCGCCGCCCAGCAGGCTGGCGGTGAGCAGAGCCTTGGAAAGCGTTGTGGTGTGTTGATTAATCCTAAGCATGTTGGTTGAAGGCAATGTTACGAAGGGATGGCCCAGAAAGACCGTACTCCTGTTGAAAGATTTGGAACGACGCTTGTTCATGAAATGTTCATCTTGCAAGCTTTTTGCACCCAATCCTGCCACTGATGCACCTTCGTGGCAGTGCTGAAGCCCGAGCAAGTAAGCTCAAACCCCATCAGACACATTGCGGCAACTGGGATACTCTCATTTTTGTTCATTATCATGCAGATTTTAAGTCGAAGGGCGCATTCTTAATTGGTGCGCTAAACCGCAAATAGACCTCGAAGTGGCGGGCAGGGGACCATGGCTCCCCTACAGCGGGCCAGCACCCCTTGAGGTTCGTAGGGTTGGCAGGCAATCGCAGCCCACCGAATGGCCCTGGCGGCCTCCCCCGGGACAGGGAACCAATGCCGCCATGACAAACATCCCAGCGATCTCAGGCTTGCGGCCCAAGCTGGCGAAACTTGCCCGGGCCATGGGCAGCTGGCTGGAGCCCAACAACCTGCTGTTGCTTGGCTGCAGCCTCATTTACGCCCTGATCGGCGAGCCGGTCGATGCCTTGATACTGCTGATTTTTGTTGGCGTGATTGCGGGCCTTGATGCCCTGCAGCAAAACCGCAGTCAGCGGGCCCTGGCCGAATTGGCACGCCTATCAGCACCACGGGCCCATGTGCGGCGCGACGGTGTCGTTCTGGAGGTGCCTGCTGAAGAGGTGCGGGTGGGGGATGCCCTGCGCCTGGAGGAGGGGGACCGGATTGCTGCCGACGCCAGCCTCAGCGAGGCCGTGGGTCTGTGGCTGGATGAATCGCTGCTGACCGGCGAATCCCTGCCCGTGGCCCGCCAGCAGCCGGGCGAGCGCATCCTGGCGGGCTCATTGGTGGCCAGTGGCCGCGGTTGGGCCGAGGTGACGGGGGTGCAGGGGGCTACCGAATTGGGGCGCCTGGGCAGCAGCCTGGCCAGCGTTGAACCGCCGCTCACCCGGCTGCAACGCCACACGCGGCGTCTCTCAAGCCGCCTGACGATTTGGGCCCTGGGGTTGTGCGCCAGCTTGGCGGTGTTGCAGGGGGGTCTCAGTGGCGATTGGCCCCGCGCCCTGTTGGCCGCCCTTGCCTTGGCCCTGGCGGTGTTGCCCAACGAAATCCCCGTGGTGTTGGCCCTGTTTCTGGCCCTGGGATCCCTGCGCTTGGCGCGGATCGGCGTGCTGGCCCGCACCCCCTCAGCGGTTGAAAGCTTGGGCAGCGCCACGGTGCTGGCGGTGGACAAGACCGGCACCCTCACCCAGAACCGCATGGCGGTTCAGAACCTGCTCACCTGGCCGGCTCGCCAGCTCTGGCAGGCCGGCATGCCCCTGGCAGAACCCTTCCACCCCCTATTGGAGTGGGCCGTGCTGGCCAGCCGCGGCGATCCGGTGGACGCGATGGAGTTGGCCCTGCAACGCCTGGCCCAGGCCCACCTGCAAGGCAGCGAGCATCTGCACCCGGAATGGCCCCTGGAAAAGGACTATCCCCTGCAGAGCGACTTGCTGGTGTATTCCCAGCTCTGGCGCGATGGCCAAGGCAACTGGCAACTGGCAGCAAAGGGGGCGCCAGAAGCCATCGCCTGCCTCTGCCACCTGGAGGCGGATTCAAGGCAAGAGCTGCTGGCCGCCGCCGACGGCCTGGCAAGCCAGGGCCTGCGGGTGCTGGCGGTGGCCACCGGGATGCAGGGGGTGCAGCTGCATGGGGGCCAAAGCGCCGCCAGCCGTGGAGCACCCCCCGCTGATGTCCATGACTATCTGTTTGAACCGGTGGGCTTGGTGGGTCTGGCGGATCCGCTGCGGACCGATGTGCCCGAAGCGATCGCCATCGCCCGCCGGGCCGGCGTCAGGGTGGTGATGATCACCGGCGATGACCCGGTCACGGCCCGCTCGATCGCCGATCAGGCCGGCCTGCCTGCAGGCCCCGTGCTCAGTGGCGCCGACCTGGCAGGCATGGCCCCCGAGCGCCTCAACGAGCTGGTGGCCCGGGTGTCGGTGTTTGCCCGGGTGATGCCCCGGCAAAAATTGCAACTGGTGCGGGCCCTGCAGGCGGCAGGCGAGGTGGTGGCGATGACGGGCGATGGCGTCAACGACGCGCCGGCCCTCAAGGCCGCCGACATCGGCGTGGCCATGGGTAAGCGGGGCACGGCGGTGGCGCGGGAATCGGCCGATCTGGTGCTGCTTAATGACAACTTCATGGATCTGGTGCGGGCCCTGGGCCTGGGCCGCCGCGTCGCCGTCAATCTGAATCGAGCCCTTGGCTACACCCTCGCCATCCATATCCCCATCGCCGTTTTGGGGCTGCTGCCCTTAGTGCTCAGCAACCAACCCCTGATCCTGCTGCCGGTCCATATCGCCCTGCTGCATCTGGTCATCGATCCGGCCTGCACGGTGGTCTTTGAGGCCCTGCCGGCAACCGCCGACCAGATGCGCCAACCGCCGCGACCGCCGGAGGCGCCGCTGTTTGGTAAGTCCCTGTGGCAACGCGCCCTGCTGCAGGGGAGCCTGCTCACCCTGGCGGCCTTGCTGCTGGTGTTCTGGGGGGCGGGCCAGGTGTCACTGCAACGGATGCTGGTTTTCTCCCTGCTGTTGCTGGCCGGCGGCGGCCTGGTGTGGCTCAACGGCGATCGGCGCCGGCCGATCACGACCGTGGGGGCCCTCATCGGTTTACAGCTCTGGCTGCTGTTGCTGGTATCCCCCGGGCTGGGGTCATGGCTGGGTCTGGCGCCTTTGGCACCTGGCGCCATGGCCATGGTGGGCTTCGCAGCGGCGGCGGCCCTGGTGCTGGCGGCTGGACTGGGACCAATCACCGGCAGGGCCTGGTGAGCTTTGCTTCAGCCCTGGTGGGCCTGCCTTCAGAAAGTCATCGGGGCCAGCGGCGCAATCGAGGCGTGGTCACCGCCCACCTGGTTGCTGCGCATGACCAGGGCCGAGGCGCCGTGATGCAGGAACACCCGCAGCACCGTATCGCTGGCGAGGCGGGGCAGGAGCGTGCGCCAGCTCCCCAATCCCCGCACCAGGTTGTTGAGGGGGCGATCCTCCAGACTGCTGCCCAGCACATACTCCTGCTGGCGCCAATCCTCCCGAAGGCCGCCAAAGGGCAGCAGCACCTGCCGCAACTCCCGCTCAAAGCGGCCCAGGGCCTGCAGCCGTTGGGCCTGATCGGGGTGGCGCCGTTGCCATTGGCGCAGAACCTCCGGATCCAAGGCGGCGATTTCGGCCTGCAACTGGCGCAATGCCGCAAACAGGGCTTGGTTGGAATCCTGGGAGCAGTTGTTGGCCGGGCCCACAAACGTCGCCCCCGTGCCATCACCGAGCCGATAGCGGGCCATCATCGCCGCCAACTGCGCCTCGAAGCCATCGAGGGGAGAGCGCTCTTGGTCGCCGATGCGATACGGGCAGGTAAAGGGTGGGAAACGCACCAGGATGTCGGCCACCGGCCGCAGCCCCAGCCAGCCCCACTGGCGATCGCCCAGGTAGCGCCAGCGGTCGTGGGCACCGGAGATCAGCCCCTCAGGGTTGTGGGCATAAACCTGGCGGTATTGCACGGCCACGGAAAGTTCAGCGGCAAGGGGCTCGATTTCCAGGTCGGCAATGCCGTAGGCGAAATGGCCCAGGGAGCGTCCAAACAGCAGGCCGTTCTCCTGCTGTTCGCCGCCAATGCCGCCAAAGACATGCAGCACCAAAACCCTGTCGCCGGCTTGCCATTCGGCCAGGAGTTCGGCCGGCTTGGCCCGGCGGCCGCTGATCAGCACCGAAGAGGTGGTGCCCGCCAGCAGCTGCTGCCAGGCCTCCCGCTTGGCATAGCGCCAGCCCTCCCGGGGGGCGGGCAGGATGCGCTCGGGGGCGAAGCGGATCATGCTGCGCGGTACCAGGGATTGGACCACAAAGGCCCCCTCGCCATCGGGCACACCGCTGACATACCAACCGTCGTCGTTGGGACGGCTGCGCTCGATTCCCTCGGCGGTGGCCGGCAGCTGGCCCGTGGCCAAAGCCACCGGGGTCGGCAGCCGCACCACAAAGGGCTCGCCATCAAAGCGGCGCCGTTGCCGGCAATAAGGCCGCACTTGCCATTTCTCCTGGCCCAGGGGAGCGATGAAGCGCACCAGCGCCAGGGCCAGGCCCGTGGTCTGCAGCGGTTCGGCCTGCACTTCCAGTCCGACGCCCCCCAGGCGGTCCTGGCTCACCTGCACCGGTCCCCGCAGCCGCACCAGCTGGTCGTCCCGGGGGCGGGAGCCGGCCAGGGATTCCAGGGGTGTGACCTGGCGCCAGCCTTCCAATCGCAGCGGATGGATGGCTCCACGCTCCCAACTGGCCAGCGCCGCATCGCTGAAGTGCACGTCCATCGCCAGCGAGCGCAGCGGTTTGGCCGTCCAGTCGAGCCTGACCCGGCGGCCCACCAAGGAGCCCCAGGGATCGGGGGCTTGCAGCACTTCGAAGCCCACACCAGCGTCACGATGTTGGGGTTCGGGCAGCACCAGCCGGCCGATCCAGCGATCCAGGGGCCGCAGGACCGGTGAGGGCAAAGGCATTGTGTCCCGCGCGGGCATGATCTGGTGCCAGGGATTGCTGCCGAAGCGCTCGTAATTGCTTGGGCCCGCTACGGGCGGCGCAGTTGCGCCCAGGCGGCCCGTGAGGATGGCGCTGACCAGATCCAGCGTCTGCTGCATCGGCGTGCGGCCATCGCTCAAGCTGACCTGGGTGTCAAAGATGCCTCCCGGCAGCTCATGGCCCACCTGCCCCAGGGAGATCAGGGTGACCTTGCCGCGTCGCCGGGCCCGATTCCAGTACGACAACGCCATGGGCCGCCAGCGGCCTGGAAAGACCACCGGTCCGATCCGCTCGACAGGATCGAGCTCACCCACCAGATGAAACAGGTGGTCGACCTCCAGAAAGGCATTGCCGCCCGAAAACACCCCCGCCAGCGAAATCACCTCCACCGGCGCCGCCAACAGACGGCGCAGGTGCGGCAGGGCGCCGAGGGCAATCTGGCCCCCACCGCTGAAGCCCATCAGGGTCACCGGCGTGCGGCTGGCCAGGGTGTAGCCGTTGGCCAGCAGGCTGTCGGCAATCACCTTGGCGGTGCCGCGGTTGTAGATGGGTCCGTAGCGCGGGTCGGCTGATACCGCCACCACCGCCAGGTTGCGCAAGTTGATGATGGCCCCCAACAAAGAGCGGGGGTGGCGCAGCCGCAGCCAATCAACCCAGCGCCAAAACGTCGCCACCCAACTGCCTTCGGTTATCGGTTGATTGACCACCGAATAGGGCATGATTCCCCGGATGATGGCAATATCGGCCGGCAGGGTTGCGGCCAGCTGCCGCAGGAAATCCTCCCCCTCCGGCTGGGCCTCCAGGGAGGCCTGGCCGATGCCATCGAGATACACCACCCAGCGGCCGATCCGTTCCGTGGTGGCCGTGGTGGCGAGTTGGCCGATGCTGTCGGCTGGACCCATCTCCTCGCCAAACCAGCCGGCCCACCAGCCCATGGCTTCCAGGGGTGCAAAGAAGCCAACCACCAGCACAAGCACCAGCGCGATGCTTGCCAGATCAACGGCCATCCCGAAGCTGCGATGCAGGGCCCCATAGGCCAGATGCAGGAGCAGACCGGTACCCGGCAGCAGCACCAGCCCCGCCACCAGCAGCAGCAGCCATCCCCAACGCCAACTCCAACGCCACAGCCGTGATCTGGTCATTTCAGTGACGGCCCGGCGGTACCGGTGGCGATGCCTCGTCGGCCAGGAATTGGCGCAGCTGGCGCTTTTCGCGCAGCACCGGTCTGCCTGCGGCCCGATCAAGCAGCCCGTTGCCAAGGCGCATCACCGGCTGACCGGCACTGCGCTGCAGCACATGCATCACGAACCAACCGGCCACCAAAGCGCTGAAGACGCTCCAGGGGGCCAGGCCCGTGGCATCGACCAGGCCCACCACAAAGGCGATGGCGGTCCAGAACGAAAGCAGGTTCAGCCAAGGGACACCGAGGTAGGGCAGGGCCCCCAGAAATGCCAGCAACCTGGGGGCATGGGCCACACCAAGGCCACGGATCACCGGCATCGGCGTGATCGGGTATGCAAAGAGCAAACGGATCACCAACCAGGTGCTCAGGGCCCAGGCCAGAAACCCCAGCAAAAACAGCAGGGCCTCCACCAAGAGGCAGAGGGCAAAACGCAGGGGGCGCACCCGGTTGACAAACAGAATGAAGGCCTGGCCGATGGCCTGGGAGAATCCCGCCAACAAGGCGATCCAGAGGCCCACGGCCCCGGTCGGGCCTGCATAGTGAACATCGCGGAAGGCCTCGGCCTGCAGCCGCAGCGCACCCCAGACCACGGTGCTGAAAGGAGCCAGCGAATCGGTCAACGCCATGGATCGCTCAACGCCATGGTTGGGAACGGGACCAGGCCGGCGGCGAGGGCACTGATCCAGCGGCGAATTGATCAATCATGCCCGCAACCAGGTCCCTTCAGTCCTGCTGATCGGGGGTGGGATCCACAGGAGAGGGGGGTAGGGCCGCAGCAAGCATGGCGGCCGTCACGGGGATGGTCTCCAGTTCGTCGGCGTTGTCCAGGTAGGCCTCAAAGGAGCGATAGCGCAGAATGCATGGTTTGGCTGCCTCGTTGGCACAGGCGGCGTTCCAGTCCCCATCCTCGGGTTGCACGGCGCTGTAGGCCAGCAAGGCTTCCTGCAGATCGCCACCGTCGCCGATGCCCTCACCGTGCCAGAGGGCTTCGAAAAAGGCCATGCTCAAAAATCAGGTGGTGGAAAGCAGTTGGTGCAAAGCAGGTGCTCGAAAGCAGGTGCTCGAAAGCAGGTGGTCAAAAGCAGGTGTTCGACCCTATTCAGCCTACTGGGCTGCGTCATGCTGGAAGCCCCGCCGCTGCAACAGCGATGAGCCTCGATCAAGCCAGGGCCTTTCTGGCACGAATGCAAAATGAGCCGGCCCTCAAGCAACAGACCCTGGCTGCCGCCACCGCCGATGATGTGGCCCAGCTTGCCTGCAAATTAGGCTATGAATTCTCAGGAGATGAATTGCTGCGACTCTCGGGTCAGCGGGTCGGCAGGGTCACCGTTAGCAAGCAGGATATTCCTGGTGAGTACAATTAAACTTGGGCATCGGATAGACACTCCTTAGGCCCGCTCAGCTGGGGCCCTGGACCATGGCATTGCGATTTGTTTGGCCCCTGGGGCACACGGCCAGGGGCGCCCCGGCTGCCGAGGTGGCGCCAGCCGCCGAAGCCAATCTGTTGCGGGCGGCGCGGGAGGACCCCCAGCAGCTGCTGGCCCGGCTCAACAGCGGTGCCGATGGCCTCAGCAACCTGCAATCCCAATTGCGCCTGGCCCGGCTAGGACCCAATCAAATTGCCCGGCAGCAACCGGTTTCCTGGTTCAAGCAACTGCTGGCCACCTTCCGCAATCCGCTGGTGGCCTTGCTGGCGGCCATGGCAGCCCTCTCCCTGTTGAGCGGAGACCGCAAGGCGGCGCTGATCATCGGCACCATGATTGTTTTCAGTGTCAGCCTGCGCTTTTCGCAGGAATACCGTTCCCTGCGCGCCGCCTAGGGGTTGCGGCGCTTGGTCCACACCACCGCCACCGTGCTCCGCCATGATGCCCACCAGGACATCACCCTGGGCCTGGCCGCCCACCTCGGCCTGCAACTGGAGGGGGCAATCGCCGGGCCCCAGGAAATCCCCATTGAGCGGCTTGTACCGGGGGATCTGGTGCGCTTGGCCGCTGGCGACATGATTCCGGCGGATGTGCGGCTGCTGCAATCCAAAGATCTGTTTGTCAGCCAGGCGGCCCTCAGTGGCGAATCGCTGCCGGTGGAGAAACATGCTCAGTTGCCGCAGGCCCAGCGGACGCTTACCAACCCCCTGGAGCTGGAAACGCTCTGCTTTCTGGGCACCAATGTGGTGAGTGGCTCGGCCACGGCGGTGGTGGTAGAAACCGGGGAGCGCACCTGCCTGGGATCGCTGGCCCAGAGCGTCAGCGGCCAGCGCAGCCGCACCAGTTTTGACCGGGGCATCAGTGAGGTGAGCCTGTTGCTGGTGCGTTTCATGCTGGTGATGGCACCGGCTGTTCTTGTGATAAACGGCGTTAGTAAGGGCAATTGGGGGGAGGCCTTCTTCTTTGCCCTCTCGGTGGCCGTGGGGCTGACGCCAGAGATGCTGCCGATGATTGTGACCGCCAATCTTTCCCGCGGAGCCATTGCCATGGCGCGCCAGAAAGTGATTGTCAAAAACATCGATGCCATCCAGAATCTTGGCGCCATGGATATTCTTTGCACCGATAAGACAGGCACCCTCACCCAGGACCGGATCGTCTTGAAACTGCACCTGGATGTGGCCGGTCAAGATTGTGCCGAAGTGCTGGAGTTGGCCTACTTGAACAGTTATCACCAGAGCGGCCTCAAGAGCCTGCTCGATGTGGCGGTGCTGGCCCATGGTGATTTGCAGGACAGCCTGCAGGTGGATCGCACCTTCAGCAAGATTGACGAAATCCCCTTTGATTTTTTGCGGCGGCGCCTGTCGGTGGTGGTGGAAGAAGCCAATCACCACCATGAGCTGATCTGCAAGGGTGCCGTTGAAGAGGTGTTGGCGGTCTGCCAGCAGTTGCGGTTGGGCGATCAGACCTTGGCGCTCGGTCCTGAGCAACGCCAGCAGGTACTTGACCTCAATGCACGCCTCAATAACGATGGCCTGCGGGTGATTGCCGTCGCCTACAAGGAGGTTCCCCTGCGCCAAGGCCGCTACGGCGTGGCCGATGAGAGCGAGCTCACCTTGGTGGGACTGATCGCCTTTTTGGATCCGCCCAAGGATTCGGCCGCCGCCGCCCTGCGCCAATTGGCCCAGCAGCGGATCGAGGTCAAGGTGTTGACCGGTGATAACGCCGTGATCGCCCGCAAGACTTGCCTTGATGTGGGGCTGGAGGTGCGGGGCGTGCTGTTGGGTGCCGAGATTGAGGCGGCCGACGAACCCACCCTGCTGGAGCAGGTGGAGACAACAACGATATTTGCCAAGCTGGCGCCCCTGCAGAAGGCCCGCATCATTGCCCTGTTACGCCAGCGCGGCCATGTGGTGGGTTTTATGGGTGATGGCATCAATGACGCCCCCGCCCTGCGCGAAGCGGATCTGGGCCTGTCGGTGGATACGGCGGTGGACATTGCCAAAGAATCCGCCGATATTGTCTTGCTGGAAAAAGATCTGCAGGTGTTGAGTGCTGGGGTGTTGGAGGGACGGCGCACCTTTGGCAACATGACTAAATACATCAAGATGGGCACCAGTTCGGCCTTTGGCAACATGTTCAGCATGCTGGGTGCCAGCATCTTTTTGCCATTTTTACCGATATTACCTGTGCAGATTCTGCTAAACAATCTGCTCTATGATTTCTCCCAAACCGGCATTCCTTTCGACCATGTCGATCCGGATTATCTTGAGATACCGCGTCAGTGGAAGCTGGCAGACATTCGACGATTTATGATCACAATTGGACCCATCAGCTCACTGTTTGACTACGCCACTTTTGCCCTGATGTGGTTTGTGTTTTCGGCCCAAACCATCGAGCACCAGAGCCTGTTCCAAACGGGATGGTTTGTTGAAAGTCTGCTAACCCAAACTCTAATTGTTTATATCATCCGCACATCTCGGCTGCCCTTTTTACAAAGCAATCCCGCCCCGATCATGGCGGCAATCAGTGTGGGGGTGATGGCCATTGGCCTGGCCCTGCCCTTCAGTCCCTTAGCGCCGGCCCTGGGATTTGTACCCCTACCATCAGCCTATTTTGGCTGGCTGGCGGCGATTCTATTTTGTTATGCCTGCCTCACCCAGCTTGTCAAGACTTTGTTCGTAAGGCGCTATGGATATAACTGAGCCGGCTCCGCATCACACCACCAACACCGCAGCATCTACCTTGGCCTGCTGTTCCTGGCGCTCCACGGCGCTGAGACCATCGGCATCGGGCAGGTGGGCCGCCATGGTGGTCAGCCATTCGGCCAGTTGTTCGAGTTGCTGCGCCGGTGGCAGCACCCCCAGACCCCTTGCCAGCACCTTGGCGGTGGAGCCGGCGCCTGCCTGATAGACGAACCGTCCATGCAGATGCTGGGGCAGTCCCTGGCGCAGGCGCCGGAAGGCGGGTTCTTCCATGGGGGTTTCAAGCAACAGGTTCGGTTTTTCAGGCTTGATGCGCGAAAAGCCGCAACGTTTGGCCAGCAGTTTGAGCTGCAGCAGTTGCAGCAGGCTGCTCACCGGCGCTGGGATGGGGCCGTAGCGGTCGGTCCAGGCGGCCGCCAGCTCCACCAGGGCCTCCTTGCTGCCGCAGGTGGCGGCGGCGCGATAGGCGGCCATTTTTTCGTCGTTTTCGCTGATCCAATCGGCCGGGATGAAGGCCGTCACCTGCAGATCGATCTGGGTGTCATCCACCGCCGGGATGTCTTGACCCTGCAATTCGGCCAGGCATTCCTGCAGCATCTCCATGTAGAGATCAAAGCCGATGGCCTCCATCTGGCCGCTCTGCTCCACCCCCAGCAGGTTGCCCACCCCCCGGATCTCCATATCCCGCATCGCCAATTGATAACCGCTGCCGAGCTGGGCGAATTCCTGAATCGCCCGCAACCGTTGCCGCGCCGCCTCACTGAGGGAGGCCTCGCCGGGGAAGAACAGCCAGGCATGGGCCTGGATGCCGCTGCGGCCGACGCGGCCGCGCAGTTGATACAGCTGGGCCAGGCCGAATTTCTGGGCGTCCTCCACCAAGATCGTGTTGACCCGGGGTATGTCCAGGCCGCTCTCGATGATCGTGGTGCAGAGCATCAGGTCGGCTTCGCCGGCATTGAAGGCGACCATGGCGCTTTCCAGTTCCCCTTCGGCCATCTGGCCGTGGGCGACCAGCAGCCGCAACCCCGGCACCATCTGGCGCAATTGGGCCGCCACATCTTCGATGCCCTCCACCCGCGGCACCACGTAGAAGACCTGACCACCCCGGTCGAGCTCCTGGCGAATCGCACTGCGCACGGCCTCCTCATCCTGGGCGGCCAGGTGGGTCTTGATCGGACGGCGCAGGGGCGGAGGCGTGGTGATCAGGCTCATCTCCCGCACCCCCGAAAGGCTCATGTAAAGCGTCCGCGGGATCGGCGTGGCACTCAAGGTGAGCACGTCGACGTCCTTGCGCAGGGCTTTGATCTTTTCTTTTTGGTTGACACCGAAACGCTGCTCTTCATCGACCACCAACAATCCCAACTGCTTGAAGCTGGTGCCTTTGCCGAGCAGCTGGTGGGTGCCGACGACGACATCAATGGAGCCATCGGCCAGCCCTTCGGCGATGGCCTTGCGTTCGGCGGTGGTGCGGAAGCGGTTGAGCAAGGCCACCTTGAGGGGATAGGGGGCAAACCGTTCGCTGAGGGTGCGCCAGTGCTGCTGGGCCAGCACCGTGGTGGGGGCCAACAAAGCCCCCTGCTTGCCGGCGGTGACCGCCTTGAACAGGGCCCGGATCGCCACCTCCGTTTTGCCAAAACCGACATCGCCGCAGACGAGCCGGTCCATCGGCGCCGCTTCCTCCATGTCCCGCTTCACCTCGCTGATGGCCTTGGCCTGGTCGGGGGTTGGTTCGTAGGGGAAGGAATCCTCGAGTTCGCTCTGCCAGGGGCCATCGGGGGGAAAGGCAAAGCCGGCGGCCTTGTGACGTTCGGCGTAGAGCTTGACCAGGTCCATGGCGACCCTGGCCACGGCCTTGCGGGCCCGCTCCTTGGCCTTGGTCCAGGCGCTGCCCCCCATGCGATTCAGCTCGGGCGGGGCCTCGCTGCTGGCCCGGTAACGCCCCAGGCTGCCCAGCTGGTCGGCGGCCACCCGCAACAGACCATCGGCGTATTGCACCACCAGGTAGTCGCGCGATTCGCCACCCAGGGCGAGTTTCTCCAGTTTCAAAAAGCGGCCGATGCCGTGGTTGCGATGCACCACGAAATCGCCGGGCAGCATCTTGCCAGGATCGACGCTGCGGCTGGCGGCCCGCCGCCGCCGCCGCACGTAGCCGCCGGCGCTGAGGCTCTGCTGACCAAAAAATTCCCGATCGCTCAGCAGCACCACCTTCCAAGCCGGCAACTGCAAGCCCTCGATGGCAGCGGTGCCTCGCCACTTCAGGGCCACCGGAGTGTTCTGCTCGATCAGCCGCTCGATGGCCGGGAAATCGCTGGGATTGGGCACGAAGCGGCTGATGCAGTCGTGCTCTTCGAGCAGGGCGACGGCGCGGCTGGGCTGGGCTGACACCAGCCACACCTTGACCTTCTCCTGCTGATACCCCTTGATCAGACCGGCCAAGCGCCCGAATTGGTTGGGATGGGCGGGCACTGCCCGGGCCGCCAGATCGAAGCAATTGGGATGCTGGTCGCTTTCCTGCAGCTCGGCCAGGTCGAAACCGGCGAAGGTCTCGGCCAGCGCTAACGCCTCGGCGATGGGTCGGTGCAAGCTGGGCGGCAGCAGGGGCGGTCCGCCGCTGTTGGCCAGCGGCCCTTCGCCTGTGACTTCCTCATAATGGGTCGCCGCATGGTCGAACCACTGCTGGCCATGGGCAAGGCCATGGCGACGCTCATCGATGACCACCATGGTGCTGGCCGGCAGATAGTCCAGCAGGCTGGCCGGCTCGCTCCAGGCCACACCCATCAGCCGCCGCATGCCCTCGGGGGTGCCGCCTTCGAGCAGCTGGTCGAGGGCCTGGGGATTTAGCAGCGTTTCCAGGCCCTCGGGCATCGACTGGCGCAGGGCCTCGGCCACCAGCGGCGCGAAGCTGGTGGGGGTGAGACGCACCTGCTCGATGGCGTCAAGGGAGCGCTGGCTGGCGGGATCGAATTCGCGCAGCTTCTCGAGATCCTCACCAAAGAGTTCGAGACGAACCGGCAATTCGGCACTCACCGGAAAGAGGTCGACGATGTCGCCACGGCGACTCCAGCTGCCCTCCTGCTCGACGCTCGGCACCTTGACGTAGCCGAGGCGCGTCAGGGTGGTGGCCAATTCGGCCAGGTCGATGCTGGTGCCCCGCCGCAGCACCAGGCACTGGTGGGCCAGGGCCCCGGGGGGTGGCAAGTGGGGCTGCAGGGCCCGCTCGGTGCAGACAATCGCGCGGCGGCTGACGGTTTTGCCGTCTTCGGCCACCAACTCGGCCAGCACCTGCAGCTGCCCCCAGGTGATTTCAGTGGTGGGGTCAAAGGGTTCGTATGGGGAGCCCTCACTGGTGGGATAGAGCTGGCTGGAGGCCCAGCCCATCAACTCGAACAGGGCGGCCCAGCGACCCGCCTCCTCCAGGGTGGGCACCACCACCAGCAACGGCGCTTCAGCGGCAGCGGCCATTGCGCTGGCCACCAGGGCCCTGGCCGCCAGGCCCGCCCCAGCCAGCCGCAACCGTTGCGGCCGCTGGCAGCGGGCCAGCAGCTCGCTGGTCAGGGTTGCCTGCCGCAGTTGGCGCACCAGGGCGGTGAGGGTCATTGATGGCGGCCAAAGGAGATGATCTTCGCAAGCGGCTCCGCGGCCCTAAGGTTCAGGCCAATCACCCCGAGCTGCGGGCCCGGGGAGGACCTCGGCCCTGCCATGCCCGTTTATCAGTGCCCCTTCTGTCGTTGCCAGCCCGTGGCCCTGCGGCGCCGGCGCCGGCGGCGATTGGCCTGCCAGCGCTGCGGCCGGGCGATGCTGGAACAGGTCCCTGGCGGCAGGGGCTATCGGCTGGCCCTGGTGGGTGCCTTCACGATGCTGGTGCTGGCGGCCCTACCGGATGCCTTCCACAAGGCGTTCACCCTGGCGGCCAATACCTCGTTGCCCGTGCTGCTCGAACGCTTCTCGCCGGAGCCACCGCCGCAGGAGCGGCCCCTGGCCCTGCTGGACGACAACATTTTTACGATCTTGAGCCAGGCGGATCGGGACTGGTTGCCCAAGGCCGAGGCCCTGGTGGATGGGGGGGTGCGATTCAGCTACAAACGCCGTCCCGGCGATCCGGAAATGACGGTGGCGGAACTGCGGGCCATGATGGCTTCTCCCCCCACCTACGAAGCGGAACAGCAGGCCATCCGCAGCCTGTTGGCCAGCTTGCAGGCCGCCGGGGTACGGCTCAGCATCGAACCACCGCGCAAGCAGGGTGCCGCCGCCGAATGGGACCACATCCGCGGCACCCTGCGCATTGATCCGGGTGTGTTGCGCAAGGGCACCGTTGACTTCGCCCGGGTGTTGAACCACGAAGCGGTGCATGTGGCCCAGAGCTGTGCGGCGGGCCACCTGCGGGCCCGGCCCCAGAAATTGGGGCTGGATCGCCGCATGGCGCCCGAGCTGGCCGCCCACCTGCAGGAACCGCTTTATCAGGACACCAATAGCGACGAGCGAGTGCTGGAGGAGGAGGCCTATGCCACCCAGAACAGGCTGGGCAGCGGCGAGGACCTGCTCAAGGAGTACTGCCGCCTCAAGCCGGACACAACCGCAGCGGCGGGTTGAAGGCGGCCCGGAATGGGCGTTTGACTGCGCGATTTACGGCTCGATTGACTGCGCGAGTCTTTGCAGTCAGCTCACAACGAATTGATGTGCCGGATCAGATCCAAGCATTTGCAGGAGTAACCCCATTCGTTGTCATACCAAGCCACCAATTTCATGAAGGTGTCGGTGAGCGCTATGCCGGCGCCGGCATCAAAGATGGAGGTGCAGGATTCCCCCAGGAAGTCGGTTGATACCACATCGTCTTCGGTGTAAGCCAGGATGCCGTCCAGGGGGCCTGCGGCGGCGGCCCGCATCGCCGCCTTGACCTGCTCGTAGCTGGCGGGACGTTCGAGGTTCACCGTCAGGTCCACCACCGAGACATCGGCGGTGGGTACCCGGAAGGCCATGCCTGTGAGTTTGCCGTTGAGGGCCGGAATCACCTTGCCCACCGCCTTGGCCGCACCGGTGGAGGAGGGAATGATGTTCTGGGCGGCGCCGCGTCCGCCGCGCCAGTCCTTGATGGAGGGTCCATCGACGGTTTTCTGGGTGGCGGTGGTGGCGTGCACGGTGGTCATCAGGCCACTGGCGATGCCGAAGTTGTCATGCACCACCTTGGCCATTGGCGCCAGGCAGTTGGTGGTGCAGGAGGCATTGGAAACGATGTCTTGGCCGGCGTAGCTGCTGTGGTTGACGCCCATCACGAACATGGGGGTGTCGTCTTTGGAGGGGGCGGAGAGCACGACCTTGCGGGCGCCGGCAGCGATGTGCTTGCGGGCGGTGGCGTCGGTGAGAAAGAAACCGGTGGCTTCAAGCACCGTGTCAGCCCCGACTTCATCCCAGCGCAGGTCGGCAGGATCCCGCTCGCAGCTGATGCGAATCGACCGGCCGTTGACCACCAGGGCACCGTTAATCACCTCAACGTCCCCCTGGAAGCGGCCGTGGGTGGAGTCGTAGCGCAGCATGTAGGCGATGTAATCGACATCAATGAGGTCGTTGATGCCGACTACTTCGATGTCGGCTTGTTCGCAGGCGCGACGAAACACCAGCCGTCCGATGCGGCCGAAGCCATTAATGCCGAGCCTGATGGCCATGGAGAAGGGGGCAAGGTGATGGCGACAAGTTTAAGGAAACGCCTGCGCTGCAGGCCCAGGCCGAATCGCCGCGTCGAAGACGGGGGCCCCACGCTTAGCTGAGCCCCTGCAGCAGCTTCCCCACCCGCAGGCGGTTGTAGCGCTGCAGCAGCAGGCAGGGCAGGTTGAAGCAGGTGGCAAACACCAGGTTGAGCACCACTCCCCGGGGCGGCAACCAGAGGGCCGTGACCAGCCAGGCCGGCCACAGGGCCCAATGGACCAGTTCGGCCCGGCGGGTTTCGACCAGCAGCCGCTCCAAGCCGGCGCGATCGCGGCCCATCAGGCTGGCCTTGTGGATGCCGCCGGGCAACACATGGCCGGCATCGGGAATCCAGGGTTTCCAACGGCGAATCAGCCAGAAGCGCTCATAGCGCCGCAGGGCCGTGGCTGCCTCGACCTGCGGCAATTCGCCGCCGGGGTCAGCCAGCCAGGGCAGGGGCAGTTGGTTGGCCGCCGCCCCCACCAGCAGCGACCATCCCAGCCACAGGGCCCCGCAGGCCAAGCCCTCGCCAAGGCCGGGGGGCAAGGCCATCAGCGGGTGCTCACGGTGCGGCCCTTCCATTGCACCTGACCCCGCTCCAGGTTGAGGATTGCCAGCAGAAACACCACCAGGAAAAACAACACCGGCAGCGGAAAGATCAGGTTGATCCAGGTGAAACGACCCACCCGCCGGGTGATCACCAGCAATTGCAGCGCGTAGGCCCCGTAGATCAAGCCATTGGGCAGTAGATCGTGATTGCCCAGCATCGGCCAGCCCAGCAGGGAGGCCGGCAGGCACCAGGCGGCCCAGAACAGGCCCGAAAGCCACAGCAGCACCGCCAGCATCCAGGGCCAGCGCACCTGGGAGGCGGCGGTGGCGAAGTTCTTGTCAAAGCCGATCACCAAATCGCCCAGGCCACCGGGATACATGCGGTAGGCGATTTGGCCGAAGCCGAGATAGGCGCTCACCGGCAATCCCACCTGCTCGTAGCAGTGGCCCAAAAACCAGTCCTCCACCACTTTGTTGGCCACGGCCCGATGCCCGCCACTGCGCTCGTAGTCGCTGCGGCTGCTGACCATCGCCGGCCCGAAGGCCACCCCGCAACGGTCCCCGAGCGGCACGGCCAGCAGCCCGACCAGGTTGAACAACATCGAGAGTTGCTCGTAGGGCCTTTGGGTGCGGTGATAGGGCTGCACCGTGACCAAGCCGCCGAGCTGCTGGTGCATGGCCAGTAGACGATCAAGAAACTCCGGGCCCGGTTCGGTGTCGGCATCGAGAAACACCAGCACGTCTCCGCTGCTGGCAGCAACGCCATGGTGCAGGGCCCAGGGTTTGCCACACCAACCGGCCGCCAGGGCTGGGGGCTGGATTACGCTGAGCGGCATACTCATAGACCATTCCTTGGCAACGGCGGCGGTGTGGTCGCTGGAATGGTCGTCTATGACGATCACCTCGTAGGGTTGAAAGCGCTGTTGGCTCAGGGCCGCGAGCAGATGGGGAATGGTCTCCTCCTCATCACGGGCCGGAATCAGCACCGACACCCGAGGCCCAGCCTGACATTGCCCCTTGGGCAGCAAGGGCAGGTGCCAAGAAAGCAGCCAACCCAGCAACCAGCGCACCAGCACCGAAACCTCAAGCCAACCCATCAAATCTCCGGTTGGTTGTGTCCCAATCCTAGGCAGGGTCCAAGGCAGACAAAGGTGCCAGGCTTGCCGCTAGCAAGGCCTTGAGGGCGCTGCCACTGGTGCTGGCTGGGCCTTGATGGCCGGGCGCTGGCATCAAGTGTCAAAAAGGGGCGGCTTCGTGGCATTTTTGCTTGATCCATAGGTAATTGATCCATAGGTGAAAGCATTGGGGATGCCTGGCTGGGAGCTATCTCAAAGTGAGGCAGACTTTGCTGTCGTAACTACCATCACCCGTTGAACCTCATCTTCAAGGGTCCCAGCGACCGCAAGCTGCTGGCCCTGACCATCGACGATTTCCCCAGTTCCGGCATCGAAGCGAGCGGGTCCGGAACGATGGCATTACTCGATCTCCTCGACGAGCTGGCCATTCCCGCCACCTTTTTCGCGATCGGCGAGCGGGTATGCGAGCACCCAGGCATGGCAGCCCGGGCAGTGGCGGCGGGCCACGAGCTGGGCAACCACATGTGGCGTGACCAATGGTCGTTCTCGCTCCCAAAAGCAGCCTTCCTACGGCAGCTGGACGACACCTCGGCTGCAATCAAGGACGACCTGGCCGCCGCGGGACTGACGGCACCACTGCGCTGGTTCCGCCCCAGTGGCGGCTGGCCCCACCCACCGATGCTGGAGTGGGCCCGATCCCGCGGATTTGAGACAGTTCTGGGCTCGATCTGGCCGCTTGATGGGCTCAGCATCGCGCCACCCGAGCAGGCCCAGCGCTGGTTCGTCGAGCATTTTGCCCACCCCGGCGGCATCGTCATATTGCATGACAGCAAAGATGCCAATCCCGCCACTCGCCGCACGCTGCTGGAAGAGGTACCAGATCTGCAGCAGAAAGGCTTCAGCTTCGTGACCTTGAGCACGTTGTTGGGTCAGGGGTAAACGGCGATCTCTGACCAGGGTGTCAAGGGCCCAGCTGCGGCCGAGCCAGCGCCGTATTCGGCCTCTGGCGCGACCGCCCCGCAGCTGCACTGGAGCTGCAGCATGCCCTGCGGGCCGAATGGAGCAAGCGCTGATGCTGCTGCTCGACACCAACATCCTGATCGATGCTTGAAAGCTTCCCCCGCTTGCCCCTTGATCACGCCATAGCTTGTGAAACCGTGCTGCTGCGCCAGCAACACGGTCTGAAGGTGCCGGACGCGATCATCCTGGCCACCTCACGCTGCGCTCAGCTCAGTCTCGCCACCCGCAATACCCGTGATTTCCCCTTGACGCTGACGGGAGTGCTGCACCCCTACCAGCTGTGAACTTTGAAAGCCTCTGCTTCCAGTGCGTCTTTCTAAGGAGGCCCGATCTGGCCCTGGCACTCAGGAGCCTGATGCCAACCACGGCTCACGCACCGACAAAAGACTCCAGTCATGACCATGGTCACAAACTTGTTAGGATTAGAAAAATATGTCTTTTGTTCCATGGCTGCCACAATCAGCGCCTCCCAGTTCAAGGCCCGCTGCCTTGGGCTGATGGACCAGGTGGCCGCCAGCGGCGAGGTGCTGGTGATCACCAAGAACGGGCAGCCCGTGGCGGAGCTCCATCCCTGCGCGCCGGTCCGTCGCTCCAGCCCCTTCGGACTCCATCTGGGTGTTGAGCTCCATGGCGATCTGCTCGCACCGATCGACAGCCCCTGGGCAGCCCTGGAGTGATCCTGCTCGACACCCATGTGCTCCTTTGGCTGGATCGTGATGACCCAGCCCTCGGACCCAGCAGCCGCGAGCTCATCCGCACAGCCTGGGGAGATGGTTCGCTGGCGGTGTGCGCAATTTCGTTCTGGGAGGTGGCCATGCTCGCCGCCCGGGGCAGGATTGAGCTGCACCAATCAGCCGAGAGCTGGCGAAGCGATTGGCTGCGCGCGGGACTGCATGAAATTGCCTTGGCTGGGTCCCTGGCGGTGGCGGCCGCGGAGTTGGCTGACTTCCACGCCGATCCGGCCGATCGCTTCATCGCCGCCACCGCCATGGCCCATGGGGCCACCTTGATCTCGGCCGATCAGGCCATACTGCGCTGGTCGGGGCCGCTGCGCTGCCACGCCGCCGGGACTTGACCGCCTTCGTTTGCCGCTTGGGGGAAAGGGCCCGGGCGCCGGATGGGGGATTTGAAAATGAAAGGCCAGCGGGGGAAAGATGGGGAGGGAAACCATTGCCAGCGATACGCGGCTGTGGCGAGCGGAGCGCTGGGAAGCTATCAAAGGTGCAGAGGTACCCCACCCTCAGAAACCAGCCGGTAGCCCATGGGCGTAACCGCACCCTGCAGAGCCGCTTTGACATTACGTTGTCTGTGATCTGAGTCGCAGGCTTAATCTGTCCGGGGCGCGTCGACATTCGTACGCAAAAGCACTACAAAATATATAAAATCTGTGGAAAAAAATCAAGGCGCCTGCGGCGCCAACAGCCGAAGGGTAAAGATATAAAGGGTTTAAGGGTAAAGAATTAGTCCTGGGGGAGGCAACAGACGCGGAAACCGATGAAGACGAGGCGGGCGTCCGGGTGGTAGTTGCCGCGGTAGGCCGAACGGCAGCCCGCGGGGTCGTGGTACCACGACCCGCCGCGCAGCAGCCTATTTGCTCCTCGATCTGTCGTCCAAGCGCTTCCATCCGCCGGTGCCCCCTTATAAGTAGCGTGCCAAGAATCCAGACACCATTCCCACACATTTCCGTGCATGTCATGCAACCCCCAGCCATTGGCTGGAAAGCTGCCCACCTCTGATGTCTTATTGCGATAAACCCCCTTGGGCCCTGAAGCATAGGTACTATTGCCGTCGTAATTGGCCAGCTCCGGTGTCAACGTCTCCCCAAAACTAAAGGGTGTTGTCGTACCCGCACGGCAGGAATACTCCCACTGCGCTTCGCTGGGGAGGGTATAGTTCCGGCTAGTTCGTACACTCAGGCGTCGGCAAAACTCCACCGCCTCTTCCCATCTCACCTGCTCCACAGGTCGATTGGCTCCTTGAAAATGGGATGGTTGATCGTTCAGCTCCAATTGTTGCTTAGGCCAAC
This sequence comes from Cyanobium sp., assembly GCA_044359075.1. Classification (GTDB taxonomy): domain Bacteria; phylum Cyanobacteriota; class Cyanobacteriia; order PCC-6307; family Cyanobiaceae; genus Cyanobium. Next base: position 16,720 of record JBIKMU010000030.1, on the reverse strand, counting down.
CAGCGACCACCTGCCACTGGGCCTGGGTCACCGCTGTTTGGCCCATAAAGAAGCTCCCCAGCTTTACCAGATGTTGGGGGCCTTCATATCTTTGTCGATCAGCTTCTAGCTCAGGCGACCCCATCTGAAACAGCCCAGCAGGGATCTGGATCATGGTGATCGCAATGTTCTCAGCCAGCTGCTCGTGATAGCCGGACACCGTGATCGGCTTCTCCTTTAGTCGCCATTGATTGCCCTCTCGTACAACCCAGCCTGCGGTGGTAGGGATCTGGATCAGGGCTGGACCCCTGGCTTCGGAGGTCTCGCCCTGGGCGGCCGGCTGGGGCGTGTCCAATACTGCCTGCTGCTGCCACTCCTGCTTTTCCCTTGCCAGGCGCTCCATTGCCGCCCGCGTCCGTTCCGCATCGGCTCGAGATTTTTGCGCCTCAGCCTTCCAGCGCTCCGCTTCAGCTCGGGCTTCGCTTTCCGCCTTCAATTGCTCAAGCCGGGCCGTTTCTACCGCTTGGCGATTTGCCTCCTGTTCCGCTTTCCGATGCTCTTCCTCTTGCTGCCTAGCCAATGCTTCAGCCTCAGCAGCCTCCTGTTCCGCTAGCCGCTCTGCCTGAATCTGCTCAAACAGATCATGAATGTGATCGGTGATGCCGACCATCGCCCGATCCCGCTCCACCTCGCCCATCTCCGCCAAAGTTGGGTTGACAGGGATCACAGCTTGATATTGCTCAATCTGGCGAAAGCGTTTCCAGGAGCAGGGCAACAAGGGCACCCAGAGAATTTTGAGGCCATCGTTTTGGGCTGCTTCAAACAGGCAGGGCAGTTCCCTGCGACGGATGAAATCAGAGGCCAAGAAATCGGGGCTGACAAGGAGCAGCGCCACTTGGGCTCTCGCCAAGGCCTGTTCAATCTCATCAAGCCAGATATCCCCCGGTTGAATGCGTGAATCATCCCAGCGCTGCAACCCATATTGGGTTTCCAGTGGACTGAGATGGGTCCAGAACCGCTCCAAAAAAGCTCGATCCTTGCGGCTGTAGCTGATGAATAGCTCCTGCCGCTGCAGCCTGCCGCCACCGCCCGCCGCTGGCTTGCTGCCGCCCCTGACCACTAGCCCCGCTGTCGCCGCTGCACAGACGATAGGGCAGCCGGCCGGCCGTCATCTGGCTGATGCCAGGAAGCGGGTCAGCGGTAGTGATTGGGCACGAAAAACTGTTCGTTGATTGGGGGGCGCTGGTAATCGCCGCTGCCTTTGCGGGGGGCCAACTCGATCGCCGCCGGGGTCATGTCCTCATAGGGGACCTTGCTGAGCAGGTGGCGGATGCAGTTGAGGCGCGCCCGGCGCTTGTCGTTGGCCTCCACGGTGAACCAAGGCGCCTCGGGGATGTTGGTATGGGCAAACATCTCATCCTTGGCCCGCGAGAAATCGACCCAGCGGTCGCGGGATTCAAGATCCATAGGGCTCAGCTTCCAGCGTCTGGCAGGATCCTTGAGCCGTGAGCGGAAACGAGCCTCCTGCTCGTTGTCGCTCACAGAGAACCAGTACTTCAGCAGCGTGATGCCGCTGCGAACCAGCATCCGCTCGAACTCCGGCGCCGAGAGCATGAACTCCTCTACTTGGGCGGAGCTGCAGAACCCCAACACCTTTTCGACGCCGGCCCGGTTATACCAGCTGCGATCAAAGAGCACGATCTCACCGGCTGAGGGGAAATGCTCCACATAACGCTGAAAGTACCACTGGCTTTTCTGCTGATCGGAAGGGGTTCCGAGGGCAACCACGTTGCAGCCGCGGGGATTGAGGGGCTCGGTGATGCGCTTGATCGTGCCCCCCTTGCCAGCCGCATCGCGGCCCTCGAAAAGAATGATTAGCTTATAGCCAACATGCTTGATCCAGTACTGCATCTTAACCAACTCAACCTGCAGTTCCTTGAGCTCGCTTTCATAAAATTTGCGCTCCAGTTTGTTATTCCCACCCTCCGGATGCTCTGCGAAATCATCGAGGATCGGCGAGGGTCGGTAGGAATCGTTGGGATCAAGGCCCGCACTGCCTTTTGCAAAGTGGTATTGGCCCTTGTCGGCCTGCTTGGTTTTGTTTTTTTGTTTGCCCATGGCGATTGCAAATAAAGGTAATTTCTGTTCAGCCAAACCTACGCTTGCCGCTGTCGTGAATCACACCGGCGACTCGTCGATCTGGTGCGCCTGCGCGACTGCAGGATACCTACCCCGCGCCAGACCATCCTCCGGGAGGGTGTAAGCGCATGACTGCATCTGCCAGTAAGGGTAAAACGCCTGACGATAAGCTGATTATACGGCCGGCTGCGCAATGTCTCCCCGGTAGGCAACGATCCCGCCCAGTCGCTAGCAATCATAGCGGCACTGCGTGCTGCTGAGCAGATCGCCGTGGCGCTGCCTGGCCTGTGTAAATTCGTCTGGGTGTTGGGCCGCCGTTGAGGCGGGGCTGTGGCATTTGGCGGCTGGCGGTGATTTCACCGATGCCGTGTTCGCCCATGAAGGGAAGTAGCTGGGTGGTCACACCCTCGAATTCATAGGCCGCACCCTGCTTTGCCTCGACATCCAGGATCCGAGCGGCATGGCCCGACTGCTGGCCGAACCGCTGAAGGCCCAGCTGCCGATCGGCGTCTAAACAGTTGGCTCAGATCCCGCTTGAGATTCGTGGCTGATTCCCGGTTTGCTCTTTCCGCAGAGGACCAGGTCGCTGCGCACCCTTCTGCTCTAGTAGCGGCCAGTTCTAGTAGCGCCCAGGGATTTAATGAAGACTCGGTGGATCGGGGTCCTGCTCACTCTCCCGATCGCCGTGCTGGGGAGTGAAGCCGCCTACCGGATCGCCCAGCCGGCAGCTCAGGCCTACCCCTCCGGGAATTGCCTGGTCCTGGCCCTGGGAGCGCCGTCGCACGCCGATGGCTCCGCTTCAGCCCTCCAGCGCTTCCGGGTGGAGGCCGCCGTCGACACCCTGCGGCAGCGTCGCTGCCGTGGGCTGCTGCTCTCAGGCGGAGCGGTTCGCAACGAGCGGATCGAGGCGGTGACGATGGCCAACCTGGCGCAGACCCTTGGGATGCCTGCCGACCAGCTGGTGATCGAGCCCACGGCCCGCAACACCTGGCAAAACGTGGGCTGTCTCCACTCCCGACTGCTCAAGGCTGAGCGGGTGTTCGTGGTGTCCGACAGCCTGCATGCCCAACGCGCTGTGCGCTATGCCTGCCGCCAGGATGGGCGTCTGTGCGGCCGGGTGCTGAACGCCGGAGTGGTGCCGCCGATCGACCAGCTCTGGTGGAGCCTTCCAGCCGCCGCCTTGCATGGGGCCGTCTTCCTGCGGGATCGGCTGCAATTTGAGCGCAATGCAGGCGCGAATGGCCCTCTGTGCGGGCAGCGCCCGCCGATGAGCAGCAGCCAGCAGCCACGGCGTTGGTGAGCCAACAGGCGACTGCCGCCCTGCGGAGGCGGTCAATGTCACTACTGCAAATATCATAGAAATAGACACTGTTACATCTCACTTGCAAAAGCTTGTTGGATCACTACGCAGAGCTACCTCCCCAATATGTGGATCGCGTATCTGCCGATGTTCATCGGTGCGCTGCCCATGGCGCTAAAGGGGGTCAGCCGCATCAGCGAGCACCCATGGACGTATCCAAACTGACTTGACGGAACAGGTCTCTTGCAACGCTTTTGGCCGCAATGCTGAGAGCAGACGGCAGCACTGACCCGGGAATTCACCAAAGTTTGTAACGCGATGGCGATCTGATTCCCTCGCAGCGCTGCAATGAATGCAACCAATCCGGGATTTTCCATGACCCCCGCCGAGGCCTTCGCCGCCATTCCCCTGGCTGCCGTGTGCTGCGACAGCAACTTCGACCGGGAGGAGGCGCATGAACTCAAAGAACAGTTGATCAGCCGTGCCCCATACCGCAGCATGACGCCTTTGGCCCTCGCTGAGCTGATCGATGGCCTCCTGCGCCTCTTCCGGCGCGATCACTGGCAGGAGCTGGTGCGCCAGGCCGTGCCAGCACTCACCGCCGCCCAGCAGGAAGTGGCCTATGTGCTGGCCGTCAAGTTGGTGTTCTGCGATCGGGTGGTCAAACCGGAGGAGGAGGCCTTCCTCACTGCGCTCGGAAGTGAGCTTTCCCTGCCACCGGAACGGACAGCCCAGATCCAGGAGGTGTTTGCGCTGCTGCAGCGCGATGTTCTGGCCTCTGAAGCCGCTTAGTGATTCCACCCCTCCAGGAATCGGGGCCCCAGTCTCACCCTTCGATGCCTGTGAGGGCAGGCATGGTTGGGGTGTGCTGGATGGCGGTATCTTCGATTTCGAGGCTTATGGCTTCGTGGCTTATGGCGGCGGAAGAATGCGTCTCATAGCTGAGCCCCCCTGCCACTGGAAAGAGGTGCTGTGCGCATGACCACCGCGCCTTCTCGGACACGTCAGAAGCTCAAGCCAGGTGCCGTGGTGCGTTGCCGCACGCGCCGTTACTTGGTGGAGGACGTGCAAGCCCCCCTAGATCCAGGCGCCGACACGGTGGTGGCGCTGGCCTGCATGGAGGACGACGCCATCGGGTCGCGGCTCACGGTGTTCCGGGAGCGGGAGATCGACTTCGAGGTGCTGGGGGAGAGCAGCTGGGAGGCGGTGGCCCAACGTGGCTTTGATCAACCCCGACAGTTTTCGGCTTACCTCAACACCCTGCGTTGGAACTGCGTCACCGCCACCGACGCCGAGTTGTTCCAAGCCCCGTACCGGGCCGGCATCGATGTGAAGGCCTACCAGCTGGAACCGCTGCGCAAGGCCCTGCTCATGCCGCGGGTGGGCCTGTTCATCGCTGATGACGTAGGCCTGGGCAAGACGATCGAGGCGGGGCTGATCCTGCGGGAGATGCTGCTGCGCCAGCGGATCCGCCGGGTGGTGATCAGCTGTCCACCCTCAGTGCTGCGCCAGTGGCAGGAGGAGATGGTCAGCCGCTTCGGTCTGGTGTTCACGGTGATGGACCGGGCCTATCTGGCCAAGGTGCGGCAGGAGCGGGGCTACGGCACCAACCCTTGGAGCACCGCCAGCCGGTTCTTGATTTCCCACGCGTTGCTGCGCAATCCCGAGTATTCCTCCCTGCTGCGGGTGTGGCTGGAGGAGGGCAAGGGAGGCGAAAACCAGGCAGCGCTGCAGTCGTTGCTGATCCTCGATGAGGCCCATAACGCCGCTCCGGCCAGCAACAGCCTGCGTTACGCGATCGATTCTGGCCTCACCCGCAGCCTGCGCGATCTGGCGCCGCTGTTTGAGCACCGCATCTTTCTCTCCGCCACGCCCCACAACGGCCACAGCAACAGCTTCACGGCCCTGCTCGAACTGCTGGATCCGGCCCGCTTCGTGCGGGGTGTGCCCTTCGATCCCAAGGATCTGGACACCGTGTTGGTGCGTCGCCTTAAGGATGATCTGCGCCGCATCGGTGAGGAGTTTCCCGAGCGGATCGTCGAACCGCTGGCCATCCCCAGGGGCAGCCTGTCGCCGGATACGCCGGAGATCAAGCTCTCACGGCTGCTGCAGACCTACCGGAAGCAGCGGGAAGAGCGGTTGATCGGCGAAGGCGCCGGCAAGCGGGAGCTCAACGCCGAGCGTCTGGTGATCACCAATCTTCAGAAACGGCTGATCAGCTCGATCGAGGCCTTTGCCCGCACCCTCAAGGTGCACCAACGCAGCCTGGCCGAGAAGCAGGAGCAGCGGCGTGGCGCCCTGGCCAATAGTGAGGTCCTGCCCGATAGTGGGGCCCAGCTGGATCTGCTGCTGGGCGGCGCTGACCGAGACAGCGATCTCTCCGAACTCAGCGAAGACGACCTGCTCAACCTGGAAGAAGCCCAGACGCGAGCCGCCCTGCGGCAGACCGTGCAGGCGGAGCAGGGCGAGTTGGAGCTGTTGAAGCAGATGGGGGAGATTGCCGAAACCAATCGCCATCGGCCCGATCCCCGCATCATCAGGCTGGAGGCCTTTCTCCGCAGCCACCTCTGCCCCAATCTCGGCGAGGCCGGCGCGGAGTGGCAGCCCACCCGGCTGCTGATCTTCACCGATTACGTCGACACCAAGCGCTACTTGGAACGCCAGCTACGGATCCTGCTTGCCGAGGACGACCCCGATTGCCGCATCGCCTCCTTCAGCGGTGGCATGAGCGAGGACAACCGCGAGCGGCTCAAGGCCCAGTTCAATGCCGATCCCGATGAAGAGCCGCTGCGAATCCTGATCGCCACCGATGCCGCCCGGGAGGGGGTGAACCTGCAGAACCACTGCAAGCACCTGATCCACTTCGACATTCCCTGGAACCCCAGCAAGCTGGAGCAACGCAACGGCCGCATCGATCGCAAGCTGCAGCGCGCTCCTCAGGTGTGGTGTCACTACTTCGTGCTGGAAGACCGCCCGGAGGACCGGGTGATGGATGTGCTGGTGCAGAAGACCGAGGTGATCCGCCAGGAGCTCGGGTCCCTTTCACCCCTGGTGCAACGCCAGGTGGATGCGGTGCTCGAAGCCGGCATCGACACCGACAAAGCTGAGCTGTTGCAGCAGCAGTTGCTGACGATGGACCAGGGCGACAGCGAGCGCGGCGCCCTGCTCAACCGGGCCCGGGAGGAACTGGAAGCCAGCCGGCGGGTGGAGAAGTTGCAGGAGGAGCAGGACCAGCTGCGGCAACTGCTGGCCAAATCCCACGCCTGGCTGGGGTTCGATGACGACCCATTCCGCGAAGCGCTCAACTGCTCCCTCGATCTGTTGGGCGTGGGCGGCCTGAAGCAGGGCCGTGATGACAAGGGCCAGCCCTGCTGGCGCCTCGACAACTCCGAAGCCCTGGTGAGCAGCAGCAACGACCGCAGCTGGGAGCACACCCTCGACAGCCTGCGGGGGGTGTGGGACCGCCGCACACCCTTGTGGCAATGGCGCCAGGAGAACCCGCTGCGGCCGGTGATCTTCTCCGATCCGGGCCGGCTCAACGCCGAGGCCGTGCATCTGCATCTGGAGCATCGCCTGGTGCAACGGCTGCTGAGCCGCTTCCTCAGCCAGGGCTTCCTGCACCATGAACTGAGCCGGGCCTGTGTGCTCGCCAGCCGCGATCCCCAACCCCGGGTGCTGGTGCTGGGCCGGCTGTCGCTGTTTGGCCAGGGGGCCACGCGGCTGCACGATGAACTGATCAGCGTGATCGCCGACTGGCATCCCGGCGCCGACCGCACCGCAGCGCTGCAACCGCTGATCGATGGCGAGCGGGAGCAGGCCTGGAGTGTACTGGGACAGGCCCTAGAAGCAGGCACCACAGAGGGGATTTCCAAGACCCTGCGCGACCAGCTCCAGGCCCAGGCACCTAAGGACGTGGCGGCCCTCAAGCCCGCCCTGGATCAAGCCGCCGAGCAGGCCCAGGCTGTTGCCGCCGCCCTGCTGAAGCAAAGGGGCGATGCCGAGGCCGCCGCCCTCAAGAAGGTGCTGCGGGCCCAGCGCAGCCGCATCCATGCCACCGTGAAGCAACGCAACCGGGATCTGGCAAAGCTCGATCGCCAGGCCGCCGCCGCCGAGCCCACCGCCCTGATCCCGGGGCTGGAGGAGCAGCTCGATGTTCCAGCCCTGGACCTGCAGAAGCTCAGCACCCAGGAGCGCAAGCAACTGGCGGCGGACCAAAAGCATTGGCAACGACGCCTGGAAACGATCGAAGCCGACCTGAACAGCGAACCGAAGCGCATCCAGGAGAGCTATCGGGTGATCACCCATCGCCTGGAGCCGGCCGGTCTTGTGTACCTCTGGCCGATCAGCGGCTGAGACAAATGTCAGCTGATCAATGCCAAAGCTGGATTGCTCACAGCACCAATGCCATACGGGGGTTGCTGAAAGCCTGTCGTTGCAGTGGTTTGCATACCCTTCGGGCGATGATCACGCTGATGCCGGTGCTGATTGGCGTACCTGTTGGGCTGGCAACAATGATTGGGCTCGGGGGGTTGGTACCCCATTCCAATGCCCTCAAAGCATTGGCGGGCTTGTTGGCCGCCGGCCTGCTTGCGCAATGGCTCCTTCACTGGTGGATCCATCGCCCAGAGCAATGGAAGCTGCAGCTGATCGAGGCATGGGAATCGAAGGTCAGGTGGCTCTTGGTTCAACCAACCCTTGGCCTGTGGCCCGTCGCTTTTGCTGTGCTGACCTCGCTTCTGGGGATCGCTGAGTGGTTCCCCACAAACGGCCCGGATCGTCCTATTCTGCTCGGATCGGTCATCGTGGTTGCTTTTTATGGCTACATCCGAACCCAGGCAGAGAAAAAGGCCGACCTTGTGGCTTTCGCCATTAGAGCGAAGGACGAGTTTGCTGAGGCAACAAAACAGATTCTTAACGAGCGAGATCGTGAGGCTCAAATCGATCGACTCATCAAAGATATCGTCGATAGTTTCAGCGGCCTCAAATCCGATTGCAAGGCGTTTGGAGTCGATTTCCGATCCGCAGTAAACGTACCGCGCCTAAAGGATGAATGCAAAGAGATAGGAATTACTGGCAAATATTTCGCTAAGCTCCTTAAGGAGCTTGGGTTAAATTGAATACGCCCTTCCCAAGCGAAATTGCCGCTCACGTGAAAGGTCTTTGGTGCATTGATATAAACCTAAGGTTTGATTGTCCATCTATAAGGCCTTGCTGGAATTGCTGCGGCGTGAGGCCGGTCCAAGCGTCGGGCCAGCGAATCTTCATGCCTATGGCCCTGGGCGAGCTGGGTCTTAAGCCAACCGCAGCGGCAGGAATAAGCCAAGTGAATCCTGAGCTTTCCACCCGGTATCAACCCAGAATCCAAGCTTTTACGGAACCATGAGCCACTCAATAAGACAAGTGACCCGCCGATCCCTTCGCCCATTTCCCTAACCCATGCCCCGCCGCACCCCCACCACCGATCCTGAACTGAAAGCCCACCAGGAGTGGCTGGGCTATCTGCAGCCCGTGGGCCTGGTGGTGGCGCCAGCGGCGATGGTGGACGCCGGCTGGGTGGTGACCCGCAGCGGCAGCGAGCTGATCGAGCGACAGGAGCGCTACCGCGAAGCGCTGGAAAATCTGCGGGGATTCAGCGCAGCCGATGCCGCTGATCCCGAGCCGGATGGCGACGACGACCCCCGGACGCGGGGCTTCCGGGAGCTGCACACCCTGCTGGTGGACCACCTGGGCTGGAGTGCCGATCAGATCCAAAGCGAACCCGGCCGGATCGAGAGCTACAGCCGCCACCTGCCGGAGCTTGGCGAAACCCTGCGCCCCACGGCCCTGGTGCCTGCCGCCAATGGAGAAGGAATTCAGTTGCTGCTGCAGGTGTTGCCGCCCTTGGCCCCCCTGGACCAAAAGGTCAGCAGCGGCGAGCACCTCTGGCGGGCCACCCCGCAAGAACGCTTTGAGCGGCTGCTACGCGAAACCGGCGTGGAGGCGGGCCTGCTGTTCAATGGCGCCCAGCTGCGGCTGGTGGTGGCGCCGAAGGGCGAGAGCTCCGGCCACCTCACCTTCCCCCTGGCCGAGCTGGCTGAGGTGGGCGGCCGCTTGATGTTCGCCGCTCTGGAGCTGCTGCTGGGCCAGAGCCCGGTGTTTCTCGATCCCGACGGCTACCGCCTGAGCGATGTGCTGAAGAAGAGCCGCAGCTTCCAGGCGGTGGTGAGCAATGCCCTGGCCGACCAGGTACTCGCCGCCCTGTGGGAGCTGCTGCGCGGCTTCCAACGGGCCGATGAGCTGAGCCAACGGCAAGACGTGGAGCTGCTCGCCGACCTGCCGGAGCGCGATCCGCAGCAGCTCTATGGCGGCCTGATCATGGTGCTGATGCGGCTGGTGTTTCTGCTCTACGCCGAAGACGAAGCCCTGATGCCCGCCGATGCGCTGTACGAGCAGAACTACAAGGTGAGTGGCATCTTCGAGCGGCTGCGGCAAGACGCCGCCGACTACCCCGACACCATGGAGCAGCGCTATGGCGCCTGGGCGGGCCTGATGAGCCTCTGCCGGCTGGTCTATGCGGGCGGCGGGGCCACCACGGGCTACCTGCCGGCGCGCAAGGGCCAGCTGTTTGAGCCCGGGGCCTACCCGTGGCTGGAAACCCCCTGGATCAGCGATGGGGTGGTGCTCGCCGTGCTCAGCAACCTGCTGGTGGTGAAGGGGGAGCGGATCAGCTACCGGGCCCTCGACGTGGAGCAGATCGGTTCGGTGTATGAGGGGATCATGGGCTACGCGGTGCGGCGCATCCCCGGCCGCTGCATCGGCCTCAAGAGCAAGCCCCAGGGGGCGAAGAAGCAGCTCACCACGGCGGTGGATCTCGATGCCTTGCTGGAGCTGACGGGTGGCAAACGCAAAACCTGGCTGGAGGAGGAAGCGGGCACCGCCCTGCCGCCCAAGGCGGCCACCGCCCTGAGGGACGCCGCCAGCGAAGCCGAGCTGCTCGAAGCCCTCGCCCCCCGCATCGACCAAGCCCTCTTCGATGGACCCCAGACGGCCGGCAGCCTGGTGTTCCAACCCACCGAAGAGAGGCGTCGCAGCGGCAGCCACTACACACCGCGGGCCTTGACCCGGCCGATCGTGGCTGAGGCCCTACGCCCCTGGCTGGAGCGCTGTCACCACCAACCCACGGCGGCCCAGATTCTCGACCTGAAGATCTGCGATCCGGCCATGGGCTCGGGGGCCTTTTTGGTGGAGAGCTGCCGCTAACTGGCCGAGTTGCTGGAGCAGGCCTGGAACCGCGAAGGCCTGCCCGAGGCCCTCAAACCAGGCGGCCAAGCCCTAGGCGAAGATCCGCTGCTCTATGCCCGCCGCCTGATCGCCCAGGGCTGCCTCTACGGCGTCGACAAGAACCCGTTTGCGGTGAACCTGGCCCGCCTCAGCCTCTGGCTGGTGAGTCTGAGCAAGGACGCGCCGTTCACCTTTGTGGACCACGCCCTCAAGTGCGGCGATTCGCTGGTGGGCGTAAGCAAACGGGAAATCAGCCAGGCGATCGAAGCTGCCTACGAGCAGAAAGAGCTGCAAGAACCCATGATTCGACAGGCCAGGGTGAGAGTCAGTGGAGATTTTGAAGCATTCCACAGTGACAGCCGCACGGATGCGGATGACCAACGCAAGCGTGAAGCCCTCCAGGAAATGGACGATGCCACTGCCTATCTGCGCTGCGTGGGAGACCTTCTTGTGGCAGCCCATCTTCAGGGCAAGAACCCAAAAGATCGGCAAGAGCTCCGCAGGATTTATATGGAACCAACGCTGAAGACAACCGAAGCAGCCGAGTTGAGACAGTTCTTCCCGGAGCCATTGCAGCAGCTGCGCGAGGGTGAAAAAGGGATCAAACCTCTCCATTGGGATGTGGTGTTTCCGGATGTGTTCGACCGAACTAATCCAGGCTTTGACGTGTTTGTGGGGAATCCACCCTTCGCCGGCAAAAACACCATCGCCGAAGGCAGCCCCGACGGCATTCTCGACTGGTTCAAGCAGTTGCACCCCGAAAGCCACGGCAACGCCGATCTGGTCGCCCACTTCTTCCGCCGCTGTTTTTCGTTGTTGCGGCCTGGTGGATCGCTGGGCCTGATCGCCACCAACACCATAGCCTATGGCGACACCCGCAGCACCGGCCTGCGCTGGATTTGCCTTAACGGTGGCACGATCTATGCGGCGCGTAAGCGCTACAAGTGGCCCGGGGTGGCGGCCGTGGTGGTGAGCGTGGTGCACCTATTGAAGGGGGACTACGCCGGCGTGAAGTTGCTGGAGAACCGAGCAGTGGGGCAGATCACAGCATTTCTGTTTGTCAATGGCAGTCACGACGATCCCAAACAACTGGCGGCCAATGCCGGTAAGAGTTTTGTGGGCAGCTATGTGCTGGGTATGGGCTTCACCTTTGATGATTCCGGCCCGACCGACAACGACGCCCCTGGCATTCCCTCGCCAATCGCGACGATGGAGAGGCTGATCGCGGAGAACCCGAGGAACGCCGAGGTGATTTTCCCGTATATCGGCGGCGAAGAGGTGAACAGCAGTCCCAACCATGCGCATCATCGGTATGTGATCAACTTTGGGGAGCGGAGTGAGGGGGAATGCAGGCGCGATTGGTCGGAGTTGATGGCGATTGTGGAAATGAAAGTGAAGCCGGAGCGCGATAAACTCAAGGACAACGCAGATGGAAGACGGCGCAAACAGTGCTGGTGGCAATTTGGTCGTTCTACGCCTGCACTAGAAGCGGCGATAGACGGAAGTCAAAGGGTGCTTGTTACTGCAAGAGTCAGCCAGACAGCAGCCTTTGTTTTCCTTGGATCCGCAATGGTTTTCTCAGAGATGCTCATAGTGTTTTCAGTTGAATCATCTTCTTGGCTTATGGTTTTGCAGTCTGGTGGTCACGACTTATGGGCGAGGCTCTTTGCATCATCAATGAAAGATGATCTGCGCTACACCCCCTCCGACTGCTTCGAAACCTTCCCCTTCCCCACCGCCCTCCTCGATTCCGCCGCCACCGACCCCACCCACGAATCCACCCGCCAGAACCTCAAATCCATCGGCGAGCGCTACCACCAGTTCCGCGCCCAGCTGATGGTGGCCAACAACGAAGGCCTCACCAGCACCTACAACCGCTTCCACGATCCCGCCGAAACCAGCAGCGATCTCCTGGAGCTGCGCCGCCTCCACGGCGAGATGGATCAGGCGGTGCTGAACGCCTACGGCTGGAGCGATGTGGCCCCACCCGGCCCCTTGAACAGCCCCTGCGGCTTCGGGCTCGACTACCTCGATCCCGAAGACGACGCCCAGCTACCCGATGAGCTGCAAGAGCGCATCGACAGTGGCGAGCTGTTCTTCTGGGACCCCGATGAAGCCAGCGCCTTCGAGGCCCAGGTCCGCGCCTACGGCGCCGTCAAGGGCAAGAAGAAATTCCCCTGGCGCTACCGCTGGCCCGATGACGTTCGGGACGATGTGCTGGCTCGGCTGCTGGCGCTCAATGCCGAGCGCTATGCGGACGAGGTGGCGCTGGGGTTGCATAGCAAGGGGGGTAAGGCGGGAGCTGGTGGGGGTGGGAAGAGTAGGGTGCGGGGGGCGAAAGTCAGCCAGGCACCTGCGACTGAATCCCAGCAGGTCGAGCAGATGGGCTTAGGGCTGTGAGACCTGCAGCGCTGCTGCTGCAGATCTGGCCATTCGACGCTGGCAGGAGGATAGGTGGACTCAGGGATGCGCACGAGGCGCCAATTCGATTAAAATGTCGCATGGTCTTCCGCCTGAACAGGGCAATACTGTCGAATGCTATTCACCATTTACCGAGCCGCTTTCACTCCAATGCCAATGAAATACGACTCAATAAACTATAAAAAGCATAAGCTTCCTGGCGGATGGGGTTAGATATGCCCATCCATGACGCAGAAGGCAGCGCAGGATCTCTTTGACAATAGCGTTGAAGCAGGCAATTCTCGATACAATGTGTATGGAGAGTATTGTTTTCAGTCTAATTCTGACAATACCGACACTAACGGTGAACCAGTCTGGCATGGGTTCCCGATCAAATGGTCGGATCTCCCCACGGAGGCGAAGAACAAGCTAATTGACAATGGTGCTTTGACAAATACGTTTTACCGGAAGGCAATTCGCAAATCACTAGGATTGGAGTTTGGCTCATGAGGCTTTTTGGAGACAGAGCCAGGTTCGCGCTTGGCTTTCAACTCATCACCGATCCCGATCAGGGAAGCCCACCTCTTCGGCGACTGTCCTGGGGGCAACTCCAAATTTGGGTGTCTGGGCGCAACCTCACCGCTGGGATCAGCGATGATCAAGCTGTCGTGGACTGCGCCGAAGTCCCCTTGGCACCGATTGTTGAGTGGATGGTTAGAAACTGGGATCCGATGCTTCACGAAACTCGTTTGCCATTGCCAGCCAAGAGCGCTGGCTCTGCAGCTTGGTGCGTGGATTGCTTGATGTCTCTTCCCGATGATGACTCTGAGCTTGACAAGCTGCTTGACGCACGTTCGGAATGGAGAAATCGCCATAGCATGGGCTCTTCGCTTCCCGATTTTAGACTTCCTGACTTCCATCTAAGGCGCGTCAACTCAGGCATTGAATTATCTTGGGATGATCGCGAGTGGCGCAGTGTTCCGAATGGCATTAGCCTTCAAGAAACCTCTGGCTCAGTCATTCTCCAAGGAATGGAGGTAGCCCAGGTTCTCTTTGACTGGGCTTCATCTGTTGCTTGCGATTTAAAACCATTTTCGGAATCTGTTGAATTTGCTAATGAGATCATCAGTCTTCTGGAAAACCATCGCACAGCCCCTTCAGCATTGAAACGGCTGCAATGGGCCGCCGGACAACATCTCGACCAGGCAGCACGGGATGCTCGCCGCTTAGTTGGTCTTGCCAATGAAGGAATTGAGGAAACAGTTCAGGCGCTTCTAGGGCTTTCGGATTCTGGCGAAGCGGCCTTGATCACTCCGCTCACAATCCCTGCAATGCTCTTCAGGTCTGTTAGTCCTGAATTAACAAGCGCCGATCTGCGCAATCTCTCTCAGGCTGTCAATCAGCTACCCAGCCAGAGCGACATTCCTTTGCGCGATTATCAACAAGCATGTCCACCCTCAATGGGCCCTGAGACAGTGTATAAAGATGGCTATGAAAAAGCCGTTGCTTTTCGAGAATCTTTGGAGATAGATCCCGTTCTGCCGCTTTTGGGAAATCATGACCTTGAAAGCGTCCTGCTTCCTCGGCTGGGCATTGCCGTTCATAGCTTTACTCTTGAAGACAATGAAATTGATGGCCTGGCGATGTTTGCACCAGGTAAGTCTCCGCTGGCAGGCGTAAACCTTACAGGTAAATACTCCAGCACGCGATGGGGGCGTCGCATGACCCTGGCTCACGAACTATGCCACCTGCTTTACGATCTCAGCGATGAGGATAGCGTTGGAATTGTTTCCAACCCGTGGGCGCCCGAACTGCTTGAAAAACGTGCGAATGCTTTTGCTGCAATGCTGCTGATGCCGCGGGAAGCGCTCAAATCCATTTTGCCAACCAATTCGCGCCAGTGGACCCCAGAGAACCTGCGCGAGGCAATGAATCGACTTGGAGTTGGACGCACAGCCCTGATGAACCATCTGCACAATCTAGGATTCATCAGTTATTCCGAAAAAGATGCATGGCTTGATGATATTTGACTCTTGATTCGCTTCAGTTACCTTGTTTGTATGACCGCAGAATCCAAGGGGCAGCTCAAGCTTCAACACCACGGATCCAGCTCTCGCGCAACTCCTGTGCCGCCTCGATGTTGCGTGAATCCAGGCTGGCCAGCAAGTCGGCGATCACCAGGGGGATCGGCACCGTGTCGCCGCTCAGGCCCAGCCGCTCATGGCTCCAGAAGGCTTCCACCACGCACCATGGCGGCTCCAAGACCCTGGAAGGCGTGATGCGGTGCGCCAAACAGCAGCGCTGAGTGGGGCTGTTCAGCGAGAGAGTCAGTTCGGCAGCCGCGCCGCCAGATCCTCGGGCACCCGAAACACCTCCCGCCGCCCATCCTTGCCCGCCATCAGCAGCCCACGCTCTGCCAGCTTCTGCAGATCGCTCCGAGCAGTCTGATGGCTCACCCCATGGCAGCTCTGGTGGGAGAGTACCGAATAGCGGAAACCGGAATGGCGCAGAGCATGGCGCAGCAGCGCCAGTTGGCGATGGTTCAGCCCTTCCATCCCTTCCAGCCGCTGCTGCAGGGCCACCACCTCGCCGGCCTTGCGCTCCAGGTAGGCATGCAGGCTGGCGATGGCCTGCTGGATGACCTTCACCTGGGCCAACAGGAAATAGGTGAGGTCGTTGTCGTCGCTCTCGCTGAACAGGAACGACCGCTCGTACTGGCCGCGGGCCTTGTTGATCACCGACGAGATCGAGATGAACTCGATCAGCCCATACCCCTGATGCAGCATCGCCCAATAGAACAGCGCCCGGGCCGTGCGGCCGTTGCCATCGCAGAAGGGGTGGTCGTAGGCCAGCCAGAAGTGCAGGCCGATCGCCCGCACCACCGGGTGGATGAACACCTTTGGGGTTTCGCCATTGGCAAAGCGGCAAAGCTCCTCCAGCCGCCCAGGCAGCTCCTCGGCCGGTGGCGGCACATGGAACACGGTGCCGTAGGCGTCGTCCACCACCACCTCCTTGCCGGGGGGACGCAACCGGCCGGCATCGGCAGGGTCATCGAGCGTGTCCTCGCTCACCAGCCGGTGCAGATCCAGCACCAGTTCAGGTGTCAGCGGTTGCTCCCGCAGCTCCCGGATGCGCTGCATCGTCAGGAAGTTGTTGAGGATCATCCGCTCGGAGCGGTCCCGGGGCGGCCGGCGGCTGCGGATCATCGCCTTGGCCACGTCCCGCGTTGTGGCGGCGCCCTCCATCTGCGAGGAGGTGATCGCCTCCTCCATCAGCGAGCTCAACAGATAGCGATCGCGGGTGGAGCGAATGGTGACGCCCTGGGGAGCCACCGCATTGATCCCGGCCTGCAGGTCGATCTGATGCAGCCCCTGCAGCAACACTGGCGGCTGCGAGAACCAGAAAGGCTGGCGATCGTTGGCCAGAAGCGGCAGGGGGGTGGGCCGGCGGGAGAGCTTCTCCGCCAGCCACCATTGCTCATGGCTCAGACCCTGGGGCGGCGGGCGATGGCGCAGCTCATCCCAATGCAGGTCCTGATCAGCAACAAAGCTCCTCAAGCCATGGACGCAGCAGCTCCGACAGCCTAGAGTAGTACCGACGGACTACTAGAGGACGGTCGGGTGCCCCAGAACAGAACCCAGT
>JBIKMU010000068.1:0-13027 GCA_044359075.1 Cyanobium sp. | reverse complement strand
CGGTGGTCTCTGGAGGATCCTCCAACGACCAGCACTGCCAGCCCGCCGCCGTGAACGCACCGGCATCGGCCGGTTCCACCACAGCCAGCTGCTGATCGGGCCAGGCCAGCTCCGCCATGGCCAACACTTCGCCCCGTGAACCCTCCAGCTCGAAGCCGGGTTCGGGCATGGGGTGATCGCTGGCCTGCAGGGCGGTAGCCAGGGCGTTAAGCAGGGGTTTGGCCGGCTGGGCTGCGAGACGGATCAGCTCCGCCCACGCCCCTTTTCGCTCGTCTGCGAGGCCACCCTGATCGGCAACGTCTGCAGCGCCATCACCAGCGGACTCCCGGGGGATCCACACCTGAGGGGTATCGATGGCCGTAGGTTCCTCGGCCCCACTCCAGCCCGGGGTGGAGAGCAGCAGATGGGGCAGGAACTGGAAGAGATTGCCCTGGCGCAACCACTCGCGCCAGGCGGCCTGCTGCTGCGGCTCGGTGAGAGAAGGATCGCTCTGGAAGTGGATGGTGCGGAAGCTGGCGGCGGGATGGCGGCGCTCGGGTGCATGGCGATCGAGATCGACCAGATTGAGGATCTGCAGCCCGGGCGCGGGATTGAGGTGCTGGCCGATCCGGCGCGAGGGTTTTGAAGAGACCCACTCCTGCACATGGGAAGTCAGGTGGAGAGAGCCGATGGCGGCGGAGAGTTCAGGGGAATCGATGGCCAGCGGCGAGGCCTGGGCCAGGCAGAGCTGCTGGGCCATGCCCTGCCAGAGCGCCTCCGATGGGTTGGCGAGATAGGCCATCAGCAGCTGGAAACTGCTGGCCAGCTGGGCCTCCCGGGGCATCAGCAGGGGCGGCCTCTGGGGCGGATCCAGGAGGGATTGGGGCCACCAGCGCTCGCTGAAGGACTCCGGCTTGCTGGCAAAGGCCGGCACCTTACCCAGCGCCAATCCGTTGGGCTCCAGGGGCTTCTGGGCTGTGGGGGTGGCCTCCACCACGTCGTCCCAGCTAAGGGCCCAGAACAGGTAGCGGCCGCTGCGCTGCAACGCCATGCGCTGCTCGGCATCGGTGGCAAGGCGACCGCGATGGAACTCCCAGCCATCGGTGTAGAGAGCGATTGGTTTGCCGCCGGCGGTTGGCGTCAGGAGAAAGTCCGGGCGGGAGAACACCGCCACACCCTCGCCGGGCCCGAGGCTGATCTGCTGCTCCACCTTCCAGCTCACCACGCTTGGGCTGCCATTGGGGCCCTGGCCGTTGCTGAAGGTGAGCAGGTAGCCCTTGTTGCCCTTGATGAAGTCGTCGCGCACGGTCACGGACACGCCCGGTGGGGCGCCCTTGCCCTCGCGCAGTTTGTCGATGAAGCGCAGCTCCAACTCGCTTTCGGCGCGGGTATTGAGCACCACCTCCGAAAGGCTGCGGTCGGAAGGCAGCAACTCCTGCCAGCGGCGCAGGATGAGCTGCAGCTGCTCGATGGCGCGGCGTTTGCTGGTGCGCTGGCGATCAAAGCGCTGCCGGTACCTGAAGAGGCAGCGGTAACAGCCATCGCTGCAGGAGCAGGCCTGGAGGTTTTGCAGCGAGCGCTCGAACACCTCCCGCAGATCCTGGCCACCGGCCTCGATCAGCTGGCGCACGTAGCCGGTGCCGCCGGGCACCGAGTCGTAGAGGTAGAGAAAGCTCTTGCGCTGCTGGCTGCCGGGTTGGGGTTCCTCGCCAAGGGCGGCCTGGAGATGGTCCACCTTGCCGCCGAAACGCTGGCGCAAGCCAAGTTGGAGAGCGCCGATGAAGGAGGGCTGGCCGGTCTCATCCCAAAAGCTGGCCCCGGGCAGCAGGAAGCGCAGGGCCTCGGAACTGAACTCCCGGTACATGAACAGCAACTGGCGCAGCTGGGCGTCGTCGGGTTTGTCGCGGTAGCGGCAACCCCAGGTGTGATTGCTGGCCTTGGCCGGGCCGCGCTGCACCTTGCCGCAGCTGCGGCAGAGCTCGAAGCCCTTCACTTTGAGGGATTTGCCGGCGATGGCATGGGTGGCGCCGACCATCGCCTGCTCGCCGAAGTTGATCTCCCGGAAGGTCGTTCGGGCCAGGTATTCAACACCGAAGGGAAACTCCTCATCGGCGATCGCCAGGGAGATCTCGCGGCGGCTGTGGTCCGGGAGGATCAGCAGCTCGCGGTGAAAGAAAAGCGGGTTGCGTTCGTCGCTGTCGTCGCCGATGCGGCTGCGGGCGTCTTAGGTGGTGGCCTGCACCTGGCGCAGGCGGGCCATCTCTTTGATCTGGCCGTGATCGGCAAAGCCGCTGTGGCCGCAGCGGGGGCATTCCCTGCGGCCAAAGTCGTCGTCGGTTTCCTGGCTGGCGTGGCTGCAGGAGGGGCAGAAGCGCCAGCGCTCGGGCTTGTTGAGGTTGGGGTCAACCTGATCGACCTTGACGCGGCGGCCCTGGGCATAGAACTGGCCATCGGGCACCAGCTCGCGGATGGCCACGTTGGCGGGCCGCTCGTAGCTCAGGGCGGGTAGCTCCTCACTGCGGCGGCCATCGCCACGGCTGCCCGAGGATTGCGGGCCGGGCAGTTTGCGCCAGAGCACGGATTTGAGCGTCACACCCGCCTCCGGGAAGGCGTAGTTGGGCAGGAAGCCCTCATCGGTGAGCATCGCCAGCAGGGGGCGGCCATCGAGATCCTTGCGCAGCTGGTTGTAGGCGCGCATCTCGCGATAGGTGGCGTCCTTGGCCTCCCGCTCTTCAGGGTTGAGGCTGTCGTCGTGCCGCTCACAGAGCTTGTTGTAGCGCTCGCGCAGTTTGCGGGCCTCGGCACCGAGCCGCTTGCGTTCCGCCACCAGATCCCGCAGACGGGCAAGCAACTCCTGGGCAAACGGAGCCTCAAAGGAACTGGCTCCGCCAGCGGCGGCGGGGGTGAGCAGGAAGGGGCGCAGGTCATCCCGGCTGGCCTGTTGGAGCTCCTCGCCAAACAGGGCGAAGAAGCGCTCCAGCAGATCGGCCTGGTGGGCCTGCACCCAGCCCAGCCAGGTGTAAGGAAAACGCTCGGGAAGGGCGCCGGCGGAAGCCTGTTCCACCCCATCGAGCACCGGCTTGAGCTGACGCGGCAGCGCCTGGGGGTCGAGGCCACCGGCGACCCAGCGATCGATGCTGTAGGCAAGGAGCTGGCGGCGCAGGATGAAGGCGGCATCGAGATAGCAACCGGGAGGATTCACCTGCCCCTGCAACATCTCGCGCGGATCAGCAAAGAAGTACAGGTCGTGGGCGGTTCCGGTGACGACGGTGCCCACCAGGGCATTGCCATCGCGACGGCCGGCGCGGCCGATGCGCTGCAGGTAGTTGGCGGGCTCCGGCGGTACGGAGGCGAGCAGCACGGTGGAGAGATCGCCGATGTTGATACCCATCTCCAATGTGGAAGTGGCCGAAAGCAGGTTGTGATCGCTGCGGTATGCGCCACGGATGAACTGGGTTTCAAGCCGTTCGCGATCGGCCCGCTCCAGCAGGCCGGTGTGCTCGCGGGCCACGATGCGGTGCACCTCGCCGCGGCGGTAGAGGCGGCGGTAGAGGGGCAAACCCCAGTGGGGCGAATCACCGCGGGGATCAGGGCGGTATTGGCCGGGGCAATGGCGCACCTGGCAGGGCAGGCCATCCCAGAGGCTGAGCTGCTCGGTGGGCACGCTGTGGTGATCGCTGCAATGCTCGCAGCGCACGGGATGGGCCTCACTGCTGATGGTGATGGCCGCCCGGGGAATGGCCCAGATGCGCTCGCCGCGCGCGCCGCTGAACTGTTGCAGCAGGCCGGCCTCGCTGAGGGCGTTGACCACCGCGTTGAGCGCCTCTTTCTGGTGTTCGGCGTCCAGGGGCTGGGCCTCCTGGGGCGCGGCCGGTGTAAGGGTGCGTTGCAGCCAGTGCTGGGCCCAGGTGGGCCGGCCGGAGTCGCGCACCAGCTGCTCGAAGCCGCCCTTGCCGCGGAAGCTGGTCAGAAAGATCGGGCGGCTGGAGAAGCGTCCAAAGCCCTGGAGGTATGGGATCTGATTGAAGGGAAAGGTGTTGACGCCGCCGCTTTCGAGATAATCACTGACCTTGCCGGGGCGACCCACCAGTTCGGGCAGGGCGATCCCGCCCCGCTGGCGTAGATGCTGCAATAGGCCCACCACCAGCTGCTGCAGGGGCCCGAGCCGCACCCCCCGCAGGGGCTCGATTTCGTTTTGCAGTTGGCTGAGCAGAGCCGGCAGCAGTTCGCCGATGGCGGCCGGATCCACGGCGGCCGCCAGGGCGCCGGCCTGCTCCACCGAGGAACCCAGACGGGAGCGGTAACCGAATTCGGCGGCCACCTCCCAGCGGAGCCGATCACGGATGAGGCGCATCAGCGTGCCATCGGCGTCAAGCGATGGAATGGGCTGCTGTTGCAGGACATCCCAATCCTTCAGCCACTCCAGATCGGTGGGGATGAAGGTTGCGGCAAAATCGACGGGATTGGGGAATTGCCGCTGCCAATCGCTGATCAGCCGCTCTTGGAGCTGATCGAGCCGCAACGGTGGCCCCGCCAGCCCATCGTGCTGTTGCACCGTGCGGGTGAGGGCGGTGCGGAAGGAGGTGCGATAGGAGCGGGCGCCGATGAAGCCGGCGCGGTGGGCGGCATCCTGCACCGAATCGGAGAAGGCCAGCACCCGTTTGTCGCCATTGAAGGCGGAGGCGTAGAGCGAGGCGCTCCTGGTGCTGGTGAGATTGGCGGCCGATGAACCGATCAGAAGCAGGCTCTGGGTGGCGTTGCAGTAGGGGCAATCGCGGCTGGTGCGGGGATGGTTGTTGGCATCGACGATGCGGCAGTCGGGGATGTCGACCGGCAAAAGCTCCTTGCTCTGGCAGGCGGGGCAAACGGGCTGGCCAGCGGCCGGTGTCGCGTCAGCGAGCTCCTTGAGGGAGTGAAACGACAGGCAGCTGGCACAGAGCTGGTGGCTGCAGGGTTGGTCCGGCGCTGGGCTGGCTTGCGGAAAGAGATAGCGAATCTCGGGGGCAGCGGCGAAGAAGGCCTTGTAGAAGGTCTGCAGGTTGGTGGCCCGGTCCAGCCGGTTGCTGCCGGAGTTGAGCACCGTGGAGGTCCAGGCGGTGGCGCCGCAGAGGTGCGGCGTGTTGAGGCTCACCCTGCGCCGTACCACTGCCGGTACCACTGCTCCATCTGGGCAATCTCCTGGCTTTGCACCCGGGCCATCGCCGCCTCCAGCTGGCGCAGCTCCGGATGCACCGTGCCCCACTGGGCGTGGGAGGCCATCATCACGCCCATGCGGTGGTGGGCGATCATCTGCTCCAGGAAGGCCCGATCAAAATCGGGCGCCTGCTTCAGGGCCTGCAGGCATGGTGCCCATGCCGGGCAGGCCCTCCTCCCCCCCGGCGTTGACCAGTGATCGGCCTGCGCTCCATCACCGTGCCCTCCTGTTGATTCTCTGTTTCCATCCTGGCGAGGAGGGGGGAAGGCCCACCCGCGCGCTTGCGGATCGTCACACCAGCGCCGCCTTGATCCCATCACCCTCAGACCGACCCCGACAGTCCCGACGACCGGTGCGGGGATCCGCTGGCTGATGGTCAGGCCCCGGAGGCGGAGGCGCCCGGCAGGGTGCCATGGCAGCGACGCCTCAGACGACGGCTCCAATGCAGCAGCGATGCCATTCCGGCAATGGGAAGGGGCGCCGGCACCGGGGCGGGCTTGAAGGAAGTGAGTCCCGCGTACTGGCCGGCTGTTGCCATCTGGAAGCCCGCATCACCATTCGGGGCGATCGCTGCGTTCGGTCCTGCCGGGTCGGGCTTGAGCAGAAAGGTGCAGACACCCAGATAGGGCGCCATGCAGGATGTCCCCCAACCGCCCTGTCCGATCAGATCCTGCGAAAAGTCATAGGTGATGGCGCCATTGTTGTTATTCCACTGCAAACCGATGTAGTCGCTTTTTGTGAAGGTGCCAGAGGCTGGCCCTGCGCCTGTGACGTGGAGAGTCAGGTCGTGGAGCCAGGCCGGAAGAGCGAGATCATTCTGGTAGGGGAGCGGCGACGGGACAGCGGCCAGGAGATCCAGATCCAGCGTGATCTGCCCGCTGATGGTGACGACATGGGGCGGGAAGGGATCCCAGCGCAGGTCGAAAGTCGTCAGATGGATTGCGTTGGCGGCCTGGGGGGACGCCAACGCGAGCCCGACCAGCAGCCCTGCCGCCACGACTCCTGAAGCCGAGCGCGGGCGGAAGGGCGAGCGAGACCTGCTCACGGCCCCATCGTTCGCACCGGCACGATCAGCACAGGCACGGGTGGATGGTGGACGGACCGCGGGACGGGAGCCCTGCGCTGGGAAGGACGACACCGCGACTCCTGTGTGACTTTTCGCCAAGCTAAGAAGTGGCCGATGGGGTGTCAAGGTCAGCGCAAACAATCACAACCTGCTCAGCGACCCACACCCGGCTGTGGGGTCTGACCGTTAGCGGAACGCCGAGGAACGGGGAGTGCAACCCAGACCGGGGAACGGCCCTGGGGTGGAGAGCCCCGGAGCCGTTCGCGGTTGTTCGAGCAGCAGCACCCGGTAGGGGCGCGGATAGCGTTCTCCCAGGCCCAGCTGGCGGGAGAAGCGCTCCAGCAACTGATCGATCGAGCAGGTGTCCGCCGCCTGGCGCACCAGGTTGTGCACCGCCGGCAGGGTGCCGAGCTGCCAGCCAAGGGCCAGGCGCCAGGCATCGGCGTTGACATTTCCCCCAGGAGGAGGCGGCAGGGTGTCGCCCAACCAGAGCGCGGCCTGGGCGGCGAGGTAGGCGTCGGCGCTGGAGGCGTGTTCGGGGTCAAGTTGCGCTTGCGCTTCCATTGGCGGCAGCGGCAGGGAGAAGAGGCCGCCGTTGTCGGGGTCGCCATAGCCGGTGTGACCTGTGAAAAACTGCTCCGGGCTGAGCCGTTCTTCCACAATCAGCGCTGCAGGTTCAAAGCGACTGGCGAAGATCTGGCCCGCATAGTCGAGCATCGCCTGGATCGATTCCGGACCGCCGAGGGTGGCGGAGGTGCCCACGCAGACCAGTTCGTCGCCGGGGCACTGGAGGCGATCGCGCAGGCGGCGGATCAGGCAGGCCAGGTCGGTGCCCTGGGCGCCATCGAAAGTGTGGAACTCATCCACCACTAGGTAACGCAAGACGCTGGTGCCATCGGCGAGCCGGCCGTTGTGCTGCCAGAGGCCCTGGACGTGGGGCTGGAGCAGCAAATAATCCAGTTGTTTGTAGTTGGTGAGCAGGATGTCGGGTGGGGCCTTCTGCAGGGCCTCCTTGTCGGTGATAACGCTGGTGGCGGTCATTGCCGCCGTTTTGGAATCGTCTTCGGCGCCGATGTAGAGGCCAGCGCGCAGGCCAGCCAGGGCCGGGGTGGTGTGGATCAGATCGGCAATGCGCCGGGCCTGGTCGGTGGCCAGGGCATTCATCGGGTAGATGAGGATCGCCTTGATGCCCCGCAGGCCCTGGGCCTGTTGCTGGCGGCAGTGCTCCAGAAGCGGCAGCAGGAAACACTCGGTTTTGCCCGAACCGGTACCGGTGGCCACGAGAGTGTTGCGGGGAGTGCCGGGCAGCAGCCGATCGAAGGCCTGCTCCTGATGGCGGTAGGGAGGAAAGGGCAGAGGAATCTGGGGAAACCAGTCCCGCCTGGACCCCTGCTGGAACGGCAGTGCCACCGAGACATAGGGCCCCTTAAACAGGCGCTCGCGATCGGCCAAAAAGCGATCGATCAGACCCTTGAACCCAGGCGTGGTGGGGTGGAAGGCGGTGCGGATGGCATCGCAAGCCACCTGCTCCAGCTCACTGGCGACAACGGAGGGGAGCAAGGCATGGGCAAATCCGCTGCTTCAGGCTAGGCGGGAACCCAGCGCCGCCAATGGTTCTGAACTATGCATTCCACGCATACCCAGAGCCTGCTCGACGCCAGAGCCTTCGCCTGGCGATGTAAGAGCTGTTCATCGTGTGGCCGCCAGATCGAGCCGTTCCCCGGTGCGACCAATGGCCACCCAGCGGCGGCCACCGCCGAGGCGGCGGCTGTGCTGCTGGGCCAGCTCCGCCCAGGGCAACGCGAGCTCAGCCGCGAGGAGGGCGGCGAGGCGCACCACCTTGATGCGGGTGAGGTGGCTGAGCAACTTATCCAGCAGTGGCAGCCGCAGGTTGCGGCTGCTCTCCACCAGCTGGCGCACCTCCTCCAGGCTTTCGAAGCTGCCGGTTTCACTGAGTAGCTCAAGCAGGGCCCGCTCAGGACTGGAGACAGGCAGCTCTGGATGGCCACCGGTTAGGGGTGCCAGGCCGAGGCCCGCCGGCAGATCGGGATCAAAGATATGAGCCACCCGGTAGCGAATGGGCACAACGCCATCCAGCCAGCTGGGAAGGCGTGCAGGCTGATCACCCCAGAACACCACGGTTTCTCGGTAGGAGAGGTTGTGGCGAACTCCATGCCAGGCGAGCGCCGTCTTGGCGGCTACATGGCCCCCGGGCAGTTGTTGAGCCAGAAAAGCGAGACAGGGCTCCTTCTTCAGCGTGTCGCCGGGAAGCTGGTAGGCACCGCGGTCGAGCCTCTGCAGCCATCCCGATCGCACCAGTGCGGAGGCCCGCTTGGCCGTGATCCCATGGGCCGCGAGGAGCTCCACCCCCAGAGGGGCGCCGCGGGGTAGCTGCGCCAGAGCCTCTTTGAATGAAAAACGTGCCGCAGCTCGCTCCATGAGTGAACTGTAGCAATGATTCCATGCATGCGGCCGGAGCCACGGCGTGGTGGTCAGGCAGGAGTTGAACCAAGAGCCCTCGCAAAGCCCGGTCCAGCACCTCGCAGCTGTGCCTTGGTTGCTCGCGGGAGCCTCCTAGGCTTTCTAAAGGTGCATCAGCCCAACAGCCGTGCCGCTTAGCGATGCCGAATTTGATGTCATCCTAACGGATTGCACGAAGTTGATCGAAGGAGACATCGTGTGGCAAGAAGATGAAGATCATTCCCCAAGCCTTGAGTTCAAAGTAGAGATTGCCACGGCTGGAGGATGGCCTCTCTTTATGAAGGGCACTTACAACCCACTTGTGCCAGCAATATCCTATGCTCTGATATCAAAGGCATCGGGTCGGATTTACGCCCTTGACCTCGGTAAGGGCCATAAAAATCCTGATGGCGGGAGAGTTGGAGACACCCATAAGCATCGATGGTCTGAAGAGTTTAAAGACAAAAAGGCATATGAGCCTGGAGACATCACGGCAACTCCTGACAATCCAATACAAGCTTGGCAGGAATTTTGCCAAGAAGCTAAGATCCAGCACAACGGTCGAATGCATCCACCACCCCCAGTTCAAGGAGATCTGTTCTTGTGAGCACCTTGCATGACAACACCGCAAGCGCAGTGTGCACTGCCATCACAAGTGGCTTAGGGCCAATGTTCGAATGCACTGTGAGTGGCGACTTCGTTCGCGTACGAACTCCCTACATGTATCCTGATGGAGATTTGATTGATCTTTTTCTCAAGAGTGCCCATCAAGGCGTTACAACTGTTTCCGACTTGGGAGAAACCGTTCGGTGGTTGAACTCCAACACGCTTTCGGCCAAGCGGTCTCCGAAGCAAGCAGGCTTGATCAGCGATATTTCACAAACCCATGGTGTTGAATTCTTCAGGGGCATGCTGAAGGCGCGCTCCAATGAGCCTGCTGAGTTGGCCGATGCGGTCACGCGTGTGAGTCAGGCGGCAGTGCGCGTTTCTGATCTCATTTTTACATCAAGGCTGCGATCAGTCGAATCTGTCAGCGATGAAGTGGCAGACTTTCTTCAGGAGCTACATTTGCCATTTGAGCGGAACAAAAGATTGATCGGCCGATCGGGCAAGAACTGGAAGATTGATTTTCAAGTAAGCGCACCACAAAAGAGTTCCTTGATTTCGGTCCTTTCCTCCGGGAGCCGCTCTGCGGCTCAGCAAATTACCAAAAGTGTCGTCGCCTCTTGGTATGACCTTAGTCAATACAGGGCCTCACCTGAGCCTCTATCTTTCATCTCCTTGATCGATGACTCTGCTGATGTATGGTCTGATGAAGATTTCAACCTCGTTGAATCGATATCAGACGTTGCTAGATGGTCTGCTCCGGAAACCCTCACTCAGCTTCTAACTGCTTGATCGCTTATGATGGATATTCTTAAGGAATGAAATACCAGGCACTCTCCAAGATCTCGCTTAAGAGTCATCCTGAGCTCACCGAGCGCTGGGTGTAGGAGCGCATTGCCGAGAACCCCCAGATGCTTGGATTGGGCGATGTGGTGCACAAGGACAAGTAGCGGATCCAGCCCAGAGCTGGCCGACTTGCTCTGCATAACTCCATCCCAGGTGAGAATGGTCGAACCACGCCTGCCCTGCGATGCCCCCGCTGGCCTTACCGCCCACCACGGCCTACCCGAGTGACCCCAAGTCGCTGGAGCGCGAACGGTTGGATGCGTTGTATCTGGAGCTAAGGGGCAATTACAAGAGCCTGATGATCAGCCGCGGCATCCACCGCAGCCGCTCCGAGAAGCAGGGAGGCCAGCTGCAGGAACTGGGCCAGCGGCTGCGGGCCCTGGCGGCGCGAGAAGCGAGCGTGAAGGCGGAGGCCTACGCGATGCTCGAAATCGTGACCGATGTGGTGGAGCACCTGGAGGACGCCGGCGACGAGATGAACACCGCTTTCGGGGCCTACCAACTGGGGCGGCGCTCCTACAACGGCGGCGGCAGTATCGGCAGGCTGGTGCAGGCGGTGATCAACTTCCTGAACCGCTGGCGCACGGGCAAGGAACGCTTCGAGCAGCTCAGTGCCCGCCAGGAGGCGCTGCGGGCCAGCCTGGAGGGCAACGAGCTGCCGTCCAGCGTCCTGGAAAGCAACCGACAGCAGTCCGGCCGTCCGAAGACCGGCAAACCGGAGACCGGCAAGCAACTCACCATTCCTCCCCAACCCTCTCAGGATCCGAGCAATGGGCAAGATCGCTGAAGCGCTGCGGGTCAACCTGCGGGAGCTGGCCCAGGCGGATGCGCGGATGTTGCGGGAGCTGGATGGGGCGCTGCCATTGATGACTCAGACGGAGCCGAGGGTTTCAGGAGAACTGCCGGAGGGACTCGAGAGGCTGGGGGTGAAGGAGCTGAAGGCCCTTTGCAAAGAGCGGGGCTTCAAGGGCTACACCGGCCTGAGCAAGGCAGCCCTGATCCAGCGGCTCCGGGGGGGCGAGGCCCCACTGCCTGCGAAGGCAGCAGCCAAGGCCGAGGCCATGCCCTCTGGCCTGGCTGCCATCGAAGCCCGCCTGGATCGCATGGAGGCCCTGCTGCAGCGGATTGCTGAGCGGGTGGGGGTGAGCGACGCGATCATTGATGGCAGTTGTGGTGGGCGTTGATGGCGATCCCAGCCCCCACAATCGACGCCGACCTGGAGGCGGTGAAGGCTGCCCTGGCCGGGGTTCAACCCAGGCCAGAGCGAGTGCTGCTGTCTGGCTCCCGCGCGCGGGGGCATGCGCGGCCCGATTCCGACCTCGATCCGCTGGTGGTGATGCCCCAGGCCACGCTCACCCCACAGGAACGGCAACAGGCATTGCGTACGCTGCGGGCGGCGCTGCGGCCCCTGGGTTTGTCGGTGGGCGTGGATCTGGTGGTGGTAGGCGAGGAGGATGCCGAGCGTCTGGCGGGCTCCCGCTGGCATGTGGTGGCGCGGGCCCTGCGCGAGGGGAAAGAGCTTGATGTCGCCGGCTGAGGATGGGCTGCTGCTTGATCTGGAAGACCACAGCAAGCACTAAACTAATCAACAAAGAGACCAACCACTTATTACAGCATGCTTCAAAGACTTTACATACACAACTTTCGCTGCCTTGAAAACTTTGAAATTCTGGCCAAAGATTTACACTCACTGCTGTTGATTGGCCGCAACGGATCAGGGAAGTCAAGCATTGCTAGCGCTTTGGAAGTATTTCAGAGTATTGGCCGCGGAACCAATAGGGTTGCCGAGCTTATTTCTCCAAAAGATTTCTCCTGGAAAAAACCTGGGATACCCATTAAGTTGATATTGGAATGTATTCTTGATGGCAAGCGTTACCAATACACGCTTGCCTTCGAACTCCCAAATGGATTCCAAGAGTTAAGAGTTTGCGAAGAGAAATTGAGAATCGATGGTGTTCCGAGTTATTCACGTGAGAAAGCACAGGTAAGCTTGACAGGGAAAAAGAAAGACATACAATTTAAGGTCGACTGGCATCTTGTGGCCCTTCCGATCATACAAGTGATGTCGGATGAGGACCCTGAAAATAAGTTCAGGAACTGGTTAGCAAGAATGATTATACTTTCACCAGTGCCAAGCCTGATTAACGGCGAATCACAAGGGGAAAGCCTAGAGCCTAGTCGAAGCGGCTCAAATCTCGGAGAATGGGTCACTGGACTGCTAAGCCGCTTTCCGGCTGCATACAGGGAAATAGATGAATATCTTCGCTTCATAATGCCTGATCTCAGCGATATACGAAACGAGCCAGTTGGAAGAAATGCAAAGTCTCTAGTGATTAGGTTCGCCACTGACGGAACTACCTTAACTATTGACTTTAACGACTTATCCGATGGCGAAAAATGCTTCTTCTTGATTGCAACTGTTTTAGCAGCCAATGCATACTATGGGCCGCTCCTATGTTTCTGGGATGAGCCAGACAATTATCTGCATATCTCAGAGGTACAGCATAACATTGCCGCGCTACGACGTGCCTTTGCCAAGTCTGGGCAATTTATTGCTGCTGCGCACAATGAGCATGTTATTCACTGTTTTTCATCTGAAAATACGTTTATATTAGATCGACCCAACCACCTATTTCCCACGGTGATTCGTCCTTTGGAAGGCTTGTCAATCGCCAATAATCTTATTGAGAGCTTGACTCTGGGAGAGCCGGTGCAGTGAGTGTTAACCGAAGTAAGCCACATTTAATTGTTGTAACCATTCAGGGGTCGGGACGCCGCCGCCGCGCAAGTTCACGCCTGCTCGCCCATGGCTGAGCGAGCAAAGAAGCAGTGCTGCCTTTGCTGCGGAACTCAGGGATCCGGCAGCAGTGATGGCA
>JBIKMU010000086.1:0-3701 GCA_044359075.1 Cyanobium sp. | reverse complement strand
TGGGCTCCTCGCCTCTGGCTCCAGGGACAACACCATCCGGCTGTGGGATCCGGCCAGCGGCGCCTGCGAACGGGTCTTCGAGGGGCATCAGGGCGGGGTGATGGCCCTGGCGGTGCTGGGCGATGGGCGCCTCGCCTCGGGCTCTTCCGACAACACCATCCGGCTCTGGGATCCGGCCCGGCCCAATGGCGCCCCCCGGGTGTTGTTCGTGGCCGATGCCTCAATCACCGCCCTGGTTGCACACCCCACCCGCCCCCTGCTGGTCGCCGGTGACTCAAGCGGCCGTCTGCACTGGCTGCAGCTGCCGCCAGCCCGCCCTTAAATTCTCCCCCTGAGGCTGGGCGGCGCTGATGTCATGGCATTTGTCGACCCTAAGGAAGTTCAGACGGAGGGCAGGGAGATGTCGCTGTTACGCGATTCCCAAGCCTCTGGATCAATCTCAGCCTTGAGGTAGCTCTTCTTGTCGTTATAGCGACTATCGATAATCTGTGCCTATTGTTGTGGCGCCAGGGTTTTTCAGGGGCATTCATAGGGCGTCTGAGGCCTCCGGCCCAGAAGGAAGGCTCAACATCGCCCGACTGACCCGAGGGATGGAAGGCCTGATGCAGAAGCCGACCACGGATGACGCTGCTTTACATCTTTTCAACCCTCAATGACAGGTGACTGCCGCTGTCGGATGCTGATAGCAATCCAATTAATAAAACGCTTAAGCGCGAAAGAGGAACAAAAGCAGAGGAAAGAAGCTTCTCAAACTATCGATGAGCAAAACAATTACAAGTATCTAAAAAATACGCATTCAATGATTTCAGACAATCTAATCAAGAGGCTATTCGCCATTAATTATGCTCTAAACGGTAAAAGGTTGCACTTGATATCAGGGGTGGCTGCTCCCTTAGGCCGCCAGGACCTGGCCGTCCGTGCTGCGGCGCAGCTACGCCGGCTGCGATCATGGGGTTGAGCCTTGCTGCCTTCTGGAGGACACGCCTTGCCGGGCCTGGATCAGCACGTTCATTTCGCCCTGCTGCTGACTTTGCTTACCGGACTTTCCACCGGCATCGGCAGCCTGCTGGGCTTGCTCAACCGCAGCTTCAATCCTCGCCTGCTCGCCCTCGCGCTGAGCTTCTCCGCCGGGGTGATGATCCAGGTGTCCTTCCTGGAGATCTTTCCCAAGGCCCGCTCCGCCCTCAGCGCCACCCTCGGCGCCAGAGCCGGCTACATGTGGACCACGATCGCCTTCTTCGCCGGCATCGCCCTGATGGCCGCCATTGACCAGGTGCTACCGAGCCACGGTGATGCCGCCCAACTCGGCCTGCGCCCTTCCCCCTCAGCCAACGCCGAGGAGAGAAAGGCCCTGCTGCGCATGGGCCTGTTCTCTGCCCTGGCGATCGCGATTCACAACTTCCCCGAGGGTCTGGCAACTTTCATCGCCGCCGTCAGCAACCCAAGGTTTGGGTTGAGCATCGCCTTGGCGATCGCCATTCACAACATTCCAGAGGGCCTGGCAATCTCAGCGCCAGTGCATTACGCCACCGGCAACCGCGCCCTGGCCTTCTGGCTCTCCTTCGCATCGGGTCTAGCCGAGCCGCTCGGTGCTCTGCTCGGCTACGTCCTCCTGCGGTCTGTTCTCACACCTCTGGTGATGGGTGTGGTGTTCGCCAGTGTGGGAGGAGTGATGGTCTACATCTGCCTCGATGAACTGCTGCCTGCCGCCCAGCGCTATGGCACCCACCATCAAATGATCGCCGGCGTCATCGCCGGCATGGTGGTGATGAGCACGAGCCTTCTATTGCTGGCCTGACGTAAGCACCCTGAACAATTCACCCAGGCACTGAAGCGGCACCACCAGGTCGGCTTCGCTGAGCTGATCCAGCAACCGCCGCGTCGCGCTCACCCTGGCTTCATCCCCGAAGCCTTCGGCATAGACCAGCAGGTTGGTGTCCAGAGCGGCGCGCATCAGTCGTAGAGGTCGTCCCGTTGCCAGTTGCGGGGTTCACCGCTCACCGGCTGCGTTGCCAGCCGCGCCAGCAGGGCACGGCGCGATACCCCCAGGGAGGCTGTGCTCTCCACGGCCGGGGCGATGGTGGCGACGGGGCGGCCATGGGAGAGGACGGTGAAGCTCTGACCCTGGGCCACTTGCCGCAGCAGGGACGAGAAGGAGCGATTGGCGTCGGATGCGCTCACAACGCCTCGATGGAGAGAGGGGGCATTATCAGCCTAGAGCGTGGTTGTAGTTGATCTCACTACTTTAGGGGGGATGGGTTGCCAGGCCTCCCTGAGCTGCTGATCGATCGCAACCGCTTCTCTTCGAGAAGGCTTTGCCTACGCGAACTCCCCCTATGGGGAGGTGGTGGAGCTAGCTGTACCGCCTCAGGGCCAGACTTAGCGGCGAGATGCGCTGGAGTGAGCAGCCGAATGGGAGCAGACGATCAGCAGCTGGAGCCTCTTGGCGCCCTGGAAGCCCTGGGCGGCTCGGCTGGGAACGGCAAGCTGCGCGATCTACTGGGCTGGGACGAGGCCACCTACGAGGCGGTGAAGGCCCCGCTGGTCGCGTCAGGCCTACTGCAACCAGGCCGAGGCCGTGGGGGCTCGCTGAGCCTGGCGGACGAGGCTGTCGCTGGCAGTAGCGCCGCAGCGGATCGACGCCCCGCCGCCAGCCCACGGACGCCCCGGACGGTGTCGCCCCCAACTCCCGACCCCCAACCCAGCGGCAAGCAAAACCTCTCGGCCTTCATCTGGAGCGTGGCCGACCTGCTGCGGGTGGCAGGGCAGGCCTTCTGCAACACCTCAGCTCTGGGCATGAAGCGGCTGATGGGCGATCAGGACAGCATCGGCGAAAACCTGCGCAGCTACATCCAGGCGTTCACGCCGCATGAAGTGATCAAGCTGATGGTGAATCTGATCTTCATCGAAGACGACCAGGCCCTCACCCAAGGCAGCATCGTCCGCAGCCTCTACGATCCCACTGCGGGCACCGTATGTGCTGGAAAACGATTTGGTGGGGGCGATCATCGGCCTGCCCACCGATATGTTCTATAACATCGGCATCAGCACCTACATCTGGATCCTCAGCAACCGCAAACCGGCGGAGCGCAAGGGTAAGGTGCAACTAATCGATGCCAGCAGCTTTTGGCAAAAGATGCGCAAGAGCCTGGGCAGCAAGCGCAAGGAGTTGAGCGCGGAGCAAAGCGCGGAAATCACCCGCCTGTTTGGCAACTTCGAAGAGGCCGAGCATGACGGCAAAACGATCAGCAGGATCTTCCTCAACGAAGACTTTGGCTACCGCACCATCACCGTGGAGAGCCCGCTGCGCGATGAAGCCGGCAAGGTGGTGCTGGGCCAGCGAGGCAAAGCCGAGGACCAGCCCCAGGCCGACAGCAGCCTGCGCGACACCGAGAACGTGCCGCTCTCGGAAGACGTGCAAACCTACTTCGAGCGCGAGGTGCTTCCCCACGTGAGCGACGCCTGGATCGACCATGAGAAAACAAAAGTGGGCTACGAGATTCCCTTCAACCGCCACTTCTATGTGTTCACCCCGCCTAGGCCGCTGGAGGTGATCGATGCGGAGCTCAAGCAGGTGACCGATCGGATTTTGGCGATGATTGGGGGACTGAGTGGCTGAGCGGTGCAGCAATGAGAAACGAATCATCATCATCGCTGGCCCCAATGGCGCCGGCAAAACCACGTTTGCCCGTGAATATCTG
>JBIKMU010000067.1:0-13062 GCA_044359075.1 Cyanobium sp. | reverse complement strand
GCCTGCCGGTGTTGATGCTGACCGCCCGGGCCGATGGCGTCGATCGCATCATCGGGCTGGAGCAGGGCGCCGACGATTACCTCGCCAAACCCTTCCTGCCCCGCGAGCTCAGCGCCCGCATCGAGGCCGTGCTGCGGCGCCGCAACCCCCTGCCCCCCGGCAGCCCGGAGGCCGCCGCCGCCCAACCACTTTGTTTTGGCGATTGCCGCCTCGATCTGGCCAGCCGCCAGCTCGAACGGGACGGCGTGCCGGTGCCGATCACCAGTGGCGAGTTCGCCCTGCTGGCCAGCTTCGTCCAGCACCCCCATCGCCCCCTCTCGCGGGAACGCTTGATCGAGCTGGCCCGCGGCCCCGGCAGCGAGACCGATAGCCGCAGCATGGATGTGCAGATTTCCCGGTTGCGCAAGTTGATCGAACCCGATCCGGCCCGCCCCCGCTTCCTGCAGACCGTCTGGGGGTATGGCTATGTCTTCGTGCCCGATGGCCAGCCCCGCACTTCCTGACATCTCCCCTGATCTCCCCCCAGAGCTCCTGCCTGACGCCCCGCTGGCTGGCTGGCGGCGCCGGCTTGGCTATGGCGCCAGCACTGCAGGTTTCACGGCCCTGGCCCTGCTGCTGTTGCAACTGCTGCTGGCCCAGCGGCTGGAGCAGCAACAGCGCCGCCAGCTCGCCACCCAGGTGGCCGGCAGCGTTCTGCTGGCTGAACTGGGCCTCGAACGCTTCAGCCCGGCCGCCCTCGCCGATCTCAGCAACATGCGCCTGGCGGTGGGCCCCCGCCCCCCGGCCGCCGCCAGCCCCGGCCAGCCTTCGCCCCTCGCCCTGCGCCAGCAAGCCGAAGCACTCCGCAACGATCTCTGCCGCCGTTTGTCCCATTGCCCCCTGGTCTGGCCTTCCGGGCCAAGCGCCCCAACACGGAGTCCCGGCCGCGGCGCCTGGGTCGAGCTCCAATCGCCCCTGGAAACGGTCTGGCTCTTCGCCCCCATCGCCCCCCGCCATGGCTGGCCCCCCGATCCCCAGCTGGCCTCCCTGGCCCTTGTCGCCGGCAGCCTGGCCAGCCTGCTGCTGTTTTTGGCCCTGGAGGTGCAGCGTCCCCTGCGGCGCCTGGAGGGGGCTTTGGCCAAGGTGGGGCTTGATTCGGTTCTGCCCCAGCCCCCGTTGGTGGCCTCTGGTGGCACCGCGGCCGTGCGGCGCCTGACCCAGCGCTTCAACGCCATGTTGCACCGCATCGAAGCCACCGACCGGGAGCGCCGCACGATGCTCGCCGGCCTGGCCCACGACCTGCGCAGTCCCCTGACGCGCCTGCGGCTGCGCTTGGCCAGCAACGGCCCCCTTGCCGCCGACGAACGGCGCCGGGCCGAGGCCGATCTGGCGGCCCTGGAGCGCATCACCCGCCAGTTTCTGCAATTCATCGGGGCCGAATCCCAGGAAGAACCTGTGCTGGTGCCCCTGGAGGCCCTGGTGGCCGAGGCCGCCAATGGCGTGGACCAGGTGCAGCTTGAGCTCGAAGCGATGGAGCGTTGCGTGCAGCCGATTGCCCTGGCCCGCGCCATTGCCAACCTGCTCGATAACGCCGCAATCCATGGCCAGCCACCGTTGCGCCTAGTGCTGCGATCGATCGGGCAGGAGGGCTTTGCGATCGAAGTCTGGGATGCGGGCCCTGGCATTGCGGCGGCCGACTGGGAGCGGGCCCTGCAGCCTTTCCAACGGCTTGATCCGGCCCGCTCGGGGGTGGGCCACAGCGGCCTGGGCATGGCGATCGCCGCGAGGGTCGCCCGGGCCCATGGCGGCAGCCTGGAACGCCTCGCTCCCGCCATGGGCGGCTTCGCTGTGGTGCTGAGGGGCCGCTCCCTGACGCGGCCTTGATGGGGCCAGTCACATCTGGTCACACCTTGGCGCTGGCCAGTTGCAACTCAGTCAGATCCGCTTCGCAGGATGGTGTTGTCACCCAGGGCTTAGCCCCTCTCCCATGACCCTCCCTTCCCTTTCCACGCGGCGCACCGGTTCCTTGCGGTGCCTCAGCCTGGCCCTTGCCCTGGGCCTGGCCAGCGGCGCCGCCCCCGCCCTGGCCCAGCCCGTCGCCCAACCGCTAACCCAACCGACAACCCAGCCCGGCGGCGCCCCTGGCGGCCCGGGGACCCGCCAACAGCGGCCCCAACGCCTCACCCCCGAACAACGCCAGAAGATCTTCCCCGAGCAGCGCAGCCTCGCCGTTCAAGACCACCAGGCCCGCATCGCCATCCTCGAAAAGGGACGCCGCTGCCTGACTGCCGCCGCCAATGCCGATGCCCTGAGCGATTGCATGCGTCAGGAACGGGAGGCGATGCAGAGCCAACGCACCCAGCACATGGCCAGCATGCGCGACCTGCTGCAGCGCAATGGACTGCCCGTGCCCCAGTGGCGACCCATGCGCAGCAAGCCCGGCATGGACGTGCCTGGCACGGGCACGCCCCAGGCCCTGTGAGCCCCGGGCTGACTGCTAGGTCGCTGGTCTGGAGGCAAACAGATTCAGACCCAGGTGCTCGGAGAGAAATTGGGCGGTGAGCTGACCCCGCACGCTGTTGCCGGCCGCATCCAGGGGCGGTGAGTAGGTGGCCAAGCCGCCCTTGCCGGGGGCGACGGTGATCATGCCGCCGGAGACACCGCTCTTACCGGGTAGGCCGGTGTCATAGAGCCAGTCTCCGGAGGTTTCATACAAACCGGCGGTGACCATCACCGCCAAGACGTGCTGACAGATCAGCGGATCGACCACCTGAACGCCGCTAACGGGCTGGCGACCGCCATTGGCCAGGGTGGCGGCCATCAGGGCCAGGTCCCGCACCGTGATGCTCAAAGAGCACTGGCGGGTATAGAGATCGGTGGAGATTTCGGGATCAAACCAGAGGCGCTCCTGGGCGCTCAGCAGGGTGGCGATACCAACATTGCTTTGGTTTGTGGCCCGTTCTGAGTCATAAACAATTTGATCAATCTCCAACTGCCGGCCGGCAAACCGGGAGAAGCCCGCCTCAATGAACGCCCACTTGGCAGCGGCGGAATCCCCCGGCGCCAGGCTGGTGGCGGCGATGGCCCCCGCATTCACCATCGGGTTGGAAAGCCCCTCGCCACTGCGCTCCACCGCCAACACCGAATTAAACGGCAGGCCGGTGCTGTTAACCCCCAGTTTTTGCTTGGCCGCATCTTCGCCAATCGCCTGGCAGATCAAAGCGAACAGAAACGGTTTCGAGATGCTTTGGATACTGAACGGCTGCTCGGATTGCCCCGCTGCAACCAACTGGCCGTCGCTGGCGGCAATGCAGATGCCGTAGTGATCCGGGTTGGCCGCCGCCAGGGCGGGAATGTAATCGGCGACCTCGCCATCTCCCACGCCTGCAAAACGTTGATGGGCGCCATCGACCAGTTGCTGCACCACGGACTGCATGGGGAGATGGCCGGTTGAAACCCAGTCGGAGTTTGCTGGGGGCGGCGTGGGGTTCACGGGTGTTTGGTGGCTGGAGAGGGGACTGGGGGGGTAACCCTATCGGCAGGGCGGGGAATCCTGTAGTGGTGAACAGGAGATTGTTGATGCCGAGTCCCACACGTCCTGCCGGGCTGATCCAGCGCTATCGCGAGGAACTTAAGGCCCGCCACTACGCCCGCCGAACAGTGGACACCTACGAGCAATGGCTGCGGCGGTTTCTGAGGTTTCACCAGCTGCGCCATCCGCGGGAGATGGGCAGCGCGGAGGTGAACGCCTTTCTGACCCATCTGGCCGTGGAGCTCCATGTGAGCGCGTCGACCCAAAACCAGGCTCTGTCAGCGCTTCTCTTCCTTTAGCGGGAGCTGTTGGAGGGCGATTTGGATCTGGAGGGTTTGATACGCGCACGAACCCGCCCCAGGCTGCCAGCGGTGATGACCGTCGATGAGGTACGAGCAGTGCTGGCGCGGCTGGATGGGGTGGAGGCCTTGGTGGCTGGGGTGCTGTACGGGGGAGGGCTTCGCTTGATGGAGGCGTTGCGGCTGCGGGTACATGATCTTGATTTTCAGCGTTCGCAGATCACTGTTCGCCATGGCAAGGGCGGGAAGGATCGGCGCACGATGTTGCCTTCGCGAGTGGGAGAGAAGCTCAAGCTCCATCTGGAGGAGGTGCGAATTCTGCATCGCCAGGACCTTGCCGAGGGCTATGGGAGAGTGCGGCTACCCCACGCCTTGGGGCGAAAGTATCCCCATGCACCGGTGGAGTGGGGCTGGCAATGGGTGTTTCCACAACAACATCGCTGGCAAAACCCCAACACCGGTGAGCAGGGGCGCCATCACCTTGATCCCAGCTTGGTTCAAAAAGCCGTGCGCCGGGCGGTGCTCGCCTCTGGAATCATCACACCTGCCACGAGCCATACCTTTCGCCATTCATTTGCCACCCACCTATTAGAACGAGGTCAAGATATACGCACTATTCAGGAATTACTCGGGCACAGCGATATAAAAACCACAATGATCTACACGCATGTACTTAACCGAGGCCCGCTGGGCGTGTGCAGCCCTGCCGACCTTTTGTAACACGGCGAACCCTTATAGGCGGATCCGCCCATCAAACCCGGAATGGTTCCGGCTAGTGGGAATAGCTTGTCACCGCAAGCGATCTCACGGGTGCTCGCCGTTTTTCTCACGCTTTTAGGCGGACAAAACGCCGGAGAAGGGGATAATATGCGGATCCGTCTAAGACTTGTTGGATTGACAGAATCAAGTAATTTAAGTGAATCTGTCTTGGCATTTTTTGATGCAGTCTAGATTAAAAGCTGTTGACAATGCAGATGAGCTGGCTCGCGAATCACCACAATCCCCTTATTGGATGCATAATAGGGTAACGCAGCACGTGATTGACCCATGAGAACCTTTTCTGTAGTCGTTGAACGCTGTCCCAGCACTGGGCTGCTTGTCGGGTATGTACCTGGATTCCCTGGAGCCCATAGTCAGGCGGAAACTATTGAAGAACTTCACTCCAACCTTCATGAAGTTATTGAAATGCTTCTAGAAGACGGAGAGCCCAAGCTTGAGTCTGATTTCGTTGGGCTGCAGCAGATTTGTATAGCTTCTTGAGGGCATGAGCCAGCTACCAGTTCTCAAGCCCTCTGAGGTTGTTCGGATTCTGTTGGGAATGGGTTTCGTTGAAGTAAGGCAAAGAGGATCCCACAAGCAATTTAGGGATTCGAAAGGGCGTTGTACTACCGTTCCATTTCACCAGGCCCGGGATATCTCACCACCATTGCTCCGACAGATTGCAAAGGATATTGGCATGTCAGCAGAGGAATTTATTCGTGGACAATAAGGCTTGGTAACCGCCCGAATGCAATCCAACACACCCCTCGAGTGGACAGGCCACCAACTACCTTCTGCTGCTCCACCCCAGGCTCCATGCCTGCCACTCAGGGGCAGCGTTCGAAGGCCCCTCCCCCCATGGTCTTGGCTATGCCCACACGCTTTGAAACCATCCCGTCTGATTCGGCGCCGGGCTGATCTATCGACCCCTTAAAACTTGGTCGCCGATCTGCCCAGGGCTGCCAGCCTGCTGCTGGCTGTGGGGAAGGATCGTGCAAGTGCAGGGCCTCTGAGCAAACCGCACGCCCACGGGGATGCGGAAGCCCTCGCCCTTGGTCATGATGGACAAAAACACATGGGTCGTGGCCGCCTTCCCTGCCGCTGGTCGTCTGAGCTGGCTGCTGGTCGGTCCTCTGATGTTGCTGCCAGCCGTGGCGATTCAGGCGGCTGGCGGTGAAGGTGCCCGCTCACCTGGCGCCCTGCTGGCCCAGGCTTCAGTTGCTGCTTCCTCTGCGATCCCGCCGGAGGTGCAGGGCTGGTTTGACACCGCCAAGGTGGCCGCCGGCAAGGGGGATGTGGCCGAGGCGCTGCGCCTGCAGCGGCGGGTGTTGGCCTGGTTGCAGGCGAACCGACCAGCTCCGGATGTGTTTAAGGCTCGGGCGCTGATTAACCTGGGGTTGTTTCTCAGCAAGGCGGGACAGAGACAGGACGCCTTGCCTCCAACCCTGGAAGCGGAACGAATCCTGCGTCAGCTGCAGACCAGCCAGCCGGAAGCCCGTCATGTCCTTGCCCTGGCTCTAAACAACCAGGGTAAGTTCCTCGGCGATCTGGGCCGAGGGCCGGAATCTCTGGCCCCCACGGAAGAAGCGGTCAAGATCTGGCGCGAGCTGGTGAAGACCAACCCGGCACATTGGGGCAATCTGGCCGCCGCCCTAACCAATCTCGGCGTGATCTACAGCGAACTAGGCCGACGGCGGGAGGCTCTAGCCCTCGCCATCGAGGCGGTGCAGGTCTTTCGCAAACAACCGAGGACCGACCCTTCTGTGCTGGGAGATCTTCCCTTGGCCGTGGCCCT
Organism: Cyanobium sp.; assembly: GCA_044359075.1. Taxonomy (GTDB): domain Bacteria; phylum Cyanobacteriota; class Cyanobacteriia; order PCC-6307; family Cyanobiaceae; genus Cyanobium. The sequence goes on along the minus strand of JBIKMU010000067.1, from coordinate 6,698 downwards.
GACCAGCCTGGGTGTGAGGTATAGCGACCTGGGCCGACGCCAGGAGGCACTGGCCCCCACCGAGGAAGCGGTGAAAATTAGCCGCGCTTTGGTGCAGACCAATTCAGCTTACCTGGGAGGTTTGGCCAGATCCCTGGGCAACCTGGGCCTCTGGTACGGCGATCTGGGCCGATGGCGGGAGGCGCTGGCCCCGAGCGAAGAAGCGGTGCAGATCTTCCGCTATCTGGCGAAGACCAACCCTGCCTTCCAGGAGTATCTAGCGCGTAATGCTACCAATCTCGCCACCCTGCAAGTCAAGCTTGGCAACACCAGCGCCGCCCTGCGTCTAATGCGGGAAACCGTGGGCAGCGAGGTCACGCATCTGCAGGGTCAGCTGCCTTTACTGCCGGAGGGGCGGCGGCAGGCGCTGGTGGAGGCGTTCGGTCAGCGTTGGCAGGTCCCGTTTTCAATGGCGCGCCAGGGGGAGGCTGGCGCCGCGCTGGCCCTGTTCACGCGGCTGAATCGCCAGGGTCTGCTGCAGGACATCCAGCGCAGCCAGTCACTCCTGGCGCGGAGTGGTCCGTGGCGGACGGTGTTTGAGCAAGTCACGGCGGTGACAGCCGAGCTGGCGAACATCACCCTCACGACCGAGCAACGGAGTCTGCTGCTGGCGCGCAAGGAGCAACTGGAGCAGATGCTTTACCACCAGCTTCCACAGATCAAGCCTCAACTGGTGGAGGCTTCTCAGATTGCGGCGCTGTTGCCGGCTGATGGGGTGTTGGTGGAGTTCCAGCGCTACTGGCCTCATGACGCCAACTTGATCTGGGAGCAAAGCTTTAGCCGGCCCCGTTACCTGGCCCTACTGCTGAGGCCCGACGGCAAGATCCGCGCCATCCCACTGGGGGAGGCGGCGCCGATCGATGCGGCAGTGGCGGCAGCGGTTTCCGCCAGTGCCGATGCCAAGCAACAAGTTGAAGCACATCAGCGGCTTGCAGCAGTTAGCCGGTTGGTGCTCGCACCTTTGCAAAAGGATCTGGCGGGGGTTCGGGAGCTGTTCGTGTCGCCAGATGGTGAGCTCAACCGCTTGCCATTTGCGGCCTTGCCAGTGGCGGCGGCCGATGGCCCCACCTTGGGGGATGTGGTGGGGTTGCGGCTGCTCACCACCGGCCGCGACCTGCTCCGGCTGCGACAACCCGCCAAGGCAGGTGGTGCGGCGGTGCTGATCGCCAACCCGGATTTCAACAATGCACGCCCTCCCTCTGGCACCACCAACGCCGCAGTTTCTCTCCTCACCCAGCCTTCCACCGAAACGGCTGCGGCCACCACCCGCGGAAGCCTGCGGCGATCCGCTGGCGAACGCGGCTTTCCCACCTGGAATCCGCTGCCAGGCACGGAGCAGGAGGCCCGCCAGCTAGCTCCACTGCTGGGAGGCATTGCGGTGATCCGCGGCCCAGCCGCCACTGCCTCTGTCGTGCTGAGTCAGCGGGCGCCGCGGATCCTGCACATCGCCACCCATGGCTTTTTCATGGCGGATCTGCCCCCGGAAGGAGACAGTGCCCTTGGAGCAGCCGCAGGGCCCACAACCACCGCCACCCTGGTTGGCAGTACAGGGAAGAACACCTCCATGCCATCCTCCTCCTTGGACGATCCACTGCAGCGCAGCGGTCTGGTGTTCGCCGGCGCCAACAACCCGGGCGCCGACCCCGTCGACGACGGTTACCTCACAGCAGCGGAAGCCATCGCCATGGGACTGGAGGGCACCGAACTGGTCACGCTCTCCGCCTGTGAGACAGGTCTTGGCGGCTTCCACAGCGGCGAAGGCGTTTATGGTCTGCAGCGTTCGCTCGCCGTAGCCGGCGCACGCTCCTCTCTGCTCAGTCTCTGGAAGGTGGACGACGATATGACGGCCACCTTTATGGTGCACTATTACAACCTCCTCAAAGCCGGTGAAGGCCGTGCTGATGCCTTGCGCAAAACGCAGAACTTTTTCCGCACCAACAAGTTCTCCAACTACAACGACATCCGTGTCTGGGGCGCGTTCCAGCTGAGCGGCGACTGGCGGTCCATCCAGCGGTGGTGATCCACCCATCTATCCCAGGGCCAAGCCGCCCACGCCCTACAGACTGGGCTTCTGAACCTCTGCCCGCCATGGATGGTTTGATCCGCCGCCATCACGCAGCCGAGCGATCCCTTCTGGGTGTCGCTTTGGCATTGCTGTTGATGCCTACCGCCAGCGCTGACACCAGATTGGATCTGCCGCCGTCCTTGAACGAAGCCAAGGCACTGCTGCAGCAAGCCTGGGCCGCCGACTCCACCGCTGCCGTCCTGCCGTTTCCACGAGTCCGCCTGCTGAATCCTGGTGCCTCTGTGGATCGTGCCTGCAGCCCCGAGGCCCCTCCCCGTCAGCCGGTGCCCCTGGCCGGCTATTGCGCCGCGAATGATGAGGTGTTGGTCGATCAGGATCTAATGGCGACCGCCACCCAAGACGCTTCCCCTGCCAAGGCCCGTGCGGTGGCGGCCTACTGGATCGCCACAGCCCTGGCGGAACGCTTGCTGGCTGCGTCAGGGGTTGCACCATTGCCCAAGCCACTGATGACGCTCCAAGCCAACTGCCTCGGCGGCACGCTCCTTGGTGCCAAACCCTCCCAGTTTTCCTCCTCAGAGACCACAGCCCTGTTCGCCGCCGCCCGTGCGGCCTACGGTGATTCCGCCAGGGCGGTGGTGGGTAGCGCCAGCCAGAGGGGCTATGCCCTCCTCAGCGGCCTTGGAGCCACGGCTTCTGATTGCTCCAGCGCCAACATGGCCGCCCTGGTGAACGGCACGGTGCCCGACCCCGGACTCCTGATGCAAATCGGACAACTGCCGCCTCCCGCGCGGGCCTATTCCTCGTTAATGGGGGCGATTAACAGCCAGTGCCAGCCCCTGCCCAACAGGCCCTGCCCCCGGCGCATCGCCGCCTCCAAGCCTCGACCCTGAGCGATGGCAGATCCACGCGCCGCTGATTCGCCACCGTCCAGCGCTTCGACCACGCAGGAGTTTTCTCCTGAGCCACCGCCCGTGTCCGGATTGAGCCGGCCGCGAGCCTGGCCGCGTCTTCCAGCCTGGACCCGCTCCGCAACGCTGCATGAGTGGATCCGCTCCGGCGGCATCCTGATCGCCGCCGCCTGGGGGGTTTACACGTTCGTCTGGAAAGACATCCTGGTGCCCTCCTGGCAGCCGGCCTACCTCAGCCTGGAGGCAAGCGTCACCCCCGAAACCGGACGCCCCGCCGGAGCTGATGGGCAGGAGATGACCCTGGAGGTGAAGGGGTCCAACGCCAGCAGCCGGCGGGTCTACCTGCTTCCCAACGTTTGGTGGTTGTCAGGGATCCAACGGAAACCGAGCAGGGTATCAACAGCAGGGGGCACTCAGAGCTTCCTGCAAGAAGCCAATCAGGCCCTTGAGGGTGTGGTGCTGATGCATGCCGAACGCAGCGTTCCCAGAACGCCACGGGAACTGATTGCGGTAGGACGCTTGTTTGATGACAACTTCTTGGATCCTGGAGCCGCGTTGCAGCGCACAATCCTGGTGCGCATCCCACCGGGCTATGAAGCCGCTGAACTCAAAATGATCGTGCCCCTGCTGACACGGCAGCCTGATCGGATTCTCAACAACCGCAAGCTGGTCTGGCACGTGAACGACCCCTTGGAAGAACCGTTGCCTATGATCTGCCCAAAGGTGCGCAGCAATTCAAATAGCGCTATCAAGTCCTGCCAAACCTTTGGCAGAGAAACTGAGCTAATGCTGCACCATTTTGACTCCCGCAAATCCACAATCGCCCTGCAGATGGAAATCGGCTTGCCGCTGGACTTAAGGTAGAAAATTAATTGAAAGACTGGGATGGACGAAAGGGATCGTGTTTTTGAGTAGACTCTTACTGTAAACAGCGGCCAAGACGAAAAGAATCACATCAATACTGCAACTGGATACTGCATTCGGAAGCAATGCGAAGTTGGAGCAAATGCCCAGCTTATGGGGTCCATTTCTATTAAGCCACTGAGGAGGTTGCTTCAACTTTCAGTCCATCGAAATTGCGCGTCTCATCCCTTTATGCAACTCGGAGGGAAAACGCACCTGCAACAAAGGGACTTCCTCGGGAGACGTTAATACCTTCAACCAACTCAAAAGAATCCGTTATACGGAAAAGCCAATCGCGAGGTCACTGCCTGTCTTCGACCCACCATGGACATAAAACAGTGGAGGTAGCCACGCTGTTGGTATTGAGAGCGTCCTTTGCTATTCCATCCGGTGAGCACGCTGAGTTGCGCTGGGATGCCTGCATCTTGCTATGATTCGGAAGAAGCTTGTTTTTCGTTCACGAGGTGAATGGTGGCGAACTTTAAACTGGGAGGTGTGCTTTGAATATCAATTACGTGAAAGTCGAGAATTTTCGGCTGTTGCGCGATGTCGAGCTTGGTCTCGAAGATCGAACCACGTTGATCGTAGGACGTAATAACAGCGGGAAAACATCCATTGCTGAGCTTTTTCGTAGGCTGCTCGCGGACAAGGCTCTGAATTTCAAGATCGAGGATTTTTCGCTCGGTTGCCATGAGCAGTTCTGGACTGCTTTTGAAAGCCTTCATGCCGGCAACATGGTCCAAGATGTCCTTGCGCTCCTGCCGTCAATTCGTATCACGGTCGACATCGGCTATGCAGTCGATGCTCCCGATCTCGGCCCTCTCAGCGACTGCATCATCGACCTCAACCCGAATTGCTCATGCGCGCGCGTGGTCCTCACTTTTGGTCCGCTCGCCTCCGCTTGCGGCGCATTGTTCGCCGATCTGCCTGCGCCGGGAGAAGACGCGACCGCTGCCCGCAAAGCGTTGTTCCGGGTTTTGGGCAGCCGCATTGCTGGTGCCTACGGTTCAAGCCTTGAAGCGGTCGACCCCAATGACCAGACAAATAGAAAGGCGTTGGAGCCGAAAACCCTTACGACTTTGATAATGGGCGGCTTCATCAACGCACAGCGCGGATTGGACGATGAAACGAAACGAGAACGCGATGTGCTCGGCAAGGTCGTCGAGGTCCTGTTCCAGTCGGCGTTGAATGATCGGGTTGATCCTGAAAAGCGCACTACGGCCGAGCAACTGAAGGTTGCCGTCGAGGGAATCCAGAAGGACCTTCATGCCGATTTCAACGCAAAGCTAACGTCGCTTCTGCCAACCTTCGATCTGTTCGGCTATCCCGGACTTTCCGACCCCGGTCTGATTACCGAGACCAACTTTGACGTCGATAAGCTGCTGAGTGATCACACGAAGATCAGGTACACCGGGAAGAACGATGTCACCTTGCCGGAGACCTACAATGGTCTAGGAGTACGGAACCTCGTCTATATTCTCCTTCAGTTGTTGCACTTCTTCCGTGAGTACCAGTCGCCGCCAATCGCGGCAGGAGTGCACCTGATCTTCATCGAGGAGCCCGAGGCGCATTTGCATCCGCAGATGCAGGAAGTCTTCATCAGGCAGCTCGACAAGATCGCGCAAGCTTTCGTCGCCCAGCTCAACGAAAACCGACCTTGGCCGGTGCAGTTTGTCGTTACGACCCATTCCCCCCACATGGCGAACGAAGCCCGCTTCGAATCCATGCGGTATTTTCTATCGGTCGCCGACGGGGAAGGTCTTCGGCACTCGGTGATCAAGGATCTGCGCAGGGGCATGGGTGGCGCGACTGAGCCAGATCGGGACTTTCTACATCAATATCTCACGCTCACGCAATGTGACTTGTTCTTTGCGGACAAGGCCGTATTGATCGAGGGGGCATCGGAACGGCTCCTACTGCCGGCCATGATCAGAAAGACTGACGCGATTGCGACTGATGAGGCTCAACTTGGCACCCAATACCTGAAAATAATGGAGGTCGGGGGCTACTACGCGCATCGCTTCTTTGATCTGTTGACTTTTCTTGAATTACGCACGCTGATCATCACCGACATTGATTCTGTGAAGCCGAATGACAACAACAGGCGGGTCAGTGTCCCAGTAGCTGAGGGCCTCTTCACAAGCAACGGTTGCCTCAAAGCGTGGTTCGGCAATGATGTGTCGCCAGCTGATCTGCTGGCTAAGACGCCAGATGATAAAACCGAAAATGACCGCCGAATCGCCTATCAAATACCCGAGGTCGATGGAGGCCCTTGCGGACGCAGCTTGGAGGATGCTTTCATTCTTGCCAATCCCGCGCTTTTTCAACTCGAAGAGGGCGATCCATCGGTGCTCGCCTCAGAACTGGCAGGCAGCCAAAAGAAGACGGCCTTCGCGCTAGAGCACGCCATCGAGAACACCGACTGGAATGTGCCGCGCTACATAGCTGAGGGTTTGCGGTGGCTGGCGCAGGGCAACCCGGCGCCGATCGATCCTCCGGCCGCGGCAGCAGTCGAGATCGTCGCTGAAGAGGCGGGTGTCGACATTGAGGGGGCCAAGGAGATTGACCATGGCTGACGAACAGGAGAGCCCTGCCAGCGCTGCAGGGCGTATTGCGCTGGAGCCCCCACTATCAGGAAAGATGTCACCCCTCTCAATCGCAAACCGGGGGCTTGATGGAGCAGAGCAATGCGTCGTTACAGCGAGGCGATCAAGGCTGATGTCAGAAGGCGGATGAGTCCGCCGAACCCGCAGAGCATGGCCCGGATTTCCGAGGAGACGGGTATTCACGTCGCCACTCTCTATCTTTGGCGTAAGGGCTGG
>JBIKMU010000029.1:0-41933 GCA_044359075.1 Cyanobium sp. | reverse complement strand
CAGGCTGTATGAGTGCTAGGAAGGAATCCCAAGGGAGCGTTGCTTCCATTTCATCGAGGAAGATCTGCCGACGCGTCTTCTTCTTGGCGTAGGTCTGTTCGTAATCCGTAAAACCCAGCTGGAGGGAGATGGTCATTCGTTCCCAGTCTCAAACTTGGACGTGGAACTATTCTAACGGGTTTTTCAGAGTTTCCTTGGGAGGAGCGGCGGCGATTACTTAATAGCTTTCCACTAATTGAAGGTAAATGCATGTAAATTAGCTTCGATTTCTTCTTATTGATGAATTTTGAATAGTACAGTACTTAATTGATCCGCTGATCTGTCCCTAAGGGCGCCTGGGGCTTGAAATGATGAATCATTACTTTTCGGTCGCCACGGTGCAGATAGGGTACAGATAAGAATTTTGGTTTCACCTTCGAAGAAGATCTTTCTTGGCACCCCTGAATTCTTGAATCTAATCGCTTTCAGCCACACGCAAACTGGGTCGTTGTAGTGCCGAGCGAAGAGTCTCAATGTGCTGAGTTACTCCCCCAGGCACTGCTCGCAGCCCTTGGGTGGGGGTAGCGCCGGGTTCCCGCAGTCTGCGCGGCCGCACAAGGGCTGGCGCAAGCTGGCCCCCCTTGAGGCGACACACCCCAGGTATTGGTGGTGGTAGCGACCCTCTGGCCAGCCCTTGCTGCTGGCCGCGCTGCGACGCGGGTCCTGCGCTATGCCCCCGTGCCTGCAACTCGAACTCGTAAGGCTCCAACCACCACCTCAGCAGATCGCCTTGTTGAATCCTTGATCTCCCTGATGGAGGCCGGGACAACACCTTGGCGGCGGGAGTGGGACGCCACCACTGGTGGGCACCACCTCAACCTCCTCACCGGGCACCGCTACCGGGGCTCTAACCCGGTCCTGCTCACGCTGGGGATGCACCTGCGGGGTTCGGTGCTGCCGTACTGGTGCGGATACGCAGAAGCCAAGGCGGCGGGGTTAATGCCCCGTAAGGGTTCGCGAGCGGTTCGGATTCTCCGACCCCAGGTCCACAAAGGGTCGGACACGCCGGACTTCAGGTGCGGCACAAGAACCTGAAAACGGTGACTCGGTGCAGGTCAGTTACCGCCCGCACCCCCTCCAGCAATGCGCGATGCCGGTTTCGAACCAGCGACATCCTGCTTGTAAGGCAGGCGCTCTACCGCTGAGCTAATCGCGCGTGTCACCATTCTGCCTTCTAGGGGTGCGCCATGGCCAGCGGCCGCAGCCACGACCAAGCCACCCGGCGCCTGGCCTTGCCCTATGGACTGCTGTGGGCGCCCTGGCTGGGGCTGGTGGGGGTGGCGGTGGCAGCGGGGGCCTTTCTGATCGGGGGCCTGTGGCTCTCCCCCGACCTGGACACCCGCTCCCGTGCCACCAATCGCTGGGGGCCCCTGGGCTGGCTGTGGTGGCCCTATCGCCGCGGCCTCAGCCACCGCTCCCTGTTGTCCCATAGCCCGGTGATCGGCACGGCGGGCCGGCTGACCTACCTGGCCCTTGCCCTGCTGCTGGCCGCCCTTGTGGTCCAGGGCCTTTCGGCCTTGGCTGCTGGCTCAGCGCCCCTGCGCCGTGGCGATTTAGCGGCGGGGGCCCAAGCCGCAGCCCCCTGGCTGGCCAGCTTGTGGCAACAGCAGCGGCCCCTGATCCTGGCGGCCCTGCTGGGGCTGGAGGCCAGCAGTTGGCTGCACCTGCTCCAGGACGGCGACCCCATGCCCCGCTGGCCCCGTCCCCTGCGGGCCCTGGCCCGGTCGCTGCGGCCCCAGCGCCGGCGGTGGCGCTCCCCGCCCGGGAGCCGGGGCCGCAGGCCGGGCCGGCAAGGCCCCAGCTAAGCCATGGTCCCAGGCACGCCCGATTCGGGACAGCAGCCTGGGCGCCAGGGAGGTCGTTCTGGCAGCCAAAACTAGGCTGATCCCGCTCCACTCCCCCCTGCCACTGGCTGCACCAATGGGTGATATCGACACCATGGCTGGGACTGGCACTGACGCTGGGGCCGCTTCGCCGCTCAGCGATCTGGCCGAGCTGATCGCCATCGTCGAGCGGCTGCGCGATCCCGTCAGCGGCTGCCCCTGGGACCTGGAGCAGACCCACGAATCCCTGATTCCCTACGTGCTGGAGGAGGCCCACGAGGTGGCGGATGCGATTCGCCAGGGCGATGCCATTAGCCAAGGCGAATCCGACCCCTTGTGCGAAGAACTGGGCGACCTGTTGCTGCAGGTGGTGCTGCACGCCCGCATCGCCCAGGAGGCCGGCCGCTTCGACCTGGCCGCCATCGCCCGTGCCATCAACGCCAAAATGGTGCGGCGCCACCCCCATGTGTTCGGGCTCGATGGGGCGGCCAACCCCGATCAGGCGCTCGATCGTCCCGCTGACGCCGCCGCCGTGGCAGTCCGCTGGCAAGCCATCAAATTGGCCGAAAAGCAGGCGGCGGCCGCCGCAAACCCCACCGCCGCAAACCCCACCGCCGCAAACCACACCGCCGCAAACCCCGCCGCCGCCAGCCCCGCTGCCGCAGGCGGACCAGGCACAGCCACCTCCACCAGTCCCCTCAGCGACCAGCTCGCCGCCAAGCTGCGGGGCCAAAGCGCCCTCGCCGGCGCCATGACCATCTCGCGCCGGGCCGCCGCCGCCGGCTTCGAATGGGACGACCTGGATGGCGTTTGGGCCAAGGTGGACGAGGAGCTGGACGAATTGCGGCAGGCCCTGGCCCAGGGCGACCCCGCCCACGCCGAGACCGAACTGGGTGATGTGCTGTTCACCCTGGTCAACCTGGCCCGCTGGAGCAACCTCGACCCCGAAGCGGGCCTGGCCGGCACCAACCGCCGGTTCCTCGATCGCTTCTCCCGGGTGGAGGCGGCCTTGGGGGGCGAGCTGGGGGGCCGCCAGCTCGCCGAACTGGAGGTCCATTGGCGCCAGGCCAAGGCCCAGATCCGGGCCGAACAGGCTCAAGCCGCCGCCGGCAACTCCTAGGGCCCACCCCCTTCAGTCCTCCGGGGGCTGGGGCCGGCCACGCCGTGCGCTTTTGATTGCCCCCCGCAATCGCTTGGCCGCCAGGCGCCGCTGCACCGAACCCCGGCTCGGGCGGGTGGGCCGCCTGGGCGGCGGCGGTGGGGCCATGGCCTGGCGCAGCAGGGCCGCCAGCCGCAGCCGCGCCGCCTGGCGGTTGCGCCACTGGGAGCGGTGCTCCAGGGCCACCACCACCAGCACGCCGGCCACCAATTGGGGGGCCAGCCGTTCCAGGGCCCGGCGCCGCAGACCCTCCGGCAGCGATCGGGACCGGGCCAGATCAAACACCAATTCCACCCGCGAATCGGTGGTATTCACCCCCTGGCCGCCGGGTCCGGAGGCCCGCGAAAAGCGCCAGCCCAGCTCTTCGGCGGGGATCACCACCCCCTGATCAATCGGCAGGGGCTCCATCACCGCAACCGCACCTCAGCCGAGACGACAGCAAAAAACGCCGCCTGGATCAGCAGCCCACGACGGGAAACAACCATGCTGGGGTGACAAGAAGGTCTGTGCAAGGTTTAGCTGGACGCCATCTGAACCGCGGTCCCGGCCCCCCCTGAAATGCCCCCTACCGAACCCCCCGCCCCAGGGGCCGACACCAGCCAATGGGTGGATGAAGAACTCAATGGCGTGCGCTACGGGCTAGCCGCCAGCGTCATCGAAGAGCGCCAGAGCGACTACCAGCGGGTGACGATCATCGACAGCCAGGCCTACGGCAAGGGGCTGCTGCTGGACGGCTGCTGGATGACCGCCGAACGCCAGGAACGCCATTACCACGAATCAATCGTGCACCCGGCCCTCTGCGGCGCCGCCAGCATTGAGCGGGTGCTGGTGATCGGCGGCGGTGACGGCGGCACCGCCCGCGAATGCCTGCGCCACCCGGAGGTCCGCCATCTCGATTTGGTCGAGATCGATGGGCTGGTGGTGGAACTGAGCCAGCGGCACCTGGCGGCCATCGGCGGCGGCGCCTGGAGCGATCCGCGCCTGCGGCTAACCGTCGGCGATGGCATCGCCTGGGTGGCCAATGCCCCTGCTGCCAGCTACGACGTGGTGATCGTCGACGGTTCCGATCCGGCCGGACCGGCCGAGGGCCTGTTCAACCGCGCCTTCTTCGAGCACTGCTGCCGCCTGCTGCGGCCGGGCGGGGTGTTCGCCACCCAAAGCGAATCGCCGGAGGCCTTCCGGGATGTCCACATCGCCACCGTGCGGCTGCTGCGCCAGGTGTTCGGCCACGCCGATCCCCTCTACGGCTGGGTGCCCATGTACCCCAGCGGCTGGTGGAGCTGGACCTTCGCCGCCATTGATGGCCCCCGCTACCTCAGCGCCGACCCGGCCCGGGCGGCGGCGGTGGCGGCCGATTGCCAGATCTGGAGCCCCCGCTGGCAACAGGGAGCCTTCGGGGCGGTGCCGGCCTTTGTGGAGCGGGAGCTGGCCGGCTGATCCGGGCCTCCACCACAATCGGCGGATCCGCCGTGGCGGCCGCCGCCGCGCTTCACCCCATGTCCCAGCCCCCCGCCACCGCCTGTTTTGACACCGAAGGCGCCATCTTCATGGGGGCGCAGCGCGATCCGGCGGGCTGCGTGGTCGGCCTGTTCGGGGTTCCCTACGACGGCACCACCTCCTTCCGGCCCGGCACCCGCTTCGGCCCCGCCGCCATTCGGGAGGTCAGCGCCGGGCTGGAGAGCTACTGCCCCCAATTGGATCTGGACCTGGAGGAATTGGCCTTCGCCGACCTCGGGGCGGTGGCGATCCCCTTTGGCGACCCCGAACCCGTGATCAAGGCGGTGCAGGCCGCCACGACCCAGGTGCTGGAGCTGGGCCTGACACCGCTGATGCTGGGCGGAGAGCACTCGATCAGCAGCGGCGCCGTGGCGGCGGTGGCCGCCCGCCATCCGCACCTGGCCCTGGTGCAACTGGATGCCCATGCCGACCTGCGCCACACTTGGCTGGGCAGCCGCCACAGCCATGCCTGCGCCATGCGGCGCTGCCTGGAGGTGCTGCCCAGCGGCGACCTGCGCCAGATCGCCATTCGCAGCGGCACCCGCCAGGAATTTGCCGAATTGCGATCAACAACGGACCGGCTGGTGAGCCTGGAAACCCTGGCCGCCAGCCTGCGGCCGCTGCGGGGCCGCCCCATCTATCTCACCGTTGACCTGGACTGGTTTGATCCCGCGGTCCTGCCGGGCACCGGCACCCCCGAACCCGGGGGCTTCTTCTGGCCGGACTTCGCCCTGGTGGTCGACGAACTCAGACATCACCACCTGGTGGCCGCCGATGTGGTGGAACTGGCTCCCCAGCTGGACAGCAGCGGCGTCAGCGCCGTGCTCGCCGCCAAGGTGACCCGCAGCCTGTTGCTGCTGCTGGGCCAGGCCCACGGCGGCGGGTCATCACCAGAAGCCTGCCCTCAGTAGCAGCAGGTGCCGCTGGTGCGCTGCTCCCGCAGGCGCTCGTGCTGCTGGCCAATCAGCTGCAGGGCCAGGGTTGGATGGTTGTGGAGCAGGTTCATGAAGCGGAGCCGATCCAGGCGCAGCACCTCTACGGGGGTGAGGGCATGGGCATCACTGCGGTGACCACCGTTGTGCCAAACGATGTCCTGGTAGCAAAAGATCTCGCCGGGACGGAAGCAGGTTTTCTCCCCCTCCGGATCTATCAGTTCGACGATGCCCCGCCGCACGCCATAAATCGCCTTGGCGGCGGCCCCCCTTTGATAAATCGTGGCCCCCGTGGGCAGGGCGATGGTTTCGCAGTCCAGCTGCGAAACCATCAGTTCAATCGGGGTGCGACCTCTAGTCGCTTGCGATACGACCAATGCAGGGAACCTCCTGGCGGAAAGGACGAAAAAGTATTAGTAGTGATTATGGGGTACGACCGGCCCAATGCAATGTAATGGCGACAACATTTGCGCCCTTCGGGGCAGGCCTCAGTTCTCGATGGCCAGCGAGTCAAGGGACAACTGTTGAATAGCTGCGTCTTGATGGCCGTGGCCCCATGTCCCACCGCCTGACAGCAACGGCAAACGGGGCGGGCGGGAGGTCCAGTGGTGACACCAGAGATCGCCCACCAATTCGGGATGAATGGAGAGTTGGCGCAGATGACACCAACCCATTTCTGCTCCCTTGGGGGGAACACAATGGCGGCAGCTACGGCAACTGGGGCGATGTCCCATCAAGGTAAAAACAAATTGGTTATTGAATTTAATCTGGGTTTCCCCATCTACCCAAGTCCGGAGAACCGAATCAAAGATTTTCTTCCGTTTTCAGGATTGTCTGGTGCTTCGTATTGGCATCTCTGTCAGCGATTGGCCTTCCGTCGGGCCCGCCAAGGTCCATAGGATCCCGGCCAACTCCCTCCTGCGGCGCCCCCATGGCCGACTTGCCTTCGCCCCCTAACGGCAGCCTGCTCCGTACTCCTCTCTGGGAGGCCAGCCGCGCAGCGGGAGGACGTTTGGTGCCGTTCGCTGGCTGGGAGATGGCGGTGCAGTTTGGAGGCCTGGTGCAGGAACACCAGGCGGTGCGCCAGCACGTCGGCGTCTTCGACATTTCCCACATGGGGGTGCTGACTCTCCAGGGCGATGGCGTCAAGGACGCCCTGCAGGCCCTGCTGCCCACCGACCTGTTTCGCATCGGTCCCGGCGAAGCTTGCTATTCGGTGCTGCTGAACGAGGCCGGCGGCATCCGCGACGACTTGATCGTCTACGACCGGGGCCGCCGCGCCTGGTTGCAGGCCCCCGGGGACACCAGCAGCAACGAAACCGATGAGCTGGTGCTGGTGATCAACGCCGCCTGCGCCGAAGCTGACACCGCCTGGATTCGCAGCCAACTCGAACCCCAGGGCTTCCGCATCAGCGATCGCAAGGGGGATGGGGTGCTGCTGGCCCTCCAGGGCCCCGAGGCCGCCGGACGGCTGGAGGCCCTCTGCGGCGAATCCCTGGCGGGCCTGCCCCGCTTCGGCCACTGGGACCTGACTATCGATGGCGAAACGGTATTCACAGGCCGCACCGGTTACACCGGCGAAGACGGCTTCGAGCTGCTGCTTTCGCGGCAGGCTGGTTTGGCCCTCTGGCAGCGCCTGCTGGCGGCAGGGGTAACCCCCTGCGGCCTCGGCGCCCGCGACACCCTGCGCCTGGAGGCCGCCATGCACCTCTACGGCAACGACATGGATGCCAGCACCACCCCCCTGGAGGCCAGCCTGGGCTGGTTGGTGCACCTGGAGATGCCGGCCGATTTCATCGGCCGTGGCGCCCTGGAGGCCCAGACCGCCGCCGGGGTCCAGAAACGCCTGGTGGGCCTCAAGCTGCAGGGCCGCGCCATCGCCCGCCATGGCTATCCGGTGTTGCTGAACGGGGAGCAGGTGGGAGAAATCACCAGCGGCACCTGGTCCCCCAGCCTGGGGGAGGCGATTGCCCTGGCCTATGTGCCCGCCGCCGCGGCCAAGGTCGGCAGCGAGCTGGCGGTGCAAATTCGCGGCAAGGCGGAGCCGGCGGTGGTGGTCAAGCGCCCCTTCTACCGCCGGCCGTGAGTCGCAGTCGGTGATTCGCCGCCCCTGAGCCGCCTAGTAACATCTTCTCCACTAGAAGCACTCCGGCGCGGGCGGTCAACGGCTATGGAGGTTTCAGGCGACGGGGTCGACGGGCTTGATTTGATCCTTATTTCCGGCATCCGCCATTACGGCTACACGGGATTCTTTGCTGAAGAACAGGTCCTCGGCCAATGGTTCGAGGTCAATCTCAGCCTCTGGCTGGATCTGGCGACCACCGGCGCCAACGACCAGCTGGAGAACACGCTTAACTACGCCGAAGTGGTGGCTGCGGTCACGGCGGTCATGGACGCCGCCCGCTTTAAGACCCTGGAACGGCTCAACACCGCCATCCTGGAGCGGGTGCTGGCCTTTGCCCAGGTGCAGCGCGCCCACTCCGAGCTGGTCAAGCTGTCACCACCGATTCCAGGTTTCGGCGGCCAGATCACCATCGCCATGACCCGGAGCAAGGCCAGCGGTGTCTGACACTGGTGGACCAGAGCCAGGGCTAAGGCCAGGGCCAGGAACAGGGCCAGGGCCCGAGTTCGGGGTACGGCTGGTAGTCACCGATCTCGACCACACATTAATTGAGCATCCCTCCCAGATACCAGCGGCCGGCGAGGCCCTGCGCCGCTTGGCCCAGAGGGGACTGCTCACCGTGCTGGCCTCCAGCAAGACCTTCGCCGAAATGGAGGACCTGCAGCGGCAGGCGGGCCTGCCCCCCCAGCCTTTCATTTTTGAAAACGGCGGCGGCATCGGCTGGCCTCTAGGCCAATGGCCTGCCCAGGCTGTTGGCGAGACGGTTGGCGAGGCGGCTGGCGAGGCGGCTGGCGAGGCGGCTGGGGGGGGGCTGGTGCAAGGGGCCTATGGCGCCATCGCCGCCGCCGGGGATCTCACCAAGTTGGGCGCCATCCTGGCTGAGCTGGCGAGCGCGGGGGAGTTCCGCTTCCGCCGCTTCGACGAGCTGCCCCTGGAAACGATCAGCAACCTCACCGGCCTGGACCCCCGGCTGGCCGCCCTGGCCAGGCAGCGCCTCACCTCCCTGCCCCTGCTCTGGGAAGACGGCAGCGACAAACTGACCGGCCTGCAGCAGGCCTTGGCGGCCCATGGGCTGGGGGCGGTGTCGGGGGGACAGTTCGTCCATGTCGGCCCCCCCTGCGACAAGGCGACGGCCCTGACCCGGGTGCGGCAGTGGCTGGGGGGCCAGGCCGCCATGGGGGGGATGCTGGCCTGCGGCGACAGCGACAACGACCGGGGCCTGCTGGAAGCCGCCGACCTCGCGCTGGTGTTCAGCTCCGCAAAGCGGCCGCCGCTGCCCCTGAGCCGGCCCTGCACCGTGGTGCAGGCGGGCGGACCGGGCCCCTGGCTGGCGGCCGTCGAGGCGGCCCTGGAGTCGAGCCAAGCGAGCTGATCGGCATGAGTGACTTCTTCCAGAACGGCATCGTCACCTCGCTGCATGAGCTGGGCCAGCGGCCGGCCGCCAACTTGATGGCCGAGGTGGCGCACTACGCCAGCGAGCGGCCGATCACCCTGGTGCTGCCCTGCCTGTATGCCGAACTGCAGGGCCCCGCCCTCGATCCGATCGTGCGGGGCCTGGCCGAGCTGCCCTGGCTGGCCGAGATCGTCATCGGGCTGGATCAAGCCGATGACGAGGGCTACCGCCACGCCCGCCACTACTTCAGCCGATTACCCCAGCCCCACCATGTGATCTGGAATGACGGCCCCCGCGTCCAGGCCCTGGTGGCCGACCTGGCCGCCCAGCGGCTGGCCCCCGCCGACAGGGGTAAGGGCCACAACATCTGGCTGTGCCTGGGGCTGGCCCAGGCCACCGGCGTCGGCCAGGTGGTGGCCCTGCACGATTGCGATGTATTGACCTTTGAACCCCGCAGCCTGGCGCGGCTCGTCTATCCGGTGATCCACCCCACGGCCAACTTTGTATTTGCCAAGGCCTATTACCCCCGCATCAGCGAGGCGGGATTGCTGTATGGAAGGGTGAGCCGGTTGTTTGTGACGCCCCTGCTGCGGGCCCTGATGCGCTGCCTTCCCCCCAGCCGCTACCTGGATTTCCTCAACAGCTTCCGCTATCCCCTCGCCGGGGAATGCGCCCTGAGGATGGAGGCGGCGCACCGGCTGCACCTGCCCTCGGACTGGGGCCTGGAGATCGGCATTCTCACCGAGGTGTTCCGGGACCACTCCACCCGCCAACTTTGCCAAGTGGCCATCTCCGAGCGTTACGACCACAAGCACCAGCCCCTGGCAGCGGGGGCGACGGACCGGGGCCTGGCCCGCATGGGCCGCGACATCGCCTCCAGCCTGTTCAACGGCCTGGCGTCCCAGGGCCAGGTGCTCGACCTGGGACTGGTGCGCACGGTTGTCAGTGCTTACCAGCGGATCGTGCTCGACCTGCTGGACTCCTACGCTGCCGATGCCGCCATCAATGGACTCAGCATCGACCGGGGCGCCGAATCCCTGGCGGTCGATTGCTTCACCAGCAGCCTGTTCGAAGCGGGTCAACACTTCGTTCAGGAAAACAGCCACCGCCCCCTGACCCCCACCTGGGATGAGGTGCTTCGCCTCCAGCCCGACGCCCTCGAGCGGCTGCGAAGGGCGGTGAGCGAAGACCGCGCCACAGCCTGATCCGCCTCCTTGACCCTCCCAACCCCGACCCCGCCCCCAACCCCCATGTCCCCCCAGAGCCCCGCCACACTCCTAGGTGTGATCAACCTGTCACCGGAGTCGATGGTCAGCGACTCGGTGGTGGGCTCCGAAGCGCAAATGCTGGAGCGGGCCGCCTGGCTGAGCCAGGAGGGCTGCAGCATTCTTGATGTGGGGGCCCGCTCGATCACCCCGACCGCGGCAATGATCGACGACGCCGAAGAGCAGCGGCGCCTGGTGGGCCCCCTGCGGCGCCTGCGGGCCGAGGGCTATCGGGTTTCGGTGGACACCTGGAGTTCGGACACGGTGCGCTTCGCCCTGCGGGAAGGCGCCACCGACATCAATTTCACCGGCGCCAGCCTTGATCCGCAGGCCCTGGCGGCCGTGGCCCGGGCCGGTGCCTCCCTGATGCTCACCTACATGCCCTACGGCGATGCTTACCGCATGCGGGATGCCGATCCAGTGCCCTACCGGCTGCAGGGCCTGCTGGATCACCTCGGTCCCCGGGTGGAGCAGGCGCGGGCAGCCGGCGTCAAGGAGGTGATCATCGACCCCAACTTGGGCATCATTCACCCTGCCACCGATGACTACGCCAAGGTGCAGCTGCAGAACGGCGTGCTCTGGAACCTGGATCGGCTGCGGGTGCTGGGCTGTCCGATTCTTCTCTATGCGGCCCGCAAGCCCGAGCGGCTGGCCCGCATCCTGTTTGCCTCCAACGTGCTCTATGCCGGTCCCGATGTGATCCGCACCCACCATCCAGACCTGATCAACCAACTGCGCCAAGCCGAAACGATCGAAACCCGATGACAACAGCACCCCTGCAGGGGCGGGTCGCCCTGGTCACCGGCGCCGGACGCCGCACCGGTCGCAGCATCGCCCTGGCCCTGGCCGCCGCCGGCGCCGATGTGCTGGTGCACTGCCACCACAGCCAGACCGAAGCCCAGCAAGTGGTGCAGGAAATCAGCTCCCTGGGCCGCCGGGCCGCGGTGGTGCAGGCCGACTTGGGCGATGCCGCAGCCACGCAAGAGGCCTTCAGCCAAGCGGCCGCGGACTTTGGCCGCCTGGATATTTTGGTCAACAACGCCTGTGGCATCATCTGGAAACGCCTCCATGACCTCAGCGTTGCCGAATGGCACGCGGGTGTGGAGCAAACCCTGCACCTCACATATCACGCCTGCCGGGCGGTGCTGCCACTGATGCGCCAGCAGGGTTTCGGCCGCATCGTCAACCTGATTGATGTGGATGCCGACAGCCACAGCTCGGTGCCGGCCCTCACCTCCTACAAGATCGGCAAGACGGGGGTGCTGATGCTCACCCGCACCCTGGCCGTCACCGAGGCTCCCCACGGCATCACCGTCAACGGCGTTTCGCCCGGCACCCTAGACAACTCCGAACGCAAACCCCCCCTGGAGCGCATTCCCGCCGGCCGCTACGGCAGCGAGGCCGAAATCGCCAGGGCGGTGCTGTTCCTGGTCGATCCGGAAAGCGCCTACATCACCGGCACCAATATTAAGGTGTCTGGTGGTTATTTAATCTGAGTTCATTCACAGTGGACCAACGCCCCCAAAGTGGACCAACGCCCCCGAATTGATGCCATCGAGATCGCTTGAAGCCCTGGGGGTACGCCTGCTGCGCTGGCGCCATCGCCTCTCGGTGCCGCAGTTCACGGTGATCACCGGTGCCCTGCTGATTGCCGCAGGCACCGTGCTGTTGGCCTCACCCCTCTGTTCCACAGACGATGTGGGTCTGTGGCAAGCCCTGTTCACGGTGACCTCGGCCCTGACCGTAACGGGGCTTTCGATCATCGACGTGGGCAAGGACCTCACCTTCTTCGGGCAGGTGACCCTGGCCGCTTTGATCGTCACCGGTGGCCTCGGCCTGATGGCGATCACCACCTTTCTGCAGGGTTTCGTGCAGGGTCGCTCCGGTTTGCGGCTACGCCTTGACAAGGGCCGGGCCCTCGATGAGTTCGGTGTCGGCGGCATCGGTCCCACCTTCAACCAGATCCTGATCGCCGCCGGTTGCTTTATGGGTGCAGGCACATTAATTCTCTACACCTTCGGGTTCACCGACATCAGCAACCACGCCGAAAGACTTTGGGCGGCAATGTTTCACTGCATAAGTGCTTACAACAACGCCGGCTTCGGTCTCTGGAGCGACAACCTGGTGGGCTATAAAGCCAATCCCGTTGTCAACGGCGTCATTGGCGCATTGATCGTCAGCGGCGGCATCGGTTGGCGCGTCACCAACGAAGTCTGGCAGCTCTGGCGCAAACGCTCTGCCAGGCAACAGCTGCGCCACCTCAGTTTGCACTCACGCCTGGTGCTGCGCAGCACTTTGCTATTGATCGTGCTGGGGGCTTTTGGGTTGTTGTTCACCGAAAGGTTCGCGCCCGATGGGGTCGTGCATTCCCTCAGCCTCTGGGAAAAGCTGCAGGTCACCCTGTTTCAGTCGATCACCACCCGCACCGCCGGCTTCAACACGGTGCCGCTCTCAATCGAGACGCTCTCGGATGCGGGCCTGCTGCTGATGATCGTGCTGATGTTCATCGGTGCCAGCCCCGGCGGCACCGGGGGTGGGATCAAGACCACCACCTTCGCCGTGCTGATGGGGGCCACCCGCTCCACCCTGGAAGGTCGCAAGTCGGTGATCATTCACAAGCACGAGCTTGCCGGCGACATCGTGCTCAAGGCGGTCGGTGTGACCCTGGCCTCGGGGCTGTTCGTGGTCATGATGACCCTGCTGCTCGGCATCGGCCCCACGGCCGGTGGGGCACCGAGCGGCCAGTCCTTCAGCTTCCTTGAGAAGCTGTTCACTTGCATGTCGGCCTTCTGCACCGTCGGCCTTGATGTCGGGGTTACCGCCAACTTGAACCGCTGGGGCCAGCTGGTGCTGATAGTGGGCATGTTCGTGGGCAGGATTGGCATCATGCTGTTGCTCTCAGCCCTCTACGGCAGCCGTCCCCAGTCCAGGATCGGTTACCCCCGCGCCGATCTCTTCCTTTGAATTCCTGAGCCAATGACAGCAAGCAACAACTGGTGGCCCTGGGGGCCAAAGGAAGCGGAGATCCACGGCACTTTTGCGGTGATCGGGGTGGGACGGTTCGGATCGGCGGTTTGCGATGAACTGACCCAGAACGGTGCTTCGGTGTTGGCCATCGATGCCAACCAGCGCGCCATTGACGCCGTCAGCCAGATCGATCCCGCGATCGAAGCCAGGGTGGTGGACTGCACCGACGAGGAGGCCCTGCGCGAGGCAGGGGCCCTGGAAGTCGACACCGTGGTGGTCGCCATCGGCGAACCGATCGAAGCGAGCATCACCGCCACTTTGATCGTGAAGCACAGTGATGGCACCAAGGTGAGGCAGGTGATATCCCGGGCCACCAGTGATCTGCACCTGAAGATGCTGCAGCGGGTGGGAGCCGACCGGGTGGTCTATCCATCCAAAATGCAGGGCCATCGCCTCGGCCTTGAGCTGGTGCGTCCGAACCTGCTGGAACGGCTGCGGCTCGATGATCGCAACAGCATCGAGGAAATCCGGGTGCCGCCCTCCTTCGTGGACCGATCGCTGCGGGACCTGAACCTGCGCAAGAGCCACGGCGTCACCGTGCTGGCTGTGGGCCCGGAAAACCAGCTAACGGTGAACCCGCCGGCTTCCCACGTGCTCAAGGCCGGCGAGCTGTTGGTGGTGATGGGATCGGGCGCCGCCCTCAATGGGCTGCCCAACAGCTGAGATCTTGTCGGTGCGCAGTGAACCCTTCGCGGCCCGGATCCAGGCCACGATCGCGCCACCTTGCAGCGCAGGTGTCGATGGGCGAAAGCAGATTCCTGATGTGCCCCCCCACCCACTACGACGTCGATTACGTCATCAACCCCTGGATGGAGGGCAACCTACACCGCTCCACCAAGGCGGTGGCCGCGGCCCAGTGGCAGCAGTTGCAGGGGGTGCTGGCGGGCCATGCTCGGGTGGAGCAGCTCGAACCCCAGCCGGGCCTGCCCGATCTGGTGTTCACGGCCAATGCCGGCGTGGTGGTGGACGACAGGGTGGTGCTGGCCCGCTTCTTCCACCCGGAGCGCCAGGGGGAGGAGCCCTGGTTCCAGAGTTGGTTTGAAAGCCAGGGCTACCGCGTAACGCTGCTACCCGCCGATCTGCCCTTTGAGGGGGCCGGCGACGCCCTGCTGGATCGCAGCGGCGGTTGGCTGTGGGCGGGCTATGGCTTCCGCTCGGAACTGGCTGCCCATCCCCTGCTGGCCGAGGCCCTGGCGGTGGAGGTGCTGTCGTTGCGCCTGATGGACGAACGCTTTTACCACCTGGATACCTGCTTCTGCCCGCTCAGTGATGGCACCCTGCTCTATTACCCGCCGGCGTTTGATTTCTATTCCAACCGCCTGATTGAAACCCGAGTTCCCGCCGCAAAGCGGCTGGTGGTGGGGGAAGCCGACGCCCTGGCTTTCGCTTGCAACGCCGTGAATGTGGGCCGCAGCGTGATTCTCAACCAGGCCAGCGCCGGGCTGCGGCAGCAACTGGAAACGCGGGGCTACGACGTGGTGGAAACGCCGCTGAGCGAATTCCTCAAGGCTGGTGGTGCCGCCAAATGCCTCACCCTGCGGCTCGATGAGCCCCGCTTGGTCACCGCGACGGCGACAGGGGCGGCGCTGGGGCTCCAGGGCCCACCCCCGTCCAGCTTGAGCCGCACGATCCGGCTGCAGGGCCACCTGCTGGACAGTGGCTTGATCAACCGGGCCCTGGATCGCATCGTGGAGGGAGGCGGCAGCTTCCAGGTGCTGGATTTCGCCCTGGGCCAGCAGCGCCACAGCCCCTCCAGTGCCGCGATCCGGGTGAGCGCCCCCGATGGCGAGGTGATGGCAGACCTGATGGCGCGGTTGATTGCCCTGGGGGCCCTGGCCACGGCAGAGGGGGAGTGCGATGCCGCCCTGGCGGAGGTGCTCCAGGATGGCGTGGCGCCGGACGATTTTTACGTCAGCACCATCTATCCCACCGAGGTGCGGCTGGCGGGCCGCTGGCATCGGGTGGAGCGGCAACGCATGGATGGAGCCCTGGTGCTGAGGCCAGACGTGCCGGAATCGACAGCGCTGGCCCGGGTGGAGTGCCGTCTGCTGCGGGATCTGCGGGCCGGGGAGCAGGTGGTGGTGGGAGTGGAGGGCCTGCGCACCCTGCGGCCGGAGCCGGCGCGGGAGGGCAGAGAAGCGCGGCAGGCGGATTTCAGCTTCATGGCGGCCGGGGTGTCGAGCGAGCGGCGGGTGGAGCTGGTGGTGGAGCAAATGGCCTGGGAGTGGCGCCGCATCCGGGATCGGGGCGGCAAGGTGGTGGTGGTGGCCGGCCCCGTGGTGATTCACACCGGCGGCGGCGCCCACCTGGCCCAGCTGGTGCGAGAGGGTTACGTGCAGGCACTGTTGGGCGGCAATGCCATCGCCGTCCATGATGTCGAGCAGGCCCTGATGGGCACCTCCCTGGGGGTGGATCTGCAACAGGGGCTGGCGGTCCATGGCGGCCACCGCCACCACCTCAAAGCGATCAACACGATTCGCCGCTGCGGCAGCTTGGCGGCGGCCGTCGAGCAAGGCGTGCTCAACCAGGGCATCATCCACGCCTGCGTGCGACGGGGCGTGCCCTTTGTGCTGGCCGGCTCGATCCGTGATGACGGCCCCCTGCCCGACACCGAAATGGACCTGATTCGCGCCCAGGCCGCCTATGCCCAGGCCCTGGAGGGGGCGGAGATGGTGCTGATGCTCTCCTCAATGCTCCATTCGATCGGTGTTGGCAACATGACCCCCGCCGGGGTGAAGCTGGTGTGCGTCGACATCAACCCAGCGGTGGTGACCAAGCTCAGCGACCGCGGTTCGCTGGAATCGGTGGGCGTGGTGACGGATGTGGGGCTGTTTCTGAGCCTGCTGGTGCGGCAACTGGATCGGCTCAATCAGGCATGGCAAGAGGCTGAGATCAGCACCCCCCAAGCGGCCTGATGGCCTGGTCCCTGTTGAGGCCAGGTCCCTGTTGAGAACAGATTGCAAGAAAGCAGCTCGGGGGCCTAGATTGCGATCAGTTCTCAACAAGGCGATTTTTTGGCCGATTCCATGGTGGGCAGCCTCTGTCGTGAGGTGGATGGGATCAGGAGGCGCGCCAGCCAGCTGCTGCTGGCGATGCGCTCCTGTCAGGACGCCGCTCTCAGCCGCCGGCTGGGGGTGGAGCTGCGCCAGCTGCAGCAACGCCGCAGCGAACTGCTGCGCACCGCCACAGCCTGGAGCAAGCAGTCTGGCGTCAAGGATGAATTGGCGCTGGAGTTCTTGATCGAAATAGCAAATAGGTTCCCCCTGGAGGGGCACTGGGCCCACTGAGAATCAGGCCAGTTTGGCGGGTTCGTGCTGGCCCTCAGCCAGCTCAGCATCGAGGATCAACAGGGCGGCGGGCTGATTCTGGGCCAGGCGCACCCGACCCAACAGATGGGCGAATTGGTTTTCGGAAGCCAGTTGGCCGCTGATATGGGGATCTAAAAAGGTGGTGGAGCGCAGGTCCCCGCTGCGCTCGGCCATGACATAGATCTGCTGCAAAGACGTGGTTACGTCAGCCTCCATCTGAAACGAGGCAGCCATGATCTCCTCCGGTGACGACCAGTTCTGCCGCGGTGCCACCAAAGCCTCCAGCGCCACCGCCTGACCACGGGCGATCAGATAGTCGGCAAAGGTGGCGGCATGGTCCTGCTCGTCGCGGGATTCGCCCTTGAAGAAGTGGGCAAAGCCCCTGAGTTCACGCTCGGCAAACCAGATCGCCATGGCGAAATAGGCAATGCTGGCCTGGCGCTCCAAGGTGAGGTGTTGATGCAGAGTCTCGACAAGAGAAGCTTCCATGGGCTGGGCCACGGCTCTGCCAGCGGGGCCCGTCAGTCCAGGTAGCGAGGAATTCATCGGTGAAACAGCCATGACTTCAAGCATCGATGTGCCCAATGCTACCCAGCATTGTTTACCGATGGGTCTCCGCGCTGGCGCAGTGATTGCAGCGGCTAGGCTGAAATCCAGTCGTCGCCCCTTGCACCCAAGCGACCGACATCCGTCTCGCACAAGGCACACACAAGGTCATGAACTCAGCAACAGGCAAAACCAGCCCAGCACCAAGCGGATTTAATCAAGTGTTGCGTCAAGACAAGAAAAAGGGCTGCAAAAAAAGCAAATGTTCCAATTGGAAAGGGGGCCAGTGCAAATGCGGCAGAGATTAAAATCACCCCGGCTATTCCGCATAGGGAACTGCGCCAGAGCCTGGGGCCGAGGTGGATAGTATAAATGCCAGCACATTGCCGGGCTCCGATGTAGCATCGCTGCGAATGGCAGAGATCCGGCCCTGGACGGGGCTGGTGTATTCAGCCAGCACCTCACCGAAGGCATTGCGTTGAATGGCCAGCTTTTGCCCGGCGTTCACGTTGTCGGTGATTTTGACCAGCCATTCGATGAAACCTCCCTGGCTACTCACTACAGTATAAACATTCTTACCGATCAACACATTGGCGTCGACGGCGGTGCGCCCGATCGGGCCAGGAATCACACCGTAATGCTTGAAGACATTCAGCGTGCCATCTACGAATAGGGGAATCATGTCCAGATCCAGCCGCCGCGCCGGGCCAATCTCGGGGGTGAAACAGGGAATGCCGGCTTTGACGAAAGCGTTGTGCAGCACACTGGGATAGACCGGATTGTCCCAGATCAGCGGCACGGGATAGAGCATCATCATGGTCTTTACTTCCGGGATGCGCATGTCGCCGATGTGAAAGGCGGCAGCGTCGATGCCAGTGGTGCCCGTATGGAAATCAATCGCCAGATCGGTATTGGGCCTGAGCAGTCGATTGAATACCAGGCCGGCCTGGCGGCTGGCGGCACCGATGCCCTGTTCGTTGCCGGGCCACTCGCGGTTCATGTCGGTCAACTCCAGGCCCCGGCCCATACTCGGCCAGCGCCGCTGCATGCTCTCCACCGCCGGGCGGGCGATGTCTAGAACCGCCATCACGGTGCCTGTCATTTCAACCGGCTTGAGGCGACCCATGATCGTCTGGACGGTATGCACCGAACTCATCTCATCGCCATGGACGCCACTGGTCAGGGTGAAACGCTTGCCGGGCCTGATCCCCTTGGCCACAATCACCGAGACATACCAATACTGACCCGTGGCCATCTGCACACCCTGAAAATACAGCAGGTGTTTGCGGCCCGGCTCCAGGTCGTCGGTATTGAGTGAACTCACCACTTTCTTGCCGTTGATCACATCACCGGTGAAAACGGTCCTGACCCCACCGACCTTGACCCCACCGCTCCTGACCCCAGCCGGCGCCGCGGCGGCGCCGGCCATCTCTGGCGCCATAGCCAAGACAGCCAGAGCCCATGGGGCGATCAGCAACGACTGGAGGCGGTGGCGACGGCGGCGCCGGCGGTTGAGGCTCAAGAGCGGGGAAAAAAGATCTAAATCAACTCTAAATCCACGGCCTCTCACTGATCCCAATTGGCCTCTTTATTGCCACCATCACAACCAGGTCACCACCCCGCTGCCGATGTCAAACGAGGCACTGCGGATGGTGAGCTTGCCGGCAGCCACCGCGTCTTTGAGCACGGCGCTGCGGGCGGTGAGCTGGGCGGCGGCATAACGGGCATTGCCCTCGATCGCCTGAGTGAGAGTGTCGCCGCTCTTGAGGTTCGCCCGGATCGGCTGCACCAGCACCTCCAACAGCGGCGTGAGTGGCTTGCTAGCGATCGCCGCCTGCACGGCGCCACAGGCGCTGTGGCCCATCACCACCACCAACGGCGTACCCAGAACGGTTACGGCATATTCCAGCGAAGCAATCGCCTCAGCGAAGGCCGTGTTGCCGGCACTGCGCACCTGGAACAACTCACCGGAACCGCAGGCGAACAGCCAGCCCGGGTCCACCCTGGAGTCGGCGCAGGAGAGGATCGCCGCAAAAGGATCCTGTCCCTTGGCCAGGGCGATCGGGTCGATCTGGCAGTTCTGCTCCCAGATGCTGTTGAGCTGGTGCATGCGCTGCTCCGGTGTGTCCATGGCGCTGGCGGTGGTCCAGGCCTTGGCGAAGCGGGCGTTGCCCTCCTGCAGGCGGATGAGCGCATCCTTGGGGCTGCAGACCTGGAGGCTCTCGTGCAGCAGTTTCTCCGTCGTGCCAGCAGCCTGCGCAACCTCGGGACGCAGCAATGAGAAGGCAGCCACTGCCATGCCGAGGGCAGAGCCCACCAGGACTTGACGACGGGGCAATATCACATCAAGGACGCACCAACAACCCCTTATCTGTAGCCACGGCAGCCCACGCCGCTGCGTGCCCCCGGTGCTTTGTCACCAAACAGCACGGCCGCCAGGCCCTGCCGCCGCCATGGGAAAATCCCCGATTGCTTGCCGTTCCCACCATGCGCAGCCACGGATGCGGCGATCTACGTGCCGACCACGCCGGCCAGGCGGTCCAGCTCTGCGGCTGGGTGGACCGCAGCCGCGACCACGGCGGCGTCATTTTCATCGACCTGCGCGACCGCAGCGGCAGTGTGCAGATCACCGTCGATCCAGAGCTGGCCAGTGCCGATGCCAGCCTCCAGGCCGCCTGCGCCGCGGCCTTCGCCACCGCCAGCCACCTGCGCAACGAAACCGTGATCCAGGTGCAAGGGACGCTGCGGGCCCGGCCGGCCGAATCGATCAACGAACGGCTGGCCACCGGCGCCATCGAGGTGCTGGCCAGCTCGATCACCGTGCTCAATGCCGTCAAGGGCACCCTGCCCTTTCCCGTGTCGGTGCACGACGAGGAGAACACCCGCGAGGAGCTGCGGCTGCGGCACCGCTACCTCGATTTGCGCCGCGCCCGCATGAACCACAACCTGCGCCTGCGCCACCGCACCGTGCAGGCGATCCGGGCCTTTGTCGAAGCCGAGGGCTTCATTGAGGTGGAGACCCCCGTGCTCACCCGCTCCACCCCCGAAGGCGCCCGCGACTACCTGGTGCCCAGCCGGGTCTGCGGTGGCGAGTGGTTCGCCCTGCCCCAGTCGCCCCAGCTGTTCAAGCAACTGCTGATGGTCGGCGGCCTGGAGCGCTACTACCAAATCGCCCGCTGCTTCCGCGATGAAGACCTGCGGGCCGACCGCCAGCCGGAATTCACCCAGCTGGATATGGAGCTGAGCTTTGTGGACCAGGAGCAGATCCTGGAGCTCAACGAACGCCTGATCGCCGCCATCTGGAAGGCCGTCAAGGGAATCGAGTTGCCCCTGCCCTTCCCCCGCCTTACTTGGCACGAGGCGATGGAGCGCTACGGCACCGACCGGCCCGACACCCGCTTCGGCATGGAGCTGGTGACCGTGTCGGATCTGGTGGCGGACATGGGCTTCAAGGTGTTCTCAGGGGCGGTGGCGGCCGGGGGCTCGGTCAAGGTGTTGCCGGTGCCCGGCGGCAACGAGGCGATCAGCAACGTGCGCATCAAGCCCGGTGGCGATGTCTTCAGCGAGGCCCAGAAGGCCGGCGCCGGTGGCCTGGCCTTTATCCGGGTGCGCGAGAACGGCGAAATTGACAGCATCGGCGCCATCAAGGACAACCTCAGCGAGGCCAAAAAGGCCGAGCTGCTGGAGCGCACCGGCGCCACCCCCGGCACCCTGCTGCTGTTCGGCGCCGGCGACACCGCCACGGTCAACAAGGCCCTCGATCGGGTGCGCCAGTACCTGGCGCGGGATCTGGGCCTGGTGAGCGCCGATCGCGACAACGACCGTTGGAACTTCCTCTGGGTCGTGGATTTCCCGATGTTTGAATTCAACGCTGGCGAAAACCGCCTCGAAGCCCTGCACCACCCCTTCTGCGCCCCCAACAGCGCCGACCTGGGCGACGATCCGGCCCAGTGGGCCACCACCTTGCCCACGGCCCGCGCCCAGGCCTACGACCTGGTGCTCAACGGCCTGGAACTGGGCGGCGGCTCGCTGCGCATCCACGATTCGGCCCTGCAGCGCCAGGTGCTGCAGGCCATCGGCCTGCCCCTGGAGGAGGCCGAGCGTCAGTTCGGTTTCCTGATGGAGGCCCTCGACATGGGCGCCCCACCCCACGGCGGCATCGCCTTCGGCCTCGACCGCCTGGTGATGCTTTTGGCAGGCGAAGAATCAATCCGCGACACGATCGCCTTCCCCAAAACCCAGCAGGCCCGCTGCCTGATGACCCGGGCCCCCGCCGATGTGGCCGCCAAGCAACTCGAAGAGCTGCATGTGGCCAGCACCTGGGTGGAGCAGGAAGACTGATCCCGCCTCCGAGCTGATCCCGTCCCCGCTGGCTGATGCCCCAGGGCCCCTAGCTGCGGGCCCCCCCTAGCCGCGGTCGATGCGCCGGTAGCCAAACCAGTCGGGCACCAGGGGCTGGGTCGGGGCGGAGGCATCGGCGATCAGGTGCACATGCCAGCCCTGCAGCAG
This sequence comes from Cyanobium sp., assembly GCA_044359075.1. Taxonomy (GTDB): domain Bacteria; phylum Cyanobacteriota; class Cyanobacteriia; order PCC-6307; family Cyanobiaceae; genus Cyanobium. The sequence continues at coordinate 20,313 of JBIKMU010000029.1, read as the reverse complement.
GGTGATCGGCAGACAATCATCGATGGCATGGAGATCATCGGTGTGGGGCTGCACTCCCCCCGGCACCGGCAACGAGCGGGCCCGGGTCTTGGCCGCCGGGGCCGAGCTGGCCACCACCAAGCCAAAGGCGTGCTGCTCGGCCAGCTGGCTGGGGTCGTAGCCGCCCCGATTGACGAACCAGAGCCTCTCGGGGCCGGCACTGGGTGCGCTGTGCAGCTCCACTCGCCAGCCGGCGACGGCACGCACGGCCAGCCAACTGTCGATGTGCAGGCCCCGTCGCCGCCCAAACCACTGCTGGCGCAGCTGGGGCAGGGTGTCCTCAATGCTGGTGCCCACCACAAAGCGGACATCGTGCAGCTCTATGTGGCAGCCCTCGACACGACCGCCCAGTACCACCAGGAACAACTGCATGGCCTCGGGCATGGGCATGAGTATGGGTATGGGTATGGGTATGGGTATGGGTATGGGCATGGGCAGGGGTATGGGGAAAGGGAAATGCGAACAGAAACGGCTCGAATTCCTAAGTCAAACCAGTGATTCTCGGCCAGAGTCTCTGCAGCGCTGCACATTGGTTGCAACCATGGCCTGATCCGTTGCCCCCAGCCCTTTCCACCGACCTGGTGCGGCAATACCTGCGGGACATCGGCAAGGTCCAGCTGCTGACCCCGGAAGAAGAAGTAACCCTGGCCCGGCTGGTGCAACGGCGCGAACACCTGTTGGCTCAGCAGAGCCGCCCCGATCGGGGCACGCCGCTCTCGGAGGTCATGGTCGACCAGCTGGCCCGGGACTGCGGCCTCAAGCCCAGTGAACTGCGCCTGGCCCTGCACCAGGGAAAGCGCGCCAAGGAGCGCATGATCCAGGCCAACCTGCGGCTGGTGGTGGCGGTGGCCAAGAAGTACCAGCAGCGTGGCCTGGAGCTGCTGGATCTGGTGCAGGAAGGCACCCTGGGCCTGGAACGGGCGGTCGAGCGCTTCGACCCCACCCGGGGCTTCCGCTTCAGCACCTACGCCTACTGGTGGATTCGCCAGGGAATCACCAGGGCCATCGCCAGCCAAAGCCGATCGATTCGCCTGCCGGTACACATCACCGAAAAACTGAACCGCCTCAAGCGGGCTCAAAGGGAACTCTCGCTGCGCTTGGGCCGCAGCCCCAGCCTGGCCGAGCTGGCCCTTGAACTGGGCGTCAGCGAGGACATGGTGCGATTGACCATGCAGCGCCAGCCCCAGGCCATCTCCCTCGATCGCCCCGTCGGTCAGGGTCAGGAAACCGACCTTCGCGACCTGCTCGAAGACCACCACCCGACCCCCGAGCAGGTGCTCACCCGGGCCCAGCTGCGCGCCGATCTGATGGCCCTGCTGGAAGAGCTCAGCAGCCGCGAGGCCAGCGTCATCCGCCTGCGCTTCGGCCTCGAAGACGACACGCCCCGCACCCTCACGGAAATCGGCGAGCAGATGGGCATCTCCCGCGAAAGGGTCCGCCAGATCGAGGCCAGCGCCCTGCTCAAGCTGCGCCAACCGCAACGGCGCAAGCGGATGCGGGACTATCTCGGCAGCTTCGAGGGATGACCAGGGCTGCAGCGCAGCGGCGAGACACCCCTCAAGGGGCCCACGCCTAGGTTGGGGTCCAGCCCCCGACGCCTAGCCATGGCCCCCAGCGCACCCCCGATCGACATCGGCATCCCTGAAGCTCAACGCCACCAAATCGCCGAGGGGTTGGGACAGGTGCTGGCCGACTCCACCGTGCTTTACGCCAAGACCCACGGCTTTCACTGGAATGTCACCGGGCCAATGTTCAACACCCTGCACCTGATGTTCATGGAGCAGTACACCGAACTCTGGACCGCCCTCGACGCCATCGCCGAACGCATCCGCGCCTTGGGTCTGCCGGCCCCCTACGGCGGGGCCACCTACGGCCGGCTTGCCACGATTGCCGAAGCCGAAGGGGTTCCGGCCGCACTGGCCATGGTCAAGGAGCTGGTGGAGGGCCATGAGGCCGTGGCCAGGACCATCCGCGGGGTGTTCCGGATCGCCGATGCTGCGGGCGACCAACCCACCGCCGACCTGCTCACCCAACGGCTCCAAATTCACGAAAAAACCGCCTGGATGCTGCGCAGCCTGCTGGAGGGCTGAAACCCCGCAGCCTCAAGGCAGGGGCGGCATGCGCGGATGGGCCCGAGCTGGATCCTCCGGCCCGGATCCAGGGGATTGGGCGGGGCTGAGGTGCGCCGCCCCTGGCTTGCCCTTGCCCCTTTGACCCGCAGGCGCCGCTCCGGGCTCAGCGGCGGGGTCCAACCAACCGCTGCCCAGCAAGGGAGCCAGCAGGCGGTTCAACCCCTGGGATAACTGCTCCAGCTCGCCGACCGTTCTCTGCAGGGGAGGTCGCACCTGCTGCAGTGCCGTCGAGGCCTCCCGGGCAGTGGTCTGGGCCGCCAGCGCGGCGCCGCCAGCCTGGCCGAGGGTGCGTCGCAGCTGGGGACCGGTCTGGGCCGTCTCTTGCTTGACGGTGCTGGCCAGGCTATCCACCTGGCCCAGGGTCTGGCGCACCCGGCCCAGGGTCGGTTTTAGCTCCTGCCCGGTCTGGGCACTGAGGCGATCCACCGAAGCCATGGTGCCGCGCAAGGCTGCCAGGGTGCGGGGAAGGTCGCTACTGGCCAGGAGCCGCGTCTGCTCCAGGGTCCGATCCACCTTCAACTTGCTGGCCATCAGGCCGGCTATCAAGGTGCGGCTATCCAGCGATGGCTCGTAGGGGAGGGCCAGAACGTCCTGGGCCGCCGGCATCACCCCGGGGCCCAGGGGCCGGGGTGCGATGCCGATGTAGTGGTCCCCCACCAGGCCCTCCTGCCCCTTGAAAGCCCGGCTGCCAGGGCCGATCAACCGCCGGTGCCGTTGCTCCACCGCCAACCGCACCAGCACGGAGGCATCGGGTTGCAAGCTCAGCTGCTCGACCCGACCGACCGGCATCCCTGAGAGACGCACCTCCATGCCAGGTCGCAGACCATCGGCGTTGAAGGTGCGCAGCAGCACCGCAAAGCGGGGCTGACCCCAATGCGTCTCGCGGGCCAGGGCCAGCAGCGAACCCACCGCCAGCAGCACAACTGTCAGCAGGAACAACCCTGTCCCTGAAGTCTCCCGATTCATTGGGGCCGCCCCAGGCGCAGCGGATCGATCGCCAAGATCCAAAACAACTTGAGCGAAAGCACCAGCAGGAGGGCATGGAGGAGACCATCGCCAACGATGTCAGCCAGGGGCCGCCGCCGGGCCAAACCCACCAAGGTCTCCCGCAGACACCAGGCGGCACCGGCCGCTAAAAACAAGGCACAACGCAAAATGGCTCGCACCAGATCGGGCCACTCCAAACCGCCGAGCACCTCCGCCAACTCCCCAGCAAAATCAGCGCGGGGCGAGGCCGCCACCCCACTGATCAGGCTCACCGCCAGGAACTGCAGCATCAGCCCAAAGGCCACGGGCAGGGCCGGCAGCACAACGGCGTGCCAGGCCTTACCCCTGGCCGTCGCGGCCCGCTGCACCCAATCCGGGGTCAGGCGAATGATCGCGATCATCGCCACCAGCATCGGTCCAAACACTTGCAGCACCATCAGCATCAACACCTCCAGGCTGAAGCGACTGGTCTGGGCCAGGGATTCGCCCAACAGACGCACCACCCCGGTGCCCACCACCACGCCGCTCAAGAGCACGGGGGCGCTGCAGCGTTGGCCATCCCGATCCACCAGGGCGAGATAGGACCTCAAGGGGGACCACAGCGGCCGCAGCAAGGGGACCATTGACCTGAGCATGGGCCATGGTTGCCCACGGGCCCTGTCGCCGCAAGACCTGCAAACCCCAGACCCTTCACTTCACTGCCAGCTAAAATTAAGGATCGCCGGTTCCCCCATGCCCCTCTCCACCGTCCCATTAGCGCCAGGCGCGAGGGCGGGGCACGGGCCCAAGTTCGTATTCGTCACAGGCGGGGTGGTCTCCAGCATCGGCAAGGGCATCGTGGCGGCCAGCCTGGGGCGTTTGCTCAAGTCCCGGGGTTATAGCGTCTCGATCCTCAAGCTCGATCCATACCTCAATGTGGATCCGGGCACCATGAGCCCTTACCAGCACGGCGAAGTGTTCGTCACCGAGGACGGCGCCGAGACCGATCTCGACCTGGGGCACTACGAACGCTTCACTGATACGGCCATGTCCCGCCTCAACAGCGTGACCACCGGCTCGATCTACCAATCGGTCATCAACAAAGAACGGCGCGGCGACTACGAAGGCGGCACTGTGCAGGTGATTCCCCACATCACCCGTGAAATCCGCGAGCGCATCCACCGGGTCGCGGCCAACAGCGGCGCCGATGTGGTGATCACCGAGATCGGTGGCACGGTGGGTGATATTGAATCCCTGCCTTTTCTGGAGGCTATCCGCGAATTCAGGGGCGACGTGGGCCGCCATGATCTGGCCTATGTGCACGTCACCCTGTTGCCCTATATCGGCACCTCCGGCGAACTCAAGACCAAACCCACCCAGCACTCCGTCAAGGAATTGCGCTCGATTGGCATCCAGCCAGATGTGCTGGTTTGCCGCAGTGATCGGCCCTTCAGCGACGACCTCAAGGCCAAAATCGGCGGCTTCTGCGGGGTGCCCACCCGGGCCGTGATTCCAGCCCTGGATGCGGACAGCATTTATGCCGTACCCCTGCTGATGGAACAGGAGGGGCTCTGCCGCCAGGTGCTCGATGTGCTTGAGCTGGCCGACCACGACAGCGACATGGCCCGCTGGGCCGAACTGGTGCGCAAACTGCGCAGTCCCGGGCCGGCCATCAAGGTGGCGTTGGTTGGCAAATACGTCCAACTAAACGACGCCTACCTCTCGGTGGTCGAAGCCCTGCGCCACGCCTGTATCGAGCTGGATGCCAACCTCGACCTGCGCTGGATCTGCGCCGAGCAGATAGAAGAACAAGGGGCCGAGGCCCTGCTCCATGGCATGGATGCGGTGGTGGTACCCGGGGGGTTTGGCAACCGTGGCGTCGATGGCAAGGTGGCGTCGATCCGCTGGGCCCGGGAACAGCGGGTGCCCTTCCTGGGCCTCTGCCTCGGCATGCAGTGCGCCGTGATCGAGTGGGCCCGCAACCAGGCCGGCCTGCAAGGGGCCACCAGCACCGAACTAGATGCCGCCACAGACCATCCGGTCATCGCCCTGCTGCCGGAGCAACAGGATGTTGTCGATCTGGGAGGCACGATGCGCCTGGGGGTCTACCCCTGCCGGCTCACTGCGGGCACCATGGCCCAAGGGCTCTACGGCGAGGAGGTGGTGTACGAACGCCACCGCCACCGCTACGAATTCAACAACGCCTACCGCAACCTGTTTCTCGAATCGGGCTACCAGATCAGCGGTACTTCCCCCGATGGTCGCCTGGTCGAACTGATCGAGCTCAAGGACCACCCCTACTTCACCGCCTGCCAATACCATCCGGAGTTTCGCTCCCGGCCCGGCAAGCCCCATCCCCTCTTCCGGGGCCTGGTGGCGGCGGCACAGCAGCATGGAACAAACCCAGCCCCTGCGACCTCAATGAGGACAGAAATTGTCACAGCCACCTAATCCAGAGCTGGAGGTTGGGTTTGTCGACTCAACCAGAGCAGCCTTGCCGTTGACGGGATACGAATAATCAATCGCAAAATAGATCGTATTTACGCTAGTCTTTACCACAGACACGTTGCAGCGGCATCGCAGGATCAGCCGCAGGAGCAGAAACCCCACAGAAGAGATACTCTTCATTGGAAGCGGCTCGGCTCACTCTGATTTTCGCGCCCTTGCTTACAACAAACCCCAAAGCACCAACCTCCGTCAAATCGTTACCCCAATCATAGGTGTAGCCACGGCCACTGCATACAGCCACACAGCGCGCCAGGACCAGGCGCCACTGAAATGATTGGCTGCGGAATATCCCACAGGTGTTCCACAGGAGGCTTTTGCCTCCGCCTGTGGCGAAACCGCGCTGCCTGGACACGGCCATTGACACTGGCATGTAGCACAGTTTTACACAGCTTTGCCAAAGAATGCGTCGCAATAAAATTAATTCGCTCAAAGCGCAAAAGCATGTACTCTTATTTCGAAATACTTCCCAGATGGACACCCCTCAACACATGCAGACCATGCTGAGTGAGAGGCAATGATTCAACCAATGACCCTGATCAATCCGGTGCCCACAAGCGGCTGGAACAAGAATGATGGCTACGATGGCGATAGCGGACTCGACAACCTGGTGCCCGCAAACACTCCTTGCGTCTGCGCCGCCGACGCAGTGATCGAGTATGCAGAACCTGCCGCTAACCGGCGTAGTCGACACCAACCTGGGAGGCTCTCGACAATGGCTCTAAATAACCACCTGGTTTCCTTTGGCTCCCATCAACTTAACTCAGGGGCGCCAACATTCTTCCCCCTGGCCCTGGGCGTTCTGCTCAGCACGGCTGTGCTGCCTGGCTTGCAGCCCGCCGCATCGGCTAGCCCACTGCCCGTCGCCATTGCTCCTGCGGCCACCTGGCGCATCGAGCCCAAGCTCACCGACAAGAAGGAAGCGGAGAACATCAGCGGCATTGCCTGCAGTCCCGCCCCCATGCAAACCTGTGTTGTGGTGAGCGATGAACAGAAGAATGGTCGCTACGTTCGATTTGCCAAACTTGGCGAGAAGACCATCCAGCCCGGTCGCACGCTTGAACTTTTGCCGCCTAGCCTAGGCACGGGAAAAGAAACAGAAGCTGACACCGAAGCCGCAGCATACGCATCAGGAAATTTCTATGTTATTGGCTCCCATGGTGTGGCCAAAAAAGATCCGATCTACCAGCCAGATCGATACAAGCTCTTCCAATTCCCGGTTGATGCCACCAATACCAATCAGATCGAGCGCACTGACGCGCTCGAAACCATCCTCGCCTCGCTGCCGGAACTGAAGGCGGCTGCCTGCAGGCGCACTTCCACCGTCCCATGTCGCAGTCTTCAAGACGGTGGCATCAATGTTGAAGGGCTGGCAATTCACCAGGAACAAGCCTGGATCGGCCTGCGAGCACCCGCTGTGGCTGGGCAGGGTTTAGTGATTCAAATGTCCACAAAACACCTGTTCAACGGAGACCCTGGGCAGGTATCCCTGCACAAACTGGCGCTTGGCGAAGGACGGGGCATCCGAGACCTCGCACGCGTCAACGATGGTTTTCTGGTGTTGACAGGCAAGAGCACACCCGAAGAAGAGAATGAAGCCCCTTGGCCCGCAACGGTGGTGTTCTGGCGTGAGGACCAACAAACCACCATCCCGATCGCCACCCTTGCCAACACTGCCTCCATCGAGAAACCCGAAGCCTTGTTGGTGCTTGCCGAAGACAAGCAAAACTGGCGCGTGCTCATCCTCGGTGAAGGCAAGGGATCGATCGAGCCCCAGGAGTACCTGCTCCCCAACCTCATGCACCGAACCAATGGCTTGCGTTCTCAGACCGAATCCCAAAGAGGACAGCCGTAGCGCCGCCGCTGCGCCATTCTTGGCAACCCCGGTTTTGCGATGGCCATTGCTGAGCCGGGGGGATGCGAGGGTAGAGGATTGTTCAAGTAAGCGCGATGTCTTGAACGCAAACGAGACGTCTGTCCAGGCCCCACACCCGCCAACCCATCGCTGCAGTCCCCTCCCATCCCCCCTATCTCGTGAGCGGCGATCACCCTGCCTGGCCGTATCCACCCCTTCCCCCGCCACTTGATCCCGGTTCGGCACCGCCCCTGCCGATCGTCGAGACCTTTCACTCCCTCCAGGGAGAAGGGATGCACGCCGGCCGCAGCGCCTTCTTCATCCGCCTGGCGGGCTGCACGGTGGGCTGCCCCTGGTGCGACACCAAACACTCCTGGTCCGCTGGGTCCCACCCGCTCCGGAGCCTGAATGAGCTGGCCCAAGCAGCCGCCAGCGCCGCCGCGGCCGGGGCCGCCTTCGTGGTGATCACCGGGGGAGAACCCCTGCACCACGAGCTGGAGCCCCTCGGCGAGGCCCTGCGCGCTGCCACCGCCAGCGCTGACCAGCCCGCTGGCCTGCCCATCCACCTGGAAACCAGTGGCGTTGATGCCCTCAGTGGCCGCTTTGACTGGATCACCCTCTCCCCCAAACGGCACCGGCCGCCGCAGCGGCAGGCCCTGGCCGCCTGCCACGAACTCAAGGTGGTGGTGGGCCAAAAAGACGACCTGGCCTTCGCCGAGGCCATGGCCCTGGCCGCCATTGAGGCCGGCCGACCAAACTCGGCCTCACCGCCGATTTTGTTACTGCAACCCCTTTGGGATAGCCCAGTGGGCCAGGAGCTTGCCATTGCCCATGTGCGCCGGAATTCCCGCTGGCGCCTCAGCTTGCAAAGCCACAAATGGCTTGGGGTCCGTTAACTCGTAGCGCTTTGGTATAAAGCGCCTTAATCAGTGCCCCCATCCTGAGCGTCCAAGGGACGGGGCCTCCGAGCCCAATGCAGAACCTGCTGGGGATAGGGCATCTCAACACCATTATCACGGAAGGCATACCAAATGGCCCGCCTTAGCTCCTTGGCTATGCTGCCTTTAGTAAGCGGATCTGCCATCGAAAATTCGAGTTCATAATCAATCGCCGATTCTCCAAAATTCGCTACAAAAGCTTTCGGAGGCGGCACACTCAAAACCCTGGGATTGGCCTTGGCCGTGGCCACAAGCAAGGCTAGAACTTCATCAGGCTCATGTTTGTAGTCCGCCCCAATCTTCACAGAACTGCACCTGAGAGCCTTGGTTTCCCCAGTAAAAGTGGTAGTGGTATTGGTAAAAAACGTCTGGTTGGGCACCACAAGTTCGGCGTTATCGCTGGTGCGCAGCAAGGTGGAGGCCCGCAAACCCAGATTTTTCACTTCGCAGGCATCGCCATCGACAATCAATATCTCGCCAGGGCGCACCGAGCCCTCCAACAGCAGCCATAAACCACTGACGAAGTTGGAGAACACTTCTTTAATACCAAAGCCCAGACCCACAGATAACCCGCCAGCCATGGCGGCCAGGGCATTGCCGTTGAGGCCGACGAAGCTAGACATCCAGACCAGGCCCAGAGCAATCAACAGATAACGGATGATCAATTCCAAGGCCTTGCGGTTGCCAGGCGTCATCCCCATCAGCCGTGCAGCCGTAGCGCCAAAAAGGAATGACGGCAATTCAGAAAGCACTACCACGAAATAGGGCAAGGTCAGCAACAGACCCAAGTCCCCAATCGTGAAATTCTGATCAAACAAGCGCATCAGCGAGATACTGCCGAAGCTCTCCAGGTTGTCAATTTTGCCAAGGCAAGCCATCAGCCCTAGCACAAAAAACAGGGGCCGCACGGCCCGCTGGTAGTAGGCCTCAACAACATCAGGGTTGTTATAGCGTCGCAACAGCAATCGCAAAATTTCCAAACCAATCCAAATCGCCAGCAATTCGGCCGCCAGGAAGACCAGCCCAGCCGGCATTCCCACCAGCTGCAACACCAGATACGCCAATCCCAGAGAGGCGAGGAAGGCCAGCTCGCTAAAAACAATCCTCCAACTGTTCGGCGAGATTCGGTGGTGCCTAAACAACAGGCGCGACAACACAAACAGCCCGGCCAAGACAGCCAGCTGCAGTAGCAGGGAAAAGCGACCGAGCAGGCTTAACCAACTGCTGAGCTCAAAGACAATCTGATTCATTGATTTGGACCTCCAGAGACGGAAACAACATCAGCATTCGGGCCATTCGCTACGGCCTCGATGGCCTTCAGCACTTGCTCGGGTTTTTGCTCGCCATAGATGTTTTGCTTGAGAATTGGCCTAAGGGTATTGGCCAGCGTATTGATGCGGATGCCTTCGTAGAAACTTGGAATAATCGAATTCTCCAAACTCCTCTCCATCACCGGCAGATAAGCAGCATCTTTGAGTGGAAGCACCACTCTTTGGTTAACGGGCATGTTGCCAATAACTCTGGCCACCATGTTGCTCTGGGTGTATTCGTTGAGCACAAACAGGGCAAACTTTTCGGCGGCTTTGCGTTGACCAGGGGTTGAATCGCTCCCGAAGCTCAACACCAGCATGCGGGCGATTGGCCGGGGCGGTGCACCATCGGGTCCCCGGGGCAAATCGGCTACCGCCAGTTTGCTCCCCAGGGATTTTTGCAAGCGAGTGATGGTGGTGGCATTACAGCTGATCCAATCCAATTGGCCCTTTTCCAGTCTGGTTACCAGCTCATCGGCCGTGTCAACGAAAATCACATTCGGCTCCACGTTGGCCCGATAGAGCCATTCCAACCAAGCCAGCACTGCTTCCCGGCCAGTCCCCTTAAGTGGCTCTGTGGAATGGATCCGTGGCTTCAACTCCAGCAGTTGAAACAGGGGCTGCTGGGCACGGAAACCAGTGGCCGTCCAGAGCAGCTCTCGCATCTCCAGCGGCAGTCCCATCTTCTGTCCGCCATGGGCCTGGCTCACCAACTGGTCCAGGGTTCGGGGCGGCGACGGTACCCGCTTGCGGTTGTAACAGGCGACCGTGGGCTGCACCAGCAAGGGCAAGGCCCGAAAGCGATTGCCCTGGCGAAAGCGTCCCAAAAATTTGATCCGCAGGGGATCCAGCTCCAACGGCTCCAGGGAGCTGCTTGTGGTCAGACCTTCCTGGGCTAACGCGTAGGCCGCAGGCACCCGGGTGATCAACAGATCGGGGGCGGCGCCCAATCCGCTGCGCGAGCGCATCAAGGGCAGCACCTCACTTTCGGAAGTCAGGCGCAGATGCACGTTCACCCGGGGGTTGACCCGCATGAATTCATTGGCCAGCTCCTGGGCCAGGAGCTGGAGATTGGCGCGGGCGATCTTGTCTTCGCCCAGGCCGGCCGAGAGCAGCAGGTTGAGATTTTCGGGGGGCCGCCACCCCGCAGCACAGCCGCTGGTCAACAGCACAAGTCCCAACAGGGATCCCAACAAAGATCTGCGTCTTGCCATCAACAACCCCCAGCAATCAACTTTCTCAACATGGCAACCATCAAGACATCAAGCCAACAGCAGGTTGGCTGGGCCTCTAGGGGCAGCAAACCTTTGTGAGCAGCAAAGTTGAAAACGATAAAGGACGGCAGTCCAGGATTTGATCGCAGGGTTTAATCGTTGGCCATCGCAGGTGCTCCACTCTGCGTTTTTGGCAGTCAACTCTGCGTCATTGGCCACCACGCCAGGCCGGGCGATCATGGTTTGACACCGCGCCTGCGCCGTTGGCCACCGCCGTCGTCCTGCTTTCGGGGGGTCTTGATTCCGCCACGGCCGCTGCCCTGGCCAAGGAGGCTGGCCATAGCCTGATTGCCCTTTCATTCGATTACGGCCAGCGCCACCGCCGCGAACTGGCAGCGGCCCATGTCCTCAGCCAGCACCTGGGAGTGGCAGAACACCACACCATCGCCGTCAACCTGGCGGCTTGGGGGGGATCGGCATTGACCGATCCGAAACTGGCCCTGCCCAGTGCGGGCGTGGTCGAGGGCACCATTCCACCCACCTACGTGCCCGGCCGCAATACGGTGTTTATCGCCCTGGGGCTGAGTCTGGCGGAGGCCCAGGGGGCTGAACGCCTGGTGCTGGGGGTTAATGCGGTCGATTATTCGGGTTATCCCGATTGCCGGCCCGACTACCTGGAGGCATTTCAATCCCTGGCCGACCTGGCCACCCGCGCCGGCCGGGAGGGCCATGGGCCGCAACTTTGGGCGCCCCTGGTACAGGCCAGCAAGCTGGAGATTGTGCAGCAAGCCCTGCGGCTAGGGGTGCCGATTGGGGCCACCTGGAGCTGCTACAGCGGCGGCGATCGACCCTGTGGGGTCTGCGACAGCTGCCGCATCCGTGATGCCGCCTTAATCGAAGCGGGTCGCCCCGACCTGGCCTCGAATTGGGCCGGACCCGGCCAGGGGGCGCCTTAGCATCCAGAAACCCAAAGCTCCATCCCTTCAGGCGTTGAAGCGGCCCCTGCCCTGGAGCGAACCCTGGACCCTGGCCCGCCTGCTTGCCGGGCCGTTCGGGCGCGATGGGCTGGTGTTGCTGGAGGGCGATGGCAGTGCCTTGGGTCGCCGGGCGGTGCTGGGGGTGGCGCCAATCGACACCGTGGTCTGCCGCGGCCTGCCCGGCGACGCCGGGGCCGTCGACCCTTTCGCCGCCCTGGCCGCCCTCCAGGCCAGTGGTGGCCCCTGGCTGGGCTGGCTCTCCTACGAGGCCGGTGCCTGGGTCGAGCCCAGCGCCAAGTGGCAACGGCCCGACATGGCGATCCTCTGGGCCGCCCGCCATGACCCCATGATCCATTTCGACCGCCAACGGCGCCAATGCTGGCTCCAGGGGCAAGACCGTCGGCGCCTGCTGGCCATGGAGGTACAGCTGCAGGCCCTGCTGGCGGCCGCAGAGCCCGAGCCGGGCATGGAACCCCACTGGCAGGGCCTTGCCGCCGACCGCTGGCATTGGCACACCACAAACCCCAGCTACGAACAGCAGGTGACGGCCCTGCAAGAGCGCATCGCCAGCGGCGACCTGTTCCAGGCCAATCTCTCCGCCTGCTGTGAAGCCGAGCTGGATTCCCCCCCCGACCCCCTCGCCCTCTACGGCCGCCTGCGCCACCATTGCCCCGCCCCCTTTGCCGGCCTGGCGGTGGCGGGCCAGGAGGCGGTCGTGTCCGCCTCCCCCGAACGTTTCCTGCGGCTGACCCCCTCGGGCGGCATCCAAACCCGGCCGATCAAGGGCACCAGGCCCCGTCAAGCCGACCCCGGGGAGGATGCCCGTGCCGCCGCCGAGCTGGTCTGCGCCGCCAAGGACCGGGCCGAAAACGTGATGATCGTCGATCTGCTGCGCAATGACCTGGGCCGGGTCTGCCAACCGGGCTCGATCGCAGTCCCCCAGTTGCTGGGCCTGGAGAGCTATGCCCGCGTCCATCACCTCACCTCGGTGGTGGAGGGTCAACTGCGCTCCGATTGCGGCCTGGTGGACCTGCTGCGGGCCTGTTGGCCGGGGGGCTCGATCACCGGCGCCCCCAAAGTGCGGGCCTGCCACCGGTTGCACGACCTCGAACCGGTGCCTCGGGGCCCCTATTGCGGTTCGCTGTTCTGGCTGGCCGCCGATGGCCGCTTCGACAGCAGCATCTTGATTCGCAGCCTGATGGTGCGGGACCGGCGCCTGCGGCTCCATGCCGGCGGCGGCATCGTGGCCGATTCGGACCCCAGCGACGAAGCCCGGGAGATGGGCTGGAAGTTGCTGCCCCTGCTGGAGGCTCTGGCATGAACAGGGCGGGGGGAGGAACCATCGCCTGGATCGACGGGCCCGGCGATGGCGGCACCTGGGGAGCGCCCGAACAGTTGGCCCTGCCCCTGGCCGACCGCGGCCTGGCCCTGGCCGACGGCCTGTTTGAAACCATTTTGATCCAAAACGGCAAGCCCCAACTGCTGGAGGCCCACCTGCGGCGTTGGCGCCAATCCGCCGCCCGATTGGGCATGGCCACCCCACCGGCTGCCGATCGCATCCAACTTCTACTGGCGGAAGCGATCGAGCGCAGCGGCAGTTGCGACGCCGCCCTGCGCCTCAACTGGAGCCGGGGCAACGCCGGCCGCGGCATCGCCCTGCCGGCGGACGACGACTGTCCGCCAAGCCATCGCTTCTGGCTGCAGCTGAGCCCCTGGCGGCCGGTTTTTGAGGCGGTCAGCAGCATCATCAGCCAGGGCGAACGGCGCAATCCCGCCAGCCAGATCAGCGCCTGCAAGACCTTTGCCTATGGCTGGGCGGTGCAGGCCCGCCGCGAGGCCCAGCAGCGGGGCGCCGACGAAGCTCTGCTGCTCAACACCGCCGGCCAACTCTGCTGCGCCACCACCGCCAACCTGCTGCTGTTGATTGAGGGCCGCTGGTTGACGCCGCCCCTGGCCAGCGGCTGCCTGCCGGGGATCATGCGGGCCCAAGGGCTGGCCCAGGGTTGGTTGCGGGAAGCGGAGCTCTGGCCCGTTGATCTGGATCGCTGCGAAGCGGGCCTGCTGATCAACAGCCTGGGCTGCCGGCCACTGGTGGGGAAACGGCCCCACCCTGAGGCGACCCAGGTTCAGGGCCCAACCGCCCGCAGGCTCTGGGAGCGATGCCTGGCAGGGCGATGTCAGTGATGATGCGGCGGAGATTGCCCCTCAAACACTCAAGAAGCGATCGACGACCGCTTTGCTGAGCTCGCTGGTGGGCCCACTTGCCACCACGCCACCCTTCTGCATGGCGTAGTACCAATCCGCCTGGCGCACAAAGTGCAGGTGCTGCTCCACCAGCAACACGCTGATGCCCGTGGCGGTGATTTGGCGCACGGCCCGCTCAATGTCCTGCACCACCGAAGGCTGAATGCCTTCGGTGGGTTCATCGAGCAACAACAACCTGGGCTTACCCAAAAGGGCACGGGCAATCGCCAATTGTTGCTGCTGACCGCCGGAAAGGTCGCCGCCGCGGCGTTCCAGAAACGACTCCAGCACGGGGAACAGCTCGTAGATGAACGGATCAACATGGCGATGGCGTCCCATGCCACCCGGCAGGGCCTCGTAACCCAAGAGCAGGTTCTCGCGCACCGTTAGTTGGGGGATGATTTCCCTGCCCTGGGGCACATAGCCGATATGGGCCCTGGCTCGGCGGTGGGGGGGTAAGGCTGAAATTTCTTGGCTTTCAAAGGTCACACTGCCGCTGCGTTGCCGTAATAGGCCCATGACGGTCTTGAGCAGGGTGGTTTTGCCGACCCCGTTACGGCCAATCAGGCAGACCATTTTACCGCCGGGAACGGTTAAATCCACATCGCGCAGGATATGACTTTCGCCATAAAAAACATTCAGCCCCTTAACCTGCAGCTGGGCATCATCATCATGCACAAGCCTAAAGGGACTGGCGGGGAGAACGGCGGCGCTGGTCATGATTCAAGGGAAAGACAGAAGTGCAATTAAATGGAAATTAAGGTAGAAATAGTGACAAATGAGCATGAAATTATTCTATGGCTAGAGGCTTCAATCCGTGGCTTGACCCAGATACACCTCAATCACGCGACTATCGTTTTGCACCTGATCCATGCTGCCTTCACAAAGCACATGACCCTCATGCAAAACAGTCACCGGCGCGTTGAGGTCACGAATGAAGTCCATGTCGTGCTCAATCACCAGTACCGTATGGTCCCCGGCCAATTGCTTGAGCAGATCGGCGGTGAGCTGGGTTTCCTCGTCCGTAAGCCCAGCCACCGGTTCATCCACTAGCAGTAGCACGGGATCCTGGGCCACCAACATGGCAATCTCCAACCACTGCTTTTGGCCGTGGGAAAGACTACCGGCCCGTTCATTGGCAAGGTTTTCCAGCCCAACCACCGCCAACAACCGTTGCACCTTGTCGCGGGATTTGCCATCAATACGGCCAAACAACAGCTCCAACGGGGCCGAACTTCGACTCACGGCCAGTTCCAGATTGCGCCTCGGACTGAGATTCTCAAAGACCCGTGGCGTCTGGAATTTGCGACCGATGCCAAGTCGGGCGATGCGGTGTTCGCTGAGTCCCACCACTGAACGCCCCTGGAAAAGGACCTCGCCTTGACTTGGACGCACCTTGCCCGTAATCACATCGAGAAAGGTGGTTTTACCGGCCCCATTCGGCCCGATGACGGCACGCAACTCGCCTGGGGCGAGCGAAAGATTGAGATCATTGAGGGCTCGGAAGCCATCGAAGCTGACGCCAACCCCGCGTAATTCCAGCAGTGGTGTCATGGAATCCCTCCGGTTTCAAGGTTGGCAGCCGCTGCTTTTTTGTCCGCTTCCAGGTTCGGATCCCCATCCAGGGAGGGGTAGGTGGCCGCAGTCGGCGGGATGCCAACCATGGCCGCAAGCCGTTTGGGTCCACCCTGGCGCCACCAGCCCACAACCCCATCGGGCAGGGCGGTGACGACTAACAGGAACAGAGCGCCTTGGATGAACAGCCAGGTTTCAGGCAATTGCTCGCTGATCAGGCTCTTGGCGTAGTTGATCAGCACAGCCCCCAAGACGGCCCCCAAAAGAGTGCCCCGGCCGCCAACCGCCACCCAAATGACCATCTCAATCGAGAAGGGCACCGCCATGAACTGGGGCGAAACAATGCCCGACTGAACCGTATACAAGGCGCCACTGATGCCGGCCAAGGCCCCGGCCACGGTGAAGACCAAGGTCTTGTAGGCCGTGGGATTGTGACCACTGAAGCGCAGGCGGGCCTCATCGTCACGGATGGCGATCAGGGCATCGCCAAAACGACCGCGGGTGAGCCAACGGCAAAGCAACCAGGCGGCAATCACCAACAACACGGTGAGCCAGAACAACAGGCGCTGCATCGAATCGGATCCAACCATCTGGCCAAGAAACAGGGCGGTGTCTGTTTTGAGGCCATTGGTGCCATTGATGAGTTTCTGCTGGCCATTGAAAAAATTAAAGAACACCAGGAGGGCAGCCTGGGTAAGAATTGAGAAGTAAACCCCCTTGATGCGGTTGCGAAACACCAAAAAACCCAATAATCCCGCCACTAATGCCGGAATAATCCAGATGGCAAAGAAGGTAAAAAATATAGAGTTGAAGGGTTGCCAGAAAGCCGGTAACTCCTTGACACCATAGAGACCGAAAAATTCAGGCAATTGACCGCTCTGCAGGGAGCTGAGCTGCAAGTGCATGCCAATGGCGTAGGCACCAAGGGCAAAGAAAATGCCCTGGCCCAGGCTCAGCAAGCCGGTGTAACCCCAAATCAGATCTACGCCGAGGGCCACAATCCCCAGGGCAAGGAAGCGACCGAGAAGGTTGAGCCGAAAAGGAGGCAACACAAACGGCAAGACGATCGCTAAAGCAACGATCAATATCCAGGGCCAAAAGCGCCGCAACACCGAAGGGCGATCCATCGCTCAGGCCTCCACCATGCGTCCCTTTTGGGGGAAAAGACCTGATGGCCGGAATTGCAGGAAGGCAACAATCAGCAAGAAAACCAGCACCTTGGCCATCGATGTTGTGGCAAAAAAGGTAATTAGGCTATTAAGGGCTGCCGGCATCTGGGGCCAAAGCAATAGCAAAGAGCCAGAGCCAAATATATAGCTGAGAACGCCAATCCCCAAGGCGGCGACAACTGTTCCCAGCAACTTGCCGACACCGCCAAGCACCACCACCATGAAGCAATCAACAATATAATTACCGCCCAGATTGGGGCCTACCGAACCCAAAAGGGTGACAGCCACCCCAGCAACCCCTGCCAACCCGGATCCCACCAGAAAACTGAGGGCATCCACCTGATCGGTGGGGATGCCGAGGCAACTGCTCATGGAGCGGTTCTGGGTGACGGCCCGGATACGGATTCCCCAGACACTCTTTTGCAGGAACCAATGCACTGCAATCAGAGATAAGGCTGTCAGAGCAATGATGAATAAGCGCCCCGTTGGCATGGTGACACCGGCCACTTCAATCGAGCCCCTCAACCACTCGGGAGCGGTGACCTCGATGTTGCGGGCGCTGAACCAGGGCGTATACAACTGTCGCGATTTTCCAGCCAAGGCGGCCAAGGCGATGCCCAACCCTCCAGAAAGCAGCCAGGAACCCAGCTTGAGCAAGGGGCTCCAACGCTGGCGCAGCCAAGCTGCCGGCAAGACTTGCGGCAAACCCAGGCCAAGAATGAGGGCCAAAAGCAGACCCATGAAGAAGGCCGTGGACACCGAGCGCACCAATTGCTGCAGAATCAGGCTGACTCCCCAGGTGGCCAAAAGCGTTTCCAGGGGGCGACCATAAAGTCGACGAATCACGGTCTTTTCCAGCAACAAGCCCGCCAAACCGCTGACCAAAAACGCCAGGGGAATGGAAATCAGGATATAGGCGGGGAAAAGGGCTTGCAGGGGACCAGTTTTGAGCAGGTTCTGCACCACATAGGTGGTGTAAGCACCCAGCATCATCAACTCGCCATGGGCCATGTTGATGACCCCCATCAAGCCAAAAACCACGGCAAGACCAAGGGCTGCCAACATCAGCACAGAGCCGATGGCCAGGCCGTTGAACAAAGTATCAAGCAGGGAAGTCATGGGCCCGTGAATAGGCGGTTCAAGGCAAAATAATTAACCATTAAAAAAGGGGAAGGGGAAGACTAAGATCTCCCCCCGCCCCAGGATTTGACGAGGGCAAAAGAATCAGAGCCTGAACTTGCCGGCGTCAGGACGCTTCTGGGTCCAGTCGCAGGTATAACCCTTGGTTTCGGGCACGAACTGGTTCCAGGCCAGGGGCTTAACCACACCCTTGGTTTCGAGGATCTTGAACATGCCGTCCTTCTTCACCTCACCGATCATCACCAATTCGGTGGTGTGGTGGTTGGGCTGCACTTCGATCGGTCCCTGGGGAGCATCGAACTTCACCCCGATCAGGGCTTCCCTCACCTTGTTGTCGTCGACGCTATTGGCCTTCTCAGCCGCTTTAGACCAGAGATAGACCATGTTGTAGGCGGATTCAGCCGGGTCGTTGGTGACGCGCTTGTCGCCATACTTAGCCCTGAAATCGGTGGTGAATTTCTTGGAAGCCGGAGTGTCGAGACTTTGGAAGAAGTTCCAGGCCGCATAGGTACCCTCCAGGTATTCGGGCCCTATAGCGGCAACTTCTTCCTCCGCGATCGAGAAGCTCATGATCGCATAGCCGTTGGCCGGGGTGATGCCGGCTGCCTTCAACTGCTTGAAGAAGGCCACGTTGCTGTCACCGTTCAGCGTGTTCACGATCACGCCGCCTTTGGGTAGGGCCTGCTTGATCTTGGCGATGATCGGGGCCACTTCGGTGTTGCCCAGGGGAAGGTAGTCCTCACCCACGAGCTTGCCGCCCTCGACCTTGAGCTGTTCCTTGATGATCGTGTTGGCCGTGCGGGGGTACACGTAGTCAGAACCGACCAAGAAGAAATCTTTGCCCTTGTTTTTCAACAGCCACGACACCGCTGGTTCGGCCTGCTGGTTGGGGGTGGCGCCGGTGTAGAAGATGTTCCTGGAACATTCTTGACCTTCATACTGAATCGGGTAGAAAAGGAAGTGATCCTTTGCCTCGAACACTGGCAACATTGCCTTGCGACTAGCGGAAGTCCAGCCGCCAAACACCACGGCAACCTTGTCCTGATCGATCAGCTTCTTAGCCTTCTCAGCGAAGGTGGGCCAATCGGAGGCGCCGTCTTCTTCAACGGGAACGATCTTGAGCTTTTTGCCATCAACCTTGACGCCACCGGCGGCATTGATCTCATCAATGGCCATCAATTCGGCTTCCGCCACCGTGTTTTCGGAGATGGCCATGGTGCCGGAACGGGAATGGAGAATGCCCACCTTGACATCACCATCGAAACCGCCGGCTGCGCCAGCATCGGTGCTGGCAGTCTTTTCACCCCCTGTGCCGCCGCCACCGCCGCCACAGGAGGCCAACGCGAGGCTGAGGCCTAGAGAGGAGACAGCTCCAATGAGGCGGCGGGTGGGTTGATGTTGTGCCAAAGACTTCATGAAAGGGCTCCTGAGAAGAACGAGTCGCGCGATGGCTCCCGCATGGACCCCGTGAATTGGGTCGGGGCAAAGGTAAAGAGCCTTTCGGAGCAAGCCCGTAGCGATGGACACTGTTTTGCAGCCTGTCTGCGGCCCAACACTGTTGTCGTGTCAAGTTGCCCAGGCACAGGTCCTTACATTTGGTTTTCAGCCCCGGGGCAACTGGGCCAGCAGGAAAGTCTCAACGCGATCCAGCCCCTCACCGCTGCGCAGGTTGGTGAAACACCAGGGCCTGCCGCAGCGCATGCGCTCGGTGTCCCGCTGCATCACCGCCAGGCTGGCGCCCACCATCGGCGCCAGATCAATCTTGTTGATCACCAACAGATCACTGCGGGTGATGCCCGGGCCGCCCTTGCGGGGGATCTTGTCGCCAGCGGCGACATCGATCACATAAATGCAGAGATCGACCAGTTCGGGGCTGAAACTGGCGGCCAGGTTGTCACCACCGCTTTCCACCAGCACAAGATCAAGCCCGGGGAAAGCCCGCTCCAACTCAGCCACCGCGGCCCGATTGATCGAGCAGTCCTCCCGGATGGCGGTGTGGGGACAACCGCCGGTTTCGACACCACGGATGCGCTCCGGCGGCAGGGCACCGGCCTGGGTGAGGAATTGGGCATCTTCCTGGGTGTAAATGTCGTTGGTGACGACGGCCAGCTCAAGGCGATCACGCAAGCGCAGGCAGAGGGCCTCCACCAAGGCCGTCTTGCCGGAACCCACCGGACCGGCCACTCCCACCCTCAAACGGCTCATGGCCCCAGCGCCCACGACCCCAGCCTAGGGGTGGGCCCCGGGGG